>JBGAOU010000003.1:0-170161 GCA_044221625.1 Pyrinomonadaceae bacterium | reverse complement strand
TTCGTTGTTTGTTGTTCGTTGCCAAGTGATTATAACAACGAACCACAAACAACGAACAACGAACTGCTAACGAATGCTGTGCGAACTCACCGGATTATAGCGCGGTGCGTATTTCGGCGAAACGGTCCGGGTCTTGAGCGTCTTTGGAAAATTGACGAGGCTCGCGCCAAAAACGGCGGGGCCAAAGTCCTCTTCGTAAAACTCGCTCTCGTCGATGTCGAAATGGCCGGTCAGGGCGCTCATCGCACGGGCCCTGCCGCTCTCGGCGGTACCCGCGTTGCCGGCGTTTGCCTGCAGAATAGCGAACAGTGCCGGGCTGATCTTGAACCGCAGTTCCTCGAGTGCCGCTCCGCCGGCGAGAGCCAAAAGGGCATAGCGAATGTCGTCGCCCGAGATGCCGCTCAGGTCGTGGCCGCGGCTGCCGATATAATCGGCCAGGGCGTTGTGCGTCGCATCCTCGGACGCGGCAAAATTGTCGCCCGCGACCGCGACGTCAAAGGCGTCACGCGAAAATCCGGCAACATCGAGCACCTCGGCGAACTTGGCCGACGACACGGTCCAGGTCGATTCGGTCGCGGCACGCGGGCTCGGGCTGCGGCGCGGCGTTTCGACCGTGTTTGAGTACAAAATGCGGAAATACGGGCGGTTCGGTGCGTAAAAACCGAGCTCGGCCGTGTACGAACCGTTGGGCTCGACGTTGAACCACCAGTTGCCCTCAGCGTCGCAGAGGCTCATCTCTTCGCGGCCGTGATGATTGTCGATGAGCTTGACGACGAGCGAATAGCTGCCCAGATCGCTGCCGAAAACGGCCCGGAGCCGCGACCACGGATCGTCGCGGAGCGACCAGTAGAAATAGAGCCGCGTCGGCGTCTGCATCTGCAGACGGGCACGGTTCTCACGCTTGAGTTCGGGCAGAGCGACCTCGGCCAGGGCCTTAAATACCGGCGAAACCTCGACCGCGGGCTCGCCGGCGGCAAGCTCGTGCGTGACGTCGAGCGTCGGCACCGCGGCGGCCTTTTTAACGGCCTTGACAGCCTTTTTGACCGGCTTTTTGGCGGCCTTAACAGCCGTCTTGGCGGCGGCTTTGGCGACGGCTTTGACAGGGGCCTTCGCAGCTTTCTTAACCGGTTTTGCCGTCACGGGCCCGGCCGGCGAAACGGCCTCGGCAAGCTCGGCAAACGGATCGGCGTCGATCGTTCTGGCCTTTATTTTCAATGGTTTAGCCTCGGCAGCGGCGGGCACGGCCTTTTCGGCCTTAACGGCTTTCGCCGTTTTGGCGGCGGACTTTTTCACCGCGGGCTTTTTGGCCTTTGCCGCAGGTGCGGCGGGCACGGCCGCCTCAGCCGGTGCCGCAAAGGGCTCGGCCGCGGCCACGTCAGTCACTTGATCTTTCTTGGCCGCCGGCTTGCGGGCAGCTCTCTTTTTTGTCGAAACAGTACTCTCCATAATAAAAAACCGCAATCATAAAGTATGCGGTCTTTCGGCCGAAGATACAAGCCTTTTGCGAGATTTGATAATGAATTAAGGTTTCGGCGAGGTCAGCGACTTGAGCCGGACATCGATCTTGCCGTAGACCGAATCGATGCGGCCGCGGATGGGTATGCGGCGTTCGTCGTCGGTCATCCAGATGATCATGCGGCCCTTTTGCTCGATCAGGCGGCCCTTGCCGAAGAGCAGCGGTTCGATGCGGATGCACATCACCTTGCCGAGGACGGTCTTTTGCATTTCGCGGCCGGTGACGCGGACCGGGACCTCGTAGATGAGGCCCGAATCGCTGATGGTCATCTCGAACTGCGACCCGACGACGAGCGGCAGCGCGCGGAGGGCGTAAACGCCCGAAACCACGTCATGAGCGGCCTCGACATCGACGCTCGACGCGATGCGGCGGGGCGGGCGATTGGGGTCCTTGGGGTCGGTCTCGACATAGCGGACGCGGCCCTCCTCGTAGTTAAACTCGGCGACGCCGTCGCGGACGCGGTCCTTTTGGACGTCGTGCTTGGTCGTTTTGAGGATGCGCATCAGCCGGGCGTCGACGATCGACTCGTACTGCTGCAAAAAGCTGAACCGGAACAGGCGGAGCAGCGTGCCCTTAGAAACGGCCTCGGTCTTGATGACGAAATTATCGGTATCGGGCACGCGGCGGACCTCGAACCTGAGGTCGGCGACCGAGATGCCCTGGATGATCTTGCTGAGTTTGCCCTCGTACTCAAAGATCTCGCCGTCGATGAACTTGAACGGCGAGGCCTGTGCCGGAGCCTGTGCCAAGGCGGCCGCCGCGGCGGTCAGAGCGAGTATGGCGATAGCGAGAGTTCTGCGAAAATTGACGCTCATTGTGATCCTAAAAACCCCAGTAAACCTTTGATGCCAGAAACAGTAGAGCGGCTGCCGCACCGATGCACGCCTTGTACTCACGACTTTTCAAGTATAGCTGAAAATCGAATTTTCCGCCCGAATTTTCCCATGCCGACAGCCGCGGGATAAAGGCGGGCACATTCGCCCGGTAATTTTCAAACTCGGTGCCGAACAGTTGTTTGAGGTCGGCCTCCTCGACAAACGCGACGGGCAGATAGATGCCTGCCATCAGTATGATAAAGATGACGCCGAGCCACCAGACGTTTGCCGCCGCGACAAACCCGGCACCGAGAATAAAGCTGCCGAGATAGAGCGGGTTGCGAACGCGGGCGTACGGCCCCGAGGTCGAGAGTGCCGACGCCTTGCGCAAATGGCCCATCGCCCACGTGCGGACCGCCATTCCGGCGATCGCGAGAACGGTGCCGACGGCGACGCTCGTCCGCGTCGGAGCGGCGAAAACGAGCAGGAGCACGGCAAACGGAATCGCCGCCGGGACGCGTATTCGCTGCAGCCATCTTTTGTTAAAACCTGCCATTATCGGAGATGGTCGGTCACGTCGCGAGCCGTGTCCGGACGGCGTCCATGACCGTCTCGACGCTGATGTCCATACAGATCCATTTGCCGCACGTCCGGCGATGGCAATCGACGCGGCAGCCGATATCCTCGCGGCCGACGCCGATGTCGCCCGGCGTGAGGCTGCCGTTTCGCCACCATTCCGTCGGGCCGAAGATGCCGACCGTCGGGGCACCGGCCGCGACGGCGATGTGCGTCGGGCCCGTGTCGCCGCCGATATAGACGGCCGAGCGGCGGGCTAGTTCGTAAAAGCCCTTGAGGCTCGGCTCGGCCAAAACTACGCGGCCGCTGCGTGAGGCCGCGGCGACGCGTGCCGCCAGCTCGGACTCGGCCGGGCCGGTCGCGACCAGCGACGTCATACCCGTTTCGTCATAGATGCGGTCGGCCAGCTCGCCAAACTTTTCGGCGTGCCAGAGCTTGGTGACCCATCCGCCGCCGGGATTGAGGATCGCAAATCTCTCACCCATTTGGGTGAGAACGGCGTCGGCCTCGGCCCGGTGTTCGTCGGCGACGGCGATCGGAAACTCGAGCCGCGTGTCGTCAAACCCGAACCCGAGGGCACCGGCGGCGAGGTGCAGATTTTTGCGGATGACGTGACAGCGTTCGGGCGTTTTGACCGTGTCGGTCAGCAGAAATCGCCCGGCCGGCTCTCGCAGGGCCGCACGCGAAAAGCCCCAACGGCGCTTGGCGCCCGAGATCTTGGCGATCACGGCCGATTTGATCAGGCCCTGCATATCGATGGCGATATCGTACTTTCGCTGGCGGACGAGCGCGGCCTGGCGGGTCATATCGAGCAAGATCTCGTCGATCACCTTGCCGCCACGCATCGAGCGTGTGTCGATCTCGATCAGATGATCGACCGCCGAACTGCCCCGCACGATCTCGGCCGAACGCTGTTCGACGACCCACGATATCTCGGCCTCGGGCAAATTGGCCCGTATCGCCGCGACCGCCGGCAGAGCGTGCACGATGTCGCCGATGGCGCTGAGCTTAACGATGAGGATCCGCATCGATCTTAATGATAGATCGAATGTTACAAATACATAAATCGCCTTCGAAGGTAAAAATTTACGCGGCGGGCCGGCAGCCGCGGGCGGTCAGAAAACTGTTCTTTTGGGCAGGCGTATAGTGGTACAATCGGGTATTTAGTGCGTACGGCCGATGATCAGGGGTAATTTTGATGAGGCATCTTAAAATAGCGGTTTTGTGTGTATTTGCGGCGTTTTTGGCAGCGGCGTTTCTGGTCCAGCGTGAGTTTATCGAGGGTGCCGAGGCTTCGTCGGGCGGGCCGCCGCCGGGATTTTCGGGTGCTCCGGACGAGAATAACTGTGCGGCGTGCCACCTCGGGCCGAGCAACAACGGCCAGTTTGCGATACTTGACGCACCGGTCACGTATTCGCCGGGACAGAACTACCAACTGCGTGTCAGGCACGTCAACGCCGACACGACGCGTAAACGCTGGGGATTTCAGATGACGGTGCTGGCCGGACAAACGGGGGCCGGCGAGTTTATCAACACCTCGACCAATACGCAGGTCGTTTTGGACAACGGGCGATCGTACGTTCAGCACACGTCGGCCGGGACATTTGCCGGTCAGACGGGCGGTGCCGAATGGACGATAAGCTGGAACGCACCGGCCGCGAGCGTCGGCCCGATCTCGCTGTACGCGGCCGGAAATCAGGCCAATCAGGGCACCGGCCCCGACGGCGACCAGCTCTACACGGCGAGCGTGACGATGCTGGCTCCGCGGCCTAACCTCTTCGATTTTGACGGCGACGCCAAGACCGACATCGGCATTTACCGCCCCGCCGGGCCGAACGGCGCCGAGTGGTGGTACCTCAAGAGCAGCAACGGCGGTTCGTTCGCGACGCAGTTCGGCGCCGCGTCGGACAAGATCGTCGCCGCCGATTACACCGGCGACCGTAAGGCCGACATCGCGTTTTGGCGGCCCTCGACCGGCTTTTGGTACGTGCTGCGGAGCGAGGATCTGACGTATTTTGCGGTGCCCTTCGGCGCGAGCGGCGATGTGCCGGTCCCGTCGGATTTTGACGCGGACGGCAAGGCGGACGTCGCCGTTTTCAGGCCCGCGACGGCGACGTGGTTCATCTCAAAATCGACGGGCGGCACAACGATACAGCAATTCGGACAGGCGGGCGACGCGCCGGTGCCGGCCGACTATGACGGCGACGGCACATCGGACATCGCGATCTATCGCCCGAGCCTCGGGCAATGGTGGTTGCTGCGGAGCACGGCTGGCACGGTCGCGTATCAATTCGGGACTTCGTCGGACAAGGCGGTCGCGGGCGATTATACCGGCGACGGCAAGACGGACGCGGCGTTCTGGCGGCCCTCGACCGGCGAATGGTACGTGCTCAGGAGCGAGGACACGTCGTTCTACGCGTTCCCCTTCGGCATCACGACGGACACGCCCGTACCCGGCGATTACGACGGCGACGGCAAGACGGACGCCGGCGTTTTCCGCTCGTCAAACACGACATGGTACGTCAACCGCTCGACCGCCGGCACGCTAATCCAGCAGTTTGGCTCGGCCGGCGACATTCCGCTGCCAAACGCCTTTGTCAGATAGGCGAAACGGCACCGGAAGTGCTGAAATGACCGGGGAGGCAGGCAGATGGGACGACGGCGAAATGTTGGCAAACGAGGGTTGATGCTGGTGGCCGTCGCCGTGCTGTCGGCGGTATTTCTGGCGGCGAACGGCGGATCTGACGTGCTTTCGGCGGCGGGCGGCCTGACTACCGACGGTGCTCGCATCCCAAATTACGACATTCGTGCGGATCACGGGCAAACGGCTGACGTTTACCGCGAAACGGCCCGTCAACGCTCCGGACGAAACGCTTCGGACGCGGCAAGACTGCGCGAACGGGCGACGGCGGGCGAGGCCGCGCTTCGCCGGCGTGTCGCTGATCTTCGCATCGAGCGTCACCCCTACGTGGACATGCCGGAGGTCATCGGGACGGACGTCTGGTCGCGCGAGGCCACGGCCCTGACACCGCCGTCGAAACGGCCGCGTGCCGAGACGCTGCGGAGCTTTATCAACGACAATCGCGGTCTTTTCGGCCTCCGCGGGACGGCCGACGGCCTGCGGGTGATCGCCGACTATACAAACCCGGGCGGCGGGCTGTCGTTTGTCCGGCTGGTGCAGGAGTTCGGCGGCGTGCCTGTTTTCGGCGGCGAGGCGGCGGCTGGTTTCACCGCGGACGGGCGCATCGTTCGGGTGATCAATAACATCGCTCCGGGGCTGGACGACATCAGTCTGTCGGCGGATCTTGGCGATGCGGCGAACGCTATTCGAGCGGCGGCCGGCCACCTTGGGCTCAATGGCCGGCCCCTTGACGGGCAGGAACCCGCGTCCGAGCGCCCATCGGCAGTGCGGATGTATTTTGCGGTCGAACCGGGCGTGGCCGTGCCCGCGTGGCGGGTGATGCTGCGGGCCGGCGGCGACCCGTATTACGTCGTGGTCGACGCACAGAACGGCGCGCTGCTGTGGCGAAAGGACCTCAGCGAAGATCAAACGGCGACCGCCACATACGACGTTTACGGCAACGCCGCGAGCCCGCTTAAGACGGCCGACAGTCCGGCGCCGTACACGCCCGGCTGCCCCGACGCCGCGAACTGTCCGCAGCCGGCCGCGGTGCCGCGAACGGTCTTTACGCTGATCGGCAACGAAGGGCCGCTCGCGTTTAACAATATCGGCTGGATCCCCGACACCGGCCTGCCGGTGCGGACGCCCGCCAACCCGAACATCACCGACGGCAACAATGGCGAGGCCGGCATCGATCGCGACGGCACGCAGGGCGTCGACCCGCAGGGCCACGCGGCCGGTAACCCGTTTCGTGTCTTTAGTTACGCGTATAATCCGGCTCCCGGCATCCCGCCGCCTGGTGACGACCCGACGCCGCCAAATCCGCAGACCTATCCGCCGACGCCGTTTCAGCAGGGCATCACGACACACGGCTTTTACCTGCTCAACCGGTGGCATGACGAGATGTATAAGCTCGGGTTTAACGAGCAAGCGGGTAATTTTCAGCACTTCAATTTTGGCCGCGGCGGCACCGAGGGCGACCGCATCTCGTTTGAGGTGCAGGACGGCACGGGGACCAACGGCGCCAATTTTGCGACGCCGGCGGACGGCGGCCGCGGCGTGATGCAGAATTTTCGCTGGACGCTGTCGACACCCGGACGCGACGGGACGCTCGACAGCACCGTTGTCATACATGAGCTGACCCACGGGACCTCAAACCGCCTGCACGGCAACACGGCGGGTTTGAGCACCAATATGGCGCGCGGACTAGGCGAAGGCTGGTCGGACTTTTACGCCGCGGCACTGCTCTCGGAACCCTCGGACGACCCGTGCGGCATACATGCCGTCGGCGGCTATATCAGCTTTAACATCGCGGCGAGCTACGCCAACAGCTATTACGGCCTGCGGCGATTTCCCCTGTCACGCATCGGCTGCGTCGGGCAGAACGGCCTGCCGTACGATCCGCTCACGTTTCGTCACCTGAACGCCGGCAGCTGTGCGGTATTTGACGCCGCGTTCCCTCGCGGCCCGCTCGGTGCGGCCGCCTGTGATCAGGTACATAATGCCGGCGAGATCTGGTCGTCGGCCCTCTGGGAAATGCGCGGGCGCCTGATCGACGTGCACGGTGCGGCCGAGGGCAACCGCCGAAGTTTGCAGTACGTGACCGACGCGATGAAGCTGTCGCCGCTCAATCCGACCTTTATACAGGCGCGGGACTCGATAATTGTCGCGGCTACATTTCTCGAGTGGTCGGACGTGCCGCTGATCCGCGAAGGATTCAGGCGGCGCGGTATGGGATACAGTGCCTCGGTCCAGGCGATCAGCCCGGCCGTGGTCACTGAGGCTTTCGACAACGCTCCGGGCACACTACGGTCGCCGAACGATTTTGACGGTGACGGCCGGACCGACATCTCGGTCTTTCGCCCGTCGAACGGCAACTGGTACCTGCAGCAGAGCACGCAGGGATTTACGGCGGCCAACTGGGGCCTCGCGACCGACAAACTCGTGCCGGCGGACTATGACAACGACGGCAAGACGGACCTCGCGGTGTTTCGCAAGGGCGAGAACAGCACCTGGTACATCCTGAACAGCTCGAGCAGTACGGTGCACGCCGTTCAGTGGGGAGCGTCGAACATCGAGCAGGCGATACTGTTTGACACGCCGGTACCGGCCGACTATGACGGTGACGGCCGGGCCGACCTCGCCGTGTGGCGGCTGACCGACCTGATCAGCGAACCCGCAAGATACCTGATCCTGCAAAGCTCGAACTCGCAGGCGAGAGTGCAGCAATGGGGCCTTTCGTCGGACATTCCGGTCCCGGCGGATTACGACGGCGACGGGCGGGCCGACCTCGCCATCTATCGCGGATCGGCTCCGGGCGGCGGTCAATGGTGGGTGCTGAACAGCCGTTCGGCCGAGGTCACGGTCGCACAGTTCGGCCTCGGCAGCGATCGGGCCGTGCCGGCCGACTATACCGGCGACGGCCGGGCCGACATCGCCGTCTGGCGGCCCTCGACCGGCGAATGGTTCGTCCTCCGCAGCCTGAACAACAGCTATTTCGCGTTCCCCTTCGGCACGGCGGGCGACCTGCCGGTGCCCGGCGACTATGACGGCGACGGCCGTACGGACGCCGGCGTCTATCGGCCGACGGGCTCGACCTGGTTCGTCAACCGCTCGGGCGGCGGCACGCTGATACAGCAATTCGGCCTGCCCGGCGACGTGCCGCTGCCGAACGCCTACGTGCGTTAGAAGTCGGTCAGCAGTCCGATGCGTGCGAGCAGGGCCTGATAACGAGGCTCATTTTTGAGAGGGTCGAGCATTGGCTCGACCTTCATTGTCCCGTAGCCGCTTTCGTCCTTTGCGACCGCCTTTTCCAATTCGTCGATCGCCGCCTGATGGTCGCCCAATTGGGTAAGGAAGACCGCCGTCGAGATATGTGTTCGTTCGTTGTCAGGATTGCGGCGAGAGACCTCAAGCGTTGCCTGCCAATAGCCCTTTGCCCCCTCGGACCTTAGCTTCTTGCGTATCAATTCGACCTCTTTTTGCACGTTTTTGAGGTCGGCCGGGACTATTTTCTCGGTAGCCGCTAAATAGGTGTCGAGTGCGGCGTCGAAGTCGCCGCGTGCCTCGTAGGCAGCCCCCAACGCCCCGTAAGCAAAACCCCACGTCGGATCGAGTTCGAGAGCCCGCTTTGCCTGAGCGACAGCGGCGTCGTAATCGCGAGCCTGGAGGTACGCAAATGCAGAATCAGACATCATTACGAGCGATAGCGGGTCGAGCTCCATCGCACGGTTCAACTCGGCCCGAGCCGCTTCGTGGTGACCGTGCTGAGAGAGAAATTCGCCGTGCCATTGGCGGCCGGACGCATAGTTAGGATTCAGTTCGATCGCCCGTTTGAAGTTCTTTTCGGCATTGACCGGGTCGCGGCGGTTCCAGTCCAGTTTTGCGAGGATGGTATATCCCTCGGCAAGTTCCGGTTCGATCTCAAGCGCCTTTAGCGCGTAACGTCGGCCCGTCTCGTCCCTTTCTGTCTGATTCGCTGCCCTGAAACTATCGACGGTGTAAACATCGCCCAGTCCGGCGTAAGCGAGAGCAAAGTTCGGGTCCAGCTGTAGTGCCTGGTTGAAATACTCGATCGCCTTGAGATGATCTGCCTGACGCCGCTTGTTCCAAAAAAAGCGGCCTTTTTGATAAAGGGCCATCGCCTCAGAATTATCGGTCTGGCCTTTTGCGAGCGTGCCGTGCCCGCTCAATTTGCTTTGCAGTTTGTCTGAAACGTCGCGGGCTATTTCGTTTTGGAGGCCGGCGAGCTCGGCGGTCTTTCGCCGGTAAGTTGCGCCCCACAGATGATTATTGGTCCTGGCGTCGATCAGCTCAAGGCTAAGCGAGATACCGTCACCGCGTTCCACGATCCGCCCGAGAAGCAATGCCTGAACGGACAGCTCGCCGGCGACCTTATTAGCATCGATCTCACTTCCCTTATATTTGAATACCGAGTTGCGGGCTTTGACAGTAAGATTCGGCAGCCGCGAAAGGCTGTTTATCAGCGATTCGGTCATACCGTCAGAAAGAAATTCGGCGTCGGCGTTGCCTCCCTCGTAAACGAACGGCATCACCGCGATCGAATCGATATTCGGCGCCTTTGCGGCCAGGCGGCCCCAAATGAGCCATCCGCCAAGCGCAGCCAGCAATATCACCGCGGCAGCGGCCGCCCACAGAGATCTGCGCCGTGCCGGCGGGAGTTGTGACGGCGGCCGTACGTCTTCGACCGTGACGCGTTCGATCGTTCGCTGCTCGATAATAATGTCGCCATCGACCGGCGGATCGAGCGGTGCAACGAACGCATACCCTTTGCCGGGTACGGTCGCGATGTATTTCACACCGTTTCCCTCGCCGAGCAATTTTCTGAGGGCAGATACGTGGACCGAAAGGTTGTTTTCCTCGACGATCTGGTCGGGCCATACCCGCTCGAGCAGTTCATCCTTGCTGACGACCGTTCCGCTCGAACGGATCAGCTCGACCAGCATGTCAAAAGCTTTAGGATTGAGCGACAGTTCCTCACCGTTTCGCGAGAGACGGCGGCGAGCCGGATCAAGTTCGAATTCGCCAAACCGATATTCTCTCGTTTCCACAACGCTCATACGCCATTAGGAATTTTTCAGAACTTTTAGGCCGAAATTTAAGGACTTTAGGAGACTTCAGGCCGCAAACTCGCACCTGTTCATCGCAACAAGGCCGGCTATTCCGATTTTCGAATGATAGCAGAGGAAACGGCCTGAGAACAATGAAATTCGTTTCGAGCGATATGCATAAACACGAAACAAACGGAACCAGGATCACGGTCGAACGCATCAGCGTGACGACGATCCGCACCCGCCGAAACACGCAGAAACATTACTGCGACATCTGCAGGGCGGAGCTCACGGCCGCGGAACTAGATGCTGAAACAATACTGCTCGATGGGATCACACCAACATTGGAACTCGCGGCGGCGAACACCGACGAAGAATAACGGTCAGGCGTCGACCGAGAGGATCGCCAATAAAAGGAGAACTATGAAAAAACTGATCTTGTTTGTCTTAACGATCTCGCTGGCCGCCGGCATCAGCTTTGCTCAGTCATCGGACGAAGCCGCGATCGCGGCGTTGATGGACGGCCTGACCAAGGCGTCTTTGGCCCGACAGGCCGCACCATTCGAAGCCGCGATGGCCGATGATTTTGTCGGAACATATCCCGACGGATCGGCTGCAACCCGGGCTGAGATCATCAAGGAAATGAAAGAAGTGATCGCAAACCCAAAGTCAAAGCCGATCTCCGAGACATTTGACAACGTCAAGATACGCGTCAACGGCAATGCCGCGTCGTATTTGGCACGTTGGACAACCGTCCGGCAGTCGCTCGAGCCGGGCTCCGAGCCGCACACCGACACCGGCTCGTACGCGGCATATCTCGAAAAGCGAAACGGCAAATGGCTGATCGTCAATGAAGCTATGACCGAGGCTCAGCACGACCGCAAACTGATGGAGCAGCAGATCCTCAATGCCAGCAACTTGCTCGATTCAGCGATGAAGAGCCGGGACAAGTCCATCTATGAACGCCTCTTGCACGCCGATTATATCTATACGTCATCTGACGGCGAGGTAGTTTCGCGTGCCGACGAGATCAAGCATTTTGCTCCCGGCAACATTGTCGTCACCGCCGCCGAGGCGTCAGATAAAAAGGTCCGGATCACCAGTAATACCACAGCCGTCGAGACCGGCCGGTACCACGTGACCGGCACCAACAAAGGAAAACCATTTGAGGAAAGCGGCCGCTTCACGACCACCTGGGTCTGGAAAGACCTCCGCTGGCAGGTCATCGCGGATCACAATTCGATCGTTAAGAAATAAGGGCCGATCAACGGCAGGCATCGTCAGGGTGCCTGCCGGATCTGGCATGCACGACGGAGCAATATCATGGGAAACACTATCAAACTCGGCCTAATAGCCGGCGCTTTCTTCTTTTCGGCTTTTTTGGCACTTTACTTTCCGGCCACAGCAGTTTTCGGCGAGTCCAATGCCCCCCTGGGGAGCAATGGCGGAGTTGGTAATGACTGCCTGCCAGCGATCACAAACGAGATCGTGTTCGCGCGTGACAGCGATATCTGGAAAATGAACTTTGACGGCACGAATCAAGTCCAGCTGACAAATGAGGGCGATTTCATTTCGGCGGCGGTAAGTTTCGACGGACGCAAGATCGCGTTCGCCGGCTGGGTCGGCGATCATACAAAGATTTTCGTGATGGATCAAGACGGTACTGGTTTGACGATGCTGCACCCGGGTTCGACGGGTGACGGAAATCCGTCATTCAGCCCCGATGGTACGCGTATCGTTTTTACTTCGGATCCGGACGCCCAAAGCGGATCCCAGATCTGGGTGATGAACGTGGATGGTTCGAATGCCGTCGCTTTAACAGAAGGAAACAGGAGAGCTCGTGAACCCGTTTTCAGCCCGGACGGTTCGTACATTACATTTTGGGACGCTGCGGCCGAGAATTCGGCCGGGGACGTATTTGATATATGGCGAATCAACCAGGATGGAACGAACCTGACCCACCTGACCACAGCGACGGCACTCGACAACAATCGCGAACCAAAATACAGCCCCGATGGTTCAAAGATCGTTTATACCTGCACCGATTCATTCATGATATGTGTGATGAATGCGGACGGCAGCGGTCAAACAAGATACGACCAGGCCGGTCCCGCCCCGTTCTTTTCGTCTGACGGCCAAAAGATCGTGTTCAACATTCAGGGTCCCGAGGGCAGGATGCAGTATATTAACGCCGACGGTTCAGGGGAACCGGTCGAGATCGCCACGAACGCATTTCAGGGAGCGACCGGCTGGCGCGCCGACGCCGACCACGATTGCGTTGACGATCAGGTAGACAACTGCCCGGTCAGCGCAAATACCGATCAGCTCGATTCAGACGGCGACGGCCAGGGAAACGCCTGCGACGCAGACGATGATAATGATGGTGTTCCCGATGGTGATGATAATTGTCCTGTGGCATCGAACCGGCCGCGGCTGTTGTTTTCGGCGGCGCTGATCTTTGCAAATCCTGAGATCTATACGATGTACGAAGATGGGACGGGTCTGACCCGGCTCACTGTCAGCAACCAGAACGACCTGAGTCCGAGTATCGATCCGACCGGCAGCAAGGTCGTCTTTGCGTCCAACCGCTCCAATAGCCGGTTCGAGATCTACCGTGTCAATGCAGACGGCACCGGAACGACACGTCTGACAAATGTGGCCGGTGATAATCGATCTCCTGTTTTCAGCCCTGACGGACAAAAGATCGCCTTTTACTCACGCCGAACCGGCACGAACAATCTCTTTGTTATGGATGCCAACGGGGCCAATCAAACCCAGTTGACGTTTCTTACGAATTCGACCGCAATATTTGCCAGAGAACCGGCATTTAATAACGACGGAACGCGTATCGTATACGAAAGCCAACGCGGCAGCATCGGCAATTCGAGTTGGGACATTTACGCGATAAACTCGGACGGTACCGGCGACACCAGGCTGACCACGTCGAACAGTCCCGAACACGACCCGTCATATAGCCGCGACGGGAGCAAGATCGTGTTTACGTCCGAACGCGACGGCAATTTCGAGATCTATGTCATGAATCCCGATGGCAGCGGTCAGACGCGGGTGACCAATACGCCGGAAAATGAAACCGAACCGGCGTTCAGCCTGGATGGAAGACAGATAATCTTTCGAAACGCGACGATCGGAGGACTCTACACGATAAATACAGACGGAACAGGTCTTCGGCAGATCCCTGGAACCGGTTCGACTCACGACGGCCCGTCATTTGCGCCGCAAACCGACTCCGACGGTGACGGCTCTGGCGATGTTTGCGACAACTGCATTTTGGCGAATCCCGGAAATTTAGATACCGACGGCGACGGCGTCGGTGACCCGTGCGACAACTGTTCGACGATCTCAAATCCGAACCAGGCAGACGCCGACCACGATAATATCGGCGATGCCTGTGATACGGACGATGATAATGACGGAATAGATGACCTAGTCGATAACTGTCCATTGACAGCGAATGCAGATCAGGCAAACAACGACGGCGACCTGCTAGGCGACGTTTGCGACCCCGATGATGACAATGACGGCATACTCGACGGCCCGGACAACTGTAACCTGACGCCGAATCCCGATCAGGCGGACAACGATGGCGACGAGATCGGCGATGCATGCGACCCGGACGACGACAATGACGGTGTGCTCGACAGCGTGGACAATTGCCCGCTCAATGATAATGCCGATCAGGCTGACAACGATGCCGATGGTATAGGCGATACGTGTGATAGCGACGACGACAACGACGGCATTGTAGATAAGACGGACAATTGTTCGTTCGACGTCAATCCGGACCAGGCGGACGGTGACGGCGATAATGTCGGCGATATTTGCGATCCGTCGTTCGATGTTGCAATGCCGGCGGGAACGGATGTCACGATCGAGGCCCCGAACGCGGCGGTCACATTCTCGGGCGTGACCGCGGAAGGTGTAACGTCATTTGTTCAGCTCGCACTTGACCAAGGCGATCTGCCAAACGGCTACGCACTCTGCCCGACGTGTCCGGCGTACGAGATCACGACCACAGGCACATACACTCCGCCGATCACGGTCTGTTTTGCGGTTCCCGAACCGACGACCGAGCCGGAATTTCTTCTGCTCCGTCTGCTCCACGGCGAAAACGGTGTATTCGTCGACCGAACGACCGACCACGTGACAAACGTCGATGGCACCCGAGCGGTCTGCGGCGTGGTCGATTCGCTCTCACCATTCACGCTGGCGACCAGTCTCGCACCGACCGCCGCCGAGGTTTCGATCGGCGGACGAGTCTCGACCGCCGACGGACGCGGGATAAAGAACGCGGTACTGACGCTGACCGCGGCGGACGGTACGCGGCGGGTGATACGCACAGGTTCATTCGGCTATTACCGTTTCGACGACGTGAACGCCGGCGAAACCTGCGTGATCAGCATCGCCTCAAAACGGTTCACGTTCGCCAACCCGACGATCCTCGTCATCGCCGCCGACGAACTGACGAACGTCGATTTCACCGCCGAACCGCTCGAATGACCCGTAAGGCAGCAAACGGCGACCTGCCGGTGCCGAATGCCTACATTCGGAAAGTCACCAGTGCTGCCATTCGGCGCGCAATCAAGCCCCGCCGGTCGATGATCGTCGGGGCTTTCGCATTGCTTACGCAGATCTCGGATCACGCGGGCTCGGTGCCGCGGGGTCCGTCATTTCCGCTCTGACGCAACCGGAATATCGCCGGCCGCACCGTACGGATAGCCGTAGTACGTCGCAAAGTTGTCACTGCTCCGCAGGACGTACCAATTGGAATTGCCCGGACGGAAGAACGCGATGTCCGCGATGCCGTCCTTGTCATAGTCGCCGGGTGTCGGCTTGTCGCCGCTCGCCCCGAAGATGCAGCCGTAAACAACGCCGTTGCTGCTGCGTTTGAACCACCACTGGCCGGCCGACGGACGAAAGATCGCAAGATCCGTCACGCCGTCGCCGTCATAATCGGCATCGATCGGGATGTCGCCATTGACGCCAAACTGATAGACCACCGTCGTGCTGGTGCTGCTCTTAAGCACATACCAGTCGCCGGTCGACGGCCTGAAAACGGCCGTGTCGGTGTATCCGTCGCCGTCAAAATCGCCCGGACGTGCGAGCGAATCGGACAGTTCGAAAAGATACGGCTGGTTTTCAACGTCGGTAAATGCATTCCACACGACGATCGTGTAAGGAACGCCGGCCGTCGCCATGAAGGACAAGAACTGCCTTCCGGTGCTGTTGACCGACGCGTTGGAATCGGCGATAAAGTTCGCCTTGATATTCGCCGGGTTAAACGACGAATAGACGGTGGCCTGAAAAACGCTGGTGCCGCCATAAAAATGCGAACTGATCGTCACGCATCCGTTGGACGTCGGCGTGATCGTGTACGTATCGTACCGAAACGTACCGGTAATATTCGCCT
The DNA here is from genome assembly GCA_044221625.1 of Pyrinomonadaceae bacterium. Lineage (GTDB taxonomy): Bacteria > Acidobacteriota > Blastocatellia > Pyrinomonadales > Pyrinomonadaceae > OLB17. The sequence goes on along the minus strand of JBGAOU010000003.1, from coordinate 154,134 downwards.
GTGACGTCACGGCTTTTGGGGTATCGCATGTACCCGGTGCCGAACCGTCGCGATACAGACGTTCGGTCATCGTTCCGGTAGTTACCGAATCGACGCCATCCGCAAGAAACGGTGCGGCACTGTCAAGTGTTGACGAAATGTGATGCGCCAGAGCGATGCCGGAAAATGACCCGACCGCCAGCGCAAGCACGAGAAACCTGCTGAAATTTAGGACTCTCATTGTGTTCACCTCCTGAGATCATCAAGTAAAACTGTCTTGACCGGACGTGAATGTTCGATCTTGAACTACGTCAGAGGTGAACTGAAGGTCGATCGCGCTCCGTAACGGTCAATCCACCTCCACACCATCAAGGCTCGCAAGGCGCGTGCCAACCGGAACGGCCGCCGCCGGGACAATTTGGGGCTGAGATCGACGAAAATACGCCGTCAGGCGAACCGCCGCAGTGCATATTTCCACGGTGCTGTGAAAAAAATGGCCGTCGGCGTGCCGAACACTGTAAATGACGCTAGCGGATCAGCGACCGGCGTCGATGCCGGCGAGCAAGCGGCGCGCCGTCGCCATATATTCGGCAACCTCGGCGTCGGAGGGATTTTTTCGGAGTGAGGCTTCGTAAACGGCGACGGCCTTTTTCAAAAGGGCGGCGGCCTCAGTGCGTTTGCCGAGCCGCAGGTACGATTCGGCAAGGCTGTGTTGATAATTGGCGAGGTCGAGATTCGATTGTTCGTTCAGCGGATCGAGCCGGGCGATCTCCTGTTGGATCGCGATGGCCCGCGTGTCCGACGCCACGGCACCCGCGAGATCGCCGAGGCTGCGCCGATCGGCCGCGATGCGGTTCAGAAACAGGGCGAGTTCGCGCTTTGCCGTCGCATCGGCACCTTGCTCGGCCAGCGGAGCCAAGGTGTCGGACGCCTTTTGATGAAAGCTGAGTGCCGTCGCGGCGTCGGCCGCGTCGAAATACACGTCGCCGGTCTTGAGGTACGCCACGGCGACCGCCTGCCGATAGTCCGCGTTTCCGGGTTCGGCACTCAGCAGATCCAAATTGATCGCCAGCGAACGGCCAAAGCTCGCCAGTGCGCCTTCGCGATCGCCCATTTTTCGTTGTGTCTGGCCGACGTAATAGTGACGGTGCCCAAGCGCATATCGCCGGGTGTGATCGGACGGGTCCGCCGCGGCCAGAGCGTCGGCGATCGCCAACGCCTGTTTGTATTTGTCGAGCGCGTTGGGATAGTCGCCCTTTGCCCAATAGAGGTCGCCGAGCGACCCGAGGCTGAGCGACAGGTCGAGCGCCAGCTTTGTATTTTCCGGATCGGCGGCGGCCAGTTCCCGGCGGATCGCAAAAGCCTTGTTATAACTTGCGAGCGCACCGTCCATATCGCCGAGATTGGCATAATACGGATTGCCCTGGATGTCGCCGACCTTAGCGTACGCGGCGGCGAGTTCGGCCCGCAATGACGCGTCGCCGCTGCTGTCGGCGGCCAGATTGTCGAGATAAACGATCGCATCGGCGGCCATTTTTTGGCGAAAAGGCGTCGAACCGGGCAGCCGCTCGATCTCGTCCGGATATTCAAAGATCATCGAGGCGGCGAGCTTTCGGACCTGCTCGAAACGGCGTTCGGCCTTTGCCCGTTCGCGAGTGGCGGCGACGCCCTGCCATACGGCGACGCCCGACGCGGCGAAGATCAGAATGCCCGCGAGCGTACCGGCCGCGGCGGCGAACCGATGCCGCCCGACAAATTTTGAGAACCGGTAGAGCGTACTGTCCGGCACGGCCGTGACGGGCATCCCGTCCAAGTGCCGAAGGAGGTCGTCGGACAACTCGCCGACGGTTTGGTAACGCCGCTCAGGCTCCTTGCGGAGAGCCTTGAGGATAATATTATCGAGATCGCCCCTGATCGAGCGGCCGTCGGCGGTACCGGCGGACCTCTCGGCCCCGTCAGTCCGGCGTCGGCCATCCGGTGAGGTCGCCCCGTTCTCACTTCGCCGCGTGCCGCCGACAAACGACGACGGTGGGGCGGGTTCCTCGGTCAAAATGCGGTTGACGATGTCCTGATAACCTTTGCCGCGTGTATTGAACGGCCGACGGCCGGTGAGTATCTCACACAAAACGACGCCGAGGCTGTAAACGTCGGAGGCTGTCGTCACGGGCGATCCGTTGAGCTGTTCGGGCGAGGCGTATTCGGGCGTAAACATCCGGGCCTGGGTCGCGGTCGTCTCGGCCTCGTCGGAACTCAGCAGTTTTGCGATGCCAAAGTCCAGGAGCTTCGGTGTACCGTCAGCGGTCACGAGGATATTCGACGGTTTAAGGTCGCGATGAACGACCAGATTCTGATGAGCGTAACTTACCGCTGAGCATATCCGCCGAAAAAGCTCGACGCGCTCACGTACGTCCAGCCGGTGTTCGTCGCAAAAGCGGGTCACCGAAACGCCGTCCACAAACTCGAGCACAAAGTACGGCGAACCGTCGGCGGTCGTACCGCCATCGACCAGACCGGCGATATTGGGGTGTTCGAGACGCGACAATATGCGCCGTTCGAGCCGAAACCGCCGGAGAACGGCGTCGCTGTCCATGCCGCGTTTGATCAGCTTGACGGCAAATTCCTTTTCAAAACCGTCGCGGCTTGCGCGAAAGACAGTGCCCATACCGCCCGACCCGACGACCTCGATCAGCTTGTAATTGCCGACCTGCGTACCGATCAAGGCGTTGGCGTTGAGTCCGAACTCGTCCGCGGCCGAACGCGCGATAAAGTCGCTGGCGCTCTCGTGCGAGGCGATCAGTTCGGCGACCTCGCGGCGCACCGTCTCGCTTTCACCGGCCAGAACGCTTGCCCGCTCGGCCGCATTGAGCCCGAGCGTTTGGTGAAATAACTCCTTGATATGTGCCCATTCGGCCTTTTGCATTTTCCTCTATCAGATAAACGCGTAAGTTTTGTAGATTTTTTTCAGACGCCGTTGATCCTTCGATGCAACCACGCCCGGGCAAAGGTCCATTCGCGAAAAACGGCGGCGGTCGAGATCTGCAAAACTGCCGCGGCCTCATCAAAGGTCAAACCGGCAAAATAGCGAAGTTCGACGATCTTTGACTGCAGCTCGTCAAATTCGGCCAGCTCTTTGAGGGCGATATCGAGGTCGATGAGCGATTCGTCCATCTGCACCGCCACAGCGTCCGCGACGTCGAGCATGATCTTGATGCCGTCCCGCTTTTTCGCATGGCGGCTGCGGGCGTGATCGACCAAAATACGCCGCATCGCCTGGGCGGCGATCGCAAAGAACTGGCCGCGATTTTCCCAATCGACGGAGTGCTGGCCGGCGAGCTTGAGGTATGCTTCGTGCACCAGAGCGGTCGTCGGGAGCGTTTCGGCGTACTCGTTACTTAGCAAATTGCGGGCGACGCGGCGCAGTTCGTCATAGACGATCGGCAGCAGCTCGTCGAGAGCATCCTTTTTCCCGTCGCGCCAATCCTGCAATAATCGTGTCACTTCTTCCGCCATTTTCTCTTTGAAAAATTTTACCAATACTCTCGCGTTTATGGATAGAGATATTATTTTTGTAAATATGATCATGAAAAATCGACGCTATTCTTACCTGATCATGGTGCTGCTTTGGGTCGCCGTGAGTTTTTCTGCCGGCAACGCCCAATCCTATTGCGACGCCGCCGGCGACGCGGCGGCCGACAACACGTCGCTGCCGTGGAAACTGCGGCCGGAGACGCGCGGCGGCAACTGGGCGGCGGCGATGAACCCCGTCATTCAGGAGATGCAGCGTGTGTTCCCGCAGCCGCCGACGGGCCTCGAGATCACGTACGGCATTTATGACGCGATGGGCATCAGGACGGCTCTGCCCGACAGCCTTCAGTACTACGAAGGCTTTTTTATGATCAAGGACATCGTCTGTGAGAAATATCAGGGCCGGAACAACATCGCTCCCGAGGGCGAGACGGGCAACTGGGTGTACTTTCGCGTCAATGATTTTAAGGGATTTGCCAAAAACGCCAACTCGGGCTCGCTGACGCTGGCGTCGACCGATCTGCCGCTGATCGAGGCCGGCAACATCCGCGTCGAGGAGAACAGGAATGGGCTGAAGAGCATCTATTTCTTTAACGAGAACGACGAACAGGAGTTCAGCGGCTGGTACTTTTCCGCCCGCAGTTCGCTGCCCTACGTCCGCATCACGAACCGTGAACTCGCTGCGTCATACCGCGAATACTGGCTGAAGAAGTTTGCCGCCGAGATAACGCGGCTCGAGGGCGTACTCGAGACGTCAAAGCGGACCTACGCCCGCGTCTCGGCCGAAAAAGGCGTGATGACCGAGGCCGAAAAGCAGAAATTCTTTGCGAGCCTCGCCGAAAGCGACCGGCAGACACAGATCGCGATCGACCGCTATAAACGCCAACGCGAGGACCTGATCGCGCGGACCGACGCGATGGCGAAAGGCCCGAACGCGGGATCGGAGGCATTTGTAAAGAACATAAACACAATGGTTTACGAGCCTGGCGACCTCGACGCCCGCGGCGGTAAGGGCCGATACGTCTATGTCGCGAACCGCTCGTTCTACGACCCGAATCTGCCGAAATGGCAGCCGCAGGTCGTCACGGTCGAGTTCCGGCGGCCGGACACATCGCCGGCCAAGGCCGCGTTTTCGCGTAAGTTCGAGAACGAGTTTAATTTTAACGTGATCCGAAAGATGGTCGGGCTAGCGCCGATGCCGCGGGCGCCGACGATCGCGGGAATGGGCGACACGCCGGCCGGAAACACCGGCAAACCCGCCGCCGGCAACACCGCGAACGTCGAGAGCGGCGTGATGTTTGACGAGGATTTTGCCAAAGCCGCCGTCGGACAGGCTCCGGCCAAATGGACGGTCAGCAACATTACCGGCGTCGTAAAACGCCCGCCCGGACAGCCCGGCAACTGGCTGGCGATGAGCAAAGAGGGGATATTTTTTCCGGACTACGCGGTACTCGCACTGCCGCCGAATTTCACATTGGAGTTTGACCTTAGTTGGACCAAGAACATCTCGTATTACAGCCCGAGTTTCTACTTTCACCTCGGGGCGGCCCCTTACGACAACACGCTCAAACGCTATGACCGCGCGCTCGTCAATACCAATTCGTACACGTCGGCGAGGATGGAGCGCGTCGCTCTGTGGATCGATCCGCACTGGAACAACGAGATGGGCCGCTACGGCGTGCAGGCGTTTGACGCCCGCGGCGGCTATAAATTTGATAAGACGGACAAAACGGCGATCTTTTTTAAGGACAAGAACAACGTCAAGGTAAAGCTCGTCCGAAACGGCTCGCGGCTGGCGGTCTATTTTAACGGGACCAAGATGACCGAGGACGCCCTGCTCGGCGAGAACACGATGTGGAACTTTTTCGGATTTGGGCTGAGCAGCGCGCCGAACGCCGACCCGAGCGACGAGTTTTATGTCACGAATATCAGGCTGACGAAATAGAGGATATATGAAACATCTAGCGATCATTTTTGCGGTAGTTGCGATCTGTCTGTGTGCCGAGGCCGCCCGGGCGCAGTCGGACGGCGGACTGGGCGGAGTGGTGAAAAGCGGCGGTTTGTCGCCGGCGATGCTCGGAGCGTTGAAAAAGAGCGTCGAAAAGGTACCACAGTCTGTGGCCGGGCCTGAGACGGGCGGCAGGGCAAAGAATGTCGCGTCATTTCGCCCGACGCCGGGATCGAAAAACCTCGAAACGATCGCATCCGAGATCGGCAAAACGCCGGACGAGCGGGCGGCATTGCTCGAGATATTTACTCAAACAAAAATAGGTTTTGAGCAGGAGGCCGCAAAGACCGGGGCTAAGAATAACCTCGCCGGAGCGATGACCTTTCTGCTTGCGGCGTGTGTGACGGTTTTTAATGACGCGGCGGAACCGTCGGACGAGATCACCGAAAAGCTGTTTCGCGGACTGAATGCAATGTTCGACTCGACCCCCGAGATGGCGAGTGCCCCGGCCAGGGACAAGGAGTTTTTGTACGACACCTACATCAGTTTCGGCGGTATGGTCCTGGCGGGATACGTCGAAGCCAAACAGTCGAACAACAAGGAACTGTTAGAGCAGTTTCGCGTGATCGCCGGCGGTCTGGTGCAGCAGACATTTGGTGTCGACCCGACAAAGCTGCGGTTCGATCCGCAGGGCCTGCAAATACAAAATGCTCAGAACACGGGTATTGGGCCGACGACGCAGCCGACTTCAAACAGCCACAGCTTCAAAAAGCAGGTAACGAATTTTAGCGACGGCTGGGCCGCAACACCGACCGAAGATTACGTCAGCGTTCGCAAAGGCGAAACCGAGGTGCGTCTTTATTACGATGATCCGCAACTGGAAGCGACAAAACGCAATACTGACGGTCACAGCGCATTCTATTGGAACAGGTATGTTTTGCCGCACTTTAATGTCGGCAACGTCCAACGAGGCGACGAGGTCTTTGGCGGGTTTGCGATAAATGAGCTGCTTATGGCCGATGCGGTGGATAAGCAAACGGGCAAGCGGTCGTTTGTCGGTTTGTGGTTCCTGAGTCCTCATTCGGGCGGGAGCAAGGTTTTCGTCGTGGTCGCTCCGAGCCGTGCCGAGCTGCAGCGGCTGTTCCCAAAGGCTGAGAATATCTACCCGATGCTGAACAGCAATAAGTTTGCCGTCACGGCCGAAGATATGGTCGGGTCGTGGGCCGGCAGCGGCGGCGGCGGCGTCGAATATTACAGCGCCTATACCGGCAATTACGCCGGGATGAATGCGCTGTCAACGTCGGACAACTTTGTATTTGCGCCGAACGGCAGCTATCAACAGACGTACCTCAGTGCGCAGGTCGCGTCCGGCGGTTCGCAATTTGCACGCATCGATTACAAGGGCCGCTATTCCGCAACCGACTGGGAGGTGACCGCGACCAATCACTACGGCGGCAGAACGGCGAAGTTTGCCGCTCAGTTCATCGCCGTCCGCGGCGGCTACCTGCTCGCACTGACCGATCAGCGCAGCAATATCAGGTATATGTTGTTCAAACAGCGATAGCTATTGATCCCAAGTTTCTGACCGGCGGGGAATAGAGGCGAAACAGGCGGGCCGATCTCGGCCCGCCTTTGTTCTTTGTCACCGGCAGACGGTTGATCACGCTGCGGCTTTCACAAATTTCGCTGAAATATTTCCTCAGAACTTCCGCGTCTTTAAGGTAAGGAGATATTTATGAAGACACTTGCAGCGATCGCGATCTTTCTGACACTCAGCACCGGCACATACGCTCAAACAACTTCCTTTACGTATCAAGGCAGTTTGAAAGACGGCGGCACTCCGGCGAACGGAAATTATGACTTTCAGGTCGCGTTGTACGACGTGCCGACCGGCGGCAGCCCGATCAATGGCGATGTCGTCGGGTTTGGTTCGGTAGCGGTCGTTAACGGCGTATTTACTCTGCCGCTGGGGTTCCCTGCTTCGTACTTTCCCGGAGCGGCCCGTTACCTGGAAGTCCGCGTCAAGGCGACCGGTGCCGGTGCGTTTACTACGCTCACGCCGCGCGAGTCGGTAAACAGTTCGCCGTATTCGATCAAGAGCCTGAACGCCGAAACCGCGAACACCGCGAACAATGCTCTTAGTGCAAATTCCGCTATCAATGCAAACAACGCCGCATTGCTCAACGGAATACCCGCAGGCGGATTTATCCTGAACACCAATGGATTTCAAGCGTCGTCGAACTTCAGTATCAGCGGAAACGGCTCGGCCGGCGGCACGCTGAGCGGCAACATCGTCAACGCAACATCCCAGTACAATCTGAACGGAAACCGCGTACTGGCCGTCGATGTTACAAGCTTGTATGTCGGCGCCGGTGCAGGGTTTGGCGTCACGAGCGGCAGCGGCAATTCCTTTGTCGGACAGGGTTCGGGCAACTCGACCACAACCGGCGTCGGTAACACTTTTGTCGGCTATAGCACCGGAAACACCAACATTTCGGGCAACAACAACACCCTCATTGGCAACCAGCCAAATGTCCTGAGCAATAACTTGTCTAACGCGACGGCCATTGGAGCCTTTGCGTCGGTCGGGGCGAGCAACTCTCTAGTGTTGGGTGCTATCAGCGGAAACAACTTTTGCTCGCCCACGACTAACTGCGAAACCGTCAAGGTCGGTATCGGCACGACGACCCCTGAGTTTCGGCTTGATGTCGGCGGCAGAATCCGGCTAAAGCAAGATACGGGCAGCACTGGAACCTCAAACACGGCCGGGATGTGGCTCTTTCAAAACACACCAAGCATCGAGCGAGGATTTGTCGGAATGAAAGATGACAACAACATCGGTCTCTACGGTAACAATGGCGGCGGATGGAGTTTGTTCACAGACGTTTCGACAGGCGTTACAACAGTCACCAGTCTCGGATCAGCCGGGTCGACGACGCTCTGCCGTAACGCGTCCAGCCAAATCTCGACCTGTTCATCGTCCGCGCGCTACAAAAACAATATCAACACCTTCACCTCCGGCCTCGATCTGATCCGGAGGCTGCGGCCTGTCACATTTAATTGGAAGGACGGCGGGATGGCCGATATGGGCCTTGTCGCCGAAGAGGTAAATGCCGTCGAACCGCTGCTGACGACGACCAACGCCAAAGGCGAGGTCGAGGGCGTCAAATATGACCGCTTAAGCGTCGCGTTTGTAAACGCATTCAAGGAACAGCAGACGCAGATCGAGCAGCAGAAGCAGGAGATCACGGGGCTAAAATCAGAGCTTGAGGCTCTAAGGGCTTTAGTTTGTTCGCAAAACGCCTCGGCGGAGGTTTGCCGGCCGAAGAAATAGAATGGATCGTTATGCGTAATTTCAACTTGATAGTCGCGTGTTTGGTGCTGACCGTTTTGGCGGCAGGCGTTGCCCGTTCGCAGTCCGGCGGGACGTTTACGATCACAAAGTCGGTGATCGCGGGCGGCGGCGGCAGGGCGGCGGGCGGCACCTTTACGGTCGACGCGACGATTGGCGAACCGGTCGCCGGGACGGCCGCGACGGGCGGCGCGTTTAGCCTGACGAGCGGCTTCTGGGGCGGAGGCGGCAATGCGGCTCAGATCGTGCGTTCGCCGTTCGATTTTGACGGCGACTCGAAGACAGACATCTCGATCTTCAGGCCCGCACCGGGCGAGTGGTGGATCCTGAAGAGCTCGAACGGCGGCAATTTCGCGACGCAGTTCGGCGCATCGACGGACAGGCTCGTACCGGTCGATTTTACCGGCGACGGCAAGACGGATGTGGCTTACTGGCGGCCGTCGACCGGTTTCTGGTTCGTGCTGAGGAGCGAGGATTTCACGTTCTATGCGTTCCCGTTCGGGTCGAACGGCGACGTTCCCGCTCCGGCGGATTATGACGGCGACGGCAAGGCCGACGCGGCCGTTTTCAGGGCGTCTGCGACGACATGGTACATCAGCCGCTCGACGGGCGGCACGACTATTCAGGCCTTCGGCATCCCGACCGATCTGCCCGTCCCGGCGGATTACGACGGCGACGGCAAGGCCGACATCGCCGTCTGGCGGCCGACCGGAGCGAGCGGTGCCGAGTGGTGGATACTCAAGAGTGCGGGCGGGTCGTTCGCCACGCAGTTCGGCCAACCGACCGACCGGGCCGTACCCGGCGATTACACCGGCGACGGCAAGACTGACGCCGCGTACTTCAGGCCGTCAACGGGCCAGTGGTTCGTACTCAGGAGCGAGGATCTGACGTTCTACGCGTTCCCCTTCGGCACGACGGGTGACGTGCCTGTGCCCGGTGACTATGACGGCGACGGCAAAACGGACGCCGGCGTTTATCGGCCGTCGAACTTTAACTGGTTCGTCAACCGTTCGACCGCGGGCGTTCTGATCCAGCAGTTCGGCATCGCCGGCGACGCGCCCGTGCCAAACGCGTTCGTGAGATAGGCTCCGAAATGGCAGTCTGATGACCTCAAACTTGAGGCCGCCTGAAAATGGCGGCCTTTTTTTGTTCGAAATGTCGGAAATTGTGACGTACGTCATATTTCGCCACATCAGCTGTGTGAAAATATTCACAGATAATCTTCCGGAGGCAAGGCGTGCAGAGGAGCCACATTTCCGGGCGCGATCTGACGGCTGATCGGCCGTACACTCCAAGAGCGTACTTTCCGCCTCCACCGGAATACCGGATCTCAACAACGAATTTCAAAAAGGCACCGGCCGACATGGCGGTGCCTTTTTATGCATTGTGCAGAGGCACGACAGAGGGTCATCATGAACATCAGGATCACATCGTTTATAGTCGCGGTACTTATTCTAATCCTGCAGGCGTCACCGGCGGTACGCTCGCAGACATGTGCTCCGATGCCCACCGGGATAGTTTCCTGGTGGGCCGCCGAGGGCAGCGGTGCCGACCGGTTTAACCGCAACAACGCGGTGATGGTGGGCGACGCGTCATTTGTCACCGGCAAGGTCGGACAGGCATTTAATTTTGACGGCTCGGGCGACTATGCCCAGGCCGCAAACCCAAATTCCCTTCCGGTCGGGGCGGCACCGCGAACTGTCGAACTGTGGTTCAAGGCTCCGGCGACCCCGGGCGAGTCCGGGCTGTTTCAGTACGGCACGGCGTCCTACGCGCAAATGTTCGGCCTCATTACATCGGGCAACGCTCCGGGGCGGCTCTACTTTTACGGACACAGTGCCGACCTGCCCGCAAATACGGTCATCCAACCGGACACGTGGTACCACGGTGCGGTCACATACGACGGCACAACGGTCAAGATCTACATCAACGGGCAACTAGAAAACTCAGCCGCGATGACCCTCAATACGGCGGTCGATACCAACGGCATCACGATCGGCCATCGGGCGGGCGGTTCGTTCTGGACCGGCCAGATCGACGAGCCGACGCTCTACGACCGTGCCCTGACCGACGCCGAGATCGCGGCGATCTACAATGCCGGCAGTGCCGGCAAATGCTATGCGGTCTGTTCGACAGCACCGGCCGGCATCACCAATTGGTGGCAGGCCGAGGGCAATATGAACGACAGCGTTGGCAGCGGTAACGGCTCGCTCGGTAATGGCGCGGCCTTTGCCGCCGGCAAGGTCGGACAATCGTTAATTTTCGACGGCGTTGACGACTATGCGACGGTACCGGCGAGTTCCGATTGGGCATTCGGCACGGGTGATTTTACGGTGCAGTTTTGGGAATATGCCGACGGCAGTGTCTACAAACGCCCGCTGGTGAACAATCGCACGAGCACCCAGAGCGAGGCCGAGTGGGCGATCGAGGTTTACAATGTGGCCAATCGTGTCGAGTTCCATTCGGGCTATACGATCCTGCTGACCGCGACGAACCTGCTCAACAGCTCAAACTGGAACCATATCGCCGTGACACGGGTCGGCGGCACAATGACTATCTATATCAACGGCGTCGCGTCGGGCAGCACAGCAAACGCGAATAATTTCTCGGAGGTCAATGCTTTGCAGCTTGCCAGAGACCTGCTTCCCGCTGGCCAAGGTGATCTTGCGGGGCCGTTTCAGGGAAAGATCGACGAACTTTCGATCCTCCGGCGTGGACTGTCGCTTGCCGAGATACAGGCCATTTACAATGCCGGCAGCGGCGGAATGTGTCCGAGCTGTGCACCGACATCCGGCGGCATCATCAACTGGTGGCCGGGCGACGGCAACGCCAACGACCTGATCGGCGGCAGCAACGGAACGCCGCAGGGCGGAATGGCCTATGGCACGGGAAAGGTACGTACGGCATTCAGCTTTGACGGCATAGACGACTATGTTGACATCTCGATGCCGCAGATAAACACCGTCGACGGAGCGATGAACACCGTCGATTTTTGGATGTATTGGCGGGGCAATGACATCGGCCCGAGCTCGGACGGACGGATGCCGTTCGGCTTTGCTCAGACTTACGACCTGTACCTCTACGCGGGCAGTTTCGGATTCAATACCGGCGCCAGCGACATCTGGGGTATCAGCAGTACCGGCCTGGCAAACCGCTGGGTCCACGTGACCGCGGTCTTCACCAACGGCGACGCCCGCAACAACAAGCTCTACATCGACGGCGTCGCCCAGACGCTGACGCAGCGGCTCGGCACGACCGGCTCAAAGTCGGTCACGCAAAACGCCCGCATCAGCGGATGGGCGGCCGGCGGGCCCAGAAGCTATGCCTTCGACGGCCTGGTGGACGAAGTTGACGTTTACAACCGCGAATTGACCGCCGCCGAGGTCACCTCGATCTACAACGCCGGTATCACCGGCAAGTGCCAGGGCTGCACCCAGCAGCCGGCAAACGTGATCAGTTGGTGGCACGGCGAGGACAACGTCCACGACGCGGTCGGCGCCAATTACGGCGTACTGCTCGGCGGTGCGGCGTTCGCTCCGGGCCGCGTCGGCCGTGCGTTCAGCTTTAACGGCTCGACGGCGGCGGTGCGCATCCCTGACAGCCCGACGCTCGACGTGACGACCGATTTTACGCTCGGGGCTTGGATCAAACCGGCGTCGATCCCGAGTTATCCGAATGGGGCGTTGGTGATGTCGAAGATCGGGCCGATCGGAAACCTGAACGGTTATCAGATGGCCGTCAGCAACATCGGTGGAACCAACCGGATCTGGTGCGGATTTAACACCGGCGGCAGTTGGCCGCAATACACGGCCACGGGCGGCAGCGTCCCGGCCGGCGAATGGACATACATCGCATGTACCTACGACCACAATACGCTCGCCGTTTATCAGAACGGCGAACCGGCCGGCTCGTCGGTGGTCGGCCCCGTGACGGTCGCAAATACTACGTCAAATCTGAAACTCGGCAGCGACGACGTCGGGCAGCAGTTCTACGCGGGTTTGATCGACGAACCGATGATCGCGGGCCGTGCTCTGAGCGCGAGCGAACTCCGCTCGATATACGCGGCCGGTAGTTTCGGCACTTGCCCGCCGGCAACACCTTTCGTCCCGTCGTGTGCGGGCATACCGCCAGGAATGCTCTCGTGGTGGCGAGGCGAAAACAACCCGCTCGACAGACGCAAGGCAAACCCCGGAACGCTCTGGGGAACGACGGCCTTTTCGCCGGGCAAGGTCGGCAAAGGGTTCGGTTTTGCCGCGGGCAATGAGGCGGTCGACGTTGGCACGTGGTTCGACCGGCAGGTGTTTTCGATCGAAATGTGGGTCAAGCCGAATAACGGTCAGATCCAATATGCGAACATCATCGACAACAACCATTACTCGTCGCCGCTGAGGAGCTGGGTGCTCGAGGATCTCAATACGGGCAACATCTTTCAATGGTACTCGGCCGACTTTCCGGCCGGAACCAACATACTGTTCGAACTCGTACCCGACACCTGGCAGCACATCGTCATCACCCGCGACGCCAACCGTGTCACCCGCGGCTATCTGAACCGCTCGCTCGTCGGGACGGTAACAACGTCCGTCGACATTCCGTACGACGGCACACAACACCTGCGGATCGGCAATTGGTACGGCGGCAACCGTGCGTTTAACGGCACGATCGACGAAGTGTCGATCTATGGCCGGGCGTTAAACGAGACTGAGATCGCAGCCCTTTACAACGCTGACAGCTACGGCAAGTGCGTCGGCGGCCAGACGATGGCCGATATGGACGGCGATATGCTGTCGGATCTGGCGATCTTTCGCCCGAGCGGCACAAACGGTGCCGACTGGTGGTGGCTGAAGTCGACGGGCGGCAACGGTGCCGTGCAGTTCGGCTCGGCCAATGATGCGGTCGTCACCGCCGATTACACCGGCGACGGCAAGACCGACATCGCCTACTGGCAGCCATCGACCGGATTCTGGTACGTGCTGCGAAGCGAGGACCTGACCTATTACGCGTTCCCGTTCGGCGGTACGGGCGACGTTCCCGTCCCGGCCGATTATGACGGCGACGGCAGGGCCGACGCGGCCGTTTTCAGGGCGTCGAACACGACCTGGTACATTAGCCGTACGACCGGCGGAACCGGCATCGTGCAGTTTGGTGCGGCGGGCGACAAACCCGTCGTCGACGACTATGACGGTGACGGCAAGGCCGACATCGCCGTCTTTCGCCCGAACGGTACGGGCGGAGCCGAATGGTGGATCATGCAGAGTTCGGGCGGCGTCTTTGCGACGCAGTTCGGCCAGCCGACCGACAAGGCGGTACCGGCCGACTACACCGGCGACGGCCGGGCGGACATCGCCTTTTGGCAGCCCGCGACCGGTTACTGGTTCGTGCTCCGCAGCGACGATTACTCGTACTACGCGTTTCCGTTCGGTGCCGCGGGCGATATGCCCGTCCCGGCCGACTATGACGGCGACGCCAAGACCGACGCCGCGGTCTATCGCCCGACGACCTCGAACTGGTTCATCAGCCGGACCAAGGACGGACTGCTCATCAGGCAGTTCGGCTCGACCGGCGACGTGCCGGTGCCGAGTGCGTTTGTGCGTTAATATGACGGGAGAAACTATGAAAGCGACGATCTTTGCTCTTTTGATCGTGCTCGGTATCGCGGCCGTGCCTGTCGGTGCGGCCGAGGTACTGTTCACACAGGCTCAGTACTCGACGGGCGGATTTTATCATTCGTGCCGCTGGGACCCGGACGGCAGCGACTGGGACCAGTACGTTTGGGACAATTTTCGCCTGACGGGCGGCGGCCGCATCACCGAGATCCGCTGGCGCGGTGCGTATGACCCGACGTACAACGGCTCGGGCGGGCTGGTCAGGGATTTTCGCATCGAATTTTACGGTTCGGCCGCTCTCGACACCCAGCCCGACGTCGCCAATTCGCCGCTCAAACGCTATATGGTCGGCGGCAATGCCGGCGAAACGCCGATCGGCCCGGTCGGCGGCGTCAATATGTATGAATATTCGGTCACGCTCACGACGCCCTTCACGGCCGCTCCGAATGTCAAATACTGGATCCAGATCGAGGCGTACCAATGGGGTGTGCCCGATTGGTCGATCGCGAGGGGCACGGGCGGCGACAACGTTCATTTCCGCGGCGTCGTGGCAAACACGCTCAATTACACGTTCATCACCGGCGACACGGCGATGACGCTGTCGGGAACGCCGACGCGGCGGCCGGCGGCCGACTTTGACGGCGACGGCAAGACGGACATTTCGATCTTCAGGCCCGCACCCGGCGAGTGGTGGGTCGCGAAAAGCTCGGACGGCGGCAATTTTGCGACGCAGTTCGGCACATCGGCCGACATACCCGTGCCCGCGGACCTGACCGGCGACGCCAAGACCGATATCGCGTTCTTTCGCCCCTCGACGGGCTTTTGGTACGTGCTGAGGAGCGACGATCTGACGTTTTACGCGTTTCCGTTCGGCGGAAGCAGCGACGTGCCCGCACCGGCCGATTTTGACGCCGACGGCAAGGCGGACGCTGCCGTTTTCAGGCCCTCGACAGCAACGTGGTACATCAGCCGCTCGGCCGGCGGGACGACGATACAGCAGTTTGGCTCATCGGCGGACAAGCCGGTCCCGGCCGACTATGACGGCGACGGCAAGGCCGACATCGCCGTCTATCGCACGAACGGCACGAACGGTGCCGAGTGGTGGATCTCGAAGAGCCTCGGCGGCGTCTTTGCGACGCAGTTCGGCACGGCGTCGGACAAGGCAGTTCCCGCCGACTTTACGGGCGACAGCAAGGCTGATATTGCCTTCTGGAAACCCTCGACCGGCGAATGGTTCATCCTGCGGAGCGGGGATCTCTCGTTCTACGCGTTTCCGTACGGCGGCAGCGGCGATCTGCCCGTGCCGGGCGATTATGACGGCGACGGCCGTGCGGACGCGGGCGTATTCAGGCCGTCGAACTCGACCTGGTACGTCAACCGCTCGACCGCCGGCACGCTGATACAGCAGTTCGGCCAGGCGGGCGACCAGCCCATTCCGAACGCCTTTGTCAGATAGCCGGCAGGCATCCACACGCTCCTTTCGCGGCCCGTTGTTCAAATGCGGCGGGCCGCGTTTTTGCGTATCGAAAATACATTTTCATTATGTGACGCCAGTCACATCTATCACGAAGAACAGGCATACGATTGAGTTAGATATCATCGGCGCATTGTGCAATTTTGCCGGGTGCGGCTGCAACGGGATACAGTTTCCCTTTTTCCTCGAGAGAGCATCACTGATAGTCGGTCAGCACCGACCCGGCCCGGCCCGTTTGGGAGGTAAAGGTAATGTACTCACTCAGCCGCGAAACTAATTTCCGCATCATTCTGTTTATCCTGTTCGCGATCATCGTGATCGCGATCGCACTTTCATATACCATCGGCACGCGGTCAGCTCCGACGTCGATCGGCGTTTATCCGCCGACCGAGGTTGCCGTTGGCGGGAACGCGACGATCACGCCGAACGGCCCTCCGGTGGGAGCCCTGCGAATGATCGCGTACACGAACACCAATTTTAAGGGGACGCTCGAGGCCGACCCGGTGTCGGGCGTGGTCCGCGTGTATAACGCCCACCCGGCCGGCGTCTATCCCGTGACGCTTGTCACTGCAGAAACGAGCGGTGCTTCATCGACGGCGTTTGCCCTGACGGTCACCAATTCCGCCTCGTGCAGCAACGCGGCGATCGCCGCCGCGGCCAATACGAGCGTGGGCGGCGGCCCGCGGCAGGCCGTGCCGGCCGATTTCAACCGCGACGGTTTTCAGGACATTGTGACGGCCAACTTTGGAGCGTCAAATCTCACGGTCGCTTTCGGAAATGGCACCGGCGGATTCACGTTCTCGATCGACCACGTCGTCGGGACAAACCCGAATAACGCCGCGGTCGGCGACGTCAACGGCGACGGCTTTACGGACATCGTCTCGGCCAACTGGGGTTCGGGCAACATATCGGTGCTGCTCGGCGACGGCAGCGGTAATTTCATCTCGGCGGCAAACTATAACGCCGGTTCGTATCCGTATTGGGTGGCTCTCGGCGATTTTAACCGCGACAACAAACTGGACGCGGCCGTGGCGACCTCGGGCGTCGCGAGCGTGGCGATATTGCTCGGCGACGGACTCGGAGCTTTTGCCGCTCCGACGACATACGCGGTCGCATCGGGGCCAAACTCGGTCGCGGTCGCCGACCTCAACGCCGACGGCAAACAGGACATCGTCACAGCCAACACCGGCACAAGCAACATCTCCGTACTGATCGGCAACGGGTCGGGCGGCTTTGCTTCGCCGGTCAATTTCCCGGTCGGCTCTGATCCGATATACGCAGCCGTGGCCGACGTCAGTCTCGACGGCAAACAGGACGTCCTGTCGGCCAACCGCATATCGAACGACATTACCCTGAGGCTCGGTGACGGCAGCGGCGGCTTTGGCCCGGCTGTGAGCATCGCGGTCGGCTCATCACCCAACTACGTCGCGGCAGGCGACGTCAACGGCGACGGCAAGCCCGATATCGCGACGGCTGATACCGGTTCGAACCAGGTTTCGGTCCGTCTCGGCGACGGCACCGGCGGATTTGCCGCGGCCGTGACCTATCCGGTACAAAATTCACCGTTCGCGGTGATGTTCGCCAATTTTAACGGCGACGGCCGGATGGACCTCGTGGCCGCCAACAGCGGCTCAAACTCGGTCTCGATACTCCTCAACGAGTGTCAGACGGTTTGCACGGCACCGCCGGCCGGCAAGATCAGCTGGTGGCGGGGCAATGACTCGCCGCTAGACTCGGTTGGCGCCAATAACGGCGTGATGACCAATGGGGCGACATACATCAACGGAATAGTCGGACGGGCGTTCGCCTTCAACGGAGCGGATCAGTATGTGGATATCCCGGACAGCCCGAGCCTGCGGCCGACAAACGGCCTGACATTGGAAGGCTGGATCAAATTCAACAGTTCGGCAGCCCAATCCGCGATGATCTCAAAGCCTTTCCTGACCGGCTCGTCAAATTCGTATGTCATCTGGCGGCAGGGCGTATCACTCTATGCCGGCACGTCGTCCGGTGCGATCGGGGCGCCATTCACACCGACCGCGGGGCGTTGGTATCATATGGCGTTTACCTACGACAGCACGACGCACGTTCACCGGCTCTATGTCGACGGCGCGATAATTGCCACCTCGACCTACGAGGCCAATATCACATACGACGCGGCACCGCTGCTGATCGGCACTGACAAGGATAACGGCCAGACCGTACTTCAGTTGGACGGAGCAGTGGACGAGGTCGGTATTTACGGGCGGCCGCTCTCGACCGTCGAGATACAATCGATCTACAACGCATCGAACGCGGGCGTCTGCGCCTGTGCACCGGTCCAGTCAAATATCGCTGGCTGGTGGCCCGGCAACGGCAGCCCGGCGGACGTCGCGGCTTCGCATCACGGCGAGATCTCAGGCAACGTCGGATTTGCGGCGGGCAGGGTCAGCCAGGCGTTCAGCTTTGACGGCTCGCAAAGTTATGTTCTTGCACCGAACACGACCAATATCGCGGGCGGCCCGCAGGCGACATATCAGGCGTGGGTCAAGCCCGCCGCGATCGCCAATACGGGCGAGTACCTGGCCGTTTTCGGAGTCGGAGATTCGACCGTCCCGGTCTGGAACACGCAGCAATGCCGTCTGCTCTATTACAACCTCACGGGCACGCCAAAGTTCTTTCTCGATTGCGGCATCAACAACAACCCGCAGACCTGGATCAACCGGGCCACCGCTAACTCATATCCGCCCGGCAGCTGGTATCTCGTGACCGCGACCGTAAATAATGGAAACATTGATATTTACGTAAACGGCGTCCTGGACAACGGCGACGGCCTGACCGCCGCCGGAGCGTCGATCAACACCAATTCGTTCAAATACGTCTGGATCGGCGCACAGGTCCGGAGTGACCGGGCGGTCGTCAGTGCCCCGTTCAACGGCCTGATCGACGAGGCCGAGATCTTTACACGGGCACTGTCGCCGGCCGAGATCCAGGCGACCTACAACGCCTCGAGTGCGGGCAATTGCCGGGGCTGTATCCAGGCTCCGGCTAACGAGTCAAACCGATGGACCGGCAACGGTAATGCCAATGACGCGATCGGCGTTGTCCACGGCGACCTCGTCAACGGCACGATGTTTGCGGCGGGCAAGACGGGACAAGCGTTCTATTTTGACGGGGTCGATGACCGCGTTGATATGACGGACGCCGTCGGTGCCTTTGGCGCCGCAGGTTTCACGATAGAATTTTGGATGTACCCGAACCTCACCGGCACGTCGCAGTACGTGATGGGCAGGTCGCTGCCCGATAGCGGCACCGGCTGGGACATCCGGCTTCACGACAGCAAGATCCGCCTCGAGGGAACCAACGGTTGGGATCCGAATTTTAACTGGGAGAGTGACCAGTCGGTCACGCCCGGAGCGTGGCATCACATCGCGATCTCGGCCGACACGTCGCAGATCAGCGTTTACATCGACGGCGTGCTCAAGGGTACGCCGCCGCGAAGTTCGATCGGTACGTCATCGAACCCGTTCAGGCTTGGCTACACGACCGGATATGGCGGAAACCCGTTTAACGGAATGCTCGACGAGGTCATGATCTTTCAACGTGCCCTCAGCGCGATCGAGGTGGCGGCGATCTACGAGACCGGCAGTTTGGGCGTCTGTGCACCGGTGTACCCGCAGCCGAAGCCGCAGTTCGACTTTGACGGAGATCTGAAGGCGGACGTGTCGGTCTTCAGGCCGTCGGGCGGCGAGTGGTGGATACTCAAGAGCGGCGGCGGCAGTTTCGCCACGCAGTTCGGAGCGGCGACCGACAAGGTCGTGCCGGCCGACTTTACCGGCGACGGCAAGACGGATATCGCCTATTGGCGGCCGTCGGGCGGTTTCTGGTACGTGCTGAGGAGCGAGGATTTCACGTACTACGCTTTCCCGTTCGGCGGCACCGGCGACATTCCCGCTCCCGCCGATTTTGACGGCGACGGCAAGGCCGACGCGGCCGTTTTCCGGCCGACGAACACGACCTGGTATATGAGCTGGTCGACGGGACGCACGGTCATCAGGCAGTTCGGCCTGGCGGGTGATATGCCGGTCGCGGCTGACTACGACGGCGACCGTCTGGCCGACCTTGCTGTATTTCGCCCGAACGGCACGAACGGTGCCGAATGGTGGATATCGCAGAGCTCGGGCGGCGTCTTTGCCACCCAGTTCGGACAACCGGCGAACAAGGCCGTCGCGGCCGACTTTACCGGCGACAAACGGACGGATATCGCCGTCTGGGATCAGGCGAGCGGTTTCTGGTACGTGCTCAGGAGCGACGACCTTTCGTACTACGCCTTCCCGTTCGGTGCGGCGGGCGATATGCCGATAGCGGGCGATTTTGACGGCGACGGCAAGGCCGACCCGGGCGTTTTCCGTCCGGCGTCCGCCAACTGGTACGTCAACCGCTCGACCGCCGGAATACTCATCCAGCAGTTCGGCCAGACCGGTGATATTCCGCTCGAGAATACGTTCGTTCGCTGACCGCCGCGGCAATGCAGTTTGCCGCATCGACTCAGGCATTTTCAGCGGGCCACACGCCGAAAATGCCGGTTGATGCGGCCTACATTTTTGTTGTATAGTTATCGTTTCCGGCGCATATTATCCACTCGAGAACTGTTCATTATCTTAGGAAAGGAATTATGACTATCAGGTTTAAGGCGATGGCCGCCGCGGCGGTGCTGACCGCGGCCGCGGGCGCTGTGCTGTTTTGGGCGGACGGTTCACGGGCGGACCGCTACGATTATTGGATAACTGTTGATAACACAGAGCTTAAGCATATCCAGGAGACGTTGTCCGAGGACAAGACACAGCTCAAACAGCTCGAGGTCCGCACGGTCAAAGACGGCATTGCCGTCCTGCGGCTGAACGAGCCGCAGATGGAGGCTCTATCGTCGTCGATGCATGACAAGTTTCACAAATGCAGCGGCTATATCGCCCATCCAACCGAGGCCGACGCGATCGCCTCGATCGACGAACTCCGGGCGGTCAACCCCGCGGCTCAGCTCGTGACCTACACGATCGACAACGCGGCGGTGGTCAACCCGATGATCGCCGAGACGAGCGAACTCGAGAACCGCCAGACGATACTCGACCTTTCGGCCTTTCCGAACCGACGCTACAATCAGGCGAGCGGGATGGACTCGGCAAACTGGATCAAGAACAAATGGACGACGCTCGCCGCCGGCCGCAGCGACGTGACGGTCGATTTCTATAACCATCCGACCGCGACATCGCCGCAGCCGTCGATCGTCCTGACGATCCAGGGCACGACGCTGCCGGGCGAGATCGTCGTCCTCGGTGCCCATCAGGACTCGATAAACTCTGGCGGATCGACGCTCGCGGCACCGGGAGCGGACGACGACGCGTCGGGCGTCGCGTGCCTGACCGAGACGATACGCGTGCTGATGGCAAAAAATTTCAGGCCGACGCGGACGATCAAATTTATGGCGTACGCGGCCGAGGAGGTCGGGCTTCGCGGATCGAACGCGATCGCCACCGACTTTCGCAACGCCAACGCCAACGTCATCGGCGTTCTGCAGTTGGACATGACCAACTACAAGGGCACGCTGGGCAATGACATCGTCATCTTTACGGACTATACCAACGCGGCGCAGAACCAGTTCGTCCGCGACCTGATTACGGCGTACCTGCCGACGATGATCGTAGGAACGTCAAGCTGCGGTTACGGATGCTCGGATCATGCGTCGTGGTTCAACAAGAGCTATCCGACGTCGTTCCCCTTCGAATCGACATTTAACGACGACAACAGCGCGATCCACTCGGCCAACGACAAGATCGACCGCAGCAATAATAACGCCGTCCACGCGGTCAAATTTACGAAACTCGCGCTTGCGTACGTCGGCGAACTTGCCAAAGGCTCGTTTGCGGTTTCGCGGCGTTCGCCGGCCGATTTTGACGGCGACGGCAAAACCGACCTGTCGGTTTTCAGGCCCGGGCAGAACGAATGGTGGTACCTGCGGAGCGGCAGCGGCGGCAACGGTGCGGCCCAGTTCGGTGCCGCGGGCGACGTGGTCACGCCGGGCGATTTTACGGGCGACGGCAAGACGGACATGGCGTTTTTCAGGCCCTCGACCGGCTACTGGTACGTGCTGCGGAGCGAGGACCAGTCGTTTTACGCGTTCCCCTTCGGCGGTTCGGGCGATGTGACAATGCCGGCCGATTTTGACGGCGACGGCCGTGTGGACGCGGCCGTATTTCGCCCGTCGACCGCGACCTGGTACATAAACCGTTCGACCGGCGGCACGACGATCACGCAGTTCGGTGCGAACGGAGACGCTCCGATCGCATCGGATATCGACGGCGACGGCAAGGCCGACATCGGCGTTTACCGTCCGTCTGTCTCGCAATGGTGGATCGCAAAGAGCACCGGCGGCCTGACCGCGTATCAATTCGGCGTTGCCGGCGATAAGGCCGTCAGCGGCGACTTTACCGGTGACGGCAAGGGCGACATCGCGTTCTTCCGGCCGTCGGCCGGCACGTGGTTCGTCCTTCGCAGCGAGGACGGCAGCTATTACTCGTTCCCGTTCGGCTCGGGCACCGACATCCCGGCACCGGGCGATTATGACGGCGACGGCAAAACGGACGCGGCGGTCTTCCGCCCCTCGAACTCGACCTGGTACGCTCAACGCTCGACCGCCGGCACGCTCATACAGCAGTTCGGCTCCGGCGGCGACATCCCCGTACCGAACGCGTTCGTACGATAGATACGATATTCAGCGATCACGCCGCAAGCGGCTCGTCGCATCGCCGCAGTAGATCGTGGCAAAAAAAGAGAGGAAGCCGCGGGGCCTCCTCTTTTTTTGGTTTGTATGCCGCAGTGTTTACGGCAGGGGTGTTCCGACCAGGTCGAGGCCGGTGATGTTGAGATTGGCCGTAAAGTTGACCGGCGTGAAGGTGTAGCGCTTCGACGAAACGCTGATCGTATAACCCGGGCCGGCCGGCACGTTCTCAAACCGGTAATAACCGAGCGGCGACGTCAGCGTCGTACGTTTTAACACGCCCGTGTCGGTCAGAACGACGGATGCGTTCCTGACCGGCTGTCCGCTGGTGTCGGTCAGACGGCCCTCGATAAAGACCGGCGAGCCCGCCGCCGCGAATACCGTCAGCGTGTAGTTCGTCAGGTTAAAGTTCGCACCCGACGACGATGTGACGCCGAAATTGAACACACCGAACACCGTGGGCGTACCTGCCAGCGATGTCGCGGTCTCAGGCGCCGCGGCCGTCGACAGCAGGATGCCGTTGGGTAATGCCCCGCCGGTCACGACCTGAACGAACGGGCCGTTGTTGGCCGTCAGCTGGAATGAGTACGGCGAGTTTTGCAGGCCCGAGGGCAGCACCGCGACGTACGAACCGCCGTTTGCCGAATTGTTCAACTCAAACGAGCCGATATCAACTGCGCCGACACGTGCTGCACCACGCTGGTCGAGCGTGATCGCGGCTCCCGGGTTAGTACCCGAACAGGTCAGCGTCAGCACGCAGCCCTGAGCGGCGTTGATGGCCGGCGAGAGCGACGTGAGTGCAAAGGTCAGGCCGTTGCCGCCGTAGTAGCCGAGCGGCGCGAGCAGCGGATCGGTATTTTGCAGATCCGATGCGACCCAGCCGCCCGAGAGGCCGACAACGCCGATGATGTTGTTGCCGTTTGACACCCACGTGCCGGTCGCGTCGACCGACGTCGCCGTTCCGTTATTGCCCGCGATGATCGAGTTGCGGACCGTTCCGGTCGTCACGCTGGCGTGGATACCGCCGCCGTTATTGGTCGAGGTGTTGCCCGCGATGGTCGAGTTGGTGATCGTCAGAGCGGCTCCGTTATAGAAGATGCCGCCGCCCGAACCGCCGGTCGCCGTATTGCCGCCGATGGTCGAGTTGGTGACGAAGACGGTACCGTTCGCCTGGATGCCGCCGCCGCCGACCGTGGTCGAGGCACAGGTGTTGCCCGTGATCGACGTGTTGATGATGTTCAGCGTCGAGCCCGAGAAGTTTTGCCCGGCGCCGCCCGATCCGGTCGTAGTGTTGCCGTAGATCCACGAGTTGATAAACGTCGTCGTACCGTTGCCCGCCGTATTAAAGCCTCCGCCGTTGGCGGCCGCGTTGCCGTTGATAATAACGCCGTTCATCGTCAGGTTGCCGCCGGTGTTATAGACAGCACCGCCGCGGCCGGTGTTGGTCGTACCGACGCCGTTGCCCTTAGTAAAGCGGATGCCGCTGACGGTCGCGACCAGACCGGTGCTGTTGACCAGGATCCGGGACGCGTTGTTGCCGTCGATCGTCACCTTGTCGGCTCCGGGCCCGACGATGTTGAGCGTGCCGGCGTTGTTGAGCACAAGCTCGGTGTTTCCGAGAAGGATCGTCTGCGGCGTCGCGAAAACGACCGGATCAAAGTTGATCGTGTCATTGGTCGCCGCCGTATTTGCCCTCGAGATCGCACCACGCAGGCTGCAGTCATTGGCCGCCGCCGTACAGGCGTTGGCCGCCGCGGTGTCGTCCGTGCGGTCGACGGTCAGGTTGAGCGGCAGCACCTGGAAAGTGCCGAGCGTGCCCGCGGAGACAAAGTTGCCGATCGTATCGGAAACCTGCGACGCCTGCATCACGACCGAGTAAACGCCGCTGTCCGCCGCATCCCACGTTCCTCCCGGAGGAGTGATCGAGTAGGTCGCCGTTCGCGGAGTGCCGTTGGTGTTGTTGTCAACCGTGACGAATGTCGCCGGTGCCGAGAAGGCCGACGGACCGGTAACGATCACGTCGCTGCTGTCGAGCGTCGAGACGTTGATCGCGGTATTGTCGGCGTAGGTCACCTGGAACACATAGCTCGAACCACCCGGCGTGTTAACCCCGGCCGGCGTCGAAACCGCAGTCGGCGGTACCGTGTCCGAAGGAATGATCGTATCGGTGTCGGTCGCCGAGTTGTTGCCCGATGTCGGGTCGGTGACCGAACTTGAGACGGTCGCCGTGTTCGAGAGCGTACCCGTCGCCGCCGGCGAGATCGTTCCCGTGGCGGTGTACGTGACCGAACCGCCCGCGGGCAGATTGACCGTGTCGCTGATATTGCCGAGTCCGGTCGCCGAACACGTGCCGCCGCCCGCTCCGACGCAGGTCCACGACGCTCCGGTGATGATCGCCGGGAATGTGTCGGCCACGGTCGCACCCGTCACGTTACTCGGGCCGGCGTTCGATGCCGTGATGGTATAGGTGGTCGGGGTGCCGGCCGTCACGGATGTGACGCCGTTGGTCTTGGTGATAGCGAGGTCGGCCGACGCCGTGATCGTGTCGGTATCGGTCGCCGAGTTGTTGGCCGGTGTCGGGTCAGTCACGCCGCCCGCGGCCGCAACGGTCGCGTTGTTCAACAATGTACCGGTCGCGGCCGCCGAGATCGACGCCGAGACCGTGTAGGTCACCGAACCGCCCGCGGGAAGATTGACCGTGTCGCTGATATTGCCCGAACCGGACGCGGTACAAGTACCGCCGCCCGCTCCGACGCAGGTCCAGGTGCCGGTCAGGATCGCCGGGAAGGTATCCGCAACGGTCGAACCCGGAGCGTTGCTCGGGCCGGCGTTCGAGGCGGTGATCGTGTAGGTCGTCGAGCCGCCGGCCGTCACGGTTGTGACGCCGTCGGTCTTGGTAATGGCGAGATCCGCCTGCGGCGTCAGTGTATCGGTATCGGTCGCCGAGTTGTTGCCCGGCGTCGGGTCGGTCACGCCGCCCGGTGCCGCGACGGTCGCGGTATTCGAGAGCGATCCCGTTGCCGAGGCTGAGATCGTACCGGTCGCGGTGTACGTGACCGAGCCGCCCGCCGGCAGATTGACGGTGTCGCTGATATTGCCCGAACCCGATGCCGTACAGGTGCCGCCGCCCGCTCCGACGCAGGTCCACGTAACGCCCGTGATCGTCGCCGGGAAAGTATCGGCCACTGTCGAACCCGAAGCGTTGCTCGGGCCGGCATTTGACGCCGTGATCGTGTAGGTCACGCTCGTGCCGGGGACCTCGGTCGTCGCACCGTCGGTCTTGGTAATAGCGAGGTCTGCCGATGCCGTGATCGTGTCGGTGTCGGTCGCCGAGTTGTTGCCCGGTGTCGGGTCGGTAACGCCGCCCGGTGCCGTGACAGTCGCGGTGTTGGAAAGCGTGCCCGTAGCCGATGCCGAGATCGACGCCGAGACCGTGTAGGTCACCGAACCGCCCGACGGCAGGTTGACGGTGTCATTGATGTTGCCCGAACCGGACGCGGTACAAGTACCGCCGCCCGCTCCGACGCAGGTCCATGTCCCGGTCAGGACCGCCGGGAAGGTGTCCGCCACGGTCGAACCCGGAGCATTGCTCGGGCCGACGTTTGAGGCCGTGATCGTGTACGTGACCGATCCGCCGGCCGTAACGGTGGTGACGCCGTCGGTCTTGGTAATGCCGAGATTGGCCTGCGGTGTAAGTGTGTCAGTATCTGTCGCTGAGTTGTTGCCCGGCGTCGGATCTGTGACTGAACTTGAAACGGTCGCCGTGTTCGAGAGCGATCCCGTCGCCGACGCTGAGATATTTCCGGTCGCGGTGTAAGTGACCAAACCGCCCGAGGGCAGATTGACCGTGTCGCTGATGTTGCCCGATCCGGCCGCGGTACAGGTACCACCGCCCGCTCCGACACAGGTCCACGTAACGCCCGAGATAGCCGCCGGGAAGGTGTCAGCGACGGTCGCACCCGTGACGCCGCTTGGGCCGGCGTTCGAGGCGGTGATCGTGTACGTCACGCTCGTGCCCGGAATTTCGGTCGTCGCACCGTCGGTCTTGGTTATTGAAAGGTCAGCGGATGCCGCATTTACGGTAATATTTGCCGTCGCGGGCCCGTTATCGACGGTCGCGGTGGCCGTTCCGGCACCCTGCGTTGTCGCATTGTAAGTCGCCGTCGCCGTACCGTTCGACTGGATACTGGATTGCGATCCCGAGATCGTGCCAAGCGTCGCACCCCACGTGACGGTATTTCCGATGATCGTATCGAGATTAGCCGTAGAGATCGCCGAGCCGGCCGAGTTGAGCAGGAATGACGCGGTAAGTGACGATGTCTGGCCGACGGTCACCGTCGTCGGCGACGCTGACAAACGCAGCTGCAGCCACGGATCGGCGTCCACCGAGCCCGAGCCGGTGGTGCCGACCGTATCGCACGGTCCGGCCGTCGGTGTGGTCGCGCAGCCCCACCAGTTATTCTCGGCGGTCGCCGTGCCGCCGGCGGTCGCGAGGCCCTTGAGCCCGCCGCCGGTGTTATTGACGATTCGCGAATAGCTAACGTTGAGAACGTTGGCCGTGGTCGACGAACCGAGATAAATACCGCTGCCGGTGGTGGTCGCCGAGTTGATGCGAATGGTCGATTTGGTGATCGACGAGGTTGCGTTGCTGTGGTTGATAAAGATCGCTCCGCCAAATCGTCCCGACGTATTGCTGGCAAAATTGCTCAACGCCTGGATGTCCACCCGCTGTGTCGAATAGAGCCCGCCGGCATCGCTCGGAGCCGTGTTGCTGGTAACCGTGGTGCCGGTAATTGACGAGTTGCCGCCCGCACCGCCCGGCCCGAAGGCGAAAATGCCGCCGCCCTGGCCTTGTCCGCCCGAACCGTTGACGCTGTTGCTTGCAAAACCTGAAGTAGAAATGAAGTACGGCGTGCCGGTACCGATAAAGATGCCGCCGCCGATCGGCGAGCCGCCGCCGACACGTGCCGGTGCGTTCGATGAGATCACGCAGCTGTTGACCGTGAGCGATCCGCTGCCGGCAGTTGAGTTGGTCGCGACGATGCCGCCGCCGTCTCCGTCGAGCGTGCTGTTGGTCGAGACCTCAGAGTTTGTGATCGACAAGGTGCCGGTACCGCTGCCTTCCCAGTCAAATCCGCCGCCAAAGCCGTCACCCGCATACGGGCTCGGGTTTCGTCCGTTCTTGATCGTCACGCCGGTGATGCTGGTCGCAAAAGCCGAGGTAAACGACGGGTTGATCGACATCACTTTGTCGATGCCGTTGGACGAGGTCGTGCCGGCCTGAAGGATCGTGTTGAGCGAGCCGATGCCGGTGATCGTCGTCGCCTGCGTAATATCGAGGTCACCGGTAGCCGAGGTATTCTCATTGACGCCGGTGATGGTCAACTGGTGCGTGCCGCTCAAACCGAACGTGATCAGATCGGCTCCGGCGGCCGAATTTGCCGCCGAGACGGCCTCGCGGAGGCTGCAGTCGGCGTTGCAGACGCCGTCTGCCGTATCGGCGGTCTTGGTGACCGTAAATGTCGCCTGCGGAGCGAAAAGTACAGGCGTCGGCTCGAGCTTGCCGCTCTCGAGCATCGTTATTCCCTGCTGGCCCATTACGTTCAGACGCATCGGCACGACCGCGGCTATGCTGCCGCCGGCGGCGAGATCGCCCTCGCGGGTCGGGCCCGTAAATGACGCACGGTCGGCGTCGTAGTTCGGCTCTTTGAAGAGCAATCTGACCTTGTTTGCGGACGGGTCAATGACGACCAGATCGTCGGTCTCATTGCCGGTGACGCGGGCGCGGACGAGCATCGGGGCAGCCGTTTCGCGGGCCGGGTTGATGATGCCGAGGTCACTTTCCTCGGCGACGCTCCAGTCATTTGCAAGCGAGCTCTCGTTGTCGGTCGTGGCGTCCAAACGCGTGCGGCCGCGGCCGTTTCGCGCAAATTCGGCACGCATTTCGGCCTCGGTGAAAGGCCGCGTGTCGATCGGGCCGTTCTTGAAATAATAAACGACGCCATTCTCGCCCAAAACAGCGAGTTCGGTCTTGGCCCGGCGATCGCGGATAAATTCGCCGGCGGCAACATCACGTACGCTGACCGGCAGATCGATGTTCTCGGGCGTCGCCGGGTTCTTGCCGACGGCGGTGATGCGGCTAAGTCGTCCGCCGCCGAGAATAAAGAGGTCTTTTTCAAGCGTGGCGCCGTCGGGGTTTGCCAAAATTAGCGTGTCGGCCGGTTGTGCGAGTTCGACGGAGCGCATCTTCGCATTGTCGAAACCGGTCGAACCATCGGCGACCGTCAAACGGAACCCGCCGTCGCGGCGCGTGCCGAAAATGATGCCCGCAAACGCCTTTGACGGGTCGAGCGTCTCGGCCGCCATCGCGGTCACTTCGCCGCCGACGTCAAACTTAACGGGCGTTCCAAATCCGCCCTTGCCGGTAACCGGGATCAGGTATACCTCGGACGAACCGCGTGACGCGACAACGATGTCGAGATCGGAATCGGCACGAAAACGGCCGGCAGCCAGAAAGTCGGGGCTCACGGGAACGTCGATAACGGCCGCTTCGCGTTCGAAGCTCGACGGAAACTCGCCGCGTCGGATGCCCGCAAGCGTTTCGGGCGACTCGGGTGCAAAGGCCTCGCGGGCGGCACGGTGGAGCGTGATCACGCCGCCGCTGCCCGAGGTGTATCCGCTGACGGCGTCGGCGAAACCGTCAAAATTAGCGTCCGCGGCGATCACCGTGGTCGGCCGCAGCGAGCCGCTCTCAAACAGCGAGATGGCCTGCGGCGAACCGTCGTATTCGGACCTGATCGGCTTCCCGGAGCGGAGATTGAGCCATGGCGAATCATCAGCCGAGGCCATTTCGGGCCGGACCGAGTCCGCCGGCGGCGAAAACCGCCTGGCCCCCGCGGCGTCATTGGCCGCACCGGCCGGGCGCACGGAAACGCCCTGAAAATAGGCAAAGCCGGCGATCGCTGTTGCTAATAAGATCGTCGAAAAGAGGAATTTGGTGGCGAGTGATCTGGATCCGCTTGGTCTCATAGTTTAAGCTCCGTCGGCCTCATCGGCCGGAAAAATTGTTTGTTTTGATCCCGGATACGGCTCAGTTGCGCGACGGGAAGATGCCCTGGAGGGCGATGACGAAATAAAGTCCTAAATACGGCTGACGATTGTTGTGCGGCTGGCTGCCGCCGCCGATGCCGGTCGGCGACATCTGCACGGTCGGAGCGGTGCTCGAATAGATCGGCGTACGCCCGCGGCCAATGGTCCCGAAGCTGTTTCCGCTCGGGTTGTCCGACGAACCGGAGCCGCTGGACGCCGCCAGCGAATGTGTGTGCTGGGGAATCTCGGACGAGATCAAAGTCACAGTCGACACGCCGGCCATTTCGCCGATCACCCGCGGGGTCAGTCCCGGTCCGCTGCCCCAACCCATCGGGGTCCGGTTCTTGAGGTCGGGCAGCGCGAACGTCGTCTGGCCGTTGCCGCCGTAAAAGGTGCCGAGCAGAGCAAAGAGAGCGGTATTTTGAGCGATGGCGAATATCTGGCCGTCGCAAAAGGCATAGCCCCGCGGCGGAAAGTTGCCGGCAAACATCTTGATCTCAGCTAAGAACGGATCTGACATAGTTCAAAACTCCTATTAATTCCTGGACGGAAAGACGCCCTGGAGGGCGATACAAAAACTCACTACCTGATACGGCTGAATGTTGGTGTGCGGCTGACTGCCGTTTGACAGGGCAAGCCCGCCCATCTGGGCGTTGGCGTTGGCAGCGATCGTGTACATCGCCTCGGTCGGCTGGGTCGTAAGATACGTTCCCGACGGCGAACCGCCGGTAACGGCCCCGGCCGAGGCATTGACGGCGTGAACGTGCTGGGGCACCTGGCTGCTGATCAGCGTCACCGCTTCCGCACCTCCCTGCTCGCCCAGAACGATCTCGTTCCCCGGATGCACCGGGGCACGGCTCTGCAGGTTTGGCAACCCGAACGTAGTCGTGCCGTTACCGCCATAGGTCGTGCCGACAAGCGAAAACAGGGCCTGGTTTTGGGCGATCGCCAGGAGAGCCCCGTTGCACAGGGCCCAGCCGCGAGGCGCAAATTGAAATGCGTATATCTGGATCTCGGCTATAAATGGTGTTGCCATAACGACTTAGTTCTCCAATTTCGGGTAACTGCCTTTAATTCTGTGACGGAAAGATGCCGAACAGCGAGATCACGAATGTGACCGCAAGATACGGCATCATATTTTCGTGCGGCTGCGAACCGCCCGCGGGGCCGATGGTCAACGGGCCCATCGTGACATCCGTCGAACCGCTCGAGTACGGATTGAGGGCAGTGCCCGCCACGATATTCCCGGCCGGGCTGGTCGAACTGCCCGTGTTGTTGTTGGCCGTGATGGCGTGCGTATGGCCCGCCTGATTTCCCGTCAGCGTCACACTCTCGACGCCGGCCTTTTGGCCTATAACGTATGTGCTCAGACCCGGCCCGGTGCCCTGATGGATCGGGATCCGACCGCGCATGTCGGGCAGGCCGAACGTGACCTGGCCGTCGCCGCCGTAGGTCGTGCCGATAAGGGTGAAAAGGGTATCGTTCTGAGCTATCGCCTGCAGCGAGCCGTCGCAAAACGCCCATCCCAAGGGGGCGAAATTGCCGCCGAACATCATTATCCTTCCAATAAAATTATCTGCCATATCTGTTACTCTCCCGCCCAAACTATTGCTTATCGGTATTGGCTCCCACCGGCGACATGCGGTTAATTATCGCTTCGTACCGGACGGTGCCCTTTCGCGTCACGCCGCGCGTCACCATCAGGTCAAAGGTGCCGAGCGCAAAATGCTCGACGGTGTAAACGCCGTGCTTGAGGGCATTGTCGGCCGGCCCCGTAAATATCAGCGAGAAACACTCGCCCGTGGCCGCCATCGCCGGCGTGCGGTTGTCGGTCATCTGCGTGAGGCGCATCTCGACCGGTTCACCCGCCTCGTTGCGAAAGGTAAACGGCGTGGTCACGTACGGATAGAAACTATCCCACGCGTACAACTCGGCCGAGGCCGAGCCGCCTGTATCCGGACTTGCCGACAACGCGTTGCCGGCGGTCAACAGCACTCCGGCCGCGAGCGGCGCGGCGGCTACAAATTTTCGCCTTGAGATCTTCATAAATTGCGGTCCTCTGAGCGGGCGTCCGACGGGCAGACGCATCTTATTTCAACAACAGCTTATTAAAAACGGCTTCGAAGAAAAGCCCTTCGTCATTTTGTTTGACCGGTACGAGAAAAAGGAGCATTTCACCCAGCACGGCATGCGCCGTGTTGTAAAGGCTCTGGACCGGCTGAGTGTCGGCCGGAGCCCGGAACAACAGTGAAAAGCTCAACTGAATGGCGTTTGACATCGTCTGCTCGGCCTCGACCAGTTCGGCGTCAAATGACGGCAACGCGTCGGATGAGAATTGAAATGTCGTGTTTAATTGCCCGGCAAAATCATCGAGAGACGGTAAACTGGCAGTGACTTCACTCATAGCGCCGAAAGGTAGACCCGTATCCAAACCCCAAATCGTCTTAAGAATCGATAAATGTCCTGAGATGAACGTTCACCATACTACCACACAAACATTTGGCGAATCTACGAAAAAAGTTCGGCGTAGCGGAAACTTTTTGTTACGATGTCAGGCCATGCCGACGAAAATTTGAAGTACACTGTCAAAACCGGGCACGCGGGCAGAAAGCGATGACGATGATCAAGGCAAAACTACCTTTGACGTTCGACGCCGAAAGGCTGGCGAAGGACGCGGGGCGCTTTCAGGCGGACGAGTGGGTGCCGCATTTCAACATTCACAATTATCAGGGCGAATGGAGCGTTGTCCCGCTGCGTGCCGTCAAGGGAGCGGGCCTCGCGATCTATCCCGACCCGACCTCGACCGCGGGCTACGTTGAGACCGAACAGATGTCACGCTGCTCATACGTTGGCGAAATACTTGCCGCACTGGAATGCGAGTTTGAGACCGTCAGGTTCATGAAACTCGCCGCCGGAGCCTCGATCAAACGCCACCGCGATTACGCTCTCGGGCTTGAGGACGGGCTTTGCCGTATCCACATCCCCGCCGTGACCAATCCAGATGTCGATTTCATGCTCGCCGACGAACTCGTGATGATGTCGCCGGGCGAGGCGTGGTACCTCAACGTCAACAACTATCACAGCGTCGAAAATCGCGGCACGACCGACCGCATTCACCTGGTTGCCGACTGCGTCGTCAATGACTGGCTGAGGACGATGATCGAAGATTCGGCTCAGTGAGCCTTCCAGCGGAATAATATGTGAACCGCGTCGGGTTCGACCGCCTCGCGTTCGAATCCGAGTTCGGAGAACAATTTCTGCGACGGATTGAAGGTTTCGACGTAAACACGGACCGAACGCCCGTCGGCCTCGGCCTTGAGGCCCTCGATGATATGTGTACCGATGCCGCGGCGGCGAAATTCGGGCAGCACGTTGATGTCGAGTATCGCGATCTCGCCATCCGAGCGGTTGACGTAAAGACGCCCGCACGGCACGCCGCCCGTCAGTATGATATTGTGCGTCGCCGACGGATATGCCTCGAGATAATGGGCGGTCTGGGCACCGTACTGATGCTCGACAAAGAGCCGCTTCATCGCCTCGTCCCACGGCAGCACGGCAAGCTCGGACTCGCGTGACGAAGCGTAAACCGTGAGTAAGAATTCGCGGTCGTCAGCCGTCACGGGCCGCATAGTTATCTGCAGGTCGTCGTTCATTGCCGGTTTCCGTCCCAGGTCATCAAAAATTGGATCTGATCCTCGCCCGCTATCTCAAAACCGAGTTTTCGGTACAGTGCGAAGGCGTTTTGGTTCGTGCGGTCGACATGGAGCGTCACGGGCACACCGGCGGCCGCCGCCTCGTCCTGCAGACGCCCGATCAGAAGGCTTGCGATCCCACGCTGCCTGAAAGCGCCGGCGACGGCGATATCGACGAGGATAAAGCCCGTTTCGCCGCGATCGACGATCATCCGGCCGGCCGGGCGTCCGCCGTGGACGATCACATTGTCATCGACCCGCGGATACTGCATCGAATAGGCGCGTGTCCGCATGTCGAACTGCATCCGCAGAAAGGCGTCCGCGGAGGCTGCGTCCCAGCCGAACATCGCAACCTCGTCGCGCCGGGTTTCGGCGTAAAGGCTGTAGAGAAAGTCCTCGTCACCGTCGGTGACCGGCCTCAAACTGATCTCTGCGCTTCGGGCTTCAATCTGCACACTGAGATTGTGGCTTAACCGCAGGCTGTCCGCAAACCGCGGCGGCGTCAACACGCCGCTTCTACTGTTCGCCCTTAATGATCACCATACCGCGGCCGCCGCTCTGTGAGTTTTGGGCCCACGTCGCGGGATCAGAATCGAAGAACGTATAAGTGCCGGCCGGCAATTTTATCCGCTGATTTACCTCCCAATAGACATTTGCCCGAACCGTCACCTGCCACGGCCCGAATGTGTCGCCGTTGGTGTTCATCAACCAGACTGTACCGCCCGGAGCACCCCGGCCATTGTTCCAGTGGTAAGAGTTGATCTGTGTCACCACCGTCGGCACCGCCAGCGTGAAAACGGGCGGCTTACCGCCGTTGGCGACGCCGTAATCGTTGCCGGACGAAAAAACGATCTTTTCGGAACCCGATGCCGGCGGAGCGGGCCGGATGCCGGCGAGGTTCTTTTTAGCCGCCTCGTCATTCGGGTTGATCGAGATCGCCTTTTCATAATCGGCGACTGCCCCGGCCGTATCGCCGCCGCGTGCCCGGGCAAGGCCGCGATTGTTATACGCGCCGCCGTTTGCCGGATCGAGTTCGATCACACGAGTAAAATCGCGGATCGCGGCATTGTGGTCGTTCTGCCCGAGCTTGAGCAAACCGTGATAGAAGTAGGCGTTAACATAAGCCGGGTCAAGGACGATAGCGTAGTCATAATCGGCCAATGCTCCAGCCGGGTTGGACATCCGCTCCCTGGTGATACCGCGGCCGACGTAGGCACGGCTGTTATTGGGATCGAGCCTGATCGAATTATCAAAATCGCGAAGAGCTCCGGGCAGATCCTTCAGTTCGCGTTTTGCCATTCCGCGCTGACGAAGGGCGTCCGCGTCATTCGGGTCGATCGCCAATGCCTGATCATAAGCCGTCAGAGCTTTGTCATATTGTTTGCCGGTAAAGAATGCCGCTCCCTGCTTGATCAGATCATCGGCGGCCTTTGACCGGTTCGCTGCGGCCGGAACGCCTCCCGCGGAAGGTGTTTTGACGACCGGGACGGGCGGCCCGGACTGAGCCGACGCAACACCGTCCTTTCGCGAAAAGTTGCCGACCACGCTGATACCGCGGCTTTCACCGGCGGCGGCCGAACCATACGTCCCGACCATACTGATCGAAATGCTCGCGCCGGTCGCTCCCTTTGGTATTTCGACCGATACGTCAAAGTTGTCCCACGGCTTTTTCGTCGGGGTCACCTCGGTTCGCCATTCTTGGGTGGCACTGCCGGCGGTCACCGTGACGACGGCCGCAGCCGAAAGGCCGCTCACCATCCCGACGGAACCGGTGACCCGGATCGTTCCGGATGCGGGTATGCCGCCGCCGAGCGTCCTGACCCAGCAGCAAAACGGCCCGCCCTCCTCGGTCGAGGTCACATTCACCCCGCTGATGTTGTACTTGATCTGCATGCCGTTCCAGGGACCGTCGGGCCGCCACGTTGCCCCGGTCGATCCTCCGCCGGCCGGGCTAGCCGCCTTTTTAGGATCGAACGGAAAATACGTGAGGGCAAATTCGATGCGGTCCATCTCGCGGCCGGTCTTGGGGTCCTTGAGCTTGTCAGAGGCCCACGCCAGGTCGCCATAGCGCCAGTAGAACTTTTCGCCCCATTTTGCGAGAAGCTGGGTCTGCTTTTGCCGCTCGGAATCGACCTTTTGCCGCAGAGCGGCCAACATTGCCCGGTCGCTCGAGTCAGACCCCAGAATGCCGAGCATACTCATCGATGCCGTCGTTACGTCACCGAGGGTCTGCTTGATCTGAGCGGTCGCCGCCGCCTCGGCCGCGCGGCTCGCCTTATATTGGTTGTAGATCTGCCAGCCCTCGGCCTCGTCGGCGTCGCGCGGCGTGAATGTTCCCTGGGCCAGGACACTGGGTCCGGCCAAAAGTATCAAAAGCGTCGTAAATATCCATCGAGTGACCATGTTGTCACCTCCTATGCCCGCAATAGCGGGCCGATCCGATCAGCCGGCCTGATTCCCACCAAGCTCAGTTGCCCGTGTAACCGCACGTCAGACTGCTGCCGTTGAACACAATATAGGGCAGCCTGGTCGGAGCCCGTGGATCCTGCCGCCACGTACACGAGCCGAGCGTCGTACCAAGGATGCTCGACTTATCGGGCGGCGGGCCGGAGCTGACAGTGAACTTGATCAGGCCGCTCGCTGACACGTTGACGACCATTTTTCGTTTCGTACCCGGAGCGACGCGAAACTTGGCGGTGTCGGCCAGCGTCTGCGGCTTGAGGTCAGACGTCCAGATCAGCACGCTCTTATCGGTCGTATTTTCGAGAAGAGCGGTCACCGTCGCGGCCCGCCGACTCGCCTCAGACGCAGCGGGCATTGATTGTCCGCGGCCCGTGACGACAAACGTCCCGACCAGCACGATCACGGTAATGATACCGATAATTGTTTTTCTCATTTCACACCTCATTTATCGCAGCCCGGTTGTGATCAGCAGCTGCGAACCGTCAAAGATGACCCGCGGATATCGGCTCGCGTCGCCCGCGACACCGTTCCAAATCTTGGTCGCGATCACCTGTCCGTTGCGGCCGGCGGTAAATTTGATCCGGCCGCTCGAATCCATAGTTACGTTCACGTTTCGCTTCTCGCCGGGAGCGATCTTGTTGCCCGGCCCGAAACTGTCGCCCTGAGCGAAGATGTGCGTCGGCATATTCGATCGATTTTCGACAATGGCGACGAGCGACATGCTGCCGCCCGTGGTGGACGGCGGTTTCGGCGGCGGCGGCGTACCGCCGGCGGATGTTTGCCCCGCACCGGCAGGATAACCCTTGACGACCGCGAAACCCTTGCCGCCGCTCTGGGCGTTATGCGACCAGGTCTCGGGCGACGAAACCACGATCGTATAGGTACCCGGCGGCAGGACGATGTTCGGCCTCACCTCCCAATAGGCGTTGCGGACGCCGCCCTGTCCGGGCGTGCCGCCGGCCCGCCACGGCCCGTACTTGGCACCCGACTGGTCGTAAATGCCGATCCATCCGGGGCTCGCTCCGGTACCGCTGTTCCAATGGTAGGTCTGTATGTAGGTCAGCACCCATTTTGCCGTCACCTTAAATGTGGTCGGCGATGTCGGGCCGTTCGCGACGCCGTAGATGTTGCCGTTATTCAGGATCGGAGATTCCTTTCCGGCCGGTACGCCGCCGGTGTTGGCGGGTGTCGGCGTCGGTTTGGCCCCCGGGATCTTGACCGTGCCGATGCCCGGTATCTTGATCTCGGACGGCACCTTGAAAGGCGTACCCGACGGTTTAGGCGTCGGCTTGGGTGTCGGTTTTGGTGTCGCTGCAGGCTTTGGCGTCGGGACCGGCTTGGGCGTTCGTACCGGCGTCGGGACCGGAACGGGCGTCGGTTTGGGCGTCGCGACGGGCTTCGGCGTCGGAGCGGTCTTGATCTTCAGCCGGTCGCGGTTGGCGACCGCACGGGTGTTTGACGGGTCGAGCTTGACCGCCGCCTCATAGTCCTTAAGGGCGCTTTTCAGGTCGTTGCCCGCCTCGCGGCACTCGCCGCGGCCGTTGACCGCGTTGCTGTTTCGCGGATCGAGCGAGAACGCCTTTTCAAAATCGCGGATCGCCAGCGGGCAGCTGCCGCTGGCCTGATACGCCATTCCGCGAGCCAGATAGGCCGAGGCGTTGGCCGGCTGGAGGTTGATGATGCGTGTATAGACATCGATCAGCCCGGTGTAATTGTTGGTCCGGACGTAGATCGCCGCGAGGGCGGCCAGGGCGTCCATATTCGTGGGTTCGACGATGATGACGGACTGATAGTCGCTCACGGCTCCATTGGTGTCGCCGGACCGGTCGCGGGCGTCGGCCCGTTTCATATGCCAGGCGGCAACACCGGGCTTTAGCTCGATGCCCCGGTCAAAGTCCTTTAACGCTCCCTTGATGTCGTTGACCGCCATCTTGGACGTGCCGCGTTTGATATACAGCTCGGGGTCGTTCGGGTTTGCCTTGATCGCCGAATCGTAAGCCTTGATCGCCGCCTTATGGTCACCCTGTGCCGCCGCGGCGTCGCCTTTCGCCTCGGAATCGTCGGCTTTTGCGCCCTTTTCGCCGCGGGCAAGGCGGTCGGCGATGATCGCCTTGTATTTGGCGGCGTCAGCGTTCGCCGGCGAGATCCGCAGGACCTCGTCCGCGTTCGTGAGGCCCAGCTGAAGCTGCTTCTTATCAAATTTGACGGCCTCAGCCGCGGCCTTGACCTGTGTTAAGAGCGTATTGACGCGGTCGCGGCGTTTGAGCGCCTCGGTCTTGATGCCCTCGGCGATCTTCGGTTCGGGATCGACCGTAAAGCTCCAATACGTGTCAAAGTTCTTCCACATTTCGTCGACCCCGGCGAGCGCACCGTCAAAGTCGCCGGCGTTGAGCTTTGCCTCGGCCTGTTTGAGGATGCCGCGGCGGCGTTCCTTTTCGGTCTCGTGCTCGCGGGCCCAGTCCTCATAGCGTTTAAGCTCGGCCTCGCTGGGCGGCGTGAGTTTGAAATTGGTCCGAACCGCCGGGATAAGGCTCAGTGCCTTTTTGAAATCCCTGGCCTCGTTTGCCAAACGCACGGCCCCGATCGCCTCCTTGACGGCGGCGTCGTGCTTACCCCATTTGTCGTTGATCTCCTGATCGAGATCGGTGACGGGTTTATAGAGCGGGTGCGTCGCTTTGGCGACATTAAGAGCGGCGGATGCCTCGACAAACTTGTTTTGATCGAGCAATCCTCTCGCCTTTGTGACAGCGGCCTGGACCGCGGTTCGTTCTTTTTTCCATTTCGCGCCAAGGGTCCTGGCCTCGGCGTTGGCCGGATCATCGGCCGCGGCCTCGCCAACGAGCGTTATGCCCTCGTCAAGCTGGCCCTTACGGACCATATCTTTCGCCCTTGTCACTTTTTCGGCCGCCGCCTTCTTTTTCGCGGCTCCGGAGTTTGCCTCCGCGGCCTTCGTCTTGGCTGTCTTGATGTCGAGGGCCGAAACGGTGACCGAGAATGTCGCGGTGCCCTTGCCGAGCAATACGCCGTCCTTGTCCTTTGCCTCGACCGTCAGTTCGGCCGTTCCCGTTTCGTGACGCGAAACGGTTATCTCCTGGGCAATGTTGTTGCCGATGGTCGTGCCCTCGTTCGCTGTCCAATTCCATCGGATCTCGGCCGGTGCACCCGGCTCAACTATCGAGGCCTTTACGCGGACCATCTCATCCGCGCACCAGACATTCTTCTCGACGGTCACAAGCCCGACGCCCTCGCGCCAGATCTGCGGTTTGGGGCCGCCGCTGCCGAGCACCTCGGTCTTGATGCTGAACATCGTCGGCGTATACGTGCCCGTGATGTCAGCGATAGTATCGCCCCAGTGCGGTACTCTTGCCCGAACATTAAGTTGAACGGGCTTGTCGTCTTTGAGTGTAAATCCGATCTCGGCGGCATTATCCTTGTACTCCATCCGATTGGAGGACGGCGGGTCGGTCCAAACAAAGTCCACAAGCGACGGATCGATCGCGGGAGAGCGGACAGGATCCTCGGTAATGACGGCCCTGACCTCCTGGCCGGTCTTGCCCTGACCGTCAGGCGGAGTAAAGGTGATCACGTATTTCGGCCCCTTTACCTCGATCTCCTGTTGAGGCGTTTCGGTGATCGTCCGGGTCCTGCCCTCCTCGGTGAGCATTACCTGAGCCCAGACCTTTATCTTTCCCATCCGGTCGAATCTGCCGATAGTGGTCGGGCCGCCGGTCGTCGCCGGAAGAAATGTGATGCCCGGCTCGGATTGCCAGATGATCTTTACTGCCGATCCGCCTTCGTTGACAGGATCGGGCACGCACGCCTTGCCGGGGGCACATCCCTTTTGAAAGGCTGCCCCGAGCTTATTAAGGCCATTGACCTTGACCGTTAACGGGATCTCCGCCCCGTAGAGGACTGACCCGTTCACCTTTTCGAGCGTCGCTGAGACGCCGCCGACCTCATATTCGAGGCTGGCCTTGCCGATCGCCCCTTTGGGACTCGAGACGGTGACCGAAAGCTTATATTTTCCGACCTTCTTGCCCTTGATAGTTACTTTGCTTGAACTCTTGAGTTCTGCGGGCGAACCTTCGAATGTACCGCTCCAGGCGTATGTCAGCGGTTTTTCGTCGGCGGTAACGCCGGCGACGACCGCCTCGATCGACGCGGTCTCGTCGATATCGAGGGCCTTTAACGCTGCGGGCACGAGTTTGACGCGGCTCGCGCCCGGTATGCTTCCGCACGTGAGGCTGCCGTCCGCTTCGTAAATGACGTTCGGTACCATATCGGGTGCCGCCGGGTCCCGCTGCCAGGTACACGATACCTTGACGGTATTGGTCCCGCCGGTCGCAGCTCCGATCGAGCCGACCTTGAACGTTACCGTTCCGTTGGCCGGGATCGTAACCTTGCGTCCGCCTTTCCAACCGGCCTCAAAATGAGCTTCCACCACGTCAAGCATTGTCTTAGGCTCCCTATCCGAGGCCCAGATGCTGGTGGTGGTCGCGGAACGGTTTTCGATCCCCGCGTTAACGACCTGCGGGGTCATTTCGGGTACCGGCGTCGGGCTGGGTGTCGGCGAAGGCGACGGTGTCGGGGTCGGGGTTGCTCCGACCGGCGTCGGCGTCGGGCTGGCGGTCGGCGTGACGCTGGGCGAAGGTGTCGGGCCGCCCGAGACGTCAAACTTCACTTCCTTGCGGATCAGCGGCGTGGATTTGCCGTCGGCGCCCTCGACCTGCAGTTCGCAGGTGACGGTCGAGGCACCCGTCTTCGGCGCCGTTACCGCGGTCCGCGAACGGTCAAAATTGTCTACCTTACAGTTGGTACAGCTCCAAACGTAGTGAAATCGCGGTTTACCGCCAAAGAAACGCTCGGGGATATTGGCCGTGATGCCCGCGATCGCCGCCGGTTTGGGTTGCGGCGGTGCCAGCTCAAGAACGAGAAAATCGTCCGGTACGGCGACCTTCATCGTAACGCTGAGCGAGGCTTTCGCCTTGTCGGTGCCGCCGCGGGTAAGGACGACAGTCAGTTTGACGGGCTCGGGGCTGAACGGCGTGTAGTTGACGGCCGGCTCGCGGTCGGTCGGCGTATATTTGCCGTTGCCGGCGGTGAACCAGCGGAGCGTCAGCCTGCCTTCGGTCCTGAGTTTGGTCAGCTCGGGATCGGTGAATTTGAGTTCGATCGCGGTCGAACGGTCGAGCGTGAGCGTTTCGGCCGCCTTGACGATCTGCGAGCCTTTTTCGACCTGCGCCTGAAACTCGGCGCTCACGGCGTAGAGTTTCTTGACCTTTTCGACGGCCGCGGCGTACTCGGTAAAGTACGCCGAACCCTGCTCGGCGGATGCCTTGTCCGCCTCGTCGAGAGCGACCCGCCACGGGAAAACGACGTCGCCCAGAATGCTGAACGCCTCTTTGTCGACCGGGTCGCCAACGAGCGGATCGCTGCCCTTGATAACGGTGATCTCGCGGGTAATGCGTGCGAGTGCCGACGCAAATCCCTGACGCGACTGTTCGGACTTTCGTTGGTCATCGACCGGGTCGCCGGTCCAGGTAAATCGCAGCACCTCGACGCGGTCCCAACCGGTCTTGGCGGCGATATTCGACTTGATGTTCCGCTGCCAATTGTAGATGCGAAGGTACGCGGCGTAGGCGTCGGACCAGACCTTGCCGCGTTTCATATCACGCTCTTCCTGCGTGTCGGAACGGACGGAATTGGCCTCGTCCTCGGCGGCCTTTCGGACGACATCCGAGAGTTTGGCCTCGAGCGGTTTACCGCGAAGCTGTTCGAGCTTTTCCTGCAGTATGTCGAGTTTGGGAGCGGTATCGTTCACGGCGGCCAGCGTCGCCCGTTTTGCCTCGGCAAGCTCGATAAGCTGCGGCAGCATGACCTTTTCTTTGACTACGTCGCGGCGCTCGGTGATCTTTTGCTTGAGCAGGCTGAAGACCTTGCACCAACGCTCCTGGCTCTTTTCACAGACGGTCTCAAAACCGAAAAGCCAGCGGCCGTAGCCGACCGACGAAGCGAATATACCGTCAGCGGCGAGTGCCTCGGCCCGGTTGATGGCCGCAAGCTGCTGTTCGGCGGCCAGCCGCAGCTGCTGGGTGACCGGATCTTCGGGGATGAACGATCCGTCGAGCAGGTTGGTACTGGCGGCCGACAGGTCGTTCATCAAATATTCCTTGCCCGTGTGGCGATAACGGAGCGCTTTGGCCTCAAAAAAGTACTTTGCCAGGGCGTCGCGTTCGACGACGGGCCCCGACGGCAGACTGAGCCGGAGGAATTTGGGCCGGTCGCCCGTCATGTCAAAATCGCCGTTATAGACCAGCAGATCGACCAAACCCTGCTGCTGCATCTGTATCCTGTACGCGGCGCCGAGGTCGATCGACAGCACGAGCACGTCGCCGACGAGCGCGATCGGCCACGCCGGCGTCAGGTAAAGAGCGTCCTTGATGAAAAGCAGCATCACGTTCTTGTCCATTCCCTCGGTAAAGAGCAGCTTCACGCCGCCGCCGCCGGGAACGAAATCCATCAAACCGAACGCCGCCGAACTCAGGTCCTCCTGAAAATTGCCCTTCATCCACGACTGATACATCGCGTTAAGGCACGCGGCGCCGCCGGTCGCGACGAGGCTCGCCAGAACGACCTTTTTAGCGGCCGGATTGCGCGCCATTTTCATAAAGAACGTATCGCCGAGGTCGGTGCCGAGCATTTCTTCGAGAGCGGTGAGCGATCTCACCTCGGGCGAATTCGGCTTTTTGGCACGGCGGGCGATAACCTGCTGGAGGCGAGCCAGACGGCCCTCGGATTTAACGAGCATGTCGATGAACGCCTCGCGCGTGCCGCCCGAGGCGATCCACTGATCGAGAGCCTCGACCAGGTCCTTGCTCTGCTGAAAGCTGGTGTAGAGCACGCTGTAAAGCTCCTTGTTCTCACCGGCCATCGCCTTGAGCTTGGCGATCATCTCGGCTTCCGGAATGTCGATCACGCGGTCGCGCATAAGGGCAAATCCAGTCGTCAGCTCGTTCATCATCCGGCGGACCTGCGGGCTCTGGGCGAGCGAATAGCCGTTCTTTTCGGCGGCGGCGATCACCGGAGCGAGCTTTTGGGGTATTTCCTTAAAGGCGAGGTCGATATTCTGCGCCCGCAGGGTGTTGAGCCACGCTTTTTCCTCAGCGGTCAGAGTCGTGCGGACCTTGAGTTCGGCCCTCAGGCGGGCGAGCCGGGCCAGGTCGGTCGCGGTCGTGGCCGTGGCCTCGCCGGCGACCTCGCGCATCGCTCCCGATTCGCTAAGGGCGAAACGCTGCCGGTAAACGTACTTGACCTTTTCGGCGTCGGGCAGCGTCTCCCAACCCGCGTGCGTCTGTACGATCTGGCGTTCGCAGCTGCCGACCACGGTCAACGCGCCAAACTTCTGCACCGTCGCCCGGACGGCACTGTCATCCATCAGGTCGGCGAGCATACGGCTTTTTTTCGCATCGACGAACTGCCGCAGCGGCCGGGCGGTCATACCCATCGTTTCACCGGAGCGCTCGGCGATGACGGCGCCCTTGTCGAGCATTTCGCTCTTGATGCTGCCGATGCCCGATTCGCCGAGAAACTTATCCGGATCAAGCAGGTCGAGTGCCGTCAGGTCGATGCCGCGTATGTTCTTGAGTGAACCGAGGTCCATGCCCTTGACCTTGAGCTTGGCCAGGCCCTGGC
Source organism: Pyrinomonadaceae bacterium (assembly GCA_044221625.1). GTDB lineage: Bacteria > Acidobacteriota > Blastocatellia > Pyrinomonadales > Pyrinomonadaceae > OLB17. Next base: position 110,563 of record JBGAOU010000003.1, on the reverse strand, counting down.
TTTCGAGAATGCCGTTGAGCATCCTCGCGGCCTCCTCGGCCTTGGGCCCGACGAACGAAATGTCATCGTCGGAAAAGAACGTACGATAACCCGTTCCGCCGTCGCCCGACCCGCGGATCTGCAGGTAGCGTTTGCCCGAGGAACCCGTTCGGATGACCGCCTCGAGATCCTTGCCGAAGGAGTTTAAGACCTCCTGAACCGCGTCGTCGACACGCGCGTATCGGCGGCGGTCGAGCGTCTCGCGGACCGCTTCCTCAAACGCCGCGGGGCCGCCCGAATATGCGGCACCGGCCGCACGCAGCCTGGCGATCAGATCGATCTCCTTTTGTTTGGAGGTGATGTCGAGTTCGAGCATCAGGCGATCGACGACGTCGGCGTCGGGCTTGCCGTTGCGGGCCCACTGGGCGAGCAGCTTGTCCGTTTCGTCCTGGGCGGCGAGCTCGGGAAAGACCGATACGAGCGAGAGTACGTCAACATCAACCGCAAACGGCGCAAAGCCCGGCGTCGCCCGTTTTGCCGCTTGCGGCGGCGAGATCTGAGCTGAAACTGACAGTTGTGTAATGAAAAAAACCGATGCCAAGACGACGCACAAGACGCGGACCACTCTCATACCGACTCCTTGGCCCGCAGGCGAGGTCCCGCTTGCGGGCGCCGAAACTGACTGATTATCGAAGATCTAGTTACTGCAACTCATCTGACCGCAAGCCGCGTGCCGAAAAGCCCGGCCGCGGATGCCGTAAAATGCTGAGAAAATGGGCTTTGCGGGCAGATGTCGGGGCGGGTTTGGCAAATGTCGGGAAATTTCTCGCGGTGACGCGTGGACTTATTCGCAAATGGGCCGATCACGCGGCTCCGGAGCGCAAAAAAGACGGGCCGCGATGGCCCGTCCCGTTTGATCGGTCTGTGCGGCGGATCAGCCAAGAATCCAGCCGGCGAACTGCGTCCATGCCTCGGTCCGGGCGATGAAAAGGCGAACCGGGCCCGAAAGTATCAGCAGGGCGATGGCGGCCGCAAACACGCGGTTGAACCGCTCGTTTCGCCACGTGTCCACCAGCAGAAAGAGCACCGCGATCACCGCCGGAACGCCCCAGAACCACCATGCGCCGAGGTCGGGAATGAACGCCAGCGGCAGGCGGCCGATCGACGGCGGAAGGAAATTGAGCACCGTCACGAGCATCAGCCGTTTGTGGTTGGCAGCGTTCTTACGATAGTAGATCGCCGCTCCGAATAGCGCCGCGAAAACGAGCATGTCGCCGATCGGTACGATAAAGAATTCGATCGGCGAATAGCCCGGAAACGCCGCTCCGCGTGCCGCCGAGGCGTAGCCCGTGGCGATGCCGATGACGATCATCGCCGCCGCCAGAACCACGCCGAAGATTCCCAACGTCATATGCAGCTTGATCTGCTTTGACGTGATCAGATATGTCTGTACCAGATAAAGCACGATCCACAGCGACATCGAGATGCCGTGAGCATGAACGAGGCCGCTCGGCAGCGGCGGTGTAGCAAAGAGGGTCTTGAGGTAGTATGAGGGAGCAAATCCTATGACCGTTATTATCGGAAATAGTATTGCAACTGTAAGAAAAAAGCGGTGTTCGATGCCGCGCCGAGCTGCTAGTTCATTGACCGCGGCATTAGCCGCAAAATTGGTAGCCATATCGCTTGTGTCTCCGGACTGTGAATTTACTTTTTCGGCGTGCGGCCGTGACCGCCGCACTTGCCTTCGAACGGTAAGGCGAAGCGAACAGCAAAAAAGTATCAGGCGGCGGCGATTTTTTTTTCGGACAAACGAAAAAGGGCCCTTTCGGGCCCTTGGGAATTGTCGAGTTCGTGGATCGCGGGCTAGGCGGCCCAGGTCGTGACCCACGCGGCAAAGTTCATCCACGTTTCGGTCGATGAGATGACCAAACGCAGCGGATACGACACGACCAGGACGGCGGCACCGGCGGCAAACAGCTTGTTGAGCTTGCCGTGCTTTCGCGTGTCGTAGATCACCAGTATGATCGCGGCGAGGGTCGGCACGCCGAAGAAGAAAAGCGGTCCGAAAGCCTGCAGCTGGGCGATCGGTATGCGTGCGACCGCCGGCGGCAAAAAGTTGATGGCCGTCAGCAGCATCAGGCGTTTGTGGTCGGCCGCCCGCTTGCGGTAATAGATCGCCAGCCCGAAAACGGCCGCGAAATACACCATATCGACGAACGGGACGATAAAGAACGACAGCGGCGAGATGCCCGGCGGCGAGGCGGTCGAGCCGTACTTGGCCGACGCGGCACCGGTCAGGAATCCGACCGGGATGATCGCGGCCGCGAGGGCGATGCCGAGCAACCCGAGGCTCATATGCGTCTTGATGCGCTTGGCCGAGATCAGATAGACCTGCGTTAAAAAGAGCGCGACCCACGCCGTCATCAGGATACCGTGCAGATGCACCAGCGTGCCCGGCAGCGGCGGCGTGTCGAACGCGAATTTCAGATAGTACGTGCGGCCGAAACCGGCCAGAACTATCAGCGGAAACAATATAGCGATCACCAGATACAGGCGATGCTCGGCGGTCCGTAAGGTTCGTTGGTCTGCAGCCATATGATCAGTTACGGGCCGGTGCGGCCGCCGAAACGGTGCCCGGCCGAGAATTTCATAAGATAATAGCCCCAAAACGCCCATGCTGTCATCCGCCGCTTTAAATCCGGCCGGGTTCGAGGTAATATCTGTTTGTAACTGCACAACATACGTTGAGTCACCATTATGAACGACGAATTTTCAAAACGTCTCCAGCGCGCTTTCGATTACGCCTCGATGGCGGATATCGCCCGCCGGATCGGCGTGCCCCACGCGACGGTCCGCAACTATTTCGGCGGCCGCCTGCCGGCACCAGATGTGCTCATCAAGATCGCCAATCAAACCCGCGTTTCGCTCAATTGGCTGCTTACCGGCAAGGGCGAGATGCTCGTCGGGGTCGCGCCAAAACTCGATCTCGGCCGCATCTTTGAAGAGCGGATCAATGAGATCATTGACCGCCGCCTGGCCGAACGCTCGGGCGTCGGGGTCGAGGACCTCGGTACGATCGACGCTCCACCGGGATTTGACCTCGAAACGGCCGTTCGAATCCACGACGACCCGCAAAAGGTCATGAACGAGTGGTTTCGCTTCGAGGGCCGCGAGTACCCCGAGGATTACGGCGTGGTTTTCTTTCAGGGCTGGTCAAGCTACTCCAAGGCCGAAAAGATCGAGGCCGTTCGCGACGCCAAAAAGGTGCTCGACCGCACGCTCAAGTCAAAGTAGGCGCGAAAAAAGCTGGCGCACCGCCGCCATACGTGCTACATTGTTTCACTAGCAGCACGCTCCCGATCAATGCGATTTTTAACCGAAACAGCGTCAGCCGCCTGCCGTCAGTGGAACCGCAAACCGCTGACGGAGGACGACTTTTACCGTATTTGCCGCCGGCTGAAGGTGTCGGTCACCGAGATGCCGCTGCGGACCAACGGATTTTACTACTCGGTCAGGGGCCGGCATTTTATCGCCATCGACAGCAAACTGCCGCCCGTCAAACGCCTGTTCGTGATGTTTCACGAACTCGGCCATTTTCTGCTGCATCTGCCCGACTCGGGAACGACCGCTAACTTTCACGGCGTCGGGCACCGCGACCGAAAGGAGCGCGAAGCCGACATTTTCGCTCTGTGCTCGCTCATACCGAGGTCGTGGATAGCCGACCGTACCCCCGACGAACTGATCGGTGACGAAGGCCTCGACCCCGAGATGGTCGCCGAGCGGGCCGCGATCTACAGGCTGAGGGGCATTTAGCGGCGGGCCGGCGGGGTTGCTTGACACATTTGCGGGCAGCAAGTATATTATTTGATTCGGCTTAGCCGAAAAGAGCCGGTACCGCCGCACCTCTCAGGTGCGTCAAGGCATATAAAACACTGGATTATCTCGTATTTTCCGGTGACGCTGCGGCCGGTGTTCACTAACCAATAGGCCGCCCTAGCTCAGTTGGTAGAGCATTCGATTCGTAATCGAAAGGTCGTCGGTTCGACTCCGATGGGCGGCTCCACATAATTAACTGCAGTAAATAATATACTTACCTTAAATACCAAAGCGGCCCGCAAGGGCCGCTTTTCTTTGTTTAGATCCAAGCTTTAGTTTTCGACACGCGGTCGTGTCTTGTAGGTGATCAGCCATCCCAGAAACGCTCCGACGGCGATGCCGGCACCGAATGTGATGCCGACCGAGGCGAACGGATCTTTTTTGATCCTGTATTCGGTGTCATCGATCAGGTCTTCGGCGGCGTAGACACCGCGTTTGACCATTCGTTTGGCATCGACCATGCCGTCCTCGATCGCGGTCGCGGCACGTGCTTTGAGCTTTTCTACCTTAAGTCCGGCAAGAGCGACGTCCTCGGCGGCCTGGATCGCGTTCTTGATAAAGCCCTCTTTGACGGGCTTGGCATCCACAGCTTCTTTTAACATTGTAAACCTCCTGACCCACGGCCCGCCGGCGCCATGCCGGAAGGCTCTCGTACTCAATAACGCAAATTTCATTCCCGACAGATGCGTGATCACGGGCAAAAATCCGGAGTTTCAGGGGCACTGATGGCCCGCCGCCGGCGGACGGGCGCGAGATAATTCGCGACGGGCGGGATTTTTGACCCAAAGGGGCCGCAACGCTCGTCCCGCGGCGGCCGGACAGCTCGATTTTCGGGCGTAAGGCGGTCAATTTTCAGGCACGTTTTTTGCGTTTTACCGATACGAGGTGACGAAATGAACAGCTCCAGAAAGTTTGATAATCAATCTTACAAAAAGCGTGTCGATCACGAGGGCGGAGCACATCGGGCCGGAATGAAACTGCCGGAACCGGCTTCGTGCCCGAAGTGCGGTTCGATCTACAGCGAAGGCCGCTGGGTCAGCCCTAAATTTGTCCGTGAGAGCGGAAAGCACTCGCACTGGCGGCCGTCGAACTCAGTGGTCTGTCAGGCGTGCAAGCAGATCGAAAATCACATCGTGGGCGGATATCTGACGATGAACGGCGGATTTCTGGCCAGGCATCACGACGAGATCATCAAGTTGATCGAGAACGAGGCGATCCGCGCCGTCGAGGACAATCCGCTTTCGCGGATAATGGAGAGGATCGAAACGGCAGACGAACTGCTGGTCGAAACGACGACCGAACACATGGCACAGAGGCTCGGCCACGCTCTGAACCGTGCCTTCGCCGGTAAGGTCACGTACGATTTTTCGCATGAGAACAAGGTCGCCCGCGTCAACTGGCACCGCGATTGAGCACGCGGGCAATTACGCTGCGGCGGACGGGCAGATCGTGCTATACGGGCAATAGCCGCAGGCGGCGGGTGACGGCCGCGGCGTATAGTCGCAGTTACGGATGCCGCCGATCAAGTCTTGCGCCTCGGCGTCGAGTTCGGCAAGGCGGGCGGCGTCAAACTCGTGCAATCTGTCGTGGCGAAGGTACGCGATCAGGGCCCGCGGCTTGTTAAACGCCCGCGCGTACGCCCACAGTTGAAAGCGGTGCTCGTCGGGGCTGACCTCGGCATCGGTCTTGTGATCGAGCACAAAATCGCCGCCGACCACGTCCGCCACACACGTCAGAGAAAGTTGCCCCAAGCTCAGCACCGCCTTTAGTTCGCGGCCGTCCCCGCGGTCGCGGACCGCGTCGTAGGCCGGATGCCGGCGAAACCTTGCGGCAAGTTCGACCGCCTCGGCCAGTTCACTATCCTTTGCCGACGGCCTGCGCAGACGCAGATCATCGACATTATCGATGTCCAATTCGAGCGCGAGATGGGTCAGCGTGCCGACCTCGCGGGCCCTCGCGTAGCCGTCGGAAATGCCCGGATTGCCGTCGATGACCTTGTATTCAAACGCCCTTGGGCACCGCGAATAAATCGTCAGGTCGGTCGCCGAGAGTTCGGTAATGCCGATCTTGACCGGCTCGACACTGACCGCCGCCGGCGGGCTGAACGGCTCGGGGTCGCCCGGGCTCGGAGCGAGCGTCCGGCTGTGGTCGAACACGATCGGCTCAGCCGTGACGCCGGCATTTTCGAGGCCTTCGGCGAGGGTGTCGAGGTCGTTGCCGCTCGGTTTGCCCGCGGTCAGGATCACCTTGTCCTTGGCACGCGTCACGGCGACGTAGAGCAGGCGGCGGGCTTCCTCGAGTCCGCGCTGTTTGCGGCGGAGCTTGATCAGCTTGAAGATGCCGGGCTCGGCCTTTTCGTACTCGTCGCCCTCCATCTGAAACGCCACGCCGAGCTCGCTGTCGACGACGATCGGTGCGCTGTCGCCTCTGACCTTGGATGTCAGGTCCGGAATGATGACGACAGGCCATTCGAGGCCCTTGGCGTGGTGGATGGTCATCAGCACGACGGCGTCGCCGGCATCGACGGGCGGCCGCGATATCTCGGTCTCGGTCAGATAGAGTTCGCGCAAGATCCTCGCGGTCGTAAAGACACCGCCGCCCGAGCGGCGCTCGATCGTCCTCAATAGAGCATAAACTCCCTTGATGTCGGCCGTCCGCCGCAATCCCTGCGGCATATTGGCGGCGACGGCACCATAACCAGTCAGGCGGTCGGCAAGCCTGACGAGTTGCTCGGCCGAGAGCAGGTCGCGCCCCGCGATCAGTTCGTTGAGGACCTCGACGACGTCGGCAAATTCGGGCCGGGTGCGGATCAGGCCGAACCAGCTCAACCCGTCGCTCAGACCCTTTGCCGCCGATTCGAGCACGATATCGCTGACGGCAAAATACGGGCTCCGGAGCACGGCCGCGAGCGGTATCGGGTCGTGCGGCTGGGCGAGAAAGGCGATCAGCGAATAGATGTCGAGTGCCTCGCGGGTCGCGAGCAGGTTGCCGCCGCCGGCGTTGACGGCCGGGATGTTTTCGGCGGAAAGCACGCTCTGATAGACCTCTAGCGGTGCCCAACGCCGGGCAATGACGGCGATGTCGCGGTACGCGACGCCCTTTGCGTGAAGCCCGGCGATCTGTTCGGCGATATACCTCGCCTCGATGACCTGCTGCTCGCGGGACGAACTGTGCTTTTCGGCCTGGACGGCCGCGAGCGTGATGTACGGCGGCTCGAGCGGCGTTTCGCTGCGGCTGGCCTCGAGCGGCTGATGGAGCGGGCCGAGCACTTTCTCAAACACGCTGTTCATCGAATTTACAAGCTGCTCGTGCGTCCTGAAAGTTTGGCTGAGCGGCACGCGGTCGCCGCCGCGGGTGTTAACGATCGCCTCGCTGACGCGTGAAAACACACCGACATCGGCCCCGCGAAACCCGTAGATCGACTGTTTTTCGTCGCCCACGATCGTGAGTGCCGCGCCGCCGGTGAGGCGTTCGATGATCTCGGCCTGGACCGGGTTTGTGTCCTGAAACTCATCGACCAGAAACGCCTTCCAACGCAGGCCGTAATGCTCGACGGCGAGCGGGTTTTCGAGGATCTTTAACGCGTAATGTTCGAGATCGTTAAAGTCGAGCACCTTTTCGCGAAGCTTTTCGGCGGCCATGTGGTCCCGCACCTGCCTGAAGGCGGCGGCCAGCGGCGGAATGCGGCGAGCGGCTTCTTCGTCCTCGGGGCCGAAGGTGATCGAGACCACCTCAAGCGTGGATCTGACGAGCGCCTTGAGGCCGATCAGGCAGGCCCGCAGGCTTTCGAGATCGTGCTCGTCCCATTTTTTCGCACTGCCGGAATTCGATCTGAACGCCTTTAAGATCTCTTCGAGTCCGGCGACGCCGTCGGCATCTTCGGCGGAGGACATCGCGTTCAAAACGTCGCCGCGGATCACCTCCAATTTGTCGTCCGGGTCGCCGCTGCATCGGCTCAGCGTGTCCGCGGCGGCATTCCAGATATCGGAATTGATGAGGTCGTTGAAAGCGGTTTCTCGGGCCTTGTCGATCGCCGTTCGCCAGTTTTCGGCGCCGAGGCTGAGTGCCTTTTCGGACGAGATCGGGTCCCTGAGCAGCTCCCTGAGCACGCTCACGAGCCACTTAAAGCCGAGTTCGTCGGCCCCATCGGCGTCGATCAGGCTGAGAGCCTCGTCGAACTTTTCGGCGGCCCAGAGCGGCGATTCGGTCTCGTCGAGGACCGCAAAATCGGCCGGAATGCCGGCCAGGTCGTAAAAGTCGCGGCAGATGCGGGCGGCCAGCGAGTGGATCGTGCTGATCTGGGCGGCCTCGATCTCGGCGATCACCTTTTCGTCGGCGAGGTTTTCGATCAGCGTCAGGCGTATCCGCGAACGCAGTTCGGCAGCGGCCTTTTCGGTAAAGGTGACGGCGACGACCGCCAGCGGCGACAGGCCGTGTTTGCTAACGTGGAAAAGGTATCGCTCGGCGAGCATGCGCGTTTTGCCCGTGCCGGCACCGGCCGTCACGGCGACGCAGCCGGCCGCCTCGGCAGCCCGTTTCTGATCATCTGTGAGGTCTATCTTGGCCGTGACTTCCTCCTTAACCGCGGGCCCTTGCGGCAGACGGCCCCGATCTCGCAATATTTGCAGACCATTTCGGAAACGTCAGGATCGACGGCAAACGCGCCTTCCGACAGGATCGTTTTGACGTCCTCAATGAGGTCATTCAGTTTGTCGATATCGCCCTCTTTTTCCGTTCGCAGGATCTTGCCTTTGGTCAGCGAATAATAGGCGCTGTCGCCGTAATCGCCGTCGGGATAGAGCTCCTTGAGGGCCGCGTTGGCGTAGAGCGGTATCTGGACATCGACCTTCAGAGCACCGTCGCGGTCCTTGGCTCCGAGCGGTTTTGAACTGCTGGTCTTATAGTCGATCGCGATCAGGCCCGAGGCCGTATGATCGACGCGGTCGATGCTGCCCGTAAATCGTAATCCCTCGTGAACGGTCTCAAACCCGACCTCGACGCCGACGACGCGCGAGCCCGGAGCGATAAAATCCGCGGCCCGGATCGCCTTTTTGAGGGCCTGTATCTGATCGGCGCGTTCCGAGTCCCAATTCGGGACATTGGGAAGATTGACTTCGGGGTCGGCCTCGGCTTCGGCAAACGCCTCGTCGATAAATTCGAGCGTCGCGGCACGAATGTCAGCCGCTCCCATCGCCCGCGAAACGGCGATCTCGAGAGCCTTGTGATAGAGCGTGCCGCGCGTCGCCGGGTCGAGAGCGAGTTCCATCTCGTCAACGGGCTTGAGTTTGAGGATCCGCTCGGCAAACCAGCGGAACGAGCACTGGCCGATCTGCGTCAGCTGCGACGCGCTCCATCGGCGGGCCGCCGCGTCATAAGGCACGCCGATCACGCCGTCGTATTCGTCGTAATCAGCGGTGTCCTCGCGGCGGCGTTCGACGCGGTATTGGGCACGCGCCCGCTCGATGACGGCATCGCCGGCAAGCGGCAAGCCGGTCCGAAGCATACGCACGCGTAGTTCCTCGGGGCTCGAGGCGATGAGCATCTCGGGCGCGTCGGGCACACGGCCGACGCCGAGCCGCTTGAAGAACGAGCTTTCGACCGACTCGCCGTCGTCAGAGACCTTCGGGTAACTGAACGTGACGCCGCCGCGTGCCGACAGCAGCGTGAAATAGAACGACAGTTCCTCCCAACGGGCGACCTCGGCCGCCTCGGCAAACTCGATGCCGTGCCCGGCCAGCAAGCGCCGCTCATAGAAATCAACGACCGGGTCTTCGGACGCGGGCTTTGGAAACGCGCCCTCGGCCATCCCGAGGACAAAGACCCGTTCGAACGAGCGGCCGACGATATTCTTGGGTTCGACGACCTCGATCCCGTTCGACGCGGGGCTGTATGGCACGCTCTCGTCGGCGAGCAGTTCGCTGATCGCCGCAGCAAAGGCATCGGGCGGCATCGTTTGGCGGCCGTCAAGCCGCGTCAGCTCATCGAGCGACTCGGTAAATTTGCGGTAAGCAAGCAGCTCGCGGGCCCGCGGTGCAGTCTTTTCGCGGATCTTGACTGATTTGAGGAATGCGACGAGGTTGTCGGCCCTTTCGGCCAGCGTCCGCGGTTCATCGCTCAGGTCGAGCGATGCGAGCTCGGGGCAAACGGCGGACCATTCCTCAACGCCCGACGTTCGCTCGGCCCGTGCCTCGGTCCATTTACTTTCCGGCATTTTCGGCCCGAAAGGGTGCATCAAGAGCCTCGCGGCGGCCTCGAACCCGAGTTGCTTTTCGGCGGCTTCTAGAACTAGCCCGATGAACGCCCCGAAAGCGGTCCGGGCGATCGGAACGGCGAGCGTGATGTTGACGGGCAAGCCGTATTCGGCGGCGACGGCCGCGATGATGGGCGCATAGTCATCCATGCCGCGAACGGCGATGGCGATCTCGCGTGCGTCAGCGCCGTTGATGACCGATCGTTTTGCCTCGGCCAGACAGGCGCGGACCTCGGCGTCGACGTCGGGATACGCGCGGGCATCGACCGGCGGCGGGGCCGAGACCGCGGCGTAGGCGGCGGCTAGTCTCTCGCCCACCGATGCCGGTGCGTCATTACCGTCAGCTGTGTCCCAGCCGCGTTCGGACAGGTACCCGGCCCATCGGCGGTTGACCGTGAACATCCCTTCGCCGCCGCACGGCAGGTACAGTACGCTGCCGTCGCCGGCGATCGCGTCGATGAAATGGATCTCTTCTTTTCGGGCCCGATGATAGCCGTAGATGACGAGCGGGCGGCTTTCCGAGACGAGGCCGGCGGCGGTGAGGAGCGTTTCCTCGCGGTCGATAAGGTTTCTTTCGCGAAGCAGGCGTTTGTACTCGGCGGCGATCCGGCCGAGCTCGCGGACGCGGGGCGAACCGTGCTCGATCAACTTTGCCGGATCGATGCCGGTGCGCAGGACGATGTTGAGTATCGATGAGATCCGGGCCGCGAGCGACGCCGCGTGGGCCGCGGGCAATGTCCTCACGATAGCCGTGCGGAGCAGGTGCCGGGCCGTCACACCTGCGGCCGGCGTCAGGCCGTTTCGGCGAATGACGTCGCGGGCCAGCTTTTCGAGCGTGACCGACGAACGCCCGCTGCCGTCATTTGCCGAGCGCGGATGAAGCGCGACGATGGCCGTTCCGTCGGCGATCTGACCGGGGAACACTGGAAATAGTCCGGTTTGATGGAGTCGTGGCATCGGGTCGAGTAGGATTATACAAGAATTCCCGCTCGAGGCGACCTAACGGCCACGCTTTTTTTACGGCCGCGGATCACGGATACCAATCGCCGAGAGTGATGCCGCCGGTCGTCCGGCCGCCGCGTACCGTGACGGCGATCTTTCGCTTTGACTTACATTCGACGCTCATCCCGCAGCGAACGAATTCGTTGTAATACGCCTTGTAATTCTCATAGTCGGCGACCGGTGCCTTGCCCTTCGGGAACCACGCGTACAGATAATAGCTGCCCGCCGGCAACTGTATCTGGTAAAACGCCGTGCGATAGTTGACCCGAAACGTATATCCGGCCCGGCTCAGGTTCGACGGCTTGTCGGTCGAGCAATAACGATCAGCGGCCGAGCCGTCAGCGGCATAAACGCAAACGGCCATCGTCGTCGGGATGTAGTCGCTCGGATAGGTCAGCTTGCCCGTGATCTTGCCGCTCTGGGCCATGATCGAAAGTGACGCAGCCGTCAGGACGGCCGCGAGTACCAATAGTCTCTTCATTTCACCAATCCTCCGGCCCGCTCAGTGTTCGCGGTGCTCAAGCTCGTCATAATCGGCCTGGCAATCGTCGCACACGAACGGGTTGTCCAGTCCCTGCTCGATCGAACGGCAGATGCTCGCGTACGTCGTGTCGTCGGCAAAGTGCGGCCTGAAGCACACGCCGCACATTATCTCGTGAGTATTTCGGCCGGTTCTGAGTTCGGCGATACTGACAAAATTCTCAGTGCGGTCGCTGTCAAATTCTTGTCTCAGTCTGGTCTGCATAAAACCTCCCCCGGAAAATCATCTCCGATCTTTATGTGGTTCGATCCGGCGTTTTGCGCTGGGTCAATGAACGTATACGCAAAGCGCGTACCTCGCGGCGGGCGGCCGTTTGCGTCAAACGGCACGGCGAACGGGCGGTGCCGGAACGGCCTCGTGCGAACCTGTCCGCGCGCACTGTGAAAATACTCGCAACGGCCGCTGGGAAAACACGCCGACGGACGGCCCGAAACGCGTCATTTTGGGCCCGCGGCCGCCGCCGACTGGCACATACTTTGCGTCAACTCTAGGTGTACACGATGCAGTCTGATAATGAGGTTTTATCTGCAGATCGCGTACGAGTGTGTTTAGGGAGGTACAAACCAATGAAAGCCAAGTTAACCAAGCCGGCCCCGAAGATGCCGGTCAAAAAGACGCCCGAGGCCGCACCGGTGTGGAAGCCGCTCGATATCGATCAGGCGTTCCCGGTCTCACCATTCAAGATGATGAGGCGCTTTACCGACGATTTCGAACGCATTTTTGACAACTTCAACGCGTTCAATATGATGTGGCCGCAATTCGATGCCGAAATGATGGACCCGATGAGGGCAGATCTCGAAAAGGCCGAGTGGTGGCCGGTGATCGAGGTCGCCGAAAAGAACGGCGAGCTCCGCGTTCATGCCGACCTGCCGGGCATCAAGAAAGAGGACATCAATGTCGAGTTTCTGGAAGATGCTCTGGTCCTGTCAGGCGAACGCAAGATGGAGACCGAGGAGGAAAAGGACGGTTTCTTCCATACGGAGAGAAACTACGGCAGCTTTTACCGCGTCATTCCGATGCCGGCCGGCTTTGACCCCGACAAGGCCCATGCCGAATTTCACAACGGCGTTCTCGAGGTGACGGTCGCGATCCCGAAACCCGAGATCAAGAGCCGCAAACTGGAAGTCGCCGACAAGGCGGCAAAGTCCCACGCCAAGGCCGCATAAGCGTGCGTGCCTATTGTTAGAGCGACAGATGCCCGTGATCACAGCAAACGCTGCGGTCACGGGCATCCTTTTTGATCGCCGAACTGACTAGTCCGCCTTGGCGGGTGTCCGAACCACCATCACCGAGCACGGAGCATGATGCACGACGGCGTCTGAGACCGAACCCAGAAGGTTGCGTTCCCAAAAGCCGTAGCCGTGCGAACCCAGGACGATGAGATCGGCATCCCAGTCGGCGGCAGCCTCGACGATGACTCGCGAAGCACGGCCGCGTTCGACCTCGGACTCGATAGTAAATTTCATATCGTGTACCTGCTCACGCAGTTGGTCGCCGGCATTGATGACCGCCTCTTCAGCAAGCTTTCTTGAGGCGTGCTCGGCCTCGCGGTAATATTCGGTCGAAACGCCGAACGGCTCGGCCGCCATCGGCCCGAGCTTTTCATAGACCGAGATCAGCTTGACCTCGGTATCGGAGCGGTTAGGCAGCATCTGCGCACATCTCTGTACGGCGGCGGTGCTGAACTGCGATCCGTCGGTTGCAATGAGTACTTTCATAGCTCACCTCCACAATAATAAATAGTGCCGCGCCGCTAATATCTTGACGCAATCGCCGTGCCCGTGTAGGCTCATTGTCGGCGCGGACGATGTATGGCGGGCCCGGAGCCCCGGAATGATAGCTGATCATGGTAGAAAACACTCTTAGAGTTTCAGTAATTGGGCTGCTGCTGACATTTGCGTTCGCTCTTTCGGGCTGCGGCGGCCCGGCGACCAATACCGCACCGGCAAACACCAAACCGGCGGTCGAGACCAAACCGTCAAAAGCGACATTTCTGGCCGTCGGCGACATAATGCTGTCGCGCGGCGTCGCCCGTCTGATCGACCGCGAGGGCGAACTGGCACCGTTCAACTCGATGGCCGACGTGTTTCGTTCGACGGATTTTAATTTCGGTAATTTCGAAACGCCGGTTTCGGGCAATGACACCCGCGTCGGCAAGGGCCTCGTCTTTAACACCCGCAAAAAGGACGTCGAGGGCCTCGTAAAATACAATTTCAAGATCGTCGGGCTCGCCAATAACCACGCTCTCGATCAGGGCGAGGCCGGCCTGCGGCACACGATGGCGTTCCTGCCCGGCAAGGGCATCGAGTACGTCGGCGTCGGCGAGTCGCCCGAGGAAGCCTGGAAAGGCAAGATCATTACGGCGAACGGCATCAAGATCGGCTTTATCGCCGCGTCATATTCGTCATACAACGACAACGGCTCGCGGCGAAACCCGTTTGTCGCGCGTATCGAGGACGTCGAGCTGATGCGAAACTCCATTCAGCGGCTGCGTGACGAGGGATGTCAGTTCGTCGTCGCCACGATGCACGCCGGCATCGAGTACACGCGTCGCCCGCACCAGCCGCAGATCGATTTTGCCCGGGCGGCGATCGACAACGGCGCCGATATCGTCATCGGCGGGCATCCGCACTGGATCCAGACGACCGAGGTCTATCGCGGCAAATATATCTTCTATTCGCTCGGCAATTTCATCTTCGATCAGCGCAAACCCGACACGATGGAGGGGCTGGCGATCAAGGTGACCGTCGCCCACGACGGCGGCGTCAATGTCGAGAAAACGGCACGGCTCGACCGCGTCGACCTGATACCTGTGATCGTCGAACGCTTTGGCGCGCCGCGAGTCGCGAATCCGGCCGAAACGGCCGCGATCCTGCGAAAGATCGGCGTGACCGATCCCGTCATTTCACCAAAATAGAACGACCCTAGATGACCGCCGGTTCGAGGTAGGTGAGCGTCGCGTTGTCGGCGTCGAGCTCGGCCTGGACGCCGTACGGCAAGGTCAGATTGTCGCGGATGTGTCCGAACGAGAGCCCGTAAACCATCGGCACGCCGAGGTCGCCGAGACGGTCGCGAAAAACGTCCAACACCGGCTGTGCGGTCTTGGCCGGCGTCGCGCCGCCCTCGTCGAAGATGCCGAGAGCGATGCCCGCGACATCACGCAGGTCGCAGCTCTGCCGCAGCTGCGTCAACATCCGGTCCACGCGGTACGCGGGTTCATTGACGTCCTCGATAAAGAGCAGCCTGCCCTTGAGGTCGCCAAGTGCGTACGGCGTGCCCGCGATGGCGGTAAGCAGTGCCAGATTGCCCCCGATGAGGCGTCCGCGGGCCTTGCCCTTGCGGAGCGTCTCGGTCCTGAAATACGCCGATTCCCTGGCGGCATTAAACTCCGAAACATCGACGCGGTGCGTCGCCGACGGTTCGCAGAGCACGCTCATCACGTGTTTACGCGTGTAATCAGAGTATTCGGACGATGCGACCGGGCCGTGAAAGGTGACGAGGCCCGTTCGCTGATGGATCGCGACGTGAAGCGCGGTAATGTCGGAAAATCCGATAAAGATCTTGGGATTTTTGCGGATCAGGGCAAAATCGACGTCCGGCAGCAGACGCGGTGCTCCGCCGCCGCCGCGGACGCACCAGACGGCGCTGATCTCGGGGTCGGAGAACGCCCAATGCAGGTCCTCGAGCCTTTCCTTGTCGGTCGCCGAAAGAAAGCTCAGCCGACCGCGGGCGTTCTTGCCGATCCTGGCCTTAAAGCCGAGGCTCTCGATATTCCTGACCGCACGGTCCCACGTTTCGGGTGCGACGCCGCTGGCCGGTGCGATAATGCCGACGGTATCGCCGGGCCTTAGGCGTTTAGGTTTGAGCATTTTTGATCGTGCCGGCGGGCCGGCCAGCATAGCCTGGGCGAGCACCGGGATCGCCGCGGCACCCTTTAACATTTCGCGTCGGTTCATCTCTAGTTGATAAATATAGCTCTAAACCGCCGGACCGTATAGCTAGCGGCGTGAAAAAAAGGGGCTGCCCTTTCGGACAGCCCCATTATCACGTGATCACCGCAAGCGTTACGGATGCAGCACGGCCGGGATCGGAGTATCCGAACCGACGCCGAACGGCTGCGCGAAGAATCCGGCCGTCGAACGATCGACGTACCAGGTGCCGCCGCGGTAAACAGCCACGTCATCCTTGCCGTCGCCGTCGTAATCGCCGGAAACCGGGACGTCGCCGTTCAGGCCGAAGGACTTGATCGTCACGCCGCTGTCCGTACTGCGGCGAATGTACCACGTACCGTTTGACGGACGGAACACAGCGACGTCGTCCTTGTTGTCGCCGTCATAGTCGGCCGGAACCGCGATGTCGCCCGCCGATCCGAACGGATAAGCGTCGAAATTGGATGCCGGAACGCCGGTATTGCGGGCGATGTACCAGGTGTTGTTGCCCGGCCGATAGACCGCAAGGTTGGTCTTGCCGTCGTTTTCGAGGTCAAACGCCATCGCCTGATCACCTGATTGCCCGAACGGAGCGACGGTATTTGAACCGTTGCTGCTGTTCAGGATGTACCATGTGCCGTTCGACGGACGGAAGACCGCAAAGTCGGTCTTGGCGTCGCCGTCGTAATCACCGACGACGGGCACGTCGCCCGGAACGCCCCACGACGTTCCCTGGAAGACGAAACCGTTGCTCTTGAGCACGTAATAGTCGGAGTTTGCCGGATTGGCGTCCGCACGGAAAACGGCCGTGTCAGCCTTGCCGTCGCCGTCAAAATCGCCCGGCACGAGAACGTCGCCGCTCACGCCCCAGTTGATCGCGCCAAATCCCGCAGTCGAACGCTGCAGGTACCAGACGCCCGTTGATGGACGGAATACCGAAACGTCGGTCTTGCCGTCGCCGTCAAAGTCGGCACGCGACTTGACCGCCGACGGTACCGTAGCGCAGACGGTGCCCGCGAGGACCTGAACGTCGTCGACATTGACGCCGGTCGATGCCACTGACGAGTCGGTCGCCATACGCCAGCGAAGCTGGACATTCTGGCCGTTGGCCGACGCCGGCAGGTTTGCCACCGTGTCGATGAAACCGCCCGATGAACCCGTCCACGCCTGACGGCCCGCGATCGGGCTCGAAAACGCGGTCGATATCGAACCGTTGTAGCCGCCCGAGGTAAAGGTGCCGCCCGCGGTGACGATGTCGGTATAGGCTCCGGCACCGATCTTGATCTCGAGGACCATACCGTCAAACGTCGATTCGGTCGCGTATTTGTTCTTGAACTTGACCTGCGAGTTTGCTGAACTTACCGCAAACACCGGCGACTCGAGGTACGAGCTGCCGATCGTCGCCGGATCGTTGGTAAACGCCGAGTTGGGCGCACTGTTCGGGCCGGTCGCGTTGGTCGTCCAGAGTGCCGGCGGGCCGGCTCCCTCATTGGTCGACGCCCATCCGGCCGGCAGTGCCGGTGCGGTCACGCCGTCAAAGTTCTGCGACAAGCTGACCGCCGGCGTACCGAGCGAATATACCTGCGTGACGTTCTGCGAGTTCATACCGTCCTGCACCAGCCACGTCAGCGTGATAGTGCCGCCGCAAACGCTCGACGGATCGACGACGAACGTAAAGCTGCGGGTAACGGCCGGGCCGCCGAATGTCAGCGTACCGTAATTCTGGATCGAGGTCGGATTGGTGACGCCGCCGGTCGGCTGCAGGGTCGCCGTGACGCCCGAACCGGTATCGGCATTACCGACATTCTGCAGGCCGAGCGTTACGGTAATGGTCTCGCCCGGATCGGGAACGCCGTTGATCGGGGTGCCGTTCTCAGCCGTGATCGCGACGCCGGCACCCTGAATGATCGGGGCGGGCGGCGGCGGCGGGCCGAGCGAGATGAGTGCGGTCCAGATCTCTTCGCGGGCGTTGTTGCGGCGGTCGGTCCACGACGGGAAGAACGAGTTAGCGTAGCCGCTCAAACCGTTGTAATCGCCGTACTGATTGCCGCTGTCGGCGCCGGCGATCGTCTCGTCGGTCATAGCGGTCGTCACTTTTTCAGCGGTCGACCAGGTCACACCGTCATCATACGAGGCCTGGAACCAGATGTCCGATTTCTTGCGGGTCGTATCGGCGACGGTGTCGTTATAGATCATCACGAGATTGCCGTTGGTCTCGTCGATCGCCAGCCACTGGCTGAACTGGTCATTGTTGGTCGCCTGATTGTTGATCTTGACGGGTGCCGACCAGGTCGCACCGCCGTCGGTCGAACGCGCGAACCATACGCGCATCTTACAGGTCGAGGCGGCGTTGGTGCCCGGTTCATTGGCGGCCGACGTACAGCCGGTCTCGCCCGACAGGTCGGTCCACGAGGCATAAACGTTATTTTTCGACACCGTGCGGTAACCGCCGCCCGAAACGTATATGAACGCACGGCGGCTGGCAAATGACGGAATGCCGATGTCAAAACCGTCGAATGTCGTCGCGACCTGAATGCCCGGGGCCCAGGTGTTGCCGCCGTCGGTCGATTTGACCATTATGATGCGGCGGTTGGTCGTCGTCGGCCAGAAGCCGAAAACTTCGCCGACGCTGTTCGAACGAATGTCGCCGCCGATCGCCGTTCCGGTCGATTCGGCACCGCTGACCTGGATCGGAGCGGCCAGCCATGTGCCGCCCGCACCGGCCGTGCGGCGGTTAACATACGCCGGATTGCCGTTGTGCCAGATGGCGTACGTCTGGCCGAAGTACGGCGACGTAGCGCTCTTGTCGACCCAGACGATCTGCTTATCGACATTGGTCTGCGATCCCGAGGGCGTTCCCTCAAATGTCCATGTCGCTCCGCCGTCGGTCGAATAGTAATTGCGCAGCCGGAGCGTCGAGCCGACGATGCCGAGCGTCGAAGACCAGGCACGGCCGTCACTTGTAAAATCTACCGTCGGATCTGAGTGTGACGTGTCGCCCGGAGCAAAGGGCAATGTCGTCTGGGCCCATGTCGTACCGCCGTCAGACGAGCGGTAGATGCCCTGCTGGCCGCTGCCGCCGATATTGTTTGAACCTACGAGTATCTGCGAAGGATTAAAGAAGTTGATCTGAATGTACGATTCGCTGCGGGGAACGGTCTGTGCTCCCGACGTGCGGACGTTGGTCCCGACCAGCATATCGACGAAGGACGAACCGCCCTCACGATCGGACTCGGCTCCGGGGCCAGCCTTGAGGTCCTGGTGGGTCATCATCCACTCGAGTATCTCCTTGAGCACGAGCGGATAGCCCTTGGTCGGGTCCTCAGCCGAATATTCGACCTCGGGGTGAGCCTTGCGCCACCAGACACGCAGCCAGGGCGGCAATCCGCGTTTGTCGCTGAACTCGTCCGACCGCAGCATCTCAAATTCCTGGTTTGCGGCAATTAGTCTGGCGAGTTCGCTGCCGGCAACGACAGATTCGCCGTGATACTGTTGGGCGAGCTGGCGATCGAGCGTCGGGTAGTCAAATTTAGGGTTCTTTTGCGCCGGTGTAGTGCTCGGCACGGCGAGCCACACCAGCATAAAAAATGCCGACGCGGCGAGTACATTCAGTTTTTTCATTTATCCTCCGGGGAATTGTGTTCGCACAACTATATTCCTGTGCGAACTCGTATGCAACCGCCAATAAGGCGCCTGTCGAAAATATTGCGGCCGGATCACGGCTCGAAACAAAAAAGGCGCTGTTCACCGCAGTGAAAAGCGCCGTATTAAGGCTGTCAGCCTCACCGACAATATACTCCCGTTCGCCGCTAAAACACAACCGAAGGCGACACATCGCCGAATAAGACACCCAAACGCGAAATTTTACGCACCTGCATCTCGCCTCGCGGCCGCCCGACAGCCTCTAAACTGTGCATTTGCAGGGTTTTTGGGATCCTCTTTCGCGGAACGGCATTTGCGCTCGAATATGTTGTAAAAGGAGAGTTTTATGACCCACGCTCCGACATTGGCCGAACCGGCATCCGAAAACGCGGTCTTTCAGATTCGGGGTGTTTCAAAGGTCTATCAAATGGGCGATTGCGAGGTTCATGCCCTCAGATCGATCGATCTCGATCTCTATTCGGGTGAACTGGCCGTCCTGCTCGGCCCGTCGGGCAGCGGCAAATCGACGCTGCTCAATATCATCGGCGGACTCGACACACCGACGGCCGGCGAGGTCATCTACGCCGATCACGACCTGACGCGGGCCACGGACCGCCAGTTGACCGAGTATCGCCGCGATCACGTCGGATTCGTCTTTCAGTTTTATAACCTCATACCGAGCCTGACCGCACTCGAAAATGTCCAGCTCATCACCGAGATCGCGTCACATCCAATGCGGGCCGAAGAGGCGCTCGAGATCGTCGGCCTGGCGGACCGCAATAACCATTTTCCGGCACAGCTCTCGGGCGGCGAACAGCAGCGGGTCGCGATCGCACGAGCCATCGCCAAACAGCCGGACGTGCTGCTGTGCGACGAACCGACGGGAGCTCTCGATTTTCAGACCGGCAAGATCGTGCTTGAGGCACTCGAACTGGTCAATCACAGGCTCGGCACGACCACGGCGATCATCACTCACAATGTGTCGATCGGGCAAATGGCCGACCGCGTGATACATATCGGCAGCGGACAGATACTGTCGATCGACCGGAACCGCACCAAGGCCCGGCCGGCCGACCTGAAATGGTGATATATGCAGCGTGCCCTGCTCAAAAAACTGCTTCGCGACATTCTGCACCTTCGCGGACAGATAATCGCCATGGCGTTGGTCGTCGCCTGCGGCGTCGCGTCATTCGTCTCGATGCGGAGCACGTACGACTCGCTGTTGAAGACGCAGCAGAATTACTAGTCCGAATACCGGTTCGGCGATGTGTTTGCACACGTCACGCGGGCGCCTGAGAGCGTCAGGGCACAACTGAGCCTGATGCCGGGCGTCGCCGTCGTCCAGACGCGTGTCGTTCTGCCGAATCGATACTGAATCTGCCGAATATGCGCGAGCCGGCACAGGGCCGGATCGTGTCCGTACCCGAACGCCGCGACACGATGCTCAATGACATCCATCTGGTTCGCGGCAGATATGTCGCCGCCGGCCACCCGGACGAGGTGATCATCAGCGGAGCGTTTGCCGACGCCAACAAATTTGATCCGGGCGACACGTTTGAGGCCGTCGTTAACGGCCGCTGGCGCCGTCTGACGATCGCCGGCGTCGGGTTGTCGCCGGAGTACATCTATGAGATCCGCGGCGGCGATATCTTTCCGGACAACAGCCGATTCGGCATTATCTGGATGAGCCGTGACGCCGCCGGTGCGGCATTTGATATGGAAGGCTCGTTCAACGACATCTCGCTCACCCTCGCTCCGGGTGCCCACGAAGGACAGGTCATTGACGCCGTTGACCGCGTGCTCGCCGTTTACGGCGGTACCGGCGCGATCGGCCGCAGCGATCAGCAATCTTACCGTTTCATTTCAAACGAGTTCTCGCAGCTACGGACCTTCGGGCTGTTTCTGCCGCTCATATTTCTCGGCGTGACCGCGTTTTTGCTGCATTTGGTACTGTCGAGACTGGTCAATACGCAACGGGAGCAGATCGGGCTGCTAAAAGCCTTTGGCTACACGAATTATGAGATCGGCGTCCACTTTTTGGGCCTCGCGTTCGCGGCGGTCTTGGGCGGAATCGTGTTCGGCATCGCACTCGGCGTCTGGATGGGCGACGGGATGACGACGATGTACGCCGACTATTTTCGGTTTCCGGTGCTCGAGTTTCAGTTGCGGCCGATCCTGATCGTTTACTCGATATTGATAACGCTCGGCTCGGCCGCGATCGGAGCGGTATCGGCGATCCGGCGGGCCGTCCTGCTGCCGCCGGCCGAGGCGATGCGGCACGAAGCTCCGGCGGCGTTCAAGGCCGGAATGTTAGAAAGCACCGGATTACGGGCGTTGCTGTCGCCGGCGAACCGCATCGTTTTCCGCAACCTGTCCCGCAACCCGCTGAAGGCGGCACTGTCAATTTTCGGCATATCGGCGGCGGCGGCGCTGCTGTTCACCGGCTTTTACTTTTTCGACGCTATCAACCGCATCATCGAGGTGCAGTTCAGACAGGCGATCCGCGAGGACGCGATCATCACGTTTAACGCACCGCGGCCGCAGAACGCACGCTTGTCGCTCGCGAGCCTGCCCGGCGTTCGCCGGGCCGAGGCGTTTCGGGCCGTGGCCGCAAAACTGACCTTCGGGCATCGCTCGCGGCGCGTCGGGCTGACAGGCGTCGATCCCGACGCCGACCTTCACCGGATCGTCGATCGAAATTCGAACATCGTACACGTTCCGCCGCAGGGCCTGGTGATATCACAGTCGCTGGCCGACCTGCTCGAAGCCCGGCGTGGCGATGAGGTCACGATCGAGGTGCTCGAGGGTTCGCGGCCGGTACGTAACGTCGGCGTCACGGCGATCGTCAACGATATGATGGGCATGAACGCCTATATGGACGTGCGTGCCGTAAACCGGCTGATGAATGAAGACGATGTCATATCGGGCGCGTACCTTTCGATGGACGCGGACCGCGAGGACGAGATCTATTCGCAGCTCAAGCGAATGCCTGCCATCGCCGGCGTCGGGCTGCCGGGCGCGATCCTTAAGAGCTTTAACGACACCTTTGCCAAAACGATCGGCATATTTACGTTCGTCCTGGTCATATTCTCAAGCGCGATCGTCCTGGGCGTGGTGTATAACGCGGCGAGGATCGCTCTCTCGGAACGCGGCCGCGAACTTGCCGCTCTGCGGGTGCTCGGTTTCACCAGGAGCGAGATCTCGTGGATACTGCTCGGCGAGCACGGCCTGCTGACCATTTTGGCGATACCGCTCGGGATGGTTTTCGGGCTGCTGATCTGCGCCATGATGAATAACCTCGTCGATACCGAGATGCTCCGGCTGCCGCTGGTCTTTACCGGGCGAACGTACTTTTTGACGGCCCTGATCGTCATCGCGGCCGCGATATTCTCGGGACTGTTGGTCGCGAGGCGGCTGAGGCACCTCGATCTGATCGCCGTACTCAAAACCAGGGAGTGACGCTATGGACACGAAGAAAAGAAATGCGATATATATCGGCCTGGCGGCCTTGGGCGTCGTCATTATCGTATGGTTCATTTTTCGGGAAACGCCGGTTTCTGTCGAGGCCGCCGCCAGCAAACGCGGGCCGATGACAGTGACCATCGACGGCGAGGGCAAGACCCGCGTTCGTCAAAAACACATCGTGACCGCTCCGATCGCGGGCAAAATGTCCCGCATTCATCTGGCCGAGGGCGACACGATACCCCACGATTACGAGATAACCACGATCGACCCCAATCCGCCGCTGCAGCGTGCGCCTGACGTGTATGACGACCGGCCGAGCATCTATGGGGCCAAGGTCTTTGCTCCGGCCGCGGGCAAGGTGCTGCGCATTTATGTCAAAAGCGGCGGCATGGTGGCCGCCGGAGCACCGCTGATCGAGATCGGCGACCCAACCAATATTGAGATCGTCCTCGACGTGCTGTCGACCGACGCTCCGCTGATACCGCCGGGTGCGCGGATCATCATCGACGACCAGAACGCCGCCGAGCCGATCAAGGCACGCGTGCGGCTGGTCGAGTCGCAGGCGATGACCAAGGTCTCGGCCTTAGGGGTCGAGGAGCAGCGAGTAAACGTGGTCGGCGATCTTCTGACCAAAGGGTTGCGGTTCGGCGATAATTTCCGCGTCGACCTCCGCATCGTCGTTTGGGAGGCCGGCGACGTGCTGATGATACCGGCGAGTGCGATCTTTCGAAACGGCGAGGAATGGGGCGTTTTCGTCGTTACGGGCGGCAAAGCCCGTCTGCGGGCGGTCAAGATCGGCCACCTGAGTACAGAGTATGCTGAGGTGCTCGGCGGTGTCGACGAAGGCGAAAGCGTCATTCTGCATCCGCCAAATCAGCTTACCGACGGCAAGCGGGTCAGCGTTCAATAGCTCCGGTTTTCAAACAGAAAACGAGCCTGCAAACGGGATGTCCGCAGGCTCATTTCATCTCTCATGCGGTCGATCACGCATCCGGCACATCGCCGGCGGCTACGGTCGGGCGGTAAAGTCCAGGCCCGCCACGCTGTCGCCGAGCGTCACGATGCGGCTCGGCGCTTCAAACACGTAGCTCTTGGACGCGACCGTCACGACATAAGTCTCGCCGGCCGTCAGCCCTTCGACACGATAGTTGCCAAAGGCACCCGTCACGGCCGTCAGCGGCTGTGCGAGATCGCCGCCCGATACGGTGACCCGTGCATTGCGGATACCCGTTCCGTCAGCCGTCATGACCCGGCCGGCGACCGCGACCTCGCCCGCCGTCGGTGCAAGGATGAACCGGATACCGGCCCCAAAGAGGTATCCGCTGCCGCTCAACGGCGAAAGCGGCGTCGAGTGGTCGCGTATATAGACCTTCCAAATGCCGTTCGGATCCATTCCGCCAAAGACCGACGCGAATGTCGCCGCCGGAGAGCCGCTGCATCCCGGTTCGCTGTACGGCCCGGGCGGTGCCGGTGCCGGAAAGTCCGGTACGCTCGCCACACAGTTGGTCGGCTTGTAAACGGCTCCGTCGGTTATCGGTCCCGGATCGGGCACAAAACCGGCGGCGATGTCGGCAAACTTGAATGAAACACTGCTGAGCGGCTGTGAACCGCCAGCGTAGCTCATTATCACCATCTTGCGGGTTCCGTCCGGCGAGACCAGCAGGATGTCGATGTCATCCGGGACGTTTTGCGTGATTGCAAAGATCGACAGTGAAAGGCCCGTGATCCCTCCCGGATAGCTCGCGACCGTGATCGGCAGCGGATAGGTCGATGCCGTGCCGCCGGCGGTCGTGTTGATCTGGCCCGTATTCAGATAGTCGGCATCGGTATCAATGATGCGGACGCTGCCCGTTGCGGGTGTGCCGAGGACCGCACCGGTCGGCGAGCTGATCGTGACGCCGATCGTTTCGTCGGGCGACTCGGTGATCGCGTCGCCGCAGAGCGTGACGTTGACCGTCTTAGTGGTCTCGGACGGGCCAAAGGTCAGTGTGCCCGAGGCAGCGACATAGTCGGCACTGCCGACGCCGCACGTGCCAGCCGTCGCCGTCCCGCCGGAGAGCGAGTACTGAACAGTGCTCGTGCCGGTGGTAACGCCCGTTCGGGTAACCGTAACCGCCGCCGTCGAACCCTCGACGCCGATGAACGAGCCCGCTGTGCCCAACTGGACCGTCGTCAACGGGGCAAAGTTCGCCTGGACCGCAGCATTGCCCGCAGTCAAGGTGACGGTCGTGACCGCAGAACTCGGGTTCGCGATCGACGCCGAGCCGGCCGTGACCGTCCAGTTTGTAAATGTATAACCGACATTCGCAACGGCGATGATCGTCGTCGGACTGCCGTGATCGACGGTGGCCGGCGACGTGCCAGGCTCGTTGATCGAGCCTCCCGCACCGGCGTTGACGGTCAGTTGGTATGTGATCGGCGCCCAGACCGCGTACAGCGTCGTATTAGCGGCCGGGAAAGTGAACGTGCTCGACGGAGCGTAGCCCGTGCCCGAGCCGTCGTCCGCTGTATTCCAGCCGCCGAACGTATATCCGGCCCTCGTGAGCGTGCCGGCTCCGGCGACCGAAACGCTCGTGTTGTAATTTTGGGTGACGGCTCCCGGAGCGGCCCCGCCGGTATTGCCGTTGCCGTTATAGGTCAGCGTGTACTGATTGATGGTCCACTGAGCGTAGAGCGTGATATTTGCCGTGAACGAGTACGTCACGCCGTTCCCGAGGATGGCCGGGCCGCCGGGCGACGTTCCCCAGCCGGCGAAGGTATATCCGGTCCGCGTGAAAGCGTTGGCATTGAGCGGCGTCGGCGTATTGGCGGTCTGCGGCGCCATCGTGCCGCTGCCGCCGTTGCTGTTGAACGTCACGGTGTAGCTCGGTGCGACGCCGATGCCGCCGGTATCAAAGGTCTTGACCGCCGCGGTGCCGCTCGAACATTGGACCTGTCCCGGGATCGATCCGCCGGAGGTCGGCGAAAATCGAGTGTAAAGCGTGCCGCTCGCATTGCCGCCCGATTGTGTGAATGTCGCAAAGTTGTTCCACACCGTGCCGTTTGACGAAACCTGATAGTCGGGCGTCGACTGGCAAAGGATGTCGGCCGGCAGATTGCTGCCCGAGATCGCCTTGGTTTGGCCGGCGGAGTTTGCCCCGACCGTGACGGAACCGAAATCAAGGGCCGTCAGGTCAAGATTGAGCACCGCGGCGGGCGTGACGCTGACCATTACCTCGACGGGCGAGACCGTACCGTGGCCATTGTCGAGCGTGACCGCCAGATAATAGATCTGGCCCGATGCGACACCGGCCTGGACGCTGTCGCGCACGTCCCAGTTGATGAGTCCGTTCGCCCCGACGGTCAGGCCAGGCGGCACGACCTGAGCCGACGGCACCGCCGGATTTGCGACAAAATCGCCGGCCGTTCCGACCGCGGCCGTCGTCGTGTAGCCGTCGAACGAGGTGATCGGAAGCATGAACGACACGATGCTGTTGTCCTGAACGTAAAGGACAGGCGTCACGGTCGAGCGCGACGAGTTCGTCGTGGTAACCGTGGTCTCGATCTTGACGTCGGCCGCCGAACGCCAATCGCTGGTGCTGAAATTGCTTGCCGCGGCGAGTCGTCCGGTGCCTTTCCAAACGGCTTTGTACGTAGCGTTCGCCGTCGGATATGTATAGGTCAGCGCCGCGCCGCCGGCCTTGACCAAAGTGCCGTAAAACCAGCCTTCGCCGGCATTTATGCTCGTCACCTTGAGCCGTACGTCCTCGAGGGCGGTTCCGTCGCCGTAATCAAGATCGGCACCGACGTCAACCAGATCATTGATCGCGACCGTCCCGAAATCGCTCGTCCGGAATGCCGCCTCGGCCGTGAATGTGATGTTTGCGATACCCGATTTTTGCCACGCGATGCGGCCGCCGCGATATTGCGGGTTAAAGCCCGTACCGCCCGCCGTAAAGCTCTGCGTCGAGGCAAAATTGCTGGTACACGAGACGCTGCCCGATTTGACGCCGGTCGATCCCGGATTGAACCGCGTGCGGAGAGTTCCGCTGGCCGATCCGCCGGATTGGGTGAATATAGCAGTGCTGCCCCACGATGTGCCGTTCGACGAGACCTGGAAATCGGCCGGTGCCGAGCAGGTGATGTCGCCGGTCAGGTTCGCGCCCGATATCGCCTTGCTCTGCGGCGCCGAACCGAATCCGGTGTTGCCGTTGCCGAATGCCAGTGCGGCCGTGTCGAGCGTGATCGTCGGAGCGGCGATCCACTGGGCATAAAGCGTCGTGCTGGCCGTGAACGTGAATGGTGCTCCGACCGCGTAAGCGTTGCCGCTGCCGTTTGCAGCCGTATTCCAGCCCGTAAACGTGTAACCCGACCTGACGAGCGTGCCGGGCCCGGCCGCAGCGACCGTCGTATTATAATCCTGCGTAACCGGTGACGGTGCCGTGCCACCGGTGTTGCCGTTGCCGTTGTAGGTCAGCGTGTACTGTTTCGGCGTCCACCGTGCATATAAAGTCGTATTGGCGTTGATCGTAAATGTACTCGACGGTGCGTACGTCGTACCGCTGCCGTTGGCGGCCGTGTTCCAGCCGCTGAAATCATATCCGTTGCGCGAAAGACCGCCTACATTGCCCAGCACCGTTACGGTCGAGCCGACCGGGTACGACGCCGGATCGACGGGAACGCTGCCGCTGTCACTGCCGTTGCCGTTGTAAATGACCGATGTGACGCACGTCCCGAGTCGAACCGTGACATTGTTGGAACTGCTATTAGCGACAGCGATATCCTGAAGGCCGTCACCGTTGAGGTCGCCGACAGCGACCGCATACGGGCCGCTGCCGACACCGTAATTTACCGCCGCGGCAAATCCGCCCGAACCGTTGCCGGTCAGCACCGATATATTGTTAGAACCGCTGTTGGCAGACAGAAGGTCGAGGTTGCCGTCGCCGTTGAGGTCAGCGGCGGCGACATGCGCCGGAGTGGTGCCGACGCTGAAGGGCGTCGCCGCACCAAAGCCGCCCGAACCGTCGCCGATAAGGACCGAGACCGTATTTGCCGACGAGTTCGCAACCGCCAGGTCCTGCTTTCCGTCACCGTTAACGTCACCCACGGCGACCGAGACCGAGAACGCCCCCGACGCATAAGTGCTGATGATCCCGAATGTACCATCGCCGTTGCCCGGAATGATCGACACGAATCCCGCCGTCGAATGCGCGACCGCGAGGTCCGTCTTGCCGTCGCCGTTAAAGTCGCCAGCCGCTATCGAGACCGGAACCGCCCCGACGAGGGCGATGTTGTTCAACGTAAATGATCCCGTTCCGTCACCGAGCAAGATGCTGGCTGAACCGGTCAGATTTGCGGTGACCACGTCCTGCTTGCCGTCGCCGTTCAGGTCAGTGACGGCGATC
Source organism: Pyrinomonadaceae bacterium (assembly GCA_044221625.1). GTDB lineage: Bacteria > Acidobacteriota > Blastocatellia > Pyrinomonadales > Pyrinomonadaceae > OLB17. The sequence continues at coordinate 82,495 of JBGAOU010000003.1, read as the reverse complement.
GTGTAAGGAGACTGTCCGAGGAGGCTGATGTCAGTTCTTGGGGCAAACGGGCCTACGCCATTGCCGAGCAATACCGAGACGCTGTTGGCTCCATTATTGGCCGTCACCAGATCCTGCCGGCCGTCACCGTTAAAGTCGCCGACCGCCCCCGATTGCGGCGTCGACGCGACTGTGGAATTCAACGCCGTGAACAGAGTGCCCGAACCGGTGCCGTTCAGCACCGAGGTGTTCGACGAGCCGCTATTTGCGGTCACGATATCCTGAACTCCGTCGCCGTTGATGTCGCCGACCGTGACCGAACTCGGGGCGGTGCCAGCGGCAGTGTTGGTCAGGCCGCCGAGGCCCGGCGTTCCGCCGCAGCCCGCAGGGGTGACCGTCAGGTTAAATGTCGTCGAGACCGAACCGCCGAGGCCGAACGCGGTCACGGTGACCGGATAAGTGCCCGCCGGATAAGCGTTGGTCACGGTAACGGCCCCGTTCACAGGATTGGCGGTCAGCGTGCCCTTGAATCCGGTACGGGTCCGGGCCGTGATCGAGGTTGTGAATCCCGGATCCGCGGCTGGCAGGATGATGCCGTTGTCGCTCATCACGATCGACGAATTCGAATATGTGCCGAGGGTCGGCGGGATCGGCGTCCAAAGTGCGTAGAAAATGGTGTCTTCGGCGATGCTGAATGTATCGTTGGGCTGGTATGTCGTGCCGAGCCCGTCCGCCTGTGTATTCCAGCCGGCGAATGTGTAATTCGTCCTGACGAGGGTGCCGGTGTTGCCGAGGACGGTCACGGACGCCGGGAATGTGTACGGGCTGTTCGGGTCTGTGGGTGCAGTGCCGCCCGTGCTGCCGTTGCCGTTATAAGTGACGGTGTAGCTCGCCGTGCCGACCCCTTGAATGGCGAAATCGTACGGGTTCTCGTCGGTGTCATTATTGCCAAAACTTATGGTCGCCGACTTTGATCCCGGCGATGTCGGGATAAACCGGACCTGAAATGTCAGCGAGCCGGATGGCCCCACGACAAACGCCGACGGCGGCGTCAGCAGTTGAAACTGGTCCGCATTCGCCCCGGTTATCGAGACCTTGTTTGCCTGGGTCAAATAAAGGTCGCCGGTACCAATGTTTTCGATCGCGAAGGTCCGCGTAACGGCCGTCATTACCGGCGTCGAACCAAAGTCCGTGTCGTCGCCGGGGTCAGGCGACGTATCGCCGTCAGCGATCGAGATATCGTTGCCCTTTACGTTCGCCTCGGGCGTGATGCACGTGCCGAGCAGTATTGAGATGTTGTTCGACCCGTAATTTCCCGAAACGATGTCTTGTCGTCCGTCTCCGTTAAGATCGGCGACCGCGATCGAACGCGGCGACGTTCCGACCGTGAAATTGCGTGTATATTCGAAGCCGCCCGTTCCGTCACCGAGCAGTATCGGTACCGTTGGCCCGTTTTGATCACCCGCGGCGACGTCGGATTTGCCGTCATTGTTAAAGTCGCCGAAAGCGACGGCCGCAGGCAAAACTCCGCCCGGGTAAGACGTCGGCAAACCGAATGTGCCCGTTCCGCTGCCCGGCAAAACGGAGACGCCTGGTATTCCGCCTTGGTTTGCCACCGCGAGGTCCAGATTTCCGTCGCCATCGAGATCACCTGCGGCAACCGAAATCGGCGAAGTCCCGGCAGAGTAATTGACCGCGGCCGCAAAGCCGCCAAGCCCATTGCCCGCCAGTACCGAAACATTGGCTGAGCTGAAGTTGGAAGTAACCAGGTCCTGTTTGCCGTCGCCGTTAAAGTCGCCTGTCGCAACGGTTATCGGTGATGTCCCCACCGCATAGTTCACGACCGAAGCAAATCCGCCGGTGCCGTTGCCGAGCCTCACCGACACGTTGCCGGAACCGCTGTTCGCTGTCGCAAAATCAGCCTTGCCGTCACCGTTAAAGTCGCCGACCACCACGGAAGTGGGGGCAGTCCCGACAGCGTGAGCTGCCCTCAAACCAAATCCGCCGAGGCCGTCTCCCGGGTGAATAGAGACATTGCCAGTGCCGGAACCGGCCGTGAGCACGTCGAGGGTACCATTGCCGTCCATATCGCCAAGGGCGACCCCGGCGGGGCCTGAGCTGGGCCCGGTAGAGTAAATGGCAGCAGCCCCGAATCCGCCCGCTCCGTCGCCGAGGACGACCGAGATATTATTTGATCCGACATTTGCCGTGACCACATCCTGAAAGCCATCACCGTTAATGTCGCCGACAGCAACCCCGCGGGGGACAGTTACCGAGCCGATCGATGCCGTAGTCGCCGGTGCGAAGGAGAATGACGACGCTCCGCCGCACGGCGTACCGCTCGTCACCGTCAGTGTGAACGATGCTGTCGCCGAACCGCCCGGGCCGAACGCTGTTACGGTCACCGGATATGTGCCTGCCGGATGGGCATCAGACACGCGAACGACACCCGTCACCGGATCAGCGGTCAGCGTCCCTTTGAAATTCGAATTCGTTGATGCGTTGATCGTCGTCGTATTTGCGGGCGCCGCCGAAGGCGTGACGGTCGCGTTGCCGCTGAGCGCCAGACTTGTATTCCCGTAAGTCCCGAGCGTCGGCGGAAACGCCGTAGTTTGGCTGAGGGGATTATTCGTTGCTGTGGCGGTGTTGTATGTAATTGTCGAGCCGGAACCGTTGGCCTCGTAAACACGGAACCAGTAAGTGGTGCCGGCAGTGAGGCCGGTTATCGCGACGCTGCTGCCGCTGCCGTTGTACACAACCTGTTCGCCCGAACCGCCGTAAACAGTATTGGCCGACGGATCGGTCCCATCAACCGGAGCCGAGAACGAATTTGACGTGTTCATCTTCACGATCCGTTTCGATCCGTTGCCGTTAGTCCAGTTCACGGTCATTGAGGTCGAAGACACGGATGAGAAAGTGATGTTAGAGGCTTGAGTGGTCGGGGCCGGTGCGACAGCTTCATTCCACCAAGCAATATTGTCTAAGGCAATATTTGCCACATTGCCAGCAGAGCTTTCGCCGTAGAATCGGAATGCATTGACATTGGTCGCAGCGGCCAGTTGAGCTTTTCCAAGATCATCTCCGACCAATACTCCATTTACCCAAAGATCGTACTTATTAGCTGCAACGCTTTGCCCATTGCCATAATTTACGGTAGATGCTGAGTTGTTTCCGGTAATAAAAACTTTGTACGCACTGTTTTGTGCAAATGGGGTTCCTGAGATTCCTGTTGCGTCCCATGCACCTGCGTTTCGGTTGTTGGTTGTGATCGTATTGGAGGCTCCAAAGGCAAATCGCAATCCTGTAAAAACTTGTGATCCAGTAAAAGTTGCTGATTGCGCCGAATCAAATGTTGTACCATTACCTGCGAAGAAGTACCACATTCCGCTGCTGCCGCCGCTGAGATAAATTTCGAATGAAACGGTAAATACTTGAGCCGCCGTACCATATTCTGTCGAAGTCACTCCTACACTGTTGATGCTCCCTCCGGTTGGAGCAATACCCCTGAGTTCTGCTTGTGAACCGATAGTTTGGCCTGGATTCTGAATAGTAAATCCGCCGCCGCCAGTGCCAACCCGAACGCCACCAAAACCTGTGTTTCCGGTAGTTGCGGTTGTTCCATCGGCGGTATTCCCGAATGTTAGCGTGCCATTTAATGTTGTCGGCGCATCGTCAACCGTCGTCTGTCTCGTATCCCGTTCGGCTGACATTGCTCTCAGAGGCCCGGATATCCCAAGGAATTCACGCACGGAGTCGAATCTCTCGAATGCCGTTTCACGGAATGCGGCTGATGACGCGAGGGCGGCGGAAGCCATTACCGTGAACACGGCGATGGTAACGAGAGAGGTCTTATTGTATCTGATCATATGAGAGTCTCCGATTAACGTTCTGCAACCCCGGACGCTGTTCGGCAGCTCAAATTTGAGCGCAGCGATATCTACGCGCTCGTCCGGGTCGATATTGCATTTCTGCAAGTATAGGTCGAACGGCCGTGAAGTCAAGCATTTTTCTTGCACGGAACGGCGGCGGCGGGCGTGATCGCGGGATTTTGTGTTCGGCGGGCGGTGATTTTCGGATAATGTTGTAACATCAATGTTACAAAGTTGTTACATGACCAGCGGACGCCCGGCGGCCGCTGCCCGATCGAAGTGAAAATACGCCTTTCATTGATACTTTCGGCATTGCTTCTCGGGTGCGCCGCGGCGGTGCCGGCACAGTCGCTGCCGTCGGAGTTTGAGTCGTGGAACGAGATCCAACTGATCGTGCCGCTGATCCGCGACAAGGACAAAAAGGGCAAGATGGTCGATAAGGTGACGGCCACATTCAGCGGCATTTCGCGGATCGGGCGTAACCCCGTCAGGCCGCTCGACAGCCGTGTCAGTGCGACCGTCGACTATCGGGTCAACAAATACCTTTCGCTGATGGCCGCCGTGCTCTATCGGCGTGACGAACTGACGCCGCGGGTCGCTCGTTTCGAGACGCGGCTCGACCTCGGGTTCGTACTGACCAAGACATGGGGAAATTTTACGTTTCGCGACCGCAACGTCATCGAGCGCCGCTTTCGCAACAGCCGGCAGGATATCAACCTCTATCGCAACCGCGGCCAGATCTCGTACTCGATCAAGCACAAGAACAAAGAGCTGTTCGCGCCCTTTGTCGCTAACGAGGGCTATTACGACCTGACCAACAAACTGTGGTCGCAGAACGAGTTTCACGCCGGCATCAGCCGCCGTCTCAACAAGCGGACCGTCCTCGACGTCGCCTATACGCGCAACGATTCGCGGCCGTTCAATGCAAACGCCCTGAACCTTACACTTAAGATAAAGCTGCGTTAACCGAAGGCAGGCGGCACTATGCCGATCGCGCCTGGCGTACGATCTCGACGAACTGGCGCGCCCGCTCGGTGACGATATGAGCGTTGCCCTCGCGGATCGCCTTGACGTCAACCAGATCGGTGCCGACACCGAGCGCCGAGGCTCCGGCCTTGATGAAATCGGCCGCCGTCGTCAGCGAAACGCCGCCGGTCGGGATGATCTTGACCTGCGGGAAAGGGCCTTTGAGATTCTTGACATAACTCGCACCGCCCACCGAGCCGCACGGAAATACCTTTACAAGATCGACGCCCGCACTCCACGCCGTGATCACCTCGGTCGGCGTCAGGACGCCCGGTGCGATCGGGGCACTGTAGCGATGACAGAGCTCGATCGTCGCAAGGTTGAGCGCCGGGCTGACGATGAACTGCGCACCGGCGAGCAGGCACGCCCGTGCCGTTTCGGGGTCGAGCACCGTGCCGGCACCGACCAGCACGTCGGAGCCGTACTTGTCGGCGACCTTTTCGATCACGCGGACCGCACCCGGGACCGTCATCGTGATCTCAAGCACGTTGACGCCGCCGGCCTTGATGGCGTCGATCGCCTGCATCGCCTCGTCCGCCGACGAAGCCCGCACGACCGGCACGAGCCCTAGAGTTTCGATCTGTCTGACTATTTCTGCTTTGTCCATAAACTATTTGCCCACTAAATACACGAAAAGCACTAAATAAAGAATCTATTTTTTCGTGAATTTCGTGTATTTAGTGGGCGATCTCCTGTAGTTATCTTGCTACGCGGGCGCCGCCGCCCTTCATCACCCGAAGTACGTCCGCAAGCCCGACCGTCGTCGTGTCGCCGGGCGTCGTCATCGCGAGAGCTCCGTGTGCCGCTCCGCAGTTGACCGCCCATTCGGGTGACTCGCCGGTCAGGAATCCGTAGATCAGCCCCGAGGCGAACGAATCGCCGCCGCCGACACGGTCAAAAATGTCCAGATTCGGCCGCATCGTCGCCTGATAGAGTTCGCCGCCGATAAAGCACACGGCTCCCCAATCGTTGACCGAGGCGGTCTTGGCGTTGCGCAAGGTCGTCGCAGCGACCGCAAAATTCGGAAAATCGGCCACCGCCCGGCGGATCATCTTTTCAAAATTGGCGATGTCGAGCTTCGAGTGATTTTCGTCCTGCCCCTCGACCTCATAGCCAAGACAGGCCGTAAAATCCTCTTCGTTGCCGATCATCACATCGACATATTGGGCAAGGTCGCGGTTGACCTCCTGCGCCTTTACCTGGCCGCCGATCGCCCGCCAGAGCGAGTCGCGGTAATTGAGATCGTACGAGATGACGGTGCCGTACTTTTTGGCGCACTGCATCGCCTCTTTGGCGACGTCGGGCGTCGTCTCGCTGAGAGCGCAAAAGATGCCGCCCGTATGGAACCAACGGGCGCCTTCGTGCCCGAATATCTTTTCCCAGTCGATATCGCCCTTTTTAAGCTGCGAAACCGCCGTGTGGCCGCGGTCCGAACATCCCAACGCTGCCCGTACGCCGAAACCGCGTTCGGTAAAGTTCATACCGTTACGCACGTCGCGTCCGACGCCGTCGTATTTGACCCATTTGACGTGCGACTGATCGACGCCGCCCTGATACATCAGGTCCTGGACGAGACGGCCGATCGGGTTGTCGGCAAGGGCGGTCACGACGGCCGCGTCGAGCCCGAAACAGCGTTTCAGGCCGCGGGCGACGTTATATTCGCCGCCGCCCTCCCAGACCTCAAAGCTCCGCGTCGTGTGGATGCGCTTGTCGCCCGGATCGAGCCGGAGCATTACCTCGCCGAGGGATACGATGTCCCATTTGCATTGATCTTTCGGTTTAATATTCAACATAAATAAGTAGTTGGTAGCTGGTAATCGGTAGCCGGTGGTCGGCAGCTTGCGGTTCGGCGTTTGTACTGCCGACGACAGCCTGCTGTCTGCTACCTTCCCATCCATCCGCCGTCCACGACGAGGATGTGGCCGTTGACATAATCGCTCGCCGATGACGCCAGAAAGACCGCCGCACCGGCGATGTCCTCCGGCCGTCCCCAACGCCCGGCCGGAATGCGCTCGAGTATCTGCCGGTTTCGCGTCTCGTCCGCCTGAAGTGCGGCCGTATTATTGGTCGCGATATAGCCCGGAGCGATGGCGTTGACGTTGACGCCGAGTTTTGCCCATTCGTTCGCCAGAGCCTTTGTCAGGCCTGCCACGGCGGATTTTGACGCTGTATAAGCCGGAACCGTTATGCCGCCCTGAAACGAAAGCAGCGACGCGATATTGATGATCTTGCCCGACCCGCGGGCTATCATCTCGCGTCCCGCCGCCTGACAGAGCTTGAAAACGCCCGTCAGATTGACGTCGATCACGGCCTGCCAGTCGTCGTCGCTGTATTCGGCGGCGGGTGCACGGCGTATCATGCCGGCGTTGTTGACGACGATATCTATTTGGCCAAATTCGCCGATGGCGGCGTCGACCAACGCCTGCGGCGTCGCGGGGTCGGCCATGTCGCCCGCGGCCTTGATCGCACGGCGCCCGAGCTTTGTTACCGCTTCGACCGTATCGACAGCGTCGCCGGACTTGCGGCAATGGCAAACGACGTCGGCTCCGGCGGCGGCCAGCCCGAGGGCGATCGCCCGGCCGATGCCCGTATTCGAGCCCGTGACGAGCGCCGTCCTGCCGCTGAGGTCAAAGGGCACGTTCATCATTTACGCGAAGCCTCAAGCCCCGAGCCGCCCTGAGCGTATTCCGGCTGGACGTTTACGACGCCGAACTGACGGTCGTCGCCCTCGCGGTTGGCGGCCATCATCCACAAAAAATTGATCGAGCCGCCCGGTGCCGCGACATTCGGATGATAGCCCTGCGGCATAATCACCACGTCGCCCTCGCGAACGACCTGTGCGATCTCGGGGTACTCGGTGTCGGTATAGACCATCTGGATGCCGAACTGCGGAGCCGGCATGTCGATGTAGAGATACGCTTCCTCGAGCATATTCTGGTGCTCGTGCGGCGGCCACGACGTCCAATTGCCCTCGGACGAAAACGTCACGCCGGCCATGATGCGGCCGGCCTCGACATTCTTGCCGATGAGGATGTTGAGGTCACGCTCGGTCGGCGGTTTGCCGGCGACGAAATGCAGTGCCGGATCCTTTCGAATATCGGCAAAGGCGACGAACTGCAGCGGATATTGCCTTTCGACCGGCGCCGACAGTTCGGCAAGGTCAAACGGGCCGCCGCTCTCGACCGTGATCGACGAGTCGCGCGGTACGTACAAGGCGTCGTATCGGGTCATCGCGAACGTTTGGCCGCCGGCGGTGACCGTGCCCGAACCCTTCAGGCAGATGAGCCCGGTCTCATGGCCGGCGTTTTCAAAGGCGATCGCCGGATCGCCGGCTTCGATGATGATGCGGCCGTAAAAGAGGTTACGCGTCGCGGTCTTGCCCGGTTCGACGCTGATCGTACGGCCCTTTTGCCGGTCGGTGCCCTTGACGACGCAGGTCGCCGGATCGATATTTTCGAGTTTGATCTGTGTACTGCTCATAAATTTGATGATCGCGGGCCGCGGCGTCGCCTTTACAGCGAAACGGTCTTTTCGGCCCAAAATTGAAATTCGCGGTGCTTGAGTATCTCGGCCTTGGCCTGGATCTCGCCGCTGGCCGTCCGCCGAACATGCTCGAAGAGCCGCGTGCCGACCTCGACAATGCTCTCGGTGCCCTCGATGACGTTGCCCGCCGAAATGTCGAGGTCGTTGGCCATCCGCTCAAAAACGCGGTTGTTCGACGCGAGTTTGATCACCGGCGTGATGGCGTTGCCGATGGTCGTGCCGTTACCGGTCGTAAAAACGACGACGGTCGCACCCGACGCGACAAGGCCCGGCGTCGATTCCTGATCGTAACCCGGCCCCTGCATCAGGTTGATGCCGCGGGCGGTCGGGGTTTCGGCGTACTCAATGCAGTCTTCGATCCGCGTCGTGCCGGCCTTGACGATCGCTCCGAGCGATTTGATCGTGATATTCAGCAGCCCGCCGGCCTTGTTGCCGGTGCTCGGGTTTTCGTTCAGGACGGCGCCGAATTTTGACGCGTAATCCTTGTACCAATCGACCATCGCGTAGATCTTGCGGCCGATGACCGAATCCTTGGCCCGATTTGCCAAAATGTGCTCGGCACCGCAAAACTCGGGCACCTCGGTGAGCAGAACGGTGCCGCCGCTCCTGACCAGAAGGTCAGAGCAGTAACCGAGTGCCGGATTTGCCGAAATGCCCGAAAATCCGTCCGACGAACCGCATTTGACCCCGAGCACGAGCTCACTGACCGGAAACTCCTCGCGGACGCACTTGTTGACCTCGGGCAGCATCTTTGCCACCTCGGCGAGCCCGATCTCGATCGCCGCCTGAGTGCCGCCGACATCCTGTATGCCGATCTTGAAGACGGGCTTTTGGATCGGCTTTTCGCGTTTGGTCAGATACTTTTCGACAAAGGAAAGGTTGGTCTTTTCACAGCCGAGATCGATCAGGATGACGCCGCCGACATTCGGATGATCGGCGTAGTTCGACAGCGTCCGCATCATCACGTCGAGCGTCGAACCGTCCTGACAGCCGCAGCCTTTGTTGTGCGGGATCGCGACGACGCCGTCGACGTTCGGGTACTTTTCGCGGCTGTAATGCAGAAACTCGGCCATCATCGAGATCTGTGTCGCCTCGTGGCTGGCACACATCGACGTCGGCACTATAAGGACGAAATTTCGCGTCCCGACGCGGCCGTCCGCCCGCCTGAAACCGGCAAATGTCGCGATCTGGTCCGCCGGAAAATAGTCGGGTGCGGGCGTGTGCAGGTCGTCGGGCAGATTGCGCACGACAGGCACGTCGTCGGTCATATTGTCGTGCGTCACCCATTCGCCGCGGGCGATACCGAGGCTCGTGCCGATCGGCTGGCCGTACTGCCGTACAAACTCGCCGGCCGGGATGTCGCTGGTCGCAAAACGGTGCCCCGGCGGCACGGCATCGCCGATCGTCAGCGGAACGCCGCCCGGCAAAACGACCGTCAGGCCGGCCGACGTCTGATTCTTGACGACCGCGACATTATCGTCAGGATTGACGATGATCGCGTAGTCGCTGACCGGAACGGCCCTTTCTGCATAGGTATCCAACATAGTATTTACGAGAGCAGGTCCGGCAAAACGTATGATCGCACATCGGGATGCAAACGGATCAGTAAGCCCGGATTCTCATCGGCCTGCCGGGCGAGCTCGGCATCGTCGCTCGAAAGAACGGTCTCGATCAGCCGCTTAAAGCTCGCCGGTTTGGCCGTCGCGGTCGAAGCGTCGACGATCGACTGGACGATGCGTTTCGCCCCGAGGATCGCGGCCGGCCCGAGCGTCAGTATATATGCCGCCCGCCGGCACTCAGCCTCGTCCTCGGCCGAAACCTCGCTGCCGCCGACCTTGAATTTGGCGATGTGATGCTCGAGTATGCTCGGGCTGATCGGGATGATGCCCGCAAAATCGCCGAACGCGGCCCCGCAGCCGGGCTTGATGTAACAAAGGTGCGACGCAGCCGCGGCCTCGGGCCCGAGTCCCAGAAAGAACAGGTCGATGCCGCCGAGCGACTCGAGGCGTTCGAGATACTTTCGCAATTCGCCCTCGAGGTCATCGGTCTCGGTGATCATCGGCGTAAAACTCTTTATCTTGGCAAAGAACCGCGGGCCGAGCAGGCGTTCGAAATCGCGTACGAAGCTAAGGCCGTTGGCCATCCGCATCGGGGCGAGAGCGTCCTGCGTAAAGACATGGAGCCGGCCGAGCAGCTCGTCGATCTCGTCGGTCTCGGCGAGGCGCTCGATCAAGCGGTACATCGCCTGGGCCCCGCGGCCGCCGAGCAGGACCATCGTGATATCGCCTTCTTTCTCGTCGGCGTAAGCCTTGAGTTCGGCAAACATCGCGCGGCCGACCGCGACCTCGGAATCGAGCACCGTGTACCTGAAATCTCCGTCGGGCCGGACGGGCCGGGCCGGGTCCGAAAACCCCAGCCAGACATTTTCGCCGGCCGTGCGTCGCTGGATCGTCTTTTGTGGTGATGTTTGCACTGGTACCAATTTCCTTGTAATGTTCAAATATAATAATTGGTTTGACCAATTAAAAGCAAGTGGTATTTTGGCTTTTTCGCCGAATTCGCCGCCGCAGCACCATTTATGCTCGTAGAAATTAACAAATATGGGCACTTAGAATACTTGACATTAGATATAATTGTGTTTCACACTTACTGCGTCAAAAGCCAAATGGTAATACCTTTTTGCTTATATCACCTTTACCAATAGTTCGATTTAAGTAGATTATGAGTTACTCCAAACTTGAGCTCAACGGGCGGACCGCGGTCGTTATAGGCGGAACGTCGGGTATCGGGCGGGCCATCGCTCACGGTATGGCCGAGGCCGGAGCCGACGTCGTTTGTACATCGAGGCGGCAGGAACAGGTCGACGCGGCCGCGGCCGAGATCGAGGCCAAAGGACGCCGTACGCTGCGGGTCACGTCCGACGTATCGGACATGGCGTCACTTGAGAATTTACTCAGTGAATCCGTCGCCGCATTTGGAAAGGTGGACATTCTGGTCAATTCGGCGGGCCGCACTAAACGCACGCCGACGCTCGATCTCGACATCGCCGAGTGGAACGAAATAATGGAGACCAACCTGACCGGCACGCTGCGGGCATGCCAGGTCTTTGGGCGGCATATGGTCGAAAACGGCTACGGCCGGATCGTCAATATCGCGTCGCTCTCGACATTTGTCGCTCTGTACGAGGTCGCGGCCTACGCGGCGAGCAAGGCGGCCGTCGCCAGCCTGACAAAATCGCTGGCCGTCGAATGGGCAAAACGCGGCGTTAACGTCAACGCCATCGCTCCGGGCGTTTTCCGCACGGCTCTCAATCAAAAACTGCTTGATGAATCGCCCCGCGGTGCCGAGTTTCTGACGCGGACGCCAATGGGCCGATTCGGGCAGGTCGAGGAACTCGCCGGTGCCGCCGTCTTTCTGGCGAGCGAAGCGGCGAGCTTTGTCACGGGCGAGGTGCTCGTGGTCGATGGCGGATTTTTGGCGAGCGGCGTCAACCAATAGCTGCCGATGAACCGAGAGCTCAGCGAAAAAACAGGCCGCATCGTTGAAATGCTCGAGCGCGAAGGCCTCGACGCGGTGCTGCTCAACGCCCGGCATAATTTTGCCTGGCTGACCTGCGGCGGCACGAACGGCGTCGATACGAGCCGCGAGAACGGCGTCGCGACGCTGATGGTGACCCGCGAGGGCAGACGGTATGTGATCGCTAACAATATCGAGACGCCGCGGATGCTGGCCGAGGAAGTACAGGAAGCGTATTTTGAACCGCTGAGTTTCACCTGGCAAGCCGAAAAGGCCGACGGCGGCACCGTCGCGAAGACCGCCCGGTCGATGCTGCGGCCCGGGGCCGTGATCGCCGCAGACATAGAGATCGGCGGCGGCGTACCGGTGATCGAGGGTAAGGTCGCCGCCTGCCGGCACCGTCTGACGGAGGATGAAGCCGTCCGGTTTCGCCAGCTCGGGAGCGACGCCGGTGCGGCGATGCGGCGGGCGATCGACAAATTCGATCCGGGCGATACCGAGATCGCCATTGCCGAAAAGATCAGGCATGAGCTTGCCTTGGACGGGGCCGTATCGGTCGTAACGCTGGCCGCGGCCGACGACCGGATCAAGCGGTTTCGTCATCCGGTGCCGACCGCAGATCGTTGGCAAAGAACGCTGTTAGCGGTCACATGCGCACAACGCGGCGGTTTGATCGTCAGCCTCAGCCGCATTGTCACGCTCGGCTCGCCAGACGACGAACTTATCACGCGAACACAGGCCGCAGCGGACGTCTTTGCCGCCCTTCGGCACGCGACACGGCCCGGGGCGATCGGACGCGAATTATACGAGGCCGCCGAGAGTGCGTACCGGGCGGCGGGCTTTCCGGATGAGATCGGGCTGCACCATCAGGGCGGTGCGGCCGGCTATAAGACCCGCGACTGGGTCGCCCATCCGACGAGCAGCGAAGAGGTCAAACTCGGCCAGGCCTTTGCCTGGAACCCGTCGATAACCGGGACCAAGGTCGAGGAGACCTGCATCTTGACCGACGACGGGACCGACGTCGTCACGGCGTCGCCCGACTTTCCGATGATCGGGACGATGATCGGCGGGACCGAGTATCTTTCGCCGGGAATTTTGTCTTTATAGAGTTTAAGGAGCCGACCAAATGGAAATGGAAAGTGCACAGCCGACAACGCCGGGCAAGGTGGGAAATTTTCGCTGGGTGATCTGTACCCTCTTGTTCTTTGCCGCGACGATCAACTATATCGACCGCCAGGTCATTGGCATCCTCAAGCCGACGCTCGCCGAAGAATTCGGCTGGACCGAACTTGATTACAGCTGGATCGTTTTCGCGTTTCAGACCGCGTACGCCATCGGCCTGCTCTTCGTCGGTAAGCTGATGGACAAGATCGGTACGAAAAAGGGCTTTGCGCTCGCGATCGTCGTCTGGAGCATCGCCGCCATCGGCCACGCATGGGCGGTCGGCATCGGCGAGATCTCGTCACCGGTCGTCGCCCCGATAGTCGCAGCCGTGGTCGCGGCGATCAACGCGATCGGCTCGATGTTCGGTGCGGCACCGTGGACATTCGCCCTGTCGGTGTCGGTCGTCGGCTTTATGGTCGCAAGGTTTGCCCTCGGGCTCGGCGAGGCCGGCAATTTTCCGGCGTCGATCAAGACGGTCGCCGAGTGGTTTCCCAAAAAGGAGCGTGCACTGGCGACGGGCATCTTTAACGCCGGCACCAATGTCGGAGCCCTCGCGACGCCGCTGCTCGTGCCGATGATCGTCATCGCGTGGGGCTGGTACGAGGCGTTTATCTTTACCGGCATCATCGGTTTTATCTGGCTCGCGTTCTGGCTGTTTATCTATAAACGGCCCGAGGAACACAAAAGCCTCTCAAATGCCGAACTCGAGTACATTCAGTCGGATCCGCCCGAGCCCACGCAGAAGGTCGCGTGGCGGCGGTTATTTCCGCACCGCCAGACGTGGGCTTTCGGCATCGGTAAATTTCTGACCGACCCGATCTGGTGGGTCTATCTTTTCTGGCTGCCCGATTTTCTCAAAAAGCAGCACGGCCTCGACCTCAAGACGTTCGGCATTCCGCTCGCGGTCATCTATATCATCGCCGACGTCGGCAGCATCGGCGGCGGCTATATCTCGGGCGCCCTGATCAAACGCGGCTGGTCGATCAACCGTTCGCGCAAGACGGCGATGCTCATCTGTGCACTGGCGGTCGTGCCGATCGTGTTCGCCTCGATCACGTCGCACCTCTGGGTCGCCGTTATTCTGATCGGCATCGCGGCGGCCGCCCATCAGGGATGGTCAGCCAATATCTTTACGATCTCGTCGGATATGTTCCCGAAACAGGCGGTCGGTTCGGTCGTCGGCATCGGCGGCATGATGGGTGCCGTCGGCGGTATGATCATCTCGCCGCTGGTCGGCTATATCCTCGACCGGACGGGCAGTTACGTCCCGATCTTTATCATCGCAGCATCAGCTTATCTGGTAGCTTTGCTCATCATCCACCTCTTGGCCCCCAAACTTGAGCCCGCCGATATCAGCTACGACTAAGCCGCCTTGGCCGCAGACTGACACGAAATAAGCACGAGCAAGGCCGGTCCTTGTTCGTGCGTTTGTTTGCTCAAACGGCGGTGCCGGTCAGCGGTTGGGTTCGAATCGGATCCAGTCGATGTCGGCCGAACCGGCGTCGTTGAATTTGGACGGACGCGTGAATACGAATCCGATCTTGGCACCGATCCAGCGGCCTTCGCGAGCCGTAAAACTGTCGCCGAGCACCTTGAAATTTTTGCCGTCGGAGCTGTAGCTGAATGTGCAGACCGCACCCTTTGCGACCGCGACACGCAGATAGAACGGTGCCGACGCATCGCCCGAGAGCGGCTCGGCCCGGCCGAGATCGCCGAACATCCCTTTATCGGCGTCGATGGCCGTGGAACGCTGAAAATACAATACATTGCCCTGCTTCTCGACGCTGATGAACGAGTAACTCGAACCCATGACTATCAGGCCGAACCGCTCGCCTTCGGCCCTGCTTGAGAGCGTGGCCTTGACGGTCGCGACGAATTCGTCAGCCGGAAACTTTTGCAGTAAAAGGTTCGGGGCTTCCCAAAGCTTGTTGAACCCGAACTCGCGCTCGACCGAGTTCATCCGCAGGACGCCGCGAGTCGGGAATGGAAAGGCCCATTCGGCCTTCGGGTTGGCGTGCCACTGCCACTGCGGGCCGAGCGTTGCACTGTCAAACTCGTCGCTGTCCTGCGGCGTTTCGACGGGATATGTCTTTCCGACATTCGGTTTTTTGAATGTCAAAACGGGTTCGCCGGTACCGTCACCGTCTGGGTCGGAGCCCATTACGGGAAAGCCGTTCTTCCAGACGGTCGGCTGCAGATGAACGACGCGGCCGTACGGCCCTTTGTCCTGAAAATGGAGGAACCACCATTCGCCCGACGCCGTGTCGACGAGAGCACCTTGATGTGGGCCGTTGACCGCCGTTTTGCCCTGAGCGAGCGTCACCTTGCGTTCGTATGGTCCGTAAATGCTCTTGGAACGAAGGGCGAGCTGCCAGCCGGTCGGAACGCCGCCGGCCGGAGCGAGGATGTAGTAATAACCGTTGAGCTTGTAGAGTTTTGGCCCCTCGACCGTCGGGTCGGTGTCGTGCCCGTCAAAGACCATTACGCCGTCGTCGAGCAGCCGCGTTCCGTCGGCGCTCATCCGGTTGATGACGAGAACGCTCTTGATCCCGGCCCGGCTGCCGGCAAAAGCGTGTACGAGATACGCATTGCCGTCGTCGTCCCAGAATGGGCACGGGTCGATCCAGCCCTTGGCGGCCTTGATGAGCAGCGGCCTGGACCATTCACCGGCTGGATCCTTTGCCTTCGTCATAAAAACGCCGAAGTCCGGATCGCCGTAATAAATGTAGAATTCGCCGTTGTGGTACCTGATCGCCGGAGCCCAGACGCCGCCGCCGTGCTGCGGTCGGGCAAAGACGTCGGCGGGCTCTAATTCGCGGATAGCGTGATTGATGATGCGCCAGTTAACGAGGTCCTTTGAGTGCAGTATCGGCAGGCCCGGCACCGCGTTAAAGCTCGACGCCGTCATATAGTAATCGGCTCCGACACGGACGACGTCAGGGTCGGAATAATCGGCATTGATGACGGGATTTTTGTACGTGCCGTCGCCATTATCGGCAACCCAGGCCTTAGAGGGCGGCTGCGAATGCCCGGCGGCGGCAAATAGCAGCAAAACGAGAACGATCAGCTTGTTAGACATTATCGGATGAGGCCGAGGACGCGGCTGACCGGGCAGCGGCGTTCTTCGGACTAAGCACGTATGCGTTCGGCGGCGGCGGATTGCTGCTCCTCGAGCCGCTGGGCCTTTTGCGTTTCGATCAGGTGCTCACGCATGGCGGCACTCGCGGCCTGGGCGTCGCGTTCGCGCATGGCGCGGTAGATATTCTGATGCTGTTCGGCCGACTGTTTGAGGTCGAGTGCACGGTGGACCGTTTTGCTGCGTGAATCAAAAAGGATCGTCGCGACCATATTCATAAGCGAGGTGAGAATGCGGTTATTTGACGCCGCGGCCACCGTCTGGTGAAACTGCATATCGTGCACCAGATACTGTTCCGGATCGTCGAGCGACGCGTACATTCCGGCGATCTCCTCGCTCATCAGGGTGATCTGTTCGGCGGTCGCACGTTCGGCGGCAAGGCCGGCGATGTGCATTTCGAGCGCGAGTCTCGCCTCAAACATCTCGTCCGAGGTAAAGCCGTGAAGGGCGGCCATCATCCGCAGCGAACTGCTGTCGAGCGTCGGCGATTCGTCGGCCTCGGCGACAAACGTTCCCGCACCCTGTTTTGACTGTAAAATGCCGACGGCCGTCAGCGACCGGATGCCGGCCCGAAGTGTCGGTCGGCTGACGCCGAGCAGTTTTGCAAGGTCGCGTTCGGGCGGCAGGCGGTCGCCGAATTTCAATTCGCCGCGATGGATCATCTCCTTGAGCTGCGCGACGACGCCCTCGGCCGTGGTGGCCCGCTCCTGCGATTCCAACGATTTGAAAATTCCCGGTCCGGTCCTTGTCATTTGCCCCTTTTTCAGCACGACGATGCGCAATTATAGCCCCTCGCGTGCGTGATGTCGAAATTTGCCTGTCCGAGCTATTTCGTCGGCTGATCCGTCTCGAATATCTTGATCAGGATCATCGAAAACCCCTTGCCGGTGACCGTCCGCTGGTGCGGCGTGCCCCGCGGCACGAATACCAGATCGCCCTTTTTGATCACGTACTTTTGTCCGCCGACGGCGGTTTTCGCACGCCATTCGCCGGGCGACGTTTCCTTGGGGTCGACCAGCGAACCGCCGAGCAGCAGCGTCGCCGTCCCTTCCAAAACGTAGTAAACATCGTCCGAACCGTCGTGAACCTCATTGAGGTCGTCAACCCGCTTTTCGTCGTGAAAAACAGCGACCCGCGTCTGCCGGCCCGCCGCGGCGACGACATCTTCGTTAGTATTGCCGGGCTTTTTTTCCAGCGACTTTTGAATGTCGGCGACCTGCTGTTTTGACTTGATGACGATCGGGCCCCGCGGCTTTGACGGCTGACGCGTTTGGGCCGAGGCGGCCGACGCGAGTGCGGCAGCGGCGGCGGCGATCGCGATAAACTTGAATTTCATATCTTATTTTCCTTTCGCACGGGCGATCAGCCAGCGGCTGAGGTCGCGGGCGGCCTTAAAATTTTCAAACTCGGGCGGCAGCCGGCGGCCGTCAACGTACTCGTTGTAGAGCCACGGGTCGCCCAGCACGAAGACCATGCCCTTACCGTATTTTGCCGTCGCCATCACGGTATCGCCGCGGGCGGTGAGCACCGGGCGGGCATTACCCGTGAGCGAAAGCGACGCGATCTCCTTGACGAAGATCTTTCGGGCCGTGGTAAATATCTCGCTGCCCGGAGCGATGTCGATACCGCCCATCTTGTAATCGTTGTTGATGACCTCGAACTTGCGGTCCTTGTTAAACCTTATGCCGAACGCACCGGCGAGCGTGTTGAAACGGTCGAGTTCGGCATTCTGGGCGTCGTTGCCGAGCAGGACGAGCACACCGCCGCGTTTTACCCACTCGGCGATCGCCTTGACGTGCTGAGGCTCGACAAAATTGGGTTTGGCGGTCTCTTTATCGGTGTCGGGATCGACGATGATGTAAATACTTGCTCCCGCGAGGTTACGTGCGTCCGGTGCGTCCGAAAGCTGGCTGATACCGGCCCCGAGTTCGCGAAACAGTGTTCCCCAGGCGTAATAACCGGCGTCGGACCGCTCATCCCATTTGTAATGCCAGGCTTCGTCGCGGCCGGTCGCCTTGCTTTTGCGTATCTCGTGATTGAAATAGTCGTCGAGCACGACGGACTTGCCGCGTCCGGGCCTGCCCCGCTGATACGCCTCCATCTCGAGCGCCGCACGGATCGCCGGGCCGAGGCCTTTGGCGTCGTTGGTACGGAGCTTTTCGCTCATATAGTAGTCAAAGCTGCCGTCGCGGTACGGATTTCCGCCGAGGCCCGAGACCGACACCGTGCCTTCCCAGTCGGTCTGTCCCTGTGCGTTGGTGCGGATAAATTCCTTCTGAATGCCCGCCCATCCGCGCGTCGCGACCTTCATATAGCGTTCGGGCAGATAGCCCTCGCGAACGCCGCGGGCGATGGCGTAAACGAACATCGCCGAGCATGACGATTCGAGATAATTCTTGCCCTTGCCGCCGAGATCGAGGATGTCCCACCAGACGCCCGAGCGGGCGTCCTGCACCTTTTCGATCGCCGCCGCCTCGCGTGCAAGGATGTCGATCAGTTCCTGCCGCCGCAGATGATCCTTCGGAAAAAACTCGAGCACGTCGACGAGGCCCATCGCGTACCAGCCCATCGCACGGCCCCAGACGTGCGGCGACCGGCCGGTCGTCTTGTCGGCCCATTTCTGCTGCCTCGACTCGTCCCAGCCGTGATAGAGCAGGCCGGTCTTAGGGTCGCGGGCGTGCTTTTCCATCCAGACGAACTGATTCGCGATATCGTTCCAGTTGTCCTCGCCGAAAACCTGCGAATACTCGGCGTAGAACGGCTGGCCCATATAGAGCCCGTCGAGCCACATCTGGTACGGATAGATCTTTTTATGCCAAAATCCGCCTTCTTTGGTCCGCGGATGCGTGCGGAGCTGTGACCGGAAAAGATCGGCCATCTTGCGGTATTTTTCGATGCCGGTGACGCGATAAAGCATCAGCATCGCCGTGCCGGGCGTGACGTGGTCGATATTGTACTCGTCTAGGTCATAGTCCTTGTGGACGCCCTTTTCGTCGATCCAATAGTCCATGCCCTTTTGGATATGGCGAAAATACTTGGCGTCGCCGGTCGCGTACCACATCTGCTCGATCGCCTTGAGGATGACGCCCTGCTCATAATTCCACTTCGGCGGTATGCCGGGAGCGTTTCGCTGATCGACCCAGATCCGGGTCATAGCCGTATCGGCGAGCCGCTCGGACAACGGTGCCGTCTGGGCGAAACCGGTCATCGAGCAGCAGGCGATGAACAATATTGCGATTATAAGTCTCATTATTTCAGATATTTACGCAGTTTCAATTTAGCGTCGCGGATGCCGTCCGCCACGAGTTTTGCCATTATTTCGGCACCGGCCGGATTAAAATGTGTGTTGTCCTCGATGCCCTTCGGATAATTGGCGTTCTCGCCGGGTTTGAGCTGCAGGAACAACGCTTTTGACCCTTCGAGGCCGTATTTGACGAGCACGGCCTCGCTCAGGCGGTGCATATCGATGAGCGGGACCTTGAGTTCGCGAGCGACGGCACGAAACGCCTCGGGGTACTCGGCCGGATGCTGATCGACGAACTTGCCGTCCTTATCAAATTTTCGCCGCATTACGGGCGTCAGTAGTACGATATTCGCACTCTTCGCACGGACCTCGCGGACAAAGCGTTCGAGGTTGGCCTTGAATGCGTCGGGCGGCGTGTACCGCTCGCCTTTTTCTTTCGATTCGTCGTTGTGGCCGAACTGGACAAAGACCCAGTCGCCCTTTCGCAGTTCGTCGATGATCTTTTGCCAACGGCCCTCTGAGATAAACGTTTTGGTGCTGCGGCCGTTCATCGCGCGGTTCTCGATCTTGACCTTGCCGGCCTTGAAATGTGCCGCAAGCATTTCGCCCCAACCGGTCTCGGGCCGTTTTTCCGGCAGTTTTTCGGCACAGGTCGAGTCACCCGCCAAAAACAGCTTGACCGGTCCGCTCTGAGCGGCGGCGATCGCCGTCAGAGACGTGATAAGTACTGCTATGAATACGACCTTTGCCATTTAGAGCTTATCGGCCACCTTGCCGCCGATGCGGACATTTTCGAGCTTGAGGCCCTTGACGTTTTTGATCACGCTCGGATTTTTCATCTCGCCGAAGGTGCAGTTCTTTAACACGACGTCGTAGATCGGCGCGTTCTCAAAACCCTGCAGGTCGACCGCACGATTACCGGCCGTGCAGGTCAGGCCGTCGATGTAGAGCCCGCGCATCTCGGGCGTAAAGGCCCCTTTCGCCCCTTCTTCGTAATTAAAATCGATCTCGATCACCGCCCGTCCGACCTGGCCGACCTTGTTATTTTTGTAGTAAAAATTTGCCAGCTTGCCGCCGCGTGAGGCGTTGTTCTTGACGCGGATCGCGGTCCAAAGGTCGGGACTGTCAAGCAGATTGTCGTGAGCGAACAGGTTGCGGACGCCGCCCGAGATCTCGCTGCCGACGGTGATGCCGCCGTGGCCGTCCTTCATCGTACAGTTGCGGACGATGATATTCTCGGTCGGCGTGTTGATCCGGCGGCCGTCGTTGTTGCGGCCGGATTTGATCGCGATACAGTCGTCACCGGTATCGAAAAAGCACTCGTCGATCAGCACATCCTTGCACGATTCGGGGTCGCAGCCGTCGTTGTTCGGGCCGTGCGAGGCGATGTGCAGTTTGCGGACCGTGACGTTCTCGCACAGTACCGGATGAACCTCCCACATCGGCGAATCGACGATCTTTACGCCCTCGATCAGTACGTTCTTACACTTATAGGGCTGTATGAACTGCGGCCGCAGATAATCCTCGGGCCCGCCGAAGATGCGTTTTTCGACCGGGACATTGTTGTCCATCATCTCGTAGAGGCGTGCGCGTGCCGCCTTCTGGCTGAGTTTTGCCGGGTCGCCGCCGTAATTCGGGTTGCCGTGCCATTTCCAAAAAAACGACTTGCCCTGGCCGTCGAGCGTGCCCTCGCCTGTGATGGCGATATTTGTCTGCTCGTAAGCGTAGATCAGCGGCGAGAGGTGCATCAGTTCCATTCCCTCCCATCGGGTGTGGACGATCGGCATATATGCCCTCGGGTCGGTCGAGAATTTGAGCGTCGCCCCTTTGGAAATATGCAGGTTGACGTTGCTCTTGAGCCGGATCGCCCCGGTCAGGAATGTTCCCGCCGGCACGACCACGCGGCCGCCGCCCTTTCGGCTGCATTCGTCGATTGCCCGGTTTATCGCCGTGCGGCAATCGGTCACGCCATCGGCCCTGGCACCGAATTTTACGATCGAATAGTCCTTTTTCTTGAATTTTGGCGGTACGATCCGCGCCAGTATCTGCGGATAAACCCTCTCCCAAGGGCCGTCCGCCTTTCCGAACGACATCCGCGGAAACAGTGCCAGCCCGGCACCGCCGGCGGCCATCAATTGTAAAAATTCTCTTCGGCTGGTCATACTCATTTTTGACGTGCTTTCCACTTCGGATATGCCTTCTCGATCAGTTCACGCGGCGAATCGACGTACCACGCGTAACCGTCGCGTCGCTCGGCCTCGATCTCAGATACATTGTAATGAATCACGGAGTCGCGGCCGATAAAAATGGGCCGCATAGTCTCGATCTCGTAAAATCTCGCCCATATCGGTCCGGCTGTCTTGTCGGCGATGAGCGTGTTCGACCCCTTTACCCGCTCCCATCGATAGCCGTTGATGCGATTTGCCTCAAACCAGCGTACGGCCGATTCGATGGCGTCGCGGATCTCCGGCGTCTGCACATTTTCGTCCATCAGATAGCGGACGATGCCGACGCTCTCGGCGGACGTCAGCGAAACCGGCTCAAACTTCCTCGCCGCGGCCGGCTTGAGCGAAACTTCGTCGTACTGCGGGGCCCAGACCGTCTTTTTGCCTCCCACGGTGACCTGCAGTTTGAGTATCAGCGGCAGGGCGCGTTCGGCGGCCTTCTGGCCCCTCGCTCGTCGGTCGGCATCGACGAACTTGTAATCTTCACCGACCCGGCCGACCTCACGCAGAAAACGCAGGACGCCGATCA
The DNA here is from genome assembly GCA_044221625.1 of Pyrinomonadaceae bacterium. Lineage (GTDB taxonomy): Bacteria > Acidobacteriota > Blastocatellia > Pyrinomonadales > Pyrinomonadaceae > OLB17. Next base: position 60,264 of record JBGAOU010000003.1, on the reverse strand, counting down.
TCGCGTCGTCGTTAAAAGTGATGTGCGTGTAATAGCCCTTCTTGAGCGGAAAGAACTGCGGAAACCCGCCATTCTCGTACTGCGACGACAGAAGGTAGTCGACCGTCTTATTAAACGCGTCGATGTACTTCGGCAGGTTGGCGGGCGGCGACGGTTTCAAAAGGCTGGCGGTAATGACGCGGCCGAGGTACGCGGCCTGTGTGTAGGTCGTGCGGTTGTCGATCGTCGTTTCGCTGATGTCGGAGCGGCGGGCGGCGAGTTCGGCACGCTCTTTCAAATTGAGCATCAATGCCATATCGACGTTCTTTTCAAAGCCGCCGTTTTCCTTTTGGTAAATGATCACCTGATCGGCGATGCGGGCCGCCTCGTCGGTCTGATACCAGAGCGGCGCCTGTTTGAAGACCTCGTTCCAGGTGACGAGACGCCAATCGGGTTTGGTCTTGACGAGCCAGTCATCCTTGGCCGTCAGCGGGTTCCAGCCGTCCTTTCCCTTTAGGAAATTAACGGTCGCGAACGCCTCGGCCTCGGCCCTGGTCAATTGTCGCGACCACTTTACGCGGGCAGCGGCGGCGGCTGCGCCTCTGCCGGTCGATCCGTACTCCGCCATAAATGCGGTCTTTTCGCGTTCCGGCAGCCAGTGATGCCAGCCCTCAGGACGCACATCGGCGTCCATCCGCGTATCGATAAAAACTGTCCGGCCATAGTCTCGCCATGGCCGGCCCAGATAAATGCCTTCTTTGGTGTTGTTGCTGGTCAGAAGACATTTTATAAAAACAAATCCCGCCGGTTCGTCTGCCGAAAAACGCATCGGAGCCGTCACGTAACCGTCGCCCTTGCTGCGGATCTCGCAATTTTCGAACACGGCCGCGGCCCTGCCGAAGATGTAATCGACGTGGCCCTCGATATAACAGTCGCGATAATACTGACGGCCGTCCTTGGCGTACAGCGTGTCCTGCCACCCGAGAAAACGGCATTTTTTGAAGACCGACCGATCCGCCTCGACCAGCACGGCGACCGCCTGCGAGCCGGTGCCGTACGAGTTTTCAAACGTGACATTCTCGGCGTAAAAATCGTGCCCGCCGATGTATGCCGCAAATGACGCCGACGTCGAACCTGCCTGTTTGCTGGAAAGGCTAAAGGTGATGACGGTCCGCTCGGCGTTGTCGCCGATGAGCGAAATGTACGGCTTACTCGCGGGCACGCGGATCTGCTCGTTGTAGGTGCCCGGTTTGACCGCGATCGTAAATCGCCGGCCGTTGCCGTCAGGCACACGGTCGATCGCCGCCTGAACGCTCCTGACATCGCCGCTGCCGTCGGAGGCGACCACGATATCAGCCGCCGCCGCGGCGGCCGCCAACGTCAGCGTCCAAAATATCAGCAATGCGAACCGTTTGAACCTCATTACCTTTGCTGAAAAAAATGCGTCACATAATCGGCCCTTAAAAAGCTCGGTCGCTTATGTGACGCAGGTTATTTTCTACTTACCCTTGGCGTCCGGTTAGAACGTGAACTTTCCGCCGATCTGAATATCTCTGGGCGGCTGACGCTGCGTGTTGGCGAGGCCGAACGCGGCGTTGGTCGGATCCAGATTCAGGCCCGAGAAATACGGGTTGTTAAGCAGATTGATAGCCTCGACACGAACCTGCAGCTTCATCCCCTCTTTGATGCGGAAATTCTTGGACAAGCCGACATCAAATTTAAGGAATCGCTGATTGCGGAACCGGCCCATCGTCAGCGGCATCGTGCGGACCGTATTGGCCGAGCTGCTGGTGTAGTTATTGGCGTAGCCGGGGACATTTGCCGCCGACTGGACACCGCCGATAAAGAATCCGCTGATCGCGAATGCCGGGACGTCGATGCCGTATCGCCGGCCGTTCTCATCCTTCTTACCCAATAGGTTGCGGAGCTGGTTCGGGTCGCCGTTGTAGTAAACGTTGCCGAACTGAAGCGGTTCGCCGCTCTGCCATTCGTAAACGGCCTGAAGCTGCCATCCGCCGAGAACGGCCTCGGCGACCGGGTGCCATCCGCTGAAGAACTGGCGGTTCTTGCCGAACGGAAGCTCGTAGATGCCCGAGAACGTGTAGCGATGCGGACGCTCGGTCGGGGCGACGATGTCGACCATATCGGTGTCCTGCGGATTGAGGTACTGCGACTTTTGATGCTCACGCGAGAACGTGTACGAACCGCTGAGCGAAAGCCCCTTGGTGAACCGCTTGGACAACTGCAGCTGGAACGACTGGAATGAACTCGTGCCGTTGTACTCGGTCATGGCGATATTGCCGTACTGCGGATACGGGGTCAGCAAACGCCGACGCTGGATCGTGTTCGCGTTCCAGGTCGTGCTGTCGGGCACCAGTCCGCGGAACGGGTTGGCGACCGTCGCGTTAAGGAACGTATTGACCGCAGTGATCTGGCCGAGGATCGTCGACGGATCGGTCGAACTCGTAAAGTTGTTGAGATAGATCGTCGGGATCGCGTTCAACTCGCGGGCGACCGCCAGGTCCTTGCCCTTTGAGAAGATATACGACGCGTCGACGCCGATGCCGAAGAATATCTCACGCTGAACGCCGAACATAAATCGTGTGTAATTGGCGTTCTTACGCTGATACGGCAGAACCGTCGTGGTCGGGCCCGTCGCGTTTGACGACGTCACGTCGCGGCCGACAAATGTCATCAGGCCGAGAGCGGCACCGGGCGACGGCGTGATGCCGGTCGGGAACGCGTTGGCGAGCGTCGCGTTGAACGTCAGGCCGTTGTTCGTGCTCGGCGTAAAGAGCGTCGGGGTCGAAAATCCGGGCTGGAAGATCGCACCGATCTGGAACGGAGCGGTAAAGATGCCGAATCCGGCACGAACCACCGTCTTGTTGTCGATGCCGTACGAAATACCGACCCGCGGCTGGAAGTTGTTGCGGTCGGTCGACTGGTTGGCGTCCTTCGGGCCGTCGGCGAAAACGAGGCCGCCCGTGAGGTTGGCGATCGCTCCGACCGGCGTGCTGGCCGGCACATTCGAATTGTAGTTGGCCAGTGCGGCAGCGGCGATCGGGCTGATCGCGTTGCGGTCAAAATTCTTGACGATGCGGCCGCCCGATTCGCGAACGCCGCTTTCAAGCTCGTACCGGAGGCCGATGTTGAGCGTCATACGCGGCGAAATGCGGAAATCGTCGTGGACGAAAAATCCCTGATAGATCTCGCTCGTGTCGTACTCGGTCGGGTTGTCGATCAGGCTCGTCGATGACGCGACCGGTACGCCGAGAAGGAACGCGGCGAGGTCGCGGCCGGCACGGTCACGCTGGGTCGAGCCGGAGTTGGACGCCTGCATGGTGTAGGTGCCGTCGATCAGGAATCGGCCCGAGGCATAACCCGCGGTCGAGAAACGCTCACGCAGACGGCGGAAATCATAACCGTACTTGAGCGTGTGGTTGCCGAAGATCTGCGTCACCGTCGGCTGGATCGAAAACAGGTCGAACGGTCGCGACTGGCCGTCGTTATAGTCCGAACGCTGCGAACCGAGCGTCATATAGTTGCGAAAATCGAATCGCGGAAAGATGTTGCCCTGACGCGAAGCCGGAATGCCGGTAAATCCGAGCTCGGCCGCCGTCGGCTGGCCTTCCTGATAACGCAGGAGCTTGAACTGATTCCAGCTGCCGCGAATGTCGAGGATGAATTTCGGGCTGAGCACCGACGTATAGTCGATGTTCATACCATTGTTCCGGCGGTTCTCAAAACCGCGGGTGATCGAGTCGGGCGTGCCCTCGAGATTGTATCGGTCCTCGGTATTGCGGCTGTGATACCACTTGCCGAAGATTCGGTTGTTCGAATTGAAGTTGTGATCGAGTTTCACCAGATACGAGCGGTAAGGCCGGATCAGGTTCTGGTCGGTCACAAAGTTGTTGACGATGCCGGCCTGATTCGGTGCCGGAAACAATTTGAGGAACGCCAGTGCCGGTGCGTACATCGACGCCGTAGGGATGATGTTGCAGGTCGAACCGGTCGGCACCGCACCCGATGTCGGGCAGCCGAACGACGTACGGACCACGTTGCTGCCGCTCAGGACGCCCGAGAACGGATTGTAGATGATCGTGTTGTTGGCGTTGGCAATATTGGTCGGATCGACGATCAGCTCGGTAAAGTCGCCGTTGCGCATCTTCATCGTCGGGACCGAGTAGGTCGTCGGCTGGGCGACGTTGTCCTTTTGACGTTCGAACGAGAACAGGAAGAACGTCTTGTCCTTGCCGTCGATGATCTTCGGGATATAGACCGGCCCGCTGATCACCGCGCCGTAGCGGGCGTACTTGCGGCCCGGACGTTCGCGGCCCAAACGGTTGTTGAAAAAGTTGTTGGCCGTGCGGCTCTTGTCGCGGTCATAGTAATAGAGCGAACCGTTGAGGCTGTTGGTGCCGCTCTTGAGCGCGACGTTGACGGTCGAACCGGCCGTAAAACCGTTCTGCGCGTCAAAAGCGTTGGTCTGGACCTTAAACTCCTGTACGGCGTCCGACGGCGGCGTAAACGCTACCTGGCCGCTGTACGCCAGATTGGGCGAACCGTCGAGATTGATCTGGTTGCCGGCGGCACCGTTGGTGCGAAAACCGGCGAGGTTGCCATTAGCGGTCGGGCCCTGAAAGTTGGGGTCACCGGTGTAAACCACGCCCGGAGCCTGTGTCGCCAATGTATAAGGAGCTCCCTCGGCAAGCGGCAGCTCGGCGATCTGACGCTGGCTGACGCCCGTGCCGACCGTCACCGAACCGCGCTCGAGCACCTCGGCGTCGGCGATGACATTTACTTCGGCCGATGTTCCGATCTCCAACGTGAAATCAACGGTCAGGCGGTCATCGACAGCGACCGTGACCGAATCTCTGGATGAGGTCTTAAATCCGTCACCGGTAGCGGTGACCTTGTATTCGCCGGGCGTAAGGAACGGCACTGAGTAGGAACCTTCGCTGTTGGTCGTGACGGTCGAGGCAACATTGGTCGCCTTGTTACGGATAACGACCGTCGCACCGGCGACCGCGGCCCCATTCGGATCTGAAACGCTGCCGTTTATCGTACCGCGAAATTCCTGGCCGAATACGGCGGCCGCACCGATCATTAGAATGATCATCAGGCCGATCACTCGCTGCTGCAGAATTGCTTGGATTTTCATTACTTCTACCTACCTCAAATTGATTTCTAGTTGGAATTCTTTGAATTTCCGGAAAATCATAATTGGTTTTACCAATTATTGCAAGCCACTTTTTATTATTTTTCGACAAAAGTTCGTGATTTTCGATCAACAATCGACAAAATACAATGATTTAGGCTTGTTTTGGCGAAAGATCGGCCCGAAGCCATGGTCGCGATCACGTTTACCAATTTATTTTGAATGGTATATGGGTTTTACCAATTTAGCGGAAAATGAAGTTGTTCGAGGGCGCCGGCGGCCGGCTTTATCGCTTGATAAGGTCGGCAAATGAGGCGGAACGAAGCTGTTCGATCGTGAGGCCCGTCAAGCCGGCGGCAAAGTCCGCCGAAATGGCACCGCAGTTGACCGCCCGGACAAAGTAAAGCAACAGGCCCTGTCCAGTAGCGGCGTCGTCAAACTGATCGCCGACGAGCGTCGCCCGTGCGGCCTCAGCCACAAAATTGCGAAGCCGGACCGCCGCCGTTTCGATCCCCTCCAGAAAAAAGGCGTAAACGGCAGCGTAGCGCGTCGGGATCTGCGCCGGATGTAGGTCCCAGCCCTGATAAAAGCCGTTCGCCAGCGAATGGCGGACGTGCCCGTAATGCACCTGCCACGCACGATGCACGGCCGAGCGGTTTTCGGCACGCTGTCGGTCGTCGAGATCGCGGCCGCGATGCACCCCGACCGGCATAATATTGGTCGCTCCGTCCGAGAGAAAGACGCCGGTCCCGCCGTACGCGGCCTGCATCATATTGCGTGCAAAGTCGCATGCCTGATGGAGCATATCCTGATTGGCCGAGGTGATGCCGCAGCTCGCCGTGTGGTCGTACGCCCCGAAATGCGCTCCCGCGAGCCGGCCGTCGGCCGCATCGAGAAAGAGCGGCATCGCGAACCGCCCGTCCGCCGCGACGATCGAACGGGTCGATTCGATCATGATCTCAAACCGCAGCGTGCCGCCCGGTATGCCCAACTTCGTTTCGAGTCGATCGAGCACGTCGGCAAACGCCGCGACCTGTTCGGCAAGCACGACCTTTGGCAATGTAATAAGGAAATTGTCCGGCAGACGGCCGGCCGCCTCGGTCAGACGGGTAAGAAAAAGGTCCAGTGTCCGGATCGAACGCCCGTGAGCCTCGGCCGACATCGCCTTGACGCGAATGCCGACGAACGGCGGCAACGCACCGCTCGCCAGAGCCTTTGCCATCTCGTCGGCGGTGCTGACGGCGTGGGCGTCCTCTTCGTCATCGGGCCGGATGCCATAGCCGTCCTCAAAATCGATCCGAAGGTCCTCGACCGGCTCGCGGGCAAGCTTTTCGCGGACTCGCTCATGGACAACGCCCGACAATTCGCCAGGAATGCTGAGGACCGACGCCAGCACAGAAGGGTCGCCCGCGTATTCGTCAAATGCCGCCACGGCGAGCCGGCCGAGCTTTGCCGGTGTCTCGGCGCTGAAGAGCTGGGCTCCGCCGTAAACTGTGTGGACCGGCTGGCGGCGATGCGAGTCGCCGGGAACACGCTCTGCGTCGCGCTTCAGTGCCACACGGAGCCTTTCGGTCAGCGATCCGATCAGTTCTGCGTCGAGGGTCGTCTGCATAGATATATAAAGGAATCGGCGCCGAACGCGTCAACGTTCGAGCAGCTTGCCGAGACGTTCGCTGGCCTCAGAATATTTATCGGCGTCGCCGTCCGGCGAAACGGCCCAGTACCGCCGGGCCTTTTCAAAAAGGTCATCGATCATAACGAACGGGCGAAGCTCGGACATGCGGCGAGCCCATTGCTCGCTGCCGCCGCATTCGCGCAGGACATACACGGCCTCGTCGGCAGGCAGTTCATTGAGCCAGGTCAGTTTTTTGTAGATCTTGATCCGTTTCAATTCATCGAACATTCTAACCGATTTTCGCGAAAAGGGCGGAATCGCGGCGGACAGCGAGAGCGAGATGACGCTTACTGCCAACCGCGTCACGCCGGGCTCATACATATTCGCATTTACGTATATGTATTGCGCACATGTACGGACCGCGGCCCTTTTCCGGCAAATATCCGTGCCATCCGGCGGCAATTGTCAAAGACCTTTGACGTGACGATGCCGGAACCGGGCGGATCGACCTCGACGAGCGAGCTCGCGCGTGCGGCCTTGGCGAGCCATGCGGCGGCGGCCGCGGCGTTGATGTCATAGGTCGGCGTCCACGCTTCGTGCGACGGTTCGAGGCCGTTGATGTCGGCGAGTGCGGCGCCGCCGAGGATCGCCTCAAGATCGTCCTCAGAGAGTGCGGGTTCGGCCTCCCAGGCGGAGAGCCGTTTCAGTTTTTCGAGATCGGTTTCAGGCATAAGTTATTTTCTCCTCGGGCATGATAAAAAGGCGGCCGCTGACAGCGAGTGCCGGCGGCCGCCCGGGTTGTTGCGGCTATGATCTATCGGCGATCAGCATCGCGAGTGCCGCCGGACGGACGACCTTGGCCCCGTACACGTGCAGGCCCTTGACCGCGTCGCCAAACCGCTTTTCGGGCTTGTACGTCTGGACGTCGAGCACCTGCTCGGCAAAGGACGTCGCCAACCTGTGGCCGGCGATGATCTTGAACTTGGCACCCGAAGTGTTGGGCACGTTGTTCGATTTCAGGATGCGAAATCCAGCGGCCTCGCCGACCTCGCCGTTCGCCAGACGGGCGTCGCCGCGAAACGTACCCGACCGCACGAAACGGTCATCCTTGAGCAAGAGCCCGTGGAACCACGCCGGCACGATGACAAAGCGGTCGTCGATCGGAACATTGCCCTCGTCGAGCAGGACTCCGAGATCGACCAGATATTCGTAGGCGTCGTCCTTGGTCGGCACGACCGGGTCGCCGACGGTGCCGATCTTGTTGCCTGACGGGACGGCCGACTCCATCGCGGCCGCCAGAAAGGTATCGGCCGCCGCCCGCAGCGACCATGCCGAGCGACGCATCGCCTCATCCATGATGTTGGCGTTCGCCTGGGCACGGTCGACGCTGTCAACATAAAAGTTAAAGTACTTGGCGTTGTCGATGAGCAGGCTCTGCTCTTCGTCGGACAGCGATTCGGGGTCGCCGATGTCGGTATTTTTGACATAGTCGGCGACGCTCACGTCTCCGATCGACGCTATCTTGACGGTATTGCCGGCTTCGCGGATCTCGCCCTCATAATCGCGGTTACACACATTCGCCTGTCCATATACGAGCGATTTGTCGAGAGCGACAAGCAGCCTTGCCGCCCAAACGGTCGGGATAAATTCTATTGACATAAGTTTTTTCTCCAGTTTCTAAGGTCATCGACGGCCGGCCGGGCCGCCGCGGTATCTATCGGTGACGGTCACCCGGCCGCGAGAGCCTGCTTGACCGCCGGCCAGTCGAGTGCGGCGATCTCGGCGGGCGTCATTTTTGCGAGCGTCTCGCGCGTGAGCACGGCAGTTGCGGTCCGGCCGGCACCGGCGTCGATCGATGTCGGCGGCGGAGCGGCGAACTGCTCGGGAAATGCCGCCTTGAGCCTTTCGACGATCTCGCTGCGGCCGGCGACGGAGCCGTCAGCCTCGATGCGTATGTCGCCCTTGACCGCGTCGAACAGCAGCCGCGGCGAACGTGCACCGGCGGCCGTCAGATCCGCGACGACCGTATCGCGGGCGTTCCCGATATCGAGGGCCGCACGAAGCTGGGCGTTCTCAGCCGCAAGGGTCGCAATTTGCCCGGACAATGCGTCGTCCGGCGATGCGGGCAGCGGCGGCGGTGACGGCTGCGGTTCGGTCGGGGTCGTAGGTTCAGTAGATGTTTGCGTCTTCATAGTTTTTTGTGTCATTTGTTTTGGGTGAAACACTCAGGGCCATTGCGGTCGGCCGCGAGCATAGTTTTAATGTCTGCCTCGCCATAGCCGGCCTCGGACAGAGCGTACTGATCGGGCAGGCCGATCTGTTTTTTGAGGATCAGGTTTTCAAGAATCTCGCGTTCCGAGATCGGCGCCGGATCCTCCCAACGGGTCAGCAGACGCGCGTCGTCGGCTATTCCCTCGACCAGCAGGGCAAAGGCGATAACGTCGCTCCAGACCTGTCCGAACGCCTCTTGCCGGTCGCGCACCTTTGCCAGAAAGCGGGACTCGTTACGCTTGACGCCGGCACCGGTCCGCAGTGCGTCCGAGCCCGGCGTAAAGTAGTGCAGCGGCGTGCCCGTGACCGACGCGATGTCGACGCGAAAGCCGTCCTTGACCTTGATGAACTGGTCAAGCGACGAGGCGTTAAAGTCGCCAAATTTCGTGTCGGGGCTGCTCGTCATCCAAACGTGGTCGGCCCCGGCGGTGAACGGCGTGGTGGGCCGGCCGTCGAGGTCATATTCGACCTCGATGCCCGACGCCCAACGCTGTCGGTACGCCGCGTACTCCATCGCGACGAGCATATCGAGCACCGATTTGTTGAGTCCGTCCTGGATCGGCACCGCCGATTCAAACTCTGAACGGCCAAAGGCTCCGATGTCGGCATTATTGGCAAAATGAAAGACCGGAACGACGCCGAACGGATTTGGCACCGGCGGCCCGGCCGGCGAAAGTGCTGCCGCGTCAGACAGGATGTCCGCCGGGCGCGTTGTCGAAAATTTCTCGATCCGGTCGGGATAGAGAATGTTCATCCGGATGCGCCGGTCGGGCGACCGCCAGTACTTTGCCGCGCGAATGACGCGGCCGGGAAACTCCTCGTCGTAGGTCACGGTGCAGGTCGAGGCGCGGTTAGGGAACAACGCGGCCCGGCCCGCGGCGTCGGGCCACACGATCATATATGCGTCGCCGCATTTGAGAGCCTCTTTGTGTACCTCGCCGGCCCGCAAACGCATCCGGTTGGCCGTCCAGATGCGTCCGGCGTTGGCCGCGAGCTCCGCTCCCGCTTTTCCGTCCGGCTGATCCGGCGAAAAACCGGTAATGCGCAGCTTGTCGCGGACCGCGTCGCAGATAGCGGGACACAGATTCAGCGCAAACTCGCGAAACAGTGACCCGAACGCGTTCTTGAACTTATCGGTCGCGAACGCCAGGTCGTGATCGCCGGCGTAGTATCGCTCGGCACGTGTGTATCTCGCCGTTCGAGCCCGAAAATGCTCGACGGCCTCCTGCAGATGTTCTTTCATTGTCGATCTTCTCCGAAGGTTCTATTTGAGGACCGCGACGGCCGCGGCCCCGATCAGGATGTCGCCGAGCCGCCGCCACGGCGACGCGCGCTTTTTCCTTAGGCTTTCGATAAGCCGGTCACGGGCCGCGATCTCGGCGTCCTTGGCGGCGATGACGCGGGTGGCGGCCGTATACGAGAGCCTGACGGCGTCAGCCTCGGACCCGCGGACGGCGGCCAGCCGCGTGAGCTCGGCGGATGCGAGTTTTTCGGCATCAAGGCGTTCGGTAAGTGCGGCGTTCTCCGCCGTCAGGGCGTCGGTGAGCCGGCGTGTGGCTTCGAGATCGGCCGCCGCGGAAAGGCATGCCTGCCTGAGTGCCGCGTCAGCACGGGTGGCCGAGGGCGGCGAGCTTTTCGCAGACGGACTCGGCGGCGGGGACGGCACGGACTGCGACATTGCCGCGGGAACGCTCGACACCAGCACGAGCAGTACGGGTAGTAGTTTTTGTATCTTTGAGTTTTTCATCGAGTTTTGTGTTGGCCGATCTGATACCGGCGATCTTTTGTTCGAGCTGTTCGATCAGCTTTGTATATTGGGCGGCCTCAAGCTTGCGGGCCGCGGCCTCGCGTTCGGCCGCGGCGGTCGCCGTCCGTGCGGCCGACAGTGCCCTTTCGGCCCGCTCGATCCGTATCGCGGACACCGCCCATCCGGCGGCGGCGATGACGGCGGCCGCCAGCAACGCGGCCGCGATGAGTTTTAATTTGGTCGTTTCATTCATAGTCTTTCGTTTTGGGCCGTGGCCCGGAACGCCCGCGGCGAAGGTAGATCTGCAGCCAGACGTCGATCGCCTTGCCGCAGACAAAAAATATGACCGGAAGCACGACCGCCGAGACGATCGTTATCCACGTTCGGACCTCGATCGCCGCGAGGACGCACGTGACCGAACTGAGCCAGGCGATGAGGATATTCTTTGCGTCGTTCATATCTGTGTGCCTCCGGCGGCCGCCCTTTCACGGATGCGGCCGAGTTCGATCTGGCGGTAAAGATAGGCGAGCATCAACGCTCCGGCGATGACGGCCGAGATGATCCAGACCTCACGCGGCAGGCCGGCCAGAAACGCGGCCATTGCCCAGAACGTCTGCCAGACCGTTCCCGCGACCGTGGTCCAGAGCGATTTTGCGGCGTCGGCACGCGCAAACGCGTTGCTGACCGCTGACTCGATGCGGTCGTAGCCCTTTGTAAACTCGCCGACCGCGGAACGGACGCTTTCGACGGCCGGCTGCGGTGACGGTTCCGGCGGAACGGCGACGGGCGAGACCGATTTGAGCGTCGCCGCGGTGATCCTGACGCCGTGGACATTGAGCGGAAGTTCCAGCTCCCAATTCGAGATGGCGATCTGACCGAGGAAGAACCGCATCCTGTATCGCGTCGGCGCGAGCCGCGGATAGCTCAGCAGCCAGGCGTCACGGCGGCGAACGTACGCCGTGATCCACGCCCTCTCGTCCGAGATGTCGGCCGCGACGCCGCGGGCGACCCTGTAAAACGACCCGTGGACAACCGAATCGAAGATGACCGCGAGGCTCAGCGGCTCAACGAACCCGAGCCGACGGCAGGCCGTCAGGGCGGGCTTGAAATAAAGCCGGTCGGTCTCGGCCAACTGCGCGGCCCGCATCTCAGACGTCGCGGCGGCGGCCCGAAGAGCGGCCCGGAAACGATGATCGGCGACGATCTGTCTGATCGCACGCCCCGAAATGTCGCGAAGCGTCGGCAGACGGTCGCGGATGACGTCGGCGCCCGTCTTTGCGCCCGAAGCGATGTATCGCTCGGCCACCGCGTAGAGCGAACCCGAGCGGTGCGTGAACTGGCTGATGCCGTACGAAACTCCGGCGCCGTCGTTCAGGACGACACAGGCGGCGTAATCGCCGGCCGGATCTGACGTTTCAAATGTCTTGACGATGGCAAACGCCTTCGCTTTATCGGTCTGTGTAAATGTCATATTTGCTGCTCCCTTTTTTTGTTAGAACCGGTGTTTCGTCCATGACGCTGTTAGATTTGATTTCTTTCCTTTCGTTTGATATATTCCAACGTATGGACGATGTTGTGCGACAAACGAGCAAGACGGCCCGCCGCGGCCGCGATCCGTCCGGCACATTTCCAGACTAATACAGAACGTCCGGTATTCGATTTACGATATTTATGATATTTACGATAATTACAATGTTTATGATGTTTATGATATTTACGGCTGATCCGGGATGGCCGTGACGGGCATCGCCGGCCGGGCCCTTTCGTAACATCACACCCAAGCTGCAACCAACACTCAACACAATGAATATCACAAAACGTTTGTTAGAACTCTCACCCCGCCCCGCGATCAGTTTGACCGAGATCTCACGATTGATCGAACACCACCGCATCATCACGCCGGTGCCGTCGAGGCCGTCGCTCATCTCTCTCTGCGAGAACGGGACGTTTGAAACCGTCGGCGGACGCCCGACGCGATTTGGCTGGCTGGTTTACGAAGACTCGTTTCTCGATTGGGTCAAAAGCCTCTCGAAAGACAACGGCACGCGGCCGCGGCGCAAACGAAAACTTTGACAAAGACGGCGCCGAAGTCTAACTTGTAATTGATGCCGTCATACGCGGCGTCACGCTATATGTTTGAGCTCAGCGGCAAAAATAAACACCCATTCGGGCCCGTCGATCCGCGGGACGATCGCGACATCGATATCGTCAGCCTCCGCAGCGAGTCGCGACAGGGCATTTGGGCCGAGGCTCTCAGGCTGCTCCGCGACATCTTTTTGATCATCGTCGTGTTTATCCTATTCGGCGTTTTCTTTGTCCAGCCCGTGGTGGTCGAGGGCACGTCGATGCTGCCGCAGCTGCACGACGGCGAGCGGCTGCTCGTCAACAAGCTGGTCTATTACAAGATACAGAGTGTCAGTTGGGGCCATATCGAACGCGGCGATATCGTCGTATTCTGGTTCCCTAACGACCCTGACAAGAGCTACGTCAAGCGCGTTATCGGCATGCCCGGCGAGAATGTCGAAGTACGGAACGGCCGCGTATTTATCAACGGCGTCGAGCTCAAGGAAAACTACCTCGACGCCGAGCATAACCAGTCGCTGCCGAGCTGGCCCGCGAAAAAGGTCGACGAGCACCATTACTTTGTGATGGGCGACAATCGCGACAATTCGTCCGACTCGCGGTATTGGGGCCTGGTGCCCGAAAAATATATTTACGGCAAGGCATTTTTCCGCTATTGGCGGCCCTCGAACGTCGGCTTTTTGGAGCACGGCGAATATGACAACACGGTCCCCAAACCGACCCCGACCGCGACGCCGACCGCCCACGAAGATCTGAGGGCCGAGGACGAACGATAGAGAGATAAATTAACCACAGATAAACACAGATCGATACAGATAGATCCAAAGTAAGTTAGTTCTATCTATCTTCCTGATCTGTGTTCATCTGCGTCCATCTGTGGTTAAATTTCCCGCTTTTCGCGGGCATATTTCCTGCTTTTGACGCGATACGCTAAAATCTAAGTCTGATGGACAAGGCAAGAAAGGCAATTTTGGTGCTTGAGGACGGACGGACGTTTACCGGGACGTCAATTGGGGCTGACGGCGAGACATTTGGCGAGATGGTCTTTAACACCTCGATGTCCGGCTATCAGGAGATCCTGACCGACCCAAGCTACGCGGGTCAGATCGTCTGTATGACGTACCCGCTCATCGGCAACTACGGCACGAACGCTGAGGATGTCGAATCGCGTCGGCCGTGGGTCGAGGGCTTTGTCGTCCGCGAGGCGAGCCGGATCGTTTCGAACTTTCGCTCGACGATGTCGCTGCAGGATTATCTGAAGGCGAATTCGATCATCGGCATCGAGCACATCGACACGCGCGCCCTGGTCCGTCACATCCGCGATAAGGGTGCGATGCGTGCGGGAATTTCGACGATCGATACCGATGCCGCCAGTTTGCTCGCAAAGGTCACGGCATCGCCCGAAATGGAGAACCGCGAACTCGCGACCAGCGTGACCGTCGATGAGAATTACGACTATCCGGCGGCCGGAGCCGAGCGGTTTCATATCGTGGCGTACGATTTTGGCGTCAAGACCAACTCGCTGAGAGAGTTTTCAAAGTTTGGCTGCCGCGTAACGGTCGTCCCGGCCGAGACGCCCGCCGCCGACGTGCTGGCGCTCAAGCCCGACGGCATCTTTCTGTCAAACGGCCCGGGCGACCCCGCGTCGATGACGAATGTCGTTAACGAGGTCAGAAAGCTGACCGCCTCGCAAACGCCGATGTTCGGCATCTGCCTCGGCCATCAGCTGATCGGCACGGCGTTTGGCGGATCGACGTACAAGCTCAAATTCGGCCACCGCGGCGGTAATCAGCCTATCAAAGACCTGACCACCGGCAAGATCGAGATCACCGCGCACAATCACGGATTTGCCGTCGATGCCGACAGTCTTCCGGCCGATGTCGAGGTCACGCACATCAACCTGAACGACCACACAGTCGCCGGCCTGCGTCACAAAACGCTGCCGGTCTTTTCGGTGCAGTATCACCCGGAATCAGCGCCGGGGCCGCATGATTCTGAATATCTTTTCGAACGATTTATCGATCTGATGGGCGTGTCCGCGGCCAGTAATTGACCTCACTACAAAGACACAGAGAACACTGAGAATCGATCTCTGTATACTAGGTGCCTCTGTGGTGAAATCCTTTTTCCTAAACCCGCCGATCAGGACGACGTCTTTGTCGTTTCGCCGCGGGCGAGGGTGATCTGTTTGCCGTCGCATCCGGATAAACGAAAAAGGACCAGCCGAAACCGATCCTTTTTCTTCTCTGCAATTTGGTTTGATCGGCCGCGGCCGTCAATTAGTCGAGGCCGAGCCGTGTTGTCGCCTCGGCTTCCATATTCTCGGCCGAGACCTCTTCGATGCTGTAACGCATTTTCTTGACGATCGTGGTCTTGGTCGTCTCACGCTTTCCTTTTCCGACGGTAGTGATGCGCTTGCCGGTCAGGTAATTGGTGCTCTCGGTCGAAACGTCGCCGGCGCCGCGGTCGCGGCTGGCATAGTCAAACCCGATGAGGATGAACATATTCGGCTGTTCGTCATATCGAAAGCGGAACGTCACATCGGTCACCCAGCGTGAACCGTGATCCTGATTGACGACAAGTACGCCTTTTTCGATCGTGACCTCGGCCGGAGCGTCGCTGACACCGTAAAACGCGCCGCCGCACGCGGTGCACTGCAGCAATTTGTCGGTCACCGCCGCCTTGGTCAGCGTACCGCTTTTGTCGGCAAAAACGAGAACGAGGGCCCGGCTGCGGTCGGGCATCGTGCCATCGCTCTCGGCGGGTCTGTCTTCGACCAGCTTGAGCGCGTGGTCAGCGATTCCGTCGCCGTTGAGGTCGCCCTTGACGTCGGCCTCGAGTTTCCAGCCCTTTGGAACAAAATCATTAACGCTGTCACCCGAGTCGGGAATGGCCGAGCGGTCGATGACAGGGTTATCCTCATTCATCTGATCCTGTGCGTTCACGGCCGTCGGCATGACGGCAAAAATTGCGATGACCGCACAGCAGAGTGCGCCGTAAATAGTGTTTTTAAGCATAGTTCTAAGTTCAGTCAATTGTTCTGCAGATAGATATCGTTACTTCGATAGCAACAGATGCCGGCCAACGAGTTTGCGGTTGCACTTTTTCGACACCGGCTATTGGTATTTGAATTTACAGGTGACAGATATAAATTGTCCAATCTTTAACCTGCAAAGTCCGCTCGCACAGCCATCATTGATCATATCGGGTCGAAACCGGCACATCGTCGACCGTCGTACCGATAATGGCGGGCATCGTCAGGGCAGCGAATCCCTCCCGGCTCTTTAACAGATACCAGACGCCGCCGCGATAGAGTGCGATGTCGTGCCGTCCGTCACCATCGTAATCGCCGGGAACGGGAATATCGCCGGCCAGTCCGAACCGTATCACCCGAAAGCCCTCGGTCGTCAGGTACTGATACCAATTGCCCTCGGACGGCCGATAAACGGTGAGGTCGGCCCGGCCGTCGGCGTCGTAATCGCCGGTGACCGGAATATCGGCCGCCACGCCGAACTTAACGGCGACGGAACCGCCGTCAGAACTGCGCTTTATCCACCAGGTACCGGTCGACGGACGATAGACCGCAAAGTCGGTCTTGCCGTCATAGTCGTAATCAGCCGGAACAGGCTTGTCGCCGGCCGTTCCCCAACTGACAAATCTAAACTGGTCATTTTCGCCGAAAATCGAATACCAAACCCCGTCCGAAGGCCGAAATACCGTCATATCCAACTGGCCGTTTCCGTCAAAATCGCCGCCGGTCGGAATATCGCCGGCGAGGCCCCATATCGCCCCAAAGTACAGTTCGCCCGAACTTTCGGAGATCCGCCGGTACATACCGCCGCTCACATTTGGGATACCTCGGATCGCGAAAACGACCGTATTGCGGTCGAGCAGGAGATTGGGCAGTCGTTGCTCTGACATTTCGGGGATGACGGACGCGCCAAAAAATGTCTGAAGGTTAAAGGTCATCCCGCCGCCGCTCTTTTGGGCAAAGAAGTAGGATCCACGCTGGATCGCCAGATCGGTCTTATCGTCGCGGTCAAAGTCCGCCATTCGAGTTCCCTGCGATGTCAGCCGCGAGAGAGCGGTCAAATTAAGTTCGTTTGTGATCGAGTCGATCCGCCCCAGAATGATCCGTCCGTCCGGTGCGGCAAAGGGACGTCCCGTCATCGACGCCCGGCCGATGATGCCCTGATCGGTATAGACCTTGATCCCGCCGACCCGAGCGGCCGGCAGTGGATTATCACCGGCACCGAGTAAATTACCGCCGGGCATCCGCGTTATCCACGTAGCCTCGAACGGCAGGTCGCGGACAAAACTGCCCGTTGCTTCAAAGACCGTTACTCCTGATGTGTATGCCGCGACAAAACGCCCCGCGGGCATTAGTTCCAGGTCGACGATCTCATTGTACCCATTCGGTGCGGGACGGCTCGCCAAAGAGGTGCCCTGTGTTCCAAATGACTGATCCAACGAACCCGTCGATGTCAGCCGGGCAATGCCGATACCGAGCGCGATTCCGGTCGGATGTGCGAAGTTGATCGGTGCGGCGGTAAGGATACTGCCATCGCCGAGTATCTTGACCGTCTGAAGCTGTCGCGGCGACGAGTGCGGGTATGGCGGAAACCTGAAGAACGAAATTCCGCCGCCGAATGTCGGATCCAAACTGCCGTTCGCATTCAGACGCATGACCGCCTGAAAGCCTCCGGCGTCTGACGTGTAACCGGCACCGACGATCTTGCCGTCGGACTGGATCGCGATCCTGTTGATGACATCAAACGAACCCTGATTGATCGAGACTATGCCGGCACTGCCAAATGTCGTGTCTGGCGACCCATCGGCATTTAGCCGGGTCAAGAAAAAATCTACGGCGTTACCGCCCGGAAAGTACGAACCGCCAAGCAGTATCTTCCCGTCGGCGAGAACCGCGGCGGCGTAAACGCGAAAATTCGGGGCCGGGATCGAGAGCAGTCCTTGATTTCCGAATGTCGTGTCGGGCTGGCCGTTCGGGTTGAACCGGGCGATGTTAAGGACACCGTAATCACTGAACGATACGGCCGCGATCTTGCCGCCGGGCACAAACAGGATATCGATCAATATGCTTTGCTGCCCGATCGGCATCCGAACAGAGCCATCAGTGCCGAACGAACGATCGACCACACCGGCGGCAAATGAACTGAATGCCGTGATGCAGAAAACACAGGCTAAAACAATTGATCTGAGGACGGCGTTCGTGTTCTTGACCATTTCTTTCCCCTTGAGGACCCCAAAGCACGGTTTGGCAACCGCCGGACGACGCGACGCTTTTGGGAATCGCTGTTTGACCTAAATATAGGCTCATTGTAGGGAAAATGCCAGAAAAAGCGGCGGCCCCGTTGAATGGAACCGCCGCTCGTTTGCGTGAACTAAAAATGCCGCAGGTTTTGTTATTTACCGATACCGGCAATGAACGGTGCGATGACCAGCGAAACGATGGACATCAGCTTGATGAGGATGTTCATCGACGGGCCCGACGTGTCCTTAAAGGGATCGCCGACCGTGTCGCCGGTGACCGACGCTTTGTGCGGCTCCGATCCCTTGTAGTACATTTCGCCGTTGATCATAACGCCCTTTTCAAACGACTTTTTGGCGTTGTCCCATGCACCGCCGGCGTTTGACTGAAAGATGCCCATCAAAACGCCCGAAACCGTAACGCCGGCAAGCAGTCCGCCCAAAACCTCCGGGCCGAACAGAAAGCCGATGAGCACCGGCACGTTAAGTGCGATCGCTCCCGGCAAGAGCATCTGCTTGATCGACGCGTTGGTCGAAATAGCGACGCACTTTTCGTATTCCGGTTCGCCGGTGTGGTCCATAATGCCGGGGATCTCGCGGAACTGACGGCGAACTTCTTCGACCATCTCCATCGCGGCCTTACCGACCGCCTGTATGCACAGTGCCGAGAAGATGAACGGTATCATGCCGCCGACGAACAATCCGGCGAGAACGTTTGCCTTGTAGATGTCGATGCGGTCGATGCCCGCCATTCCGACAAATGCGGCAAACAGTGCCAGCGACGTTAGTGCCGCCGACGCAATGGCAAAGCCCTTACCGGTCGCAGCTGTGGTGTTTCCGACAGCGTCAAGGTTGTCGGTACGCTCACGAACCTCGGGCGGCAGCTTGCTCATTTCGGCGATGCCGCCGGCGTTATCGGCGATCGGCCCAAAGGCGTCGATCGCGAGCTGCATGGCGGTAGTCGCCATCATTCCGGCCGCGGCGATCGCGACACCGTACAAACCGGCGAAATAATACGAAGCCATGATGCCCGAACCCAGCGTCAGGATAGGAATAACGGTCGATTTCATACCGACGGCGAGACCGCCGATGATGTTGGTCGCGTGTCCGGTCGACGATTGCTGGACGATCGAAAGCACGGGCTTTTTACCCATTGCCGTAAAGTACTCGGTCACGACACTCATGATCGCACCGACCACCGTTCCGACGACGATCGAATAAAAAACGTCGATCTTGGTAAATGTGCTAGCACGCGACGTGAGCGGGCCGTCAGGCAGCAGCCACTGTACGACAAAAAACGAAGCCGCAACGGTCAGGATCATCGAAACCCAGTTGCCGATGTTGAGCGCGTTTTGGACGCTCGATTTGTCATCGTGGATCCGGACAAACATCGTGCCGATGATCGAGAAAACGATACCGAGGCCGCAGATGACCATCGGCAAGAGGATCGGCGACATATTGCCGAACGCGTCTTTTACGACGATCTCCTGTCCAAGGACCATCGTCGCCAGGATCGTCGCCACGTACGAACCGAAAAGGTCGGCTCCCATACCGGCGACGTCGCCGACGTTATCGCCGACGTTATCGGCGATCGTGGCGGGGTTGCGGACGTCATCCTCAGGGATGCCGGCCTCGACCTTTCCGACCAGATCAGCGCCGACGTCAGCGGCCTTGGTGTAGATACCGCCGCCGACACGCGAGAACAGTGCGATCGACTCGGCTCCGAGCGAAAAGCCCGTCAGCACCTCGATCGTGGTCTTGATCTGGTGAACGCCGAGGCCCGCGAACATCGAAAGAAAAATGATGAACAATCCGCCGAGCCCGAGAACCGCGAGGCCCGCAACGCCGAGGCCCATAACGGTACCGCCGGTAAACGACACTTTTAGCGCCTGTTTGAGGCTGGAGCGTGCCGCCTGCGTCGTGCGGACGTTGGCCTTGGTCGCGACCTTCATCCCGATGTAGCCGGCCGTTGCCGAAAATACGGCACCGATGAGGAACGCGATCGAGATGACCCAGCTCGAATGGATCTCCTTGCCGTTGATCGACGTGATCGTTCCCGAATAGGTCAGGAAGATCATCGTGAGCAGAACAAAGATGCTGAGCACCTTCCACTCGGCCTTCAAAAACGCCATCGCACCGTCAGCAATGTGACGTGCGAGCTCCTTCATCGTCTCGTCGCCGTCATCCTGCTTGCTGACCCAAGCCGACTTAAATGCCATTACGACAAGTCCCAGGACCCCAAGTGCGGGCGTTAAATAAATTACGTAATCGTTCATATTGTTTCTAATCTTTTTTGCTTTCGCCGAACTGCTGCTGACGCTCTTTACAGAGAACTATTGCTTCGGTTTTTTCAAACGACGAACAAACAAAAATTCCAGGTAACATCAAAACCATTGATTATCGAATAAATATGCCATTTAATCAATAACGCAGGTCAAAATTGCGCACTGCCGCCGGGCGGAAATTTGGGTGACTCGTGCTAAATTCGCTCTATGACTACGGGATATTCGGGTACGCCGCTAGCCAGAAAACTTGGGATCAAGGAAGGGATGACGGTTTTGACCGTTAACGCGCCCGCCGGCTTCGAACATCTGCTCGATCCGATCCCCGAGGGCGCGGAGATCAAAGGCGTGACGCCTTCGGGACCGGCTCGCGCGGACGCGGACATTATCCACATCTTTACAAACAGCCGCGACGAGCTGTTCGCAACGCTCTCGAAATCCGTGCGATCCATAAAACAGAACGGCTCGATCTGGGTCTCGTGGTACAAAAAGGCCGCAAAATTGCCGACCGAGATCACCGAAGATACCGTTCGCGAGGCCGCATTTCCGCTTGGCCTGGTCGATGTCAAGGTCTGCGCCGTGGACGAAAAATGGTCGGGATTAAAGTTGGTTATCCGCAAAGAAAATCGTATATAATACCGTGCACTTAACAAGCCCGGAGGAATTAGGCCTATGCCGGTAACCGACCCGAGAGTTGACGCATACATTGAAAAGTCCAAGGATTTTGCCAAGCCGATCCTGAGGCACGTTCGCTCGCTCGTCCACGAGACGTGCCCGGACGTAAAAGAGACCCTTAAATGGTCGATGCCGAGCTTTGAGTACAAGGGCATTTTGTGCGGCTTTGCGTCATTTAAGGAACATTGCACCTTTGGTTTTTGGAAGCAAACGCTGATGGAGTCGGATGCTTTTTCCGAAACAAAGACCGCGATGGGCAGTTTTGGCAAGCTGACCTCGCTTGAGGACCTGCCGAGCGACGCCATGATGAAGAAGCTCATCAAACAGGCGATGAAGCTCAACGACGACGGCGTCAAGGTCACCAAACCGAAGCACGATAAGAAAGAAGTCGTCATTCCCGAAGTACTGCTCGAGGCACTGGCCAGGAACGAGAAGGCGGCCGAGACATTTAACAACTTTCCCCCGAGTTGCCGGCGGGAATACGCCGAGTGGATCGCCGAGGCCAAGACCGACGCGACCCGCGACAAACGCCTCGCAACGACCATGGAGTGGCTGACCGAGGGAAAACGCCGAAACTGGAAATACGAAAAATGTTAAGACTAGTAGACGGCAGCCGGTAAATGGTAGTCCGCTGACTACGGGCTATCGACTACTGACTACCAACTACTGACTACCGCCTACTGACTACCTTTTATGAGTGAACCTATTTTAGTAGCAAAGAACAATGAATCCGAGTTTTTTCTTATGCCGCAGATGGCCAACCGTCACGGCGTCATCACCGGGGCGACCGGAACGGGCAAGACGGTAACGCTGCAAAAGCTGGCCGAAGGGTTTAGCTCGCGGGGCGTGCCGGTATTTATGGCCGACATCAAGGGCGACCTGACCGGCGTCACACAGGCCGGCGGCGGCAACCCGAAGATCGACGCCCGCAACGAATTGCTCGGCATCACGCCGACGTTCGAGGGATTTCCCGCGACCGTCTGGGACGTTTTTGGCAAACAGGGCCATCCGCTCAGAGCGACCGTCTCGGAAATGGGCCCGTTGCTCATCGCCCGGCTGCTGCAGCTCAACGACACGCAGGAAGGCGTTTTGTCGATCGCGTTCAAGTACGCCGACGACAACGGCCTGATGCTGCTCGACCTCAAGGACCTTCAGCAATTGATGCTGTTCGTCGGCGAAAATGCCGATCAGCTGACGCTGCAGTACGGCAACGTCTCGTCCGCGTCGGTCGGGGCGATCCAACGCGGCCTGCTGCAGATCGACGAACAGGGCGGCGATATGTTCTTTGGCGAGCCGGCCGTCAAACTCGAAGATTTTATGCAGTCGGTCGGCGGTAAGGGCGTGCTCAACCTGCTCGCGGCCGATCAGCTGATCAACGCGCCCAAGCTGTACTCGACGTTCCTCCTCTGGCTGCTAAGTGAACTTTTTGAGTCGCTGCCCGAGGCCGGCGATCTCGATAAGCCAAAGCTCGTTTTCTTTTTTGACGAAGCCCATCTGTTGTTTTCGGACGCGCCGCAGGCCCTCGTCGATAAGGTCGAGCAGGTCGTCCGCCTCATCCGCTCGAAGGGCGTCGGCGTCTATTTTGTTACGCAAAATCCGGCCGACATCCCCGAAAAGGTGCTCGCCCAGCTCGGCAACCGCGTCCAGCACGCACTCCGCGCCTATACGCCGCAGGAACAAAAGGGCGTCAAGGCCGCCGCGTCGTCATTCCGCGTCAACCCGAAACTCGACACCGAGACCGTCATCACTGAGCTCGGCGTCGGCGAGGTCCTGATCTCGACCCTCGACGAAAAAGGCGTCCCGACCATGGTCGACCGCGCTTTCGTCGTGCCGCCGGTCGGCCACATCGGCCCGATCACACCGGAACAGCGGGCGGCATTGATCGCCAACTCGCTCGTCGCAGGCGTTTACGAAAACGCCATCGACCGCGAATCAGCCTACGAACTGCTCAAGGCAAAGGCCGATCAGCGGCTGCTCGAACAGCAGCAGCAGGCCGAGGCCGACGCCCAGGCCAAGATCGCCGAGGAACAGGCCAAAGCCGAGGCCCGCGAACAGCGTTCGTCCGGAAGCAGCCGTAACGACTCGGTCATCGAGGCAGTGACAAAGAGCGTCGCCCGCAGTGCCAGCTCGTCGATCGGCCGGCAGGTCGGCAACGCGATCGTCCGCGGCGTTCTCGGCAGCATTTTCGGCGGCAAGAGCAAGAAAGGCAGTTGGTTCTAGAGGGCGCGCAGCCAGCGATCTAATTAGTAATTATTTAATTAGTAATTACTAATTATTCGTGAAATATACGTTCATCTGAGCGGCCATTTGAACACACTTGCCCGCTCCGCTGATATTGAGCGTAAGCAGGCCCCGAATACGCCGGTTATGTCGGGTGAGATTTATGCTGATCAAGAATGTAGTTCTCGATGACATCAAGGCAGGCAGGATATCGCTTATCTTTCGCCGCTGGAAAAAGGCCGGCGTCAAGGCAGGCGGCACGCAGATGACGCAGCGGGGCGTGTTGGCGATCGACTCGGTCGATGTCGTGACCGAGAGCAAGATCACCGAGGCGGACGCAACCGCGGCAGGTTTCGAAACGAAAAAGGATCTGCTCGCTCAACTTCACGAACGTGAAGGCGAGGTGACTGAGATCTACCGCATCGGCGTTCGTTTTGCCGGCGAAGACCCGCGAAAAGTGCTGCGGGAACAAGCCGAACTATCGCCCGACGAGATCGCCGAGATCATCGCCAAACTCCGCAAGCTCGACGCCGGCGGCAAGCGCGGGCCGTGGACGAAATTGTATTTGCAGATGATCCACGACCAGCCGAACACCCACGCCGCCATCCTCGCCGAACAGATCGGCCTCGACATCCCGCGTTTCAAACCGTGGGTCCGCAAACTAAAAGCCCTCGGCCTGACCGAATCGCTCCGGCCTGGCTATCGCCTCTCGCCGCGGGGCCGAAAGGTTCTCGATGCTATGCGTCGGACATGACCGGTCAACCTTAAGTATCCTCAAGGAGAAAACTATGTCGCCAACGATCAAAAAAGTCATCAAGTGGACAGCCGCGGCCGTCGCGGTGATCATACTGATCGCCGTCGGGCTGGGCATCTATGTTTATACGCTGATACCAAAGCCTATCGGCGAAAAGCCGGTATTACAGGCTGAGCTTTTCAACAAGCCAGAGAAAGAGCTGCCGGTCGCGGGTAAATTCATCTACAAGTCGGCGACAGAGCTTGCGGCGATGATCAAGAACAAGCAGGCGACCTCGGCCGAGATAGTTCAGGAACACATCAATTACATCAAGAACAATAACTATAAGACGAACGCTTTCGTCTGGCTATTTGAACGAGACGCCCTCGACGCCGCCAAAAAGGCCGACGAAAAGGTCGCGAAAGGAGAAAAGCTCGGGCTGCTCGAGGGCGTGCCGGTCAGCATCAAAGAGGAGTTTGCCGTTAAGGGCAAGCCGTTCACGTGGAATGCCGAGATGTTTCAGGGAGTCGTTGCGGAGAAGAACGCCGGAGTGGTCGACGCGATGCTCAATGAGGGCGCGATCGTTTTGGGCACGACCAATGTGCCGAAGATGCTCTTTGACGTGCAGACATTGGGCGAGATATATCCGACGGCAAACAATCCGTATGACCTTACCCGAAGTCCGGGCGGCAGCACAGGCGGCGGTGCGGCGGCGGTCGCGATGGGTGTTGCCCCTATCGCGGTCGGCGGCGATTTTGGCGGCAGCATTCGCATCCCGGCGGCGTTTTGCGGCCTTTACGGCCTAAAGACGACGGACGGAGCTATGACGGATTTCGGCGGTTCTCCCGGCGAACCGGGCGACCCAAAATATCGCCGAATGATGGTCACCGGCCCGATCGCGAGCAATGTGGACGACATCGACCTTGCCTGGAACGCAATGATGAACAAGTGGCCCGAGCAAAAGGCTAAAATGCTCGAACCGAAGGCTGAACTGAAAGATTACAAGGTCGCGTATCTCGACGAATGGAAATTTGGCAATGAAAAAGTGATCGTCAGCCGCGACATCAAAGAAAAGCTGAGCAAATTGACCGAAACGTTAAAGAGCAACAACGTTTCGGTCACCGCCGACCAGCCCGCCGATTACGACAAGATGGTCGCGATGCACCGCATGCTTGCGATCTACGTAATGTTTGAGAAGGTGCCGTGGCTGTTTCGGCAGTTCGTCATTCGTGACTTTAAGAGCTCGGACAACCATCGCATCGATATGTCCGAGGTCTTTGACCGTATGTCGGACATGGACAAGTCAAAATACGACGACATTTTAAAACGCCGTGACGCTCTGCGAGACCAGATAGAGGCGTTTCTTAGCAAGTACGACTTTTTGATAATGCCGGTCACGGCCACGCCCGCGATCAAACATAACCCCGAACACACGCCGATCTCGATCGACGGTACGAACGTGGATTACTGGGACAATTTTCTCTATCCGGTGGTCTTTAACGCGACGGGCCATCCGGCGCTCGCGATTCCGCTCGGGCTAAATGCCGAGGGTATTCCCATAGGCGTACAAATCGTCGGGAAAATGAATTCGGAGAAACAGCTGATCAAATTTGCCAGGCTGATCGAGCCGCTGCACGACGGATTTGTCCGGCCCAAAGGATAATAGTCCGGTGCTGTGAGTTGGATCAGTAAAGCAGAAAAGGCTTTCGCTGGTTAACGAAGATCTTTAATCCATCCTGCCAGTCGGAGCTGATCTCTGCCAGAGACCGGCCTGCCTCGATCTGTTTTCGTATCTTGTCGGTGCCGATGACGTCGAACGGATTATGACCGAATTCGTATTGGTCGTCCTATCGATCTCATATTGAGCAAAGTAAACTTATTTCTTGCTAAGTTTATCTTAAGCAGCTAAAGTAAACTTGTGACAAATTGGGTTTACTTTCATATCAACATGCAAGACATCAAACATATCGAAAGATTTAAGGCGGGCACGTTCGAAAACGGGTACGATTATCGTTATTTTGTTCCGAATACGATCAATCATCAATGGCAGTGGACCGACGGTTCTCTAAACGAACGACTCGAAAGAGCATCGATCAAACTGGGCGAACTCAACTCATTTGCGAGACTTGTTCCAAATATCGACTTATTTATTCACCTTCACGTTACAAAAGAGGCGGTAATTTCGAGTCGTATTGAAGGAACTCAAACAACCATGAATGAGGCGTTGTTGCCATTTGAAGAAATCAGTCCAGAAAAACGCGATGACTGGCGCGAAGTCCAAAATTATACGCAGGCGTTAAATAATGCTATTGAATCGCTGGAAACGCTGCCACTTTCATCGAGACTGCTGAGAAATTCGCACGAGACTCTCATGCAAGGGGTTAGAGGCGAGGATAAAACACCGGGGGAATTCCGAACAAGTCAAAATTGGATCGGCGGAGCGTCTCCAGCTGATGCAGTTTTCATACCGCCGGCGCATATTTATGTGCAAGATTTAATGAGTGATTTAGAAAAATTTCTGCACAATCGTACCATTCATGTCCCATCCCTGATACGTATAGGTCTTGCACACTATCAATTTGAAACAATTCACCCTTTTCTCGATGGAAACGGACGAGTCGGTCGGCTTTTGATTCCTCTCTATCTTGTCAGTGAAAAAATCCTGGAAAAGCCCTTGCTCTATTTATCGTACTTTTTCGAACGAAATAAGAGCCTCTACTATGACAATTTGACGCGGGTTCGTGAAAGAAATGATCTGTTGACGTGGCTTAAATATTTTCTTGTTGGAGTTGAGCAAACAGCTACCCAAGCCGTCGAGACGCTGAAAGGAATTATGATTCTAAAAGCTGATCTGGAAAATGAGATATCAAAAGAGCTTGGTAAACGCAGTAATTCTGCATCCAGTCTTATCAACGCGATGTTCAGAAACCCTGTAGTCACGAAAACCGAGGTCCAAGAAATATGTAATTTAAGCAAAAAGGCCGCTAGTGAATTGGTAAACACCTTCAGAGAGCGACGTTATCTACGTGAGATCACTGGAAATATACGAAATCAAGTTTTTATATTTGATCCTTACATCAAGCTTTTTGAATAGGAAAACTAGTACAGCAAAAAAGGCTGTCTGATCTCGATAAAATTCTGTAGACCAGACCCCCAGCTATCTTCGATCTCACTTAGTGTAATACCACGCTCGATCTGTTTACGGATCTTATCCGTGCCGCAGACGACGTCAAACGGGTTGATGTCAAAGACGTATTCGTAAGGGTCGCGTTTCCATTCGAATTTGTCGGTGTACATATCGTAGACCGTCTTGATCATCGCGATACCGACAATGACTGGCGTGAATGCCTCGCGGTCGGTAACGTGGATCTGGACGCCGCCGCAGACCTGCTCGGCGCATTTCTGAAAGGTCGGGCGGAAAAAGACGTGGCGAAACCTAACGCCCGCAAAATTGTACGCGTCGAGCGCCTCGACCCACGCGTACGGGTCGATGAACGGTGCACCGTTCAGCTCGAAAGGTTTGGTCGTGCCGCGGCCTTCGCTGAGTTCGGTTCCCTCAATATGCACGGTCGCCGGAAACACGACGCAGCTGTCGACGGTCGGAATGTTAGGTGACGGCAAGATCCACGGCAACCCGGTCTCGTCGCCCCACATTTCGCGCGTCCATCCGGTCATCTCGACGACCTCCAGGTCGCAGCCGATACCAAAATGTTCGTTGAACATCCGCGCCAATTCGCCGATCGTCATACCGTGACGCGTCGGTATCTCAAACTGCCCGACGAACGATTTGAATTCGTGCTCGGTGATGTTGCCCTCGATGGCGTTGCCGTTGATCGGATTCGGGCGGTCACAGACGATGACCTTTTTACCAAACTGTTTTGCCGCCCGCATACAGTTTGCCATCGTATAGACAAACGTGTAGATGCGGCAGCCGACGTCCTGCAGGTCGATGACAAAGGCGTCGATGTCCTTTACCATCTCGGCCGTCGGTTCGCGTGTCTCGCTGTAAAGCGAATAGACCGGCCGGCCCGTCCGCTCGTCGACCGAGTGTTCGGTCTCGATCATATTGTCCTGAACGTCGCCCCGGATGCCGTGCTGCGGCCCGAAGAGCGTGGTCAGTTCAAACTCGGTCCGCTCACCAAACACATCCGCTGAGTGCGCAAATGTGTCAGGCATTACCGACGCCTGGTTACACACCAGGCCGACCCGCATGCCGCGAATGAGATCGATCTTTTCATTAAGCAGGCGTTCGACGCCAAGGTGAGTTCTAGTCATAGGTGAAAAAGAAAATGCCCACGAAACACACTAAACACACGAACAAAAAAATTGCTTTTCGTGCTTTTAGTGTATTTCGTGGGCAAAAATAAAGATCCTAGACTTCGACGGTCTCGGCGTCCGGGCCGTTCTTCTTTACCGACTCGATACCGTTTTCCATCGACGCCGCTGACTCGTACATCTCGCTCTTGCCGATGACCTGTCCGTTCGAGGCCTTCAGACTAAAGTACGGCTTTCCGTTCGACGATTCCTTCCGCTCGTAGCGGGCGTCGTCACCAGCATTCTTCTTGACCGAAGCGATGCCGTTCTCGGCGGCCGCTTTCGATTCATACATTTCGCTGGAAAGGATGATCTGGCCATTTCCGGCTTTCAGATTGAAATGATACTTACCGTTGCTCGATACTTTTAATTCAAATTTTCCTGCCATTTAAGTACTCCTCCGAAGTAATTGCCAAAATTATTCTAGTCACAGAAATCTACTGTTGTTTGAACGCATTGAGCATAGCATATGCCCAGCCAAAATTGAATCAATCAGTGACGTCGGCCCGGTCGGGATAGACCTTTTCGATCTTATCGGTGAGCCGCTCGCCCGTCAGGTGACATTCAAATCCGCGAAGCACGTCCATTCCGCCCTCGAGCAGCCATAGTTTCTGCATATCTTTCGACTCGAGGATAACGGGCATCGCCCGGTGATACGCCGACATAAATTCATTCGCCGCGGTGGTAATGACGGCAAATGACTGCCGACGTTCGCCGTTCTCAAACCAGTTGGACCACAGTCCCGCAAGTGCGAAGGGATGGCCGCCGTTAGCAAATATCTCGAGCGGCGGCTTGCCCTTTTCGGGCCATTCGTAAAAGCTCGTGACCGGCATCAGACAGCGTTTGCTCTTGAGCAGGCCGCGCCACATCGGGCTCGACTCGAGCCGCTCGATGTTGGCGTTAAATGTCGCGTACTTGGTGCTCCACTCTTTGGCCCCGTCAAACTGGCACCACCAGCGGGCATCGACGTTGCGCACCTCGCCGCGGTCGCTGATGACGATGCTGACATCCTGGGTCGGTTTGATATTGCCGCGAAACAGGTCGCCCTGCGGGTCAAACTCGTAAACGTAGTTCTTAAAGTCTTCGCGCCGTCCGCGCTGTGATGCTCGTCCGCACATATACGCTATTCTGCCACGAAACCGGCCTGGAGTTTAACGGCCGCCGCCGGCTTGTGATTTCGGGCCGCCGCGGTGATACTTCTAAAACTATGGATCAGGATATCAGGGCCCAGTTTCCGATGCTCGAGCATTACGCGTATCTGAATAGTGCGGCCGTTTCGCCGATGCCGACACGAGCGGTCGAGGCCATTACGTCGCAGCTGCGCGACGTCGCCGGGCACGGCTCGCTGCACTATCCTCAGTGGGTCGCGACCAAGGACCGCTGCCGCGCACTTGTCGCCGAAATGCTCAATGTCCGCGGCGATCAGGTCGCATTTGTACGAAATACGTCCGACGGTTTCGCCTCGATCGCAAACGGTTTGAAATGGCGCCCGGGCGACAACATCGTCAGCTTTGACGGCGAATTTCCGGCGAACTTCTACCCATGGCGGCGGGTCCGCGACGCTAACGGTGTCGAACTGCGGCTGTGTGGTGAGATCGGCGGACGCGTGGATATCGACACGCTGATCTCGATGATCGACGCCGACACGCGCGTCGTCGCCCTCAGTGCGGTCCAGTTTGCGTCGGGATACCGGGCCGACCTCGAACGCGTCGGGCGTGCGGCACGCGCCGTTGACGCACTGTTTTGCGTCGATATTATTCAGGGCTTCGGCGCGATGCCGTTTGACCTGGCGGCACAGTTCGTCGACGCGGCGTGCGGCGCGAGCCACAAATGGCTCTGTGCTCCCGAGGGCTGCGGCATCATCTACCTGTCGGACCGGGCACGGGAGCGTGTCGAACCGACGCTTGTCGGCTGGATCAGTGTCGAAGAACCGTGGGATTTTGCCGATCGCGAACAGGCGTTCAAGCCGGCCGCCCTGGCGTGGGAAAGCGGTACCGGGCCGTCGTCACTCTTTTACGGGCTTGAACAAAGCCTCACGCTGCTCCATTCGGCCGGTGCCGGACGGATCGAGGCTCATCTCGCCGTACTCTCGGACCAGATCTGCGACGGCCTTGCCGGACGCGACTATGAGATCGTCAGTTCACGGCTGCCGGGCGAACGCTCGCAGATCGTCTGCGTCAAACATCGCGGCGGCCTGACGTCAAATCAGGTTGCGGCCGAACTACAGGCGCACAGTGTCATCGTCAGTCCCCGCGGCGACCGCCTGCGGATAGCTCCGCACTTTTACAATAATGCGAGTGATGTCGAGAAACTGCTCGATGCGATGCCCTAGTCGCCCAGCAGCCTTTCAGGCAGTATCTCGGGCGTATAGCCGTCGAGATTGAGGCGTGTCATACCGCCGGCGTCGGTAAATGTGGTCATCGCCGCACGGCGTTTGACGCGCATCCTGAAATAAACGATACCGACCATCAGCCCGCCGATTATCGACAGCCCGATTCCGATCAGGATCACCGCCACGGTCGATGTAAAGATGCCGGAGGTCGTGTTGATAAAGGCCCGCTCGGCACGCCTTAACAGAAACGGATCGTCACCCAGCCACTGCACGTTCTTTTCATACTTCACCTGATCGATCAGGGCGTTCGCCGCCGCCGGATCGGTACTGTCAAAAACAAACACGCTGTAATTGCCGATGCGTCGGTACGCTGTGCGGCTGTCGCCCAGATCGGCGAGCCGGGCTGTAAATCGGCCGTCCGCCTCGACCGACACCTGCGGCGTCGTGTATTCGACGATCAACAGCGTTCCGGCCGGATAAGGCGCGGTCACCGCCTCGGCCCCGGCGATCAGTTCGACGAGATCGATCAGCGGCTTGTCACCGAGGGTCTTTTTGAGCGTCGCCGTATCGGTGATAAACGTCGTCTGGTCGCGGTGCTTCTCCCATTCGGGCAGATGCTTGACCAGGACCGGAATGCCGTCCGATTCCGAAACCTCCTGGCTTTTCGGCGATGACGGCGGCGACTGGGCCATTACGCCGGGCATGGCCGTCAGGCAGATCATCGCCGCCGTTAATATAAAAAGAAACCTCGATCTCATCAATAACCTCACCGCACGGGTGCCGCCCGGCGGAATTAAGATTCTAGCACTAAAGCCCGGCATTTACCGCCTGCCGACATTGGTGTAATGAAGCGCACCAAATCGTATACGATCTGACGCACTCGTCGATCAGCGGGATTTCGAATCTATTTTATGATGACCGGCGAACTTGAAAATATGTCCGTAAATATTGGCCAAAAGGTATCTTTTTTGACGGCGGGCGGACTTTATTAACGTTGATCCAAGGTTTGGCACGGCAATTGAATATGTACTCGGCGAGGGGGGAAATACAATGACCACAGATACATTAACTTTTCCGGTTTTTCACAGCGAGCAGGGCGTCGAAACAGACAATGTGAGCTTCCCGATGGATTCAGCCGTCGGCGATCTCAAAACGGCCGCAGACTTTCAACTGACGCAGTTGGCAGGCAAGGGCGACATGGGAGCCTTTGAGGAGATCTACACACGGCATCACCGCAGGGTGTATTCGATCTGCCTCAGAATGCTGCAGAACGCCTCGGAGGCCGAGGACCTGACGCAGGACGTCTTCATCCAGCTCTATCGCAAGATCGGCAGTTTTCGCGGCGATTCGGCGTTTACGACCTGGCTCCACCGTATGACGGTCAATCAGGTTCTGATGCACTTTCGCAAGCGAAACGTAAAATTCGAAAAGACGACCGAGGAAGGCGAGACGCCTGACCAGATCGTCGCCGGCAGCAACAACCCGATGAAGATGCAGATCGTCGATAAGATCGCACTCGACAACGCCATCGCACAGCTTCCGGCTGGATACAAGAATGTATTTGTGCTCCACGACGTCGAGGGCTTCGAACACGAAGAGGTCGCCCGCATCCTCGGATGCTCGGTCGGCACATCAAAATCGCAGCTGCACAAGGCAAGGCTGAAACTGCAGAAACTGCTCAAGAAGAAAGCCAATCCCCGCCTCGTCGGACTGAGTGTATAGGTGATCAGACCAATTTTGAAGAATGGCTTCTCAGCAATGAGAGGCCATTTTTGTTTTTGCTGACGTCGAGACGGCGTGACAAAAGATTCGGCCCCAAAACGCCAAATAACAGTCAAAATTTGTTGCAAATTTAAATTAAGTCGTATAGAATCATATAGTTTGATCATTCTAGTTTGATTTTATTGTTGTATTTCGTATAGATTCGTTTATGGAAAATGTAAAGCCGAAAGATGCGGCGGATTTGATCGGTGTCAGTTACCCCACCATTAAACAGTGGATCTATGACGGCAAGATCAGATCGGTAAAAACGCCCGGAGGCCATCACCGTATTCCATTAAGCGAGGTGCAGCGGATAGCGGGCACAAGGTCAGAGCGAGCCGTGACGCCTGAAGACCGGCGTCGGCCGCCCGAACAGATCAGCGTCCGCAACCAGCTGGTCGGTGTGATAACCGGGATCATCTACGACGGCTTTTTTGCCGAGGTCACGGTGGACGTGGGCGGCCAGCTCATTCTCTCGATCATTACCAGGCAGGGCTGCGACGAGATGGGGCTCAAGGTCGGGATGAAAGCCTATGCCCTGTTCAAGGCGACCGAGGTGATGATCAGCCGGCGATAGACCCTGTCGTTCCCATTTTCCAAACAATATAACGCGACGCCGCTCTGATGAACTATTGGCTCAACGGAGTAGGTGACGTGTGCCCTGCTGCCCGAGGTAGCCGGCAAAAGTGGGCGGGACGAAAACTATATATACAAAAAGGAAATCATTAAATGGCAAATTCTAACACACCTATCACCGTAGCTTACGGCGACGGCATCGGCCCGGAGATAATGGACGCCACGCTGAAGATCCTAAATGCGGCAGGCGCAGCGATCGATGTCGAAACTATCGACATCGGCGAGCGGGTTTATCTTGCGGGCAACACGGCCGGGATCGCACCGGAGGCATGGGAATCGCTCCGACGAACCAAAGTTTTCTTAAAAGCCCCAATTACGACCCCGCAGGGCGGCGGTTTTAAGTCCCTGAACGTAACGGTTCGAAAGACCCTCGGACTCTATGCGAATGTCCGGCCGTGTGTTTCGTATCACCCGTTTATCGACACCAAGCATCCGGTAATGGATATGGTCATCGTTCGCGAAAATGAAGAGGACCTTTATGCCGGCATCGAGCATCGCCAGACCCGCGAGGTGTATCAGTGCCTGAAACTGATCACACGGCCCGGCTGTGAAAAGATCGTCAGGTACGCCTTTGAGTACGCCCGCCAGCATGATCGGAAAAAGGTGACCTGCTTTACCAAAGACAACATTATGAAGATGACCGACGGTCTGTTTCATAAGGTCTTTGACGAGATCGCCGCTGAATATCCGCAGATCGAGAATGAGCACTGGATCGTCGACATCGGTGCGGCAAAGGTCGCCGACACACCCGAAAAATTTGACGTCGTCGTGATGCCGAATCTGTACGGCGATATCCTCTCCGACGTCGCCGCCCAGATCACCGGTTCGGTCGGACTCGCGGGTTCGGCGAATATCGGCGAGCACATTGCGATGTTCGAGGCCATTCACGGTTCGGCACCTGATATTTCGGGCCGCAATATCGCCAATCCGTCGGGCCTTTTGCACGGAGCGATAATGATGCTCGTGCATATCGGTCAGCCGCGGGTCGCCGAGGCGGTGCATAACGCGTGGCTCACCACGATCGAGGACGGCGTCCATACGCCCGACATCTTTAAGGAAGGCGTCAGCTCGCGATCGGTCGGCACCCGCGAATTTGCCGAGGCCGTGATCGAGCGTCTGGGGCGTTCGCCGCAGACACTCAAGCCGGCCAGATACCCGGATTCAGGTGAGTCTATCTCGATGGCCTACGTTCCGTCGTGGGATAGAAGAACGATCCGCAAGGAGACGGTCGGCGTCGACATTTTCCTTGAGTGGAGCGGCGGCACGCCCGACGAACTTGGCGAGATCCTGACACAGGCGAACAGCAGCGGACTGAAATTGCAGATGATAACGAACCGCGGCGTCAAGGTATTTCCGGGAGGGATGCCCGAGACATTTTGTACCGACCACTGGCGGTGCCGCTTTCTCGCGACGAACAAAGGTACGCGTGTGAGCACGGCCCAGATCGCCGATCTGCTCGCCAGGGTCGACGCACTCGGGCTCGATTTTATCAAGCTCGAAAACCTCTGCACCTTCGACGGCGAGCCCGGATACTCGCTCGGCCAGGGCCAGTAGTACAGCAGTAAGGAGGTGGCCACTGTGCAGAAAAAGCGTCAGGTACCCGAAACGGGGCGGTCAGATCACACCGTCGAAGTCGGAAAACGCGAGGCCGGTCATTTTTTGCTTGTTTGCTCGGATTGTCAGGCGTCTGACCGCAGGATCCTCGGCATTGATAAGGGAAAGGTGATCTCGCACAGAAATTTCGGCGGCCTGGTTCAGCCGACGGATATCAGCTGTATTGCGACACTTGAGACGGGTGTAAATGTCCTCGGGGTCGAGAATATTGTCGTTTGCGGGCATTACGACTGTCTGGCTGTTTCGACCGCGTTCGGCGGACAGCGGTCAGGCATCGCGGGCAACTGGCTGCTTGACGTCGAGCGAACGGCGGCGAAGTATCGACAGCAGTTGGGATCCGTTGAAAACACGGCTGACCGGCTTCGGGCGATGTGCGAGTTGAACACGATCGAACAGGCAACCCGCATCTGCTCTCTAGGATTTGTTCAGAATGGGTGGGCTCTCGGCCGGCCGCTGACGGTCAGTGCGTTGATGTTCGACACGGTTTCCGGCCGCTCGATCGATCTCGGTTTTACGGTCTCATCCGCGAACGGGATCGACGAGCGTCTGAACGAGGCTATCAATCGCGTCGCGGTCGATCGAAGCTCCGCCGGCAGTTGAGGTTGATATCAGACTCAGCGGTATGTAACTTCGTAAGGCCTCCGTTCCAGGGGGCCTTAACTTTTTCACGCCGGATCACGGCAAACTAATGTGACGGCGATCACTGCAAAAGATCGGAGATTCGGCGATACTGGTGGTACGGTAAGCATCAGTCGGCGCGGAGGTTATATGTTGATATCACCGATCGTGCAGCGGCTAGCATTCCCGGCACTTTTTTCGACGCTGGCGCTCCTTACGCTACTATCACTCACCGGCACCACACTCGGACAAAAACAAGACTGTTCGCGGCTGCTCGACGAGCTGAAAGCCGCTCAGACACAGTGGACCAACGCCGAATCGAACTGGCGGCAGGCGGCCGATCGTATGGCCAACGCCCAGCGGCGAGTCGCCGACATCAACAGCCAGCTCAGCAAGATCAACGGCGACCTGACGCGTGCCGAGTTGGACCTCGAATCGGCCCAGGCACTGGCCCAGGATTGCGCAAGGGCTCAGAGCGACCCCAAGCTCGCGCCGCTGACCGACTGTTCGAAGGTGCCCGAGCGTGTCCGTTCTGCGAGCGAAAAGGTTTCCGAACTTCGGGCAAGTTACCAGCAGCTGCAGCAGGAGCTGAAGGACCTCGAAAAACAGGTTGAAAAGCTCGAGGACGCCAGTGCCGCGGCTCACGCCGAGGAACGTAAGAGCGCCGCAGCACTTGAGAACGCCCGGCTCGCCTATGCCAAATGCGGGGCTTTTTGGACCGGCCGGATCACTCGCCGGCGATACGCGGGCGACGCTACGCAGAGTACGAAGACGAGCCTTGTGATGGGCAAGGAACAGACCTACACGGAATCAAAAAAGTTCTCATTTGAGGAAGTGATCGAGGTCGATATCCTGCCCGATCCGCCGCTGCCGGGCATTACCAATCCCGAGGCACGGGTAACAAGACGTTATCAAACCAGCGAGTCCTACCGATCGACGTCAGACGGAATGCTGCAGTGCCGCGTACCGCCGCCGACGCATTGGCAGCGGATCAGCAACGAAACCCGCAATGAGAAAAACGAGAAAGGTGCCGGCCAGTCAAAGATACCGGTCTACATTCCGCGGATCAGCAGCGGCACCTATCGGATCGAAATAGGAGTTCCCGAAATCACCTATGAGATCGAGAAAACCGGTACGCGGACCAACGCCGGTTGTGCCGGAAAATCACCCGACACAGTGACCAACCTGATGTCCAAGGGCACGTTGTCGCCGACAAAATTCGTTGTTGAGGGGTCAGTTAACCCAAAAACGCCGGATATCTATAAGGGAACCGTCAGCGACGGAGGCGACCCCAAACGCGGCGGTGAGGTCACGCTCACATGGGAGCTTCGGCTGATAAAGCCTAAGAAATGAGCGGCCGGACTAATTGTCCAGCCATGCCTCGCTGATCCTGATATCGCGGCGGGCAAGCTCGGCGACGAATTTCTCGGGGTCGATCGCTTTTTCCTGCGGCGTCGCGCCGCGCGACAGCACGTCGCCCTTTGCCATCATCTGAGCGATGATCGACGCGGGAAACGCGGTCGTCCGCATCATCGCGCTCATCCCCGTGGCTTCGTCCTGTTTATCGACGATGTCGTAGCGGAGGCGACTCAGGCCGTCGGACGACACACTCCCTACCGGTCGTGTTTCCGCCTTTGGCTCGCCGACGAAGTCGAGGCGGACGAGAACATAGTCCGGGCCGTCGGCGGGGAGATGCTTCTGGAGCAGTTCGCCAAAGACCTTTCGCGGTTTCACCTTTTGTAAGTCAACGACCATCTCGTCGCTCGAGCACAGGCCGAGGTCGATCATCGTTTTGAATTTGTCGCAGTGGCCGGCGTAGCGGATCGTCTTGTAATCGAGTTCGCGGATCTTGCCGAGAAAGGTGTCGGGCAGCGTCGACGTTCCGCCCGAGGTCTGAAACGCCTCGAGCGGCGGAAATCCGTCAAAGCTGAGCGATTCGAGCTCGGTCATCGACTCGACCTCGGTTATCTGTCCGCCGCGGATCACGCGGGCGACCTCGATGTA
Source organism: Pyrinomonadaceae bacterium (assembly GCA_044221625.1). GTDB lineage: Bacteria > Acidobacteriota > Blastocatellia > Pyrinomonadales > Pyrinomonadaceae > OLB17. The sequence continues at coordinate 22,955 of JBGAOU010000003.1, read as the reverse complement.
CTCGTTGATGAGGCCCTCGACCGAGAATACGAGCTGATAGTTGAGCGGCGGTTCGGGCTTTTGCGGCAAGCCGCCGACGCGAATATGTATCTCGGAAACCTCGTCAAACCTGGCCGCGCCGTGCATCGCCAGGATCGACACCATTCCGGGTGCGAGGCCGCAATCGGGAATAATGTTGACACCGGCCGCCTTTGCCTGGTCGTCAAGGGCAAGCTGTTCGTCAACAATGTAGTTATTGCCGCCGAGGTCGCAAAAATTGGCCCCGGTCGCGATCGCCGCCCGCGACAGCGACACGTTATACCAGTAATTTACGCACGATATGACCGAGTCGTGACCGGCCATCAGGCGTGCGATGTCTGATTCGTTCGACGCATCGACGTGGTGCGGTACGACGCGTGACCGATCGACAGCGTCGGCGACGGCCTCGGCCTTTTTGAGGTCAAAATCGGCGACTGTCACGCTCTCGATGCCCGGCGAATTGTGTATAAGATCAAAAACGGCGCCGTGTCCCATTCGTCCGGCGCCGAGCACTAAAACTTTCATATTTTGTAGTTATTTACCACTCGTCGAGCGGATCGGGCTGCTGGGCGGCGATGATCGACCCGGCATATTCCCAAACTTTCTTTTTCCAGACCCGCAGTCCGTCGGTGAGCTGCAGTGCGACCTGCGGGTGAGCGGCGTTTCGCTCAAGCCGTATGACCTGGGCCGTCACCGACACCTCGTCGTCCGGATTTTCGGTCACGGTCAGGCTGACCTTGCCGCCGACCAGAGGGAGATTACGCGGTAGATATACGAGCGTTCCCTGCGGACCTACATTTTCGGTCAAACCGTCCTGGATGACCTCTTTTCCATCCGAATTTTTCCACCGCACACGAACCGGAAATGAGATCATGTGCCGGCCGCCGCGACGTCTTTCGTCCATAAGATTTCCTCTGAGTTACGAGGTTCGGCTGCAACCCTTTCAGACTAGGAATATACGCGAAAACCGGGCTATAAGTCCATCTAAAACAAAAATTTTTGACGGTCGTAAGCGCCTTGTATTTCAGCAATTGCATATAACATAAGGGCTTGCGGTTTTTGGGGTGGTGGACAAGATGCGTCAAAAGCGCTATTCTCTCAATATGTTTCGATCCTAGTGATACGAAAACAGGCGGGAATAAGTCCGCCGAAACAGTCTTCGTGAAGTGCGAATAGTGGCTGATGACCCAAATCTCAGACACTATTTTTGCGTTTAGACGGAGTCGCTAATTTTGGAGAATACTGAATGAGAAAATTTGTAACAGGAGGCTCGATACTGTCGCTATTTAGTTTGTTGGTAGTGTTTATCTACGCACAAGCGTCGACGGAATCAACACTCGCTAAAGCGACTGATCCCCAGCCTAAGATCAAAAGTACAATTTCAATCGATAATAATATTTTTTTAGAAGACCAAATTTTAGATCAGCAGTCATTTAATCAGCAGGAAGACGGTAAAAAGTTAGTTAAAAAGACCGTATCGGTCACTTCGGCAGGAGCCGGTGCAAGCAAGGGAACATTCTCAGCCACCGCATACTGCCTGCAGGGAAAAACAGCAATGGGACACGGCGTTCGCCGCGGCATCATCGCTGCCGACCCAAGATTTTTGAAGCTCGGATCGCGTGTTACCATCAGTGCCGGGCCGTGGAGCGGAACATATCTCGTTTCCGACACCGGCGGTGCGATCAAGGGTAAGAAGATCGACATCTGGGTTCCTAGCTGCTCTGAGGCTCGCAAGTTCGGACGCCGCGGCGTTCAGATCTTCTCAGCCCAGTAGTATTTAGTACAACAAACAAAAAGGGCCGCCCCGAGTTATCGGAGCGGCCTTTTTCATTGCCCGACGGCGGCTATTTTGACGCGGGCATGATCAGCGTAACGGCGTCGATCGCGGCCAGCGACGCGAGTTTGGCGAGCGGCACTCGGCCCACGACCGCATTCCTGCCGCTCTCGCCCGTGACCTCAAGGCCGGCGGCCCTGAGCGACGCGAGGGCCGATGCCGACCTCGTGCCGAGCTCGACGCGGACGCTGGCAATGCCGTCACGTACAAAACTCGCTTCATTAGCCGACGGCTCGCCCGAGCCCCTTTCCAAACGCATTACCAAGTCATAGATCCAGAAATGCATCTTCGCCGCCATCGCGGCGGCCCGCCTGTCCTCATCATTGAGCGGTTCGGCCTTCATTTTCTTCAGGAAGATGTCGATGACGCCGCCCTCCTTGAATTCATAGGTGATCGTACCGGTGACGCGAACGGCAAAACCGTCGACCACCGTCGGGCCGAACCGCGTCAGCTTTGCCGCCGTCACGGCCGCCTCCCTCAGCAGTTTGTCGCCGCGATCGGCCGTTGCGGACGTCACCGTTCCGTCGCGGGCGATGCTGATATCGACATCGACCTTGCCGCGAGCCTTGGCGGCAAGCGCCTCATTTGACAGAGTCGGCCGGACGACTAGCAACGTCCTTCCGTTGAGCGGCATTTGGTTGTTCTTGTTGACAGTACCGGTGCGGAAATTGGCCACCTCGGAACCGTCGATGACGAACACGTTTTCGCTGCCGCTCGCCCCGTCCACCATAAAACCGGCGGCACCACCGGACGACGCAACTCCGGGCGTCAGTACCAAGAGGCTCGAAAAGCTCTGGCCCTTGGGCAAAGCCTGGATCTGCTGCGTCGTAACATTGCTCGCGACCTTGGTGCTGCCGGTCGAGACCGGCTCGTCGGACGTGACATCGACCGCCGCCGTCACAGTCACGACCTGGCTGGCGGACGAATTTACCGTCACGGTACTGGCGGTCGCTGACCCTCTGCCCGAGCCTGAACCGGACCCCGATCCCGTGCCGCTTTTGGTGACTACGCTAACTCCACCACCGCCGCCACCGCCGGTCAGACCGCCCGGACTGGTGCCGAATGTGACCGCGGGCGGACGCTGCAGAGAGCCGATGACCTCAAGCCTTCGAAACGGTGTGTCGGCATTCTTCGGGTCCATTCCCTCGGGCAGCACGTTTGGCACCTCGACGCGTGCCGGATCGCCGTTCGGGTTGGCGACACGATCCTCGACCGCGACAAAGGACGTGAATTTGGTCATTATGCCAAATTCGAGCCCGATGCCCGTTATCTGTTTGTCGAGGTCTTCGCCGTCCTTGGCGGCCGCTTTAAGCCGGCTCATCGAGAGTTCATCGACGCGGGTGCGTGCCCAGAGCGTCGCCAGTGCGTCATTCGCGGCGGCCGTCTCGGGCAGGACGATACTGATCGAGCGTTCATACGGCTGGCCGGCGACCTTACCCTTGAGTTTTATGACGCCGCTCGCCGCCTTTGTGTAACGGCCGAATATCGTGACCGGCCGTGCGGTAAAGAGGTCGGTCAGGCGGCCGGGATAGACGTCCGCGACCGGCATACCGTTCCAGTCGATCGAGAGATCGGTCAGCAGCGGCGACCGGACCCGCTCGTAGAATTTACGCGCCGCCTTTGAACCATCGTCCTCGAGAGCCACATATGCCGCCTCGCCCTTGCCCTCGGCCGCGATCTTATCAAGCAGCAGGCGGTTGACCGAACTGCCGATGCCAAAGCTGAAAACGCGGGCATTCGGATGACGCTGGACCTCAGCGATGATCTCGTCCTCGTTGCCGACCATGCCGTCGGTCATAAAGCAGACGATCCGCAGGTGATCCGACGCGTCCGAAGGTTCGAGCGAAGCCTTGATGGCCTTCATCATTTCGGTGCCGCCGTAACCGCGGCGTTCGGCCAGAAATGCCTGAGCGGCGTCGAGATTGGCGCGTGTCGCGGCGACCGGCTTTTCAAACAGTATCGCCGTATCGCCCGCAAAGGTGATGATATTGAAGGTGTCCTCGGGATAAAGGCCGTCGAGCGACAGTTTCATCGCCTCTTTGGCCTTTTCGATCGGAAATCCCTCCATCGACCCGCTCGTGTCGAGCACAAAGACGATCTCTTTCGGCGTCCGGTCCTCGGCGGCCGGCATATCGGGCGGCTGCAAAATCAGCGTAAAAAATCCGCCGCGTTCGTCGCGGTGCGTGAGCAGTGCGTCCTCGATCCGCTTGCCGGTCACATCGTAACGCAGAATGAAATCCTTGTTCGGTATCGTCTTTTCGCCGCGGAGCGTCACCCGTGACGAGCCCGGCGAAAGGTCGGCCCGGTCGATGGCGTGTGACGTCGAGCGGATGTCTTCGACCGGCACGCCGGCGTTCAGGTTGACCTCGATCGAAATGTCGCTGCCGTTTCGGGTTTCGGCGATGGGCGGCGAGATCTTTGCCGCGTCCTTAACGCCGCCGGGTATGTACCGCGGGCCGATCGTCATCGGGAAAACAAATTCGTAGGCGCCGTCCTCGTACTTGAGCGTTTCGATATAGCTGATCTCGACGACAACGGTCTCGCCGGGCATGATATTGGCGACGGACTGGGTAAAGATGTTGACGCGTTCCTGATCGAGCAGGCTCGCGGTACGGCCCTCGCTCTTGGCGGTCTCGTAGGTCTTTCGGGCCTCTTCACGCTTCATTATCCGGCCGCGAATGACGCGCGAACCGACCGTCATCGTCATCCGGTCAACGGCCCCGTTCTGTGACAGCGGAAAAACATATACGGCCTCGATCGGCTCGCTGAATGAGTTTTGAAACTCCTGCCGCACGTTCACGCGGGCCAGAAACCCGCTGACGTCGGTCTTGACCGCCGTCGTTTTTAGCGGGCACGCCCCGAGGTCATTTCCCTTTTTTCCGACGGCAAAAAGGCTGCCTTCGGACGCCTGCTGCCCGAACGCCGCGGCCGCGGAACACACCAATACCACAAGCAAATATAAGACTTTGCGCATAACAACTCCTCAAAAATGGTCAGTTTTTTAATTCAGGAAAGGACCGCGGCCTTTTGTCTGGTTTGATACCCGAAACCCGGAAAAGGTTTCTTTTGCTGCGAAATTTTTATTCGGCGGCGTCCAGCTCTTCCTCGAGCAGCTGCCGTTCATAGAGGTCCGCGTATTCGCCGCCGAGGGCGAGGAGTTCGTCGTGGGTGCCGCGTTCGATGATGCGGCCGTGATCGAGAACGCAGATCAGGTCAGCGTCGCGAATGGTCGAAACGCGGTGCGAAACGATCAGCGTCGTACGGCCCGAGCGGACGTCGCGCAGGTTGTGGAGTATCTTTTCTTCGGTGTAGGTATCGACCGCCGACAGCGAATCGTCGAGGATCAGGATCCGCGGCTCGCGCATCACGGCACGGGCGATGGCGGTCCGCTGTTTTTGTCCGCCCGAAAGCGTGATGCCGCGTTCGCCGACGAGCTGATCGTAGCCGCCGGGGAAATCGGCGATGTCGTCAGCAAGCCCCGCGATGGCCGCTGCTTTTTCGACGGTCATTTCGCCGCTATCGGCCCTCTCGGCGTCGCTGCTTTTTCGCGGTTCAAAATTCTCGACTCCGAACGCAATATTCGCCGCCAGGGTGTCGGAGAACAAAAAGGTCTCCTGCGGCACAAAGCCGATAGAGCGGCGCAGTTGTTCGAGCGGATATTCGCGGACCTGGACGCCATCGACCAAAACGGTACCCTCGGGTGCGTCGAGCAGCCGCGGGATGAGGCTGACGAGCGTCGATTTGCCGCTGCCGGTGCGGCCGACAAAGGCGACCGTCGATCCCGGCTCGATCGCGAGATCGATGTCCTGCAGGACCGGCTTGCCGTTGTAGGCAAAGGTGAGGCCGCGAAACTCGACCGCTCCGCGTATCGGGGGCTTTTCGCTGACGCCCGGCTCATCCTTGATCGACGGTTCGGCCTCGAGTATCTCGTTAAAACGCTTTAGGCTGGCGGTGCCGCGTTGATATAGGTTAACCACGTACCCGAGTGCGATCAGATACCAGATCATCCGCTGCAGATAGAGCATGAACGCCGTAAAGTCACCCGCCGTGATCTCGCCCCTGACGGCCATCGGCACGCCGACCGCGACGATGATGACAAATCCGAGCCCGATGAAAAAGAACAGCAGCGGCCTCATCGCGGCCGAATATTTGACCAGCTGCAGATTACGCTGTGCGTACTCGCGGTTGAGTTCCTGAAACTTTTCGATCTCTGCATCTTCCTGGGCATAGGCCCGGATCACGCGGACTCCGGTCAGGTTCTCTTGAGCACGGGCCGTGATGTCCGAGAAAAAGCCCTGTATCTTTTCGAACCGCCGATGGATCTGGTCGCCCAGATACTTGACCGTCAGGCTCACGAGCGGCATCGGGATAAGCAGCAGCAGCGTCAGCTTGACCGAAATGTTGAGCATGATCGGCAGCGATATCGCCAGGGCGAATATCGCCTGAAAGCTGTAAAGGATCATCGGACCGACGATCTGCCTGACCGCCGCGAGGTCGTTGGTCGCACGCGCCATCAGGTCGCCGACGCGGTTGTTTTGAAAGTACCCGAGCGACTGTCCGACCAGTGCGGCGTAAAAATCCTGCCGCATATCAAACTCGATATGCCGCGAGGTATTGATCAGCACGCGCCGCTGCAGGAACAGAAAGATGCCGCTCGCGACATTGATGCCGAGTATGACCAGCGGATAAAAGATTATCTTTTCGCGCGTTACGCCCGCCCGCAGGTCGTCGATCGCCTGGCCGACCATATACGGGACGAACAGCCCGAACGACATCGAGCACAAAATGAAAAAGATCCCTGCCAGGATCATCCATTTATACGGCTTAAAATATCGTCCGAATTTGCGTAGCTGTTCCATTGCGGCAAAGACCCGAGAGACCCGTCAAACTCGCGTGTATGTCGAGAGGCCGGTCGCGATGAGCTTTCCTTCCTCGTTGTGCACCTCGGCCGAGACCGTAAAGATCCGCTTGCCGGCCCTGACGACCTTCGCCGTGCAGGTAAAGGTGCCGCTCAGGTGCGGCCGCAGATAATGAACCGTGAGGTCGATGGTGGCCGTCGCCTCATCAATGCCGAGTCGCGTCCTGACCGCAAACGCCATCGCCGTGTCGATCAGGGTCGCCGTCACGCCGCCGTGCAGAACACCGCTCGGCTGCCGCAGGTCGTCGCGCATCTCTATACTTATGACCGCGATGTCGGGCAGCAGATCGACCAGCCGCATCCCGATCAGCTTCGAAAACGAAAGGTTGTGTAGCGCATTTTCAGCAAACGCGCGCTGTTCGGGCGTGATCTCGGTTCGCTTTGAGTTTTCGCTCATACTCTAGGGTGCGGCGACGAGGACCTTTTTCATATCCTCGATCGGGACCTCTTTGAAATCTTTCGGGATCGCGAGCAGTGCCTCGTCGGGTTCGGCCTTAAAGTTTACAAGCTGCACGGTGACATCGGCCGTGCCGGTCCCGGGCGTGCTCTTAAAGATCTCCATCTTGACCGGAACGCCTGCCTTTTCGTCAAAGCTGACGATCGACACGAGATCCTTGCCCGACTCGCCCCATCTGCGGTATTTGGTCACGCCGCCCTCGGTGCCGATCTTTTCAAAAACGGCGTTCGTGCGGCTGTTTATCATCCCGCGGGTGATGTCCTCGACCATTCTGGCCCGTTCGTCGTAACCATGTCCGGACTGGTAATTGGAGTAGGTTTTGGCGGCGATCGAGAGCACGTAATCTTTGTCCGTACGGAGCGTCGTGACCTGTTTCGGGTCGCCGTAAGCCGTATCGACACGCCATTTACCGCCGCTGCGGACGGCCATGAACTTTTCGACCAGGCTGCCCGTCGTCACGACGATCTCGGTCTGATATTTTTCAGGTTCGGCATTGGCGTACGGCGGCTCTGTCCGCTGCGCGTCGGCCGGCGGGCCCGCGGCCTTGTTACCGGTCCCGGTGCCGCCGCAGCCCTGAAAAACCGCGGCCGATAGTGCAAGAATAAGCAGTGTTTTTGGTAGATTTGACAATTGCATTAGAGTATTTAAATTCTAACATAACGATATCAATGGACAAGGACGAGACCAACCTAAAGCGTCTGCAGACGAGGTTTATGATCGGAGCGGCAATAGTCGCCCCGATCGCGCCGTTCCTGTTCCTGCAGGGTTCGATCGCACGTTGGAAGGTCGGCGTGCTGCCCGACGCGGCCGGGCCGAAAACCGGTATCGCCGGCGAGGGCGACGATCCCGCCAAACTTTTCGTCCTCGGCGAATCGACGGTCGCCGGCCTCGGTGCCCGCAACCACGAACTGGCCTTGGCGGGCCGGTTTGCCGCGCATCTAAGCGGCCATATCGGCCGGCCGGTCGAGTGGGACGTGCTCGGCAGGAACGGCGTGACCGCCCGCCGTACGATCGACGAACTCGTTCCGCAAATGCCGGACAAACCATTCGACTACATCCTCCTCGGCATCGGCGGCAACGACGTGATGAAGCTCTCGAGCCCGCGGAAATGGCGCTCAGACATGACCGAGCTGATCGGCATTATGCGGACCAGGCACCCGGACGCGGTGATCTTTATCTCAAACTGCCCGATGATCAAGTACACCAACGCGATCCCGCCGCCCTCAAAGCAGCTCCTGTGGGAACTCTCGCAAATGCACGACGCCAATATCAAGGAGTTTACCCGCGAAATGGACCGCGTCTTTTATTACCCGCAGCCGGTCGAGGTGCGGATCGAGGGCTTTTTTGCCGACGGCATCCATCCGTCCGAACAGGGTTACGACGACTGGTCGGCGGCAATGATCAAGTATTTTTCCGAAAACCATCAATGGTAGACGCCGACGCACTACGCTCGCTGATCGACGGCCATTTCGAATGGCTTTTGGTCCGCGAGGGCGGGCGTTCGTTTCCGTTGAACTGCGGCGAGCTCGACATCGAGGTCCTCGACGGCAAGACGCTGCTCGGGTTTCCGGACGACTCGGGGTTTCACACATGGCGGCTGAACGGGTTTGTCACCGAGGGCAGTGAGATCGAGCTTGACGTCGCCGGAGCATTCGGCCGGGATCGCCAGGCCATAAGGCTGATCCCGAGAACACCGGCCGCCGAACTTTCGGCCGAGATCGAGCTCGCCCGGCTGCAAAAGGCCAATGAGATCGGCCGGATGATCGCCGATAGCTATTACGGCACCCGGCTCGAGAGGGTCGCCCTCAATGCCGACAATGGCCGCATCGCCCAGATCACCTTCGCTCGCGACGGCAGGTATTTCGCGGCTATGGCCGATGTAACGGGCAAGCTGAACGCCGAGACGATGGCCGCGGCCGCCATACTCTGGTTCGAAAAACTCAGCACGCGAAAAAAGAAGCCGATCCTGGATATCTGGGTCATCGCCGAACGCCGTCCCGCCCGAAACCTGCAAAAACTGCTCGCACTTTTTACCGCCCGCTGGAAAAGTGTGATCTCGGTCGTCGAGGTGTCGCGTAAGGCCGATCCGCCGCGTCTCGTCGAACTGCCGATGCGCACCATCCGCGAACTCTGGCGTGAACGGCCCAAAAAGCTGGTCCTGCCGGCCGATCCGCGTCCGGGCGAAACGGCCGCCGCGATCATCGCACTTTCACCCGCCAATATCGACATCGTCTATTCAAAGCAGGGCGAAACGCTGCGGTTCAACGGGCTGCCCTTCGCCCGTGTACGAACCGTGCTCGGGCGTGAGCGGACGTGGTTCGGCATCGGGCCTAACCGCCCGATACTGTCCGCCGAGAACGCCGACCAGCTAACGTCGCTCGTTGCCGAACTCGAACTCCACCGCTCGGCCTCGCCGCCCAACCGCCGCCACCGGCTTTACCGGGCCGCACCTGAAGCGTGGCTCGAATCGATACTTCGCCGCAACGTCAAGCTGCTCGATGACAACCTGATACTCGCCCCGATCTACAATCAGTTTCGCTCGTCCAACGACAAGATCGACCTCCTCGCCCTGCGAAAGGACGGCCGTCTTGTGATCATCGAACTCAAGACCAAACCCGACCGCGAGATGATATTTCAGGCGGCCGACTACTGGCGCAAGATCGAGCTTCAGCGGCGGCGCGGCATCCTCGCCGATGCCGACCTTTTCGGCGGCCGCGAGATCATCGACCGCCCGTCGCTGGTCTATCTGGCGGCACCGGCGTTGAGCTTTCACCGCGACGTCGAACTTTTTGCCGCCGCCATCGACCCCGAGATCGAGATTTGGCGATTCGAGCTGCATGAAAAATGGCGAGGTGCCGTCAAGGTCGTCGGCCGCAGTTCGCGCTCCGAAGGCCGTTGATTGCGGCCGCGGATGGTGGTACTGTTCAGCTAAGAAGTCGAAATACCGGAGGTAGTTATGTTCCATCATATCGGTCGTTCACGGTTGGCGTTTTTTCAGGTACTCTTGATCGTCTTTTCGGTGACGGCTGCCGTTCCGGCTCAGGTCCGGCCGGTCACGCCGAATACGGTCTTTTCCAACAACACGAGCGTGACGATCAACGCTGTACCTTCGCAAACGGCACCGACGACCGCCTCGGTCTATCCCTCGCAGATCACGGTCGCGGGTATGACCGGGACGATCACCCGCGTCGCCGTCACGCTCAACGGCGTCAGCCATCAGCGAATGAACGACCTCGACCTCCTGCTGGTCGGGCCGACCGGCGCCAAGTACATCTTTCTCTCGGACGCCTCGGGTACGATCAATGTGGATGACCGCGTCTGGACATTTGCCGATGACGCGGCCGGCACTATAGGAACCAACACCGATCCGCAGACCGGCAGTTACAAGCCGACCAGCGGCGACGCCGTCGCGGACACGTTTCCCTCGCCGGCACCGGCCGGGCCGTATAGCCAGCCGAACGCGGCGACCTTCGCGTCGGTCTTTAACGGCACCGACCCGAACGGCAACTGGACGCTTTACGTAGCCGACGACGCAACATCGAGTGCGGGCAGCATAAACTCGGGCTGGTCGATGTCGATCACCACCGACGGCGCACCGGCCACGTTCGCCAACAACACGTTCATCGGCGTGTTCGATAACAACCGGCCCGCGTCGCCGTACGGAACACCGATCTCCGTAGCTGGCCAGACCGGCGGTGTGACCGACATAAACGTAACACTTACCGGCCTGACCCTGGCCAATCCGCAGTCGTCCCGATTCCTGCTCGTCAGCCCGAACGGCCGCAGCCTCGTCCTGATGGCCGGAGCCGGAAGCAATACAGCCGTTTCGAACGTCAATTTGACCTTTGACGACTCGGCGGCAAACAGCGTCCCGATACCGATCGTGACGGGCACGTACAAGCCGACAGATAATACGTTTACGACGCAGTACTTTCCCGGCCCGGCACCGCTTGCGCCGTATTTCAGCGGTGGTGCGGGGCTGAATATATTCAACGGTTTCAGCCCGAACGGCGAATGGCGGCTGTTCGTGATGACGTCATCGACGACCACATCGGGCTCGATCGCCGGCGGTTGGAGCATCGATATAACGACCGGCCCGATCCCGCCGCCGCCGCCCGGCAGCTGTTCCGCGGCGTCATTCGCCCCGACCAATTTCCCGGTCGGCATCAATCCGACCAATGTCGCCGTGGCCGACTATAACAACGACGGCAAGGCCGATCTGGCGGTGACCAACCAGGTGTCGAACGACGTTTCGATCCTGCTCGGCAACGGCAACGGCACCATGCAGCCGCAAACGCTGCTGAGTGCCGGCTCGGGGCCGTACGCGATCGCCGCCGGTAAGTTCAATGCCGACAATAATTTTGACCTCGCGGTCACTAATTCCGGTTCGAACACGGTCGCGATCTATCCGGGCAACGGCAACGGCACTTTCGGTGCCCCGTCTAATTTCTTTGTCGGAGCAAGTCCGCTCTCGATCGCCACGGCCGACTTTAACAACGATTCGAAACAGGATCTCATCGTCGCCAACTTCGGCAGCTTTTTCTCGGGGACCGTTTCGGTCCTGCTCGGCACCGGCACGGGCGCATTCACGGCCGGCACGTCGATCCGTACCCGCACACAGCCGTCATTCGTCATGACCGCCAACCTTAATCCCGACGGCAACAAGGACGTGATAGTCGCCAATTTCGGCTCGGACAGCGTCTCGACGTTTTTGGGTAACGGCAACGGCACGTTCGTGCTTAGTCAGAATATCGCGACCGGATCGGGCCCTGTCGCCGTCGAACTCGCCGACCTCGGCGGCGACGGTATCGCGGACCTGATCGTGGCCAATTACAATTCGGACAGTGTTACCAGCTGTACCGGCAACGCGAACGGCATATTTACCTTCTGCTCGTCCAACAACCCATCCGGCGGCCCAAACCCGATCTCGGTCGTGGCGGCCGACTTCCTGAACAGCGGTACCAAGACCTACGCGACCGCGATGAGCGGTACCAATGTCGTCCGCGTCACCTCTAACGACGTGACCGTCGGCGAAAATCCCAACGCCGTCCGCACGGCGGATTTTAACACCGACGGCAAGCCGGACATAGTTTCGGTCAATTTCGGTTCGAATGATATTTCGATACTGCTCAACAGCTGTCAGGTGGCCAAGGGCAACTACTTTGATTACAGCGGCGACCGCCGCACCGATTTTTCGGTCTTCCGGCCGAGCAATTCGAACTGGTACGTTTCGTCGCTGAATAGTTCGGCCGCGGTCCTCAAATTTGCAAGGCCGACCGACACCATCGTCCCGGCCGACTATGACGGCGACCGGCTCACCGATTTTGCCTATTTCCGTCCGGAAAACGGACTTTGGTTCGTTGTTGACCGGACAAATCGTCCGATCTATTTCACGCAGTTCGGATTGGCAAATGACATACCGGTCCCGGGTGATTTCGACGGCGACGGCAGGGCCGACATAGCGGTCTGGCGGCCGAGTGACGGCAATTGGTACATCCGGCAGAGCTCTGACAACTCTCTGAGCGTTCGCACGCTCGGCTCGAACGGCGACCGGCCCGTGGCCGCCGATTTCGACGGCGACGGCAAGGACGATGTCGCGATATTCCGTCCGTCAACCGGCGTATGGTATGTGTGGCGAAGCTCCGACAGCCAGTTCTATATTCGCCAATTCGGAATGGCGGGCGACAAGACAGCCGCCGGTGATTACGACGGCGACGGCAAAGCGGACATCGCCGTGTTCCGCACATCGACCAGTGTCTGGTACGTCCTCAAAAGCTCAAACGATGATTTCATGGCCGTAGCCTGGGGCGTCAGCGGTGATGTGCCGGTGATCGGCGATTACGAGGGCGACGGAAAGTACGATTTTGCTATTTGGCGTCCGTCCGACTCGACCTGGTACGTCCGCAAGAGTTCGGACGGCGGCGGATTATATTTCACATGGGGCGCCGCCGGTGACCTTGCAACACCGAACGCCTACGTAAGATAGCGGCGTCCGTTCAAGCGGCATCGGAGACGAATTTGTAGCCGATGCCGCGGACCGTCTGGACGATCTTCGGTTCGTTCGGCTGGTCTTCGAGATGCCTGCGGAGCCGGACTATAAAATTATCGATCGCCCGTGTGTCGGTGTCCTCCTGCAGCTCCCAGACCTCTTCGAGAATGACCTTGCGGGAAACGGCCCGGCCCTCGTGCTCGATCAGGTAGCGAAGCAGTTTGGCCTCCATCAGCGTCATCCGCACCAACTCGTTACCGTGGCGGAGTTCGAGGTTTTCGAGATCGATAGTGCGGCCGTTGACGTTGATCACGGTCTCGACCGCGGGCTTGCCGCCGTCGCCGGCGAGCCACTGCCGCCGCCGCAAAAGGCCCTTCAGCCGGGCAAGAAATATCTCCAGATCGAACGGCTTTGCCAGATAATCGTCCGTCCCGGCTTCAAATCCTATCAGCACGTCCTCGGGCCGGCCGCGGGCCGTCAGCATCAGTATCGGGGTGTAATCGGCCCGCTCACGCATCGTACGGGCGACCTCAAATCCGTCCACTTTCGGCAGCATCACATCGAGCACGACCGCGTCGAAAGCGGCAGTGGCCAAACGCTCTAGAGCGATCGCTCCGTCAACGGCTACCTCGACCTCAAAGCCCTCAGCCTCGAGGTTGAACCGCAAACCGTCAGCCAGATGTTGTTCGTCCTCGACGATCAGAATTTTCTGCACAGCCAATATTCAACTCCTTACCTGCATTTAATCTTAACAGGGTACGGACGGAATATCGGATGCCTCGGCTAATTTTTTGCCGAGTATCTCGGCGACCGCCTTTTGCCGAAAGTCAAAGATGTGATCAAGCTCCTTTCTGATCAGGAAATGTATGATGTCGCCCACCGGTTCGAGCGGCAGGCGATAACGCACTTCATCATGGATCAGCGTCTCATCGGGCGAGATCTCGGTGAATGTGTGCGTGTGTATCCACTGCGTGTACGGCCCTCTCAATTGCTGATCGACAAATCGAAACGGCGGTTCCCAGACCGAGATCTCGGTGCGCCAACTCATCGGAATACCGCGCATCCGCAATTTATAGTCGATCAGGCTGCCCTGCCGGATGTCGATCGGCTGAGGCGTGATTATGTGAAAATTCAACTCGGGCGGCGTGATCCGCTCGAGGTTTCCGGCGTCGGCAAAAAATGCGAACGCCTCGTCCCTCGGCAGGGCCAGCGTCAATTCGCGTTCCAAAATATGTTCGGCCATAAGTGTTTATCGACGTTACCGTTTTTGTCGAAAGAAGTCATTCGCCCGGCGGGCGGTTCCGGATGCCGGCGACAGTATTTAAATTTGTGACATTCGTCATATTCTCGCCGGCACCGTGTCGCTAAAATTTGCATAGCACTCTATATTTGACCTATGGCAAAACCTAATAAAAATCAAAAATTCGTATATTTCTTTGGCGGCGGCAAGGCAGAAGGCAACGAATCGATGAAAAACCTTCTGGGCGGAAAAGGTGCGAACCTGGCCGAAATGGCGGGCCACCCTGACCTCCAACTCCCGGTTCCGCCTGGATTTACCATCACGACCGAGGTTTGCACGCACTTTTACGAAAACGGCAAAAAGTACCCTGCAACTCTCAGGGACGAGGCCGATAAGGCGATCCGAAAAATGGAAAAGCTCGCCGGCCGCAAGTTCGGCGACCCGAAAGACCCTTTGCTCGTCTCGGTCCGCTCGGGCGCACGCCGCTCGATGCCCGGAATGATGGAGACGGTGCTCAACATCGGCCTGACCGAACACACGATCGGCGGCCTGATCGCCCAGAGCGGCGACGAGCGATTCGCCTATGACGCATATCGGCGTTTGATAATGATGTACGCCGATGTGGTAATGGAAAAGGCCGCCGGCATTGAGCCGAAGGGCGGCAAGGGCATCCGCAAGCTGCTCGACGAAAAGCTCGACCACGTCAAACATCAGAACGGCTATACCACCGACACTGACCTGACCGCGGCCGACCTCAAAAAGCTGGTCGCCGATTATAAAAAGACCATCAAGAAAGTGCTCGGTTCCGAGTTTCCGGACGACCCGGAAAAACAGCTCTGGGGCGGCATCGGCGCCGTTTTCAGCAGCTGGAACGGCAAGCGGGCGATCGAGTACCGGCGGATCGAGAATATCCCCGATGAATGGGGCACGGCGGTCAACATCCAGGCGATGGTCTTCGGCAATATGGGCGAAGATTGCTGCACGGGCGTTGCCTTTACCCGCGATCCCGGTTCGGGCGAGAACAAATTTTACGGCGAATATCTCGTCAACGCCCAGGGCGAGGACGTCGTCGCCGGCATCCGCACACCGGCGCCCGTCAACGAGTATTCCAAGAACGATCAGTCTCGCAAATTCACCACGCTCGAAAAGCTGATGCCCGCTCTTTACAAGGAGTTGTTTGATTTTCAGAAACGGCTCGAACGGCATTACAAGGACATGCAGGATATCGAGTTCACCATCGAACGCGGAAAGCTGTATATGCTGCAGTGCCGCGTCGGCAAGCGTAACGGCGTCGCGGCGGTCCGAATGGCCGCCGAGATGTATGCCGAAAAGCTGATCGACATCAAAACGGCGGTCATGCGCGTGGCACCCAATCAGCTGGTCGAACTGCTGCTGCCGATGCTCGACCCCAAGGCCGAGGTCGTCACCAAACCGATCGCCAAGGGCCTGCCCGCCGGCCCCGGCGGTGCTCTCGGCCGCGTCGTGTTTTCGTCAGCCGACGCCGTGACGTGGGCGCAAAAGGGCGAAAAGGTGATCCTCGTTCGTGAGGAGACCTCACCCGAGGACGTCGACGGCATGCACAAATCGCAGGCCATTCTGACCACCAAGGGCGGTATGACCTCGCACGCCGCACTGGTCGCCCGCGGCTGGGGCAAATGCTGTATCGTCGGCTGCGGCGATATCGAGATCAACCGCGAAGCCGGTACATTCAAGACCAAGGACGGCACCGTCATCCACGAGGGCGACTGGCTCAGCCTTAACGGCACAAAGGGCCTCGTTTACGAAGGCACGATGCCGCTCGTCGCCATCGACCTCGACAAGAACCGCTCATACACGCAGCTGATGAAGCTGGTCGACAAGGTCAAGGTGCTCGGCGTCCGTGCAAACGCCGAAACGCCCGAAGACGCGACACAGGCGATGAAATTCGGGGCCGAGGGCATCGGCCTGTTTAGGACCGAGCATATGTTCTACGGCGAGGGCGGCGAGGAACCACTCTTTCACCTGCGAAGTATGATCGTCGCCAAGGAGGAAAAAGAACGCCGCGAGGCACTAAATCAGCTCGCCAAATATGTCAAAAAGGACATCAAGGACACGCTAAAGGTAATGAAGGGCCTGCCCGTCACCATCCGTCTGCTCGACCCGCCGCTGCACGAGTTTGTCCCGCATGACAAGGCCAAACTGCACGAATTAAGCAAGGTGCTCGGCATCAGTATGAACGTGCTCAAACGCCGCGTCATCGCTCTTCACGAAAACAACCCGATGCTCGGCCATCGCGGCGTCCGTCTCGGCATCAGCTATCCCGAGATAACCGAGATGCAGGTCCGGGCGATCTTTGAGGCGACCGCCGAGTTGATCAAGGCCGGCCAGAAGGCACTGCCCGAGATCATGATCCCGGTCACCTGCACCTTCAACGAACTGTCGCACCAAAAGGTCGTCGTCGACCGCGTTTACAAGGAAGTATGCGCCAAGATGAAGGTCAAAAAGATACCGTATCTGTACGGTACGATGATCGAAACGCCGCGGGCCGCGATCCGCGCCGGACTCATGGCAAAGGTCGCCGACTTTTTCAGCTACGGCACCAATGACCTAACGCAGATGAGCTTCGGATTCAGCCGCGACGACATCGGCGGATTTTTGCCGAAATATCTCGACCTCGGCATCCTGCCGTACGATCCGTTCCAGACGATCGACACCGACGGCATCGGTGAACTGATCCGCATGGGCATCGAACGCGGCCGCGAAGAAAAGCCCAAGCTGAAGGTCGGCATCTGCGGCGAACACGGCGGCGACCCCGACAGCGTTATGTTCTGTCACAAGCTGGGAATGAACTATGTCAGCTGCTCGCCGTTCCGCGTGCCGATCGCCAGGCTGGCCGCGGCACAGGCGGCGATCCTGTTATAGAACCCAAGCAAACGTCAGCGGCCGCTCCGGCGGCCGCTCGCGCGCTTGGCCCGCGGGTCAGATCACGTCGTCTCCCTTCTGCGGGAATAAACGCAGGACACTGTACGCCAATAGCCCGATCGGGCCGAGCATAAATGTCATCACCAGACACGGTATGACCCAGAGGTGCGGCACGTTTCGCTCCTGCGCGTCCTTGACCTCCCAACTGCCGACGAACAGGTCAAACGCCAGATAATGTATCCAGCCCGCGAGCACGGCCCACTCGTTTGTAAACAGCTTCATTACGTCCGCCAGCGACCCGAACCCGCCCTCAGCCTGCCCGAAATACAGGACGATCAGGACCGTGTACGGCACGGCGAGCAGAAGCGGTACCGCACCCGAAAGCACTATCATCCGCGTATATCGCCAACGCGGCAGGATCGCGATCAGCAGCCAACCGGCGATGGCGACGAGGTTTACGATCGTAAATATCTGTTCTGGATTCATCCAATTAACTCGGCTGTCAGGACCCGGCGGCCCGCAAAATGTCCCTTAGTCACGCGACTTCAGATACTTTTTCGGGATCGGGTTATCCGGCGTTTCGGCCTGCCAGTAGATCGTCACGACCCACCAACGCTTGCCGTCATTGAGCAGTTGAAAGCTGTTGATGCCCCGCAGGAACGGCTTTTTGTCGTCACTCTTGCGAAAGGCGTGATAGGTCGAAAAGACCTGTGCGATATTGCCGTAGATATCGACGTGGCGGGCAAGCTCGCGTTCGTGAAACCCGTCCTTGGCAAACGCCGGCTCGGCACGCTTAACATAGTCGGCGGGCGTCAGGGCATTTGCCCCAAAGACGCCGGTCTGCGCATTCTTGCCGGCCGGGATAAGCCGCACGTCCTTGTGAAAGAGCGACTGAAAGCGGGCCCAGTCGCGGGGCACGCCGGCATCGCCCGAGATGACATCGTAAACGGCCTTCATAATTGCGTCGAGCGATGCCACGTCCTTCGGGTCGGCTTCTTTCGGTGTTTGAGCCATAACGGTCTGAAGCGAAAATAGGGTGATCAGCAGCGTCAGTATCAGTGTTTTCATAACGACATATTACACCAGCGGGAGCGTTTCTCAATTGCCGTCGGCCCGCGTCTCGATCCTGTCCTGCAGCTCACGCGGCAGCGTACTGAAGAGATCGACGCCCGCATTTTGCTCGATCGCCCGGACGGTCGTCCGGTACTTTTGCCAACGGTCATCGGCGATGCCCTCGACATTGGGCATATCGACGGCGATGACGCGCGTGATATTGGTTATCGAATCGACACTCTGTCCCCGCGGGAATACGACTATCACTTTCCAGCAGTTCGTAGGTGCGGTCAGCTTGCCCTTGATCCGCTCCTGCTCGCCATAGACGCCGGCGATCGTATAAAGTTCGCTGCCCCGCCGCACGAGTGACCGGGCATATGATTCGAGGTCATTCCACGGAAATTGATTGAGGTCGCCGGCCTGCGGAACGATGTTCGAGAGATAAAATGTCTCAGCATTCTGCTCGCGGTTGCCGAATCGATCGGCACTCGGCAGCAGGTGGCCGCGGTCGTAACCGCTGCCCGAATAATCGTAATAACCGATGCGGCGAAACCCTTTTGGCAACGCCGGATCCGGCTCGAACATACTTCGCGGGATCGACTCGCCCAGATCGCGGGCACGCGTCCGCCACGCGACCCAGTTGGCCGTTCCGCGTGAGTTATTGTACGAGATCACGGCCGACTCGCGGACGATAAGGTAATTGTCGGCGTTTGACGGATCGGCCGTCGCGTTCGTCGGGTTGCCGAAGGGCAGAAGCCCTATCCTGGGTGCCGGCGCCGCCGCCGGCATGTCACCCGGAGCCCGCTCGGCCGCGGGACGCTGGTAAACAAACCCGCATCCGGCCGTCGAAAGCACCGCGGCCGACACCAACATTATCAACGCAATTCGGTGAATGCCCGCCATCACGATCTCCCGTTTGAGATTCTAGCAAAGTTGGCCGGCAAGCACATTCGGCCCATTTACGCTAAAATAAAAGGCTGTGACCGAGAAGATACACATTACGGGCCTCAAGCCGGCCGAGCTTGTCGAGCTTGCCGCCGAACTCGGCGAGCCGCGTTACCGCGCCGATCAGATCTTTAAGGCGATCCACCAGCGGCGCCTGCGCTCGTTTGACGACATCACCGATCTGCCAAAACGGTTTAGGGCGAGGCTCACCGAGGCGGCCGACATCTCGCGGCTAACGGTCACGGCGCGATACATCTCGACCGACGGCACACGACGCTATCTGATGAAAACGGCCGCCGGCAACCCGGTCGAGACGGTCTTCATCCCGACCGAGAGCCGCGATACGATCTGCTTTTCGTCGCAGTCGGGCTGTCCGCTCAAGTGCGATTTCTGCCTGACGGCCAAGCTCGGCCTGCTCAGCAACCTGACGGTCGGCGAGATCGTCGAACAGATCATCATCGTGCTCAACGACGTCTACGGCGTCGGCGGTGAAACGCCACACGGCACCAATCTCGTCGGTATGGGCGCCGGCGAACCGTTCCTGAATTTTGAGAACCTGATCGCCGCCCTCGAGATCATGGCCGACGAGAACGGGCTCTTTATCGTGCCCAACCGCGTGACGATATCGACGGCCGGCATCGTGCCGAAGATCCACGAGTTTGCCCGGCTCGAGAATCGGCCGCATCTCGCCATCTCGCTCTCATCGGCCCGCGATGAGCTTCGCGACAAGCTGATGCCGATCAACAAGCGTTGGGACCTCGGCGAACTGATGTCGGCCGCTAAGGAATTTGAAGGATCGCTTCGCCGCGGCGAAAGGTTCACGTTTGAATACGTGATGCTCGGCGGCGTCAACGATTCGCCGGCCGACGCGGCCGAACTCGCACGGCTGCTCGACCGCTATCAACTGTCGCGGGTCAAGATCAACCTCATCCCGCACAACGGCGCCGAAAAACTCAACTACAACTCGTCGACGCCCGAGAGCGTTGAACGTTTTAAGAGCATTTTGGAATCTCGCGGCGTGTCCGCTTACGTGCGGCAGCCGCGGGGCCGCGACATTTACGCGGCGTGCGGCCAACTGGCCGCGATGGACGAGGCCCGCGGTACGGCCGCCGGCAGCAGCGAATAAACGCCGGCCGCGGCGGAGATACATTTGCCGCGCCGCCCGCGTACGATCTATATGGAACTTCTGATCCCCGGTCTGATACTCGTCGCCCTGATGGTCTATGCCTCGACGCGCATCAAGCGTGTCGCGGCCGAGGCGTTTGAGCCCGAGACGGTCGAGAACGAGTGGTTCTCGGTCGAAAAGCCCGAGGGATTTCTGAACGTCATCGCTCCGCCGGACGGGCTCGAGTTTGAGGCGTATTCCAAGGATTTCGGCGTCGGCGAGGCGTCCGAGTTCAAGGCCGCGAGGCTCGAGGCACGCGTTTACCGCAACCGCAACCTGAAATACGCCGTCGCGGCGCTTCGCGAGGCGGTGCGGCCCGTTTCCGAAACGCCCGAGGTCATCGACGGCCGCAAGTACGTCGTCGTCGAGGCCGAGTCGGTCGAAAAGGGCGTCGGGTTTCGCGAAGTGTACAAACTGGCCGAAAAGGACGGCTCCGTGGTCGAACTCAAGGCCCGCACGCTCGAGGATATCAACGAAGATCTCGGCGCCAAGGTCGAGGCAATGATCGCGTCATTTATCGTAAAATAACTAAAATATATTTATGAAGATCAAAAACCTGAGTCTTGTAATTGTCCTAATGGCGGCCGCGGCCGCGTTTTCAAACATCAGTGCCCAATCGGTCAGCGGATCGATCGCGGGCGGTGCCGTCACCCGCGGCAAGGCGGCACGGGCGACCGTCGTGCTCAGCATTCCGGGCGGGCTGCACGTCAACTCGAACCGGCCGAACAGCGAGTACGCGGTGGCGACCGTCGTGCGGGCTTCGGCTCCGGGCGTCAAGATCGGCCCGGTCAGCTATCCGCGGGGCAAGAACCGCAAATTCTCGTTCTCGGAAAATACGATCAACGTTTACGAGGGCCGAACGTCATTTGGCTTTAACATAACGGTCCCGACGACGTTTCGCGGCAACCGCGTCTCGGTCCGCGTCGCGGTCAAGTACCAGGCGTGCACCGATGAAGTGTGCTATCCGCCTAAGACCAAAGAGGTTACGCTGACGGCAAGGGTCAACTAGCCCGGCTGCCGCTGCCCGATCACTGATAAAAGACGACCGGTCTTGCCGTTCGTCTTTTTTTCTTTTCGGTACGAAAAGAACAGGTCGAGCCGCTCCATCGTGCAGAACGGTGCGGTAAATATCCGCTCTTCGCCGACGCCGGCGGCGATCAGCTGGTCGCGGTTGGCCGCGTGCAGATCGACAAGCGCGTGGCCCGGACGCGTCGGTTCAAAGTAACGCCCGCTGTCGGCGAAACTCGCGGCAAAATCGTCGATCACGTCCTGGCCGATCTCGTAGTTTCGCCCGCAGGCGGCCGGCCCGATGGCGGCGATCATGTCCGCCGGGTCGGAACCGAACTCAGAGCGTAGCGCCGCGACCGTTTTGCTGACGATCGACCGCACGGTTCCGCGCCAGCCGGCGTGAATGGCGGCAAAGGCACCGGTCCGCGGGTCGCCTATCAGCACCGGCACGCAATCGGCGGTCTTGGCACCGGCCAGAACGCCCGGGACGTTCGAGATGACGGCGTCGGCGTTCTCCTCCGAGTCGCCGATGTCATTCATATCGCGAACGGCCTTGATGTCGCTGCCGTGTACCTGCCAGACCATCGCGAGCTTGTATTCGCCGTCAAAAACGCTCAGGAATCGGCGTCGGTTCTCATAGATATTCTCGGCCGTATCCTCGTTAAAACCCGCGAGATTGAGGTCGCCGTCGGGAAACGGCGAAACGCCGCCGAGCCGCGTCGAAAACCCGTTGGCAAAGCCCGCGTCCTCGAGCGGCTTACAGACCAGCACCTTTACGCCGCCGTGCTCTCGCCAAACGAATCCGCTTTCGGTTAAACTCGTGTCTTCACTAATGATCATCTCGACAGGCATCGACATTGTGGAAGTTTATCGCATACGCGAGGCGTTGGAAAGAACGCCGCGGTTCGCCACACGCGTCTTTACCACGGCCGAGCGTGAGTATTGTGACAGAAAGGGCGTCGCCGCCGCCCAGTCGTACGCGGCGAGATTTGCGGCCAAAGAGGCGTTCCTAAAAGCCCTTAGGACCGGCTGGCGGGGCAAGATCTCGTGGCTCGATGTCGAGGTCGTCTCGGGCAGCGGCGGCGTGCCGTCGCTCGAGATCACCGGCGAAGCAAAACGCCTGCTCGACGCCCTCGGCGCCGACACCGTCCACATCGCCCTCTCACACACCGCCGACCACGCGATCGCCCAGGTAATACTCGAAAAACAATAACCCACACCCAACTCTCCCGACTCCACCGACTCGATAGACTCGCCAGACTCGCCAGACTTTTTCGACTGTCCACGCTGTCCTGACTGTCCTCGCTGTCCTGACTGTCCTCGCTGTCCACGCTGTCCTAGCTGTCCTGGCTGTCCTGACTGTCCTGGCTGTCCTGGCTGTCCACGCTGTCCCGACGGTCTCGACAGACTCGCTCGACTCGATAGAC
>JBGAOU010000031.1:0-40150 GCA_044221625.1 Pyrinomonadaceae bacterium | reverse complement strand
GATATCCACGTCGCACTCACAACGCCGGGCGAACCTGAACAGATCCAAACCCGCGTCCAGCTCCGCAAGGGCAACGAGGATTACGGCCAGGTGTCCGATCCCGTTTATGTGACGCTGAATCCGTAGTTACAAGCGACAGGTGACAGGTTACAAGTAAGAGATAAAGCCCGCCGGCCGCGGGCTTTTTGCTTTGGATCTGATGTATTTATGAGCTGCCGCTAGCTTTAGCTAGTGGAAAAGGATCTGCAAAATATCTAAGGGCTTTAGCCCAAATACACGCCGGACTGAAGTCCGCTGAGGTTCATAACAGACCGCTATCCACTAGCTAAAGCTGGTGGCAACTCAAAAGAGCCAAGACCATTCGAAGATGTTTTCAGATCTCTCTACCGGCTACTTCCTACCAACTACCGGCTACTTGCCACCAGTCACCGCCTACTGACCACCAACTACTGGCTACTTCCAACCGTCTTCGTCCAATCACACAGGGCCTTCTTCTCGGAATCGGTCAGGACAGCTTCGCGGTGGATCCAGGTGTACGATGGCAAGGGCATCTCGCCGGATTCGACCTGTTCGCAGATCTCCTCGAGTTTTTTCTTCTGCTTTTTTGCTTCGTAGGTGGCAAATACGGACAGATTCAGGTGGCGGCGGCCGTCGTCGATATGGTTTTTGAGAAACCATCCGTTCGGTTGGATGTATGAGTACCACGGATATCGCGTCGTATTGGTGTGGCAATCATTGCAGGCCTTGCCGAGGATGATCTTGACGTCCGGCGGCACTGATGTGACCGACTCGATCGTCTCGTTAGCATTGACCGCGGCATTGGTCTTGTCGATCTGAAATATCTGAAGCACGAGAAAAACGACGGCGACGGCGAGTGCAATGTACTTGAGGATGCGTTTCATGATGTTCTAGGGGAAATCTTACTCTGTTTCCTGTTTTTTTTGAATTGCCACTAGCTTCAGCTAGTGGAAAAGGTGCAAACAATTAGCTCAGGGCTTTAGCCCAAACCATCGGCGGACTAAAGTCCGCTACGAATTCTGAGGTCCAGATGTCCACTAGCTAAAGCTAGTGGCAACTCATTAGGTCACCGGGACGCGGCATTCTTTATTCTTTATTCGAAATTCATTATTCTTTATTTGATGTTGCGCCCAACCGTCTTAGCCATTCCATTCTTTGCCCTGCTGATCGCGGGCGAGGCCCTGTGGCACCACTGGAAGGGCTCGGGCGAGTACCGTGACCGCAAAGATACATGGGGAAATATCTTCCTCGGGTTTATGAGCGTCGTTTTCGGAGCGTTGTTCGGCCTCGGCACCGGATACATTTATCTTTTCATGTACGACCTCGCTCCGTACAAATTCCCTGCCGAGGCGTGGTACACGTGGGTGCTGCTTTTTATCGGCGATGACTTTCTGTATTACGTATTTCATCGCGTCAGCCATGAATCACGGCTGTTCTGGAACTTTCACGTCGTTCATCACTCGAGCGAACAATACAATCTCTCGGTCGCCGTTCGTCAAAGCTGGTTTTCGGGCATTTTGCACTGGTTGTTTTACGCTCCGCTGATGCTCGCGGGGTTTGCTCCGTGGATGTTCGCGACGATGCACGGATTTAACCTCATATATCAGTTCTGGATACATACAAAACTGATCTACAAATTCCCTCGCTGGTTCGAATACATCTTCAATACTCCGTCGCACCATCGCGTCCATCACGGCGTCAACGAACAGTATCTGGACAGGAATTACGCCGGCGTACTGATCATCTGGGACCGGATGTTCAATTCCTTCATCGAGGAAAGCGAAACACCGCGTTACGGCATCATAAAACCGATCAAGAGCTACAACCCGCTGTGGATAAACACACACGCGTGGTTTGAGATGGCCGAAGCCGTGAAACGGCAGCCGGGCCTTGGCAACAAGCTAAGATGTATCCTCGGTTCGCCAAATATGGATCTTGCAAAAAGCTATGAGAACTAGAGTATTGTTCGCCGCGGCATTGATCGCGGTATTTTCGACGCTGGCCTTTGCCCAAAGCGTCACTATCACCAAAAAGACGGTTACGTATAAACGTCCGAAACCGATCTCCGATTTCAAAAAGACATTTACCGTCGCGTTTCCGGTCGTAAAGGCCGCAACGCCGGCACTTTCCCGAAAGATCGCTAACGCCATCGGCCCGATCTCGGTCCTCAGCATCAGCCTCAAAGAGGAAATGGGCGAATTTCAGTGGCTCGAATCGACGGACTTTGAGGTCAGGTACAACGACCGGGGCGTGATCTGCGTTTCGCAATCGATGGAAGGAACGGCCGCGTATCCGACCAGTACGACGCGGACGGTGGTCGTCGATGCCCGGACCGGAATCGCCGTTAAACCGTCGTCGGTCTTTACCAATATCCCCGGCCTCGTGGCGATGATCAAAAAGGACCAAAAGGCGGAGATCGCAGCCTCGATCGAGGAGATCAAGAAAGAACCCGATTACCAGGAACCCGATCCGGCCCATCTGTTTGAATACGCCGATTTTAAGGCGGTCAATCTCGAGGGCTTTGCGGTTACGAAAGATGGCGTTACGTTTACCTACAACTATGGGTTCCCGCATGTCATCCGGGCATTGGAACCGTCGGGGACGTTCATGTACACTTGGGAGCAAATAAAACCATTTATCAAACGCGGCGGTTTGCTCGCCAGGCTTGCTCGTTAATATACTGATTTCACGTATGAGCGATAGAAAGATCAGAGTTTTGGTAGCCAAACCCGGCCTCGACGGACACGATCGCGGGGCAAAGGTCATCGCACGCGCCCTGCGCGACGCCGGAATGGAGGTCATCTACACCGGCCTCAGACAAACGCCCGAGATGATCGCGACCGCCGCCCTGCAGGAAGACGTCGACGCGGTCGGGATTTCGATCCTTAGCGGCGCACACAACACTCTATGCCCGCGGATCGTCGATCTGCTGCGTGAGAACGGCATGGACGACACGCTTGTACTCGTCGGCGGCATCGTGCCGGACGAGGATATCGCTACATTAAAGTCCAAAGGCGTCTCGGAAGTCTTTTTGCCCGGCACCTCGACCGAGGATATCGTCAAGTTTATCAACGAGAACGTCCGAACCGAGGTATGATCGACGTACCGCTTTTTTCTGTTTGCGGGATCTATCAAGTAAAGGAGTAAATTGATGAGAAACAAATTCATGGCCGCGATCTTAGCTTCGCTGATGATCGTCGGTATCGCGTTTGTCGGGGACACTTTGTCCTCAAACAACCCGTTTTCGGCGCAGGCTCAAACCGTTACGGTGAAGCGTAAAAAGCGGGTCGGCCCGGTTCGCCGCGTCTATCGCGGGGGAAAATGGGTGACGGTGAAAGGCTGGCGTGGCGGAAAGTGGGTCGCACACAAGACCAAACGCGGAACCAAGTACACCTTTCACAAGACCAAGCGAGGCGTCAAGAAAGGCTATCGCGTGACCAAGCGGGCGGTCTATTGATCGAGGTTCATCGCCCGTCAGCAAGGGCGGTATTAATAGTCGCGGTCAACCGGTCCGATCAAATGCGGACTTGTTGACCGCCTTTCTATTTTGTTTTCTAATTGTTAGATATGAAAGAAAAGGTTCGTGTCGCGGGTGGACAGGGTTTTTGGGGCGATCTTTTGACGGCGCCGATCGATCAGGTTCGCAAAGGCCCGATCGATTACTTGATGCTTGATTACCTCGCCGAGGTGACGATGTCGATCGTCCAGAAACAGAAGTTCCGCGATCCGAAGGCGGGCTACGCACGCGATTTCGTCAGCCTGATGCAAGAGATCCTGCCAGATTGCGTCGAAAAGAACATCAAAGTCCTATCGAACGCCGGCGGTGTCAACGTTCCCGGCTGTGCGGCTGCGATCAAGGATGTCGCACAGAACCTCGGCCTTTCCGGCAAAGTAAAGATCGGCGTCGTCACGGGCGACGACATTCTAGGGCAACTCGATGACTTTCTCGCCCAAGGCGTTGAGATCAACTCGATGGACGACGGCACGCCATTGTCGGCGATCCGCGACCGCGTTCAGTCCGCCAACGTCTAACTCGGAGCCGCTCCATTGGTGGAAGCTTTAGATAAAGGTGCGAACATCATCGTCGGCGGACGCCTTACGGACACGGGCTTGACGCTTGCTCCGCTGATGCACGAGTTTGGTTGGGCTTTCGACGACTGGAACCGCGTCGCCGCCGGAACCATCGCCGGCCACATTATCGAATGTGGTGCTCAGGTTTCGGGCGGCAATTGCCAGTACAAATGGCAGGAAATTCCCGACATGGCGAACATCGGCTTCCCTATCGTCGAGGTTTCGCCGAACGGCGAGTTCATCGTCACCAAACACGAAGGCACCGGCGGCCGCGTCAATGTGCCGAGCGTCACCGAACAGCTTCTTTACGAAATGGGCGACCCAAAGGCGTACATCACGCCCGACGTCGTCGCCGACTTTTCGTCGATCAATCTCGAGGACGCAGGCGAGAACAAGGTTCGCGTCTTCGGCATCGAAGGCAACCCGAACACCGATTTCTACAAAGTCAGCATCGCCTACCAAGACGGCTACAAATCCGTCGGCACATTGGTCTATTCCTGGCCCGATGCTTTGGAAAAAGCTAAAGCTGCGGACAAGATCCTTCGTGAACGTTTGGATAACCTAGGTCTGAAATTCGACCTCATCCTCACCGAATTCGTCGGTGTGAATGCAACGCATGGCCACTTGTCAGAACCGCCTGCGTCAGCGGGCGGCCAGTCTGACGATCAACGAACTGGCCCGCCGCTCACGCAGCGGGTTCCGACCTATCCCGAAGTCCAACTCCGCATCGCCGTCCGCGGCCCGAACCGTGCCGACGTCGAACGCTTTACCAAAGAGATCGCCCCGCTCATCCTAACCGGCCCGCCCTCAGTCACAGGCTTCGCCGGCGGCCGCCCCAAAGTCGAAGAGATCATGGCCTACTTCCCCGCCCTGATCCCCAAATCCCTCATCACCCCAAAAGTCGAGATCATCGAGGCGTGAGGTTTTTGGGTTCCCTGTACAACGAAAGGATTTTTTTGGAGACTCTGACATAGTAATGATTCACCCATTGATTAGAAACTGTATTCTCATCATCTTTTCGTTTTACGTTCTAGACGTAACCGCGCTTGCTCAGGACTCATTGGTAAAGTTCTATCCTTTCGGGCCTGCCGTGTATTGCAAAGGGTGCGGGCACGCTGGTACTAGTTACTGGAAGGTTACATTACGACTTGAGAATATTAGCGGATCGGACTTAATCCTTTATGGACAAAAGCTTGGCGACGATTTTTATGCTCTAAGTGGCATCCAACGGCGAAACCCTAATGTTTGCGATTGGGAATATGGTACCGGCGAACCTGTTCGCAGAGTACCTTGGAGCAAAATGTCCGACTGGGAACGGACGCCTCGAATACTTAAAGCGGGAGAGATTCTCGACTCTGACGCTGGCTTCGGTCCATTTGAAGGCAAGGCGCCAATACGATTCGCGGCGTTCGTTGCGCAATCAAGGGGTGTTGCTCCTACCGAGATATTCTCGGCTCCGTACCTTCCGTCGTTCGGCTCGACATCGGAAGAGGCTAGTTACAAGATCGTCGATGATGTTTGTTCGCCTCAGTGCAAGATCGGAATTTCCGACTCACCTAAGATTAGCGGCGTACAGCTTGGAATGTCGCTAAAAGACTTTCAAGTCCTCTATCCCAAAGTCAAGATACATACTCTATACAAAAGGCCTGACACATTTAAGACCGCATATATTTGGGCTTGGACTTCGGATGCTTATAGAGTCAACGTCACGTTTATCAATGATAAAGTCGGACGTATTGAGCCCAAGTTCAGATCGTTGGACAAGGCACGAGATCGCGATAATTTCTGGAAACTTATTTCTTCGACGATTGGATTACCCACCTTTTGGGAGCCTTTCCAGTCAGAGTGGAAATGCCGTGATTTTGTAGTCGAAGTGGTGACTAATGAGAACCCTGACATATACATTCAAACACCCGAATTTATTAGAGTGCGTGATCGAATTAACGAAGAAGCCTTAAAAAAGAAATAGCGATGCGATCTGAAACGCATTGCAAGGAATCTCGCACGCCTTCACAGAAACGTTGAACACCCACACAAGAACGTTGAGCACTTCCACAAGAACCTCGCACGCTCGCACAGGAACGTTGTAAGGCCGCACAAGGGCGTTGTGCGGGTCTGCGGGAACGTATTTTCTCTTCAAAGAAAGCCATTTTGGTCTTACAATGTTCTCCTCAAGCAGTACAACAATACATTTTGGAGGAACTTGCGATTGGCAGATGCTAAAACACGCCCGTTGTCGCCATGCGTTATATAAGAGCAACCTGCGTCAGCGGGCGGCCAGAAAGTATAGACTCATTTCACCTTTCGAAGTACAATCTCAGTATGAAAAACGAATACACTGCGGTCGTTAAGCAAGACGGAGATTGGTGGATCGGTTGGATCGAAGAAGTTCCGGGAGTTAATTGTCAGGAAGCCACTCGCGAAGAGTTGATGGAAACCTTGCGCGTCACGCTCGCCGAAGCACTCGAATTCAATCGCGAAGATGCTCGTCGAATGGCCGGCGTCGGTTTCGAAGAAGCTCTCATTGCAGCGTGAAGCTCCGGGACTTAACAAAACACCTCCGCGATCATGGCTGCGAACTTCTCCGCGAAGGAGCCCGCCATTCATGGTGGATCAATGCCGAGCAAAATCGACGCACGGCAGTTCCAAGACATCGTGAGGTTAATGACAATCTCATACTCAAGATATGCAAGGATCTAGGCATACCAAAACCATAAGCGACGGCCGCCCCAAAGTCGAAGAGATCATGGCCTACTTCCCGGCTTTGATTCCAAAATCGCTGATTGAAACGAAAGTTGATATCGTGGAGGCATAATTGACCAATATGCATTTCCTTAGAATCTCGTTAATCACTCTGTTATTCGCTTTCTCGGTTTCTGCACAGTCATCGCCAATAAGTTCGGAAGATTACGACAAGGCTTATCAGTTTGCATTGATCGAAACCAACTTGTATTTTCCGTTTATTCACACGTTTTCAACGGAAGTATTAAAAGACGGTGTTCTTGTACCCATCTCGCTCCATGTATCAGAAAGGCAAGCATCCGGCGTGGAACGACAGACCTTTACGAACACAGAGAATGGCAAGATTGAAACGTCATATCAACTTCGTACAGGACACGGAGATAATGTATATTGCAGCTCGGACGGCAAGACTTAGACGGGTCCTCAAATGTATGAGTGCCCGCGTTCCATTAGGGTTTATCGTCCAGAAACTCCGACGTCCATTAAATTCAGCGTTGAAGAAAAGACGGTTGAAGGACGAAAGGTCAAAGCCTATCGCAAGTTTGAGATCTTTGGAACCGACCCAGCGAACCAAAGGTTTTCAGAAGAGATACTTTTAATTAGTTCGGACGGCTTGTTCCTCTCCACAACGCTAACGAAGGGACGCTTGACGAAACAAATTGTCGAGTTGAGATTAACGAACTCCTGGAGGTTGAATGCGAAGTTTGCCCCAGTGGTTGTGCCCAAGAATTTAATGCCACCGTCAGAAACGAAACAGACATTGACTTTGTGAACCAACTAGACCTTGAAGTTCGTTCTTGCTTTAGGCTATGCCATTCGATGAGCGACGAAGCTCTGCTTCCAGAGAGGCTCCTAAACTAGCCTTACGACTATGCCGCCGTTCTTCGCGACGAAAGGAGCGGCGGCATAGCCGCACAATCATTTAATAATCTGACGGAAAAGCGGAGCTTTTCCGCACATCGATAGGCAGAGCCACACAAAAGTGATCTACTTCTCCAAAAACCTGGCGATTCCCTTTTTACAATCGTCGGTCATTCTGGCTTTTGCATTTACCTGCACGCCTTTTTCGATAGAGTCGGAGAAACCTAGGGCGTCGATGTCGTAGATCAGGCGTTTTGTCATCGCGACGGCAGAGGCACTGACTTTTGTATAGGCTGAGGCGTATTCATTGGTTGTAGTTTCGAAGTTCTCTTCCGGGAATAACTGATTTACAAGACCAAGCTGTAGCGCTTCGGCGGCGGAGTATTCGAAGCCGCGAGTCAGCAGCTCAAAGCTTTTCTTTTCGCCGAGGTTTCTACGAAGTATCGCCGCCACCATCGCGGGCACGAATCCGATCTTGACCTCAGGATAACCAAATCTCGCGGTGTCCGTCGCCAAAACGAGATCGCACGCCGTCGCCAGCCCGCAGCCGCCCGCCAACGCCCGCCCATGCACGGCCGAAATAACAGGCACGCGAACCTTGCGAATAAGCTCGAACAATTCAGCTAAGCTCCGAGCATCTTCGACGTTCTCCTCAAACGACGCAGCCGCGATCTTTTGCAAAGCAGAAAGATCAGCCCCCGAACAAAAGTCTTTTCCCGCACCACGAATAACGATGCACCGCACTGAATCATCGCCATCCGCCGCACGCAGAGCGTCTTTCAACGCCGCGATCAACTCGTCATTTAGCGCGTTGCGCTTGTCGGGACGGTTAAGCGTCAATAAACGTGTAGATCCTGTTGTTTCAGTAAGGAGCATCTTTATTGGTTTCGGTTAATCTCAGTTCTAATTATTAATTACTAATTAGTTAATTAGTAATTATTTCTTCGAGGTGGAAACTATCGAAGAAATTATCTTAACAAGTTCAAGACGATCATTCTCTATCGATCTGTATTCCGCCTCAGTCAATATCTCACCGTGCAAAAGTACTAACAACCAGTACTCGGTCTCTAGCGCACGACGGCGAGCAACGCCAAATTCGGAAATAAACACTTCACGATTTTCGGCACCAATAGCGGCTTTTACATGTCTTCCGATGTTCGTCCCGGAGATAAGCAGTTCTTTCGACAAAACGAACTCCCGCTTTTCGGTATTTAGATAGTGACATAGTTTTACTATCCGCAATGCGAAATCGAGAGACCTGTCTAATACCAAATTGTCGCCCATAGTCGTGAAAAGCACTGCCGCCCTAATTAGTAATTAATAATATGGTAATTACTAATTAACCGATCAAAACATCTTCGCCGCACGGTCGATCTCAGCGGCAAAGCGGTCGATCGTCGCGGCGACGATGCTGATCTGTTCCCGCGCTTCTTTCCAGTCACGCTGCTCGAGGGCTTCGCGAACGCCGGGCAGCGTCTTTACACCGTAACCGGTGTAGAAGCCCGGTGCATAGATCTGGTGACGGAACCAGTCACGCCGCGGCAGGCCGCTGTTGCTGGTAAGCGTACGCTCGGTATTGATCAATATCTCGTCAAGCTGTTTTTGTGTGCCGGCGGGAACCGTTTTTCCGGCCGAGGCCTTTTTGTAGGCATCCGCACTCGCCTGTAGTCTTTTCAGAGCGTTTTGCAGCGGAGCAAAATCGATCTTCGGCACCTCCGGCCTTGGCTGCGGCATCACGAATGTTTCTCGGGGGTCCTGAACCGCCTTTAACATGCCGCTCTCGATCATCTTATTCATCACCAGCGTATCTTCACGCATGGCGTCGGTCAGCCGCGTCACCTCGCCGACATATGTCCCGACGGTATCGGCAAAGTTGGTAAATTCGAACGGCAGTGTGTCGGCATTTGCGAGCCGCAGCACCGCCCGGCCGCAAACTTTTGACAGGGTGACGCCGTACGCGAAATCTGTGTCGCCGAACCGCAGATAGTGATCGACGGAATCATAGACCGAATGATACGATCCGCCGCCGCTCTCGCCGCCAAATCCGAGATTGAGCGACGCGATCCCCAAATGCTGGAGAAACGGTGTAAAGTCAGAGCCCGAACCTAAGGCACCGATCCGCATGTCTGTGCGTTCGGCCGCCTCTTTGCGGGCCGCGGGTCCGCCCGAGACTATTTGCTGGGCTCTTGCGCGTTCCCAGACCGACATATTCATCTGAGGGTCGCGAACGTCGCGAGCGACGTCGTTAATAAAACGTTCGAGCGTGTGCGAGCCGCCCATCCCGAGAAACCCGCGGCCGTTCGAGTCGGTGTTGATGTAAACGGCGGCTTTTTTGCTAAGTTCCGCGGCATGCGTCTCGACCCACTCGGTCGAGCCCATCAAGCCCTGTTCCTCGGCGTCCCAGGCGGCATAGACGATGGTTCGTTTTGGACGCCAGCCTGACTTGGCGAGTTCGCCGATCGCTCTCGCCTCTTCCATTTCGGCGACGAGTCCGCTGATCGGATCGTCGGCACCGTTGACCCAGGCGTCGTGATGATTGCCGCGGATGATCCATTGATCGGGAAAAACACTGCCGGGCAGTTTGGCGATCACGTTATTGATCGTCTTGATATCCCAGTTAAATTCCAGCTTCATCCGCACGGTCGGAGTACCGCCGCCGTAATGATAAGTAAACGGCAGAGCACCGCGCCATGATTCCGGTACGACATCGCCGTCGAGATTTTTGAGGAGCGGTGCAGCGTCCGCGTAGGAAATCGGCAAGACCGGTATCCTGGTCAGCGTTTCGGCGTCCTTGAGAGCGATGCGTTTCGCATCCTTGGTCGCGCCGATGCCTTTGGTCAGCGGATCGCCCGGATAGAGCGGCATATCCATTACCGAGCCACGCTGAACGCCGTTTTCGTTCCTAAATGCACCCTTCGGATAAACGTCGCCGACGTAATAGCCGTCATTTTTCGGGTCAGAGTAGATGATACAGCCGATCGCACCGCGTTCGGCGGCGACCTTTGGCTTGATACCGCGCCATGCCCCGCCGTAGCGCGAGATAACGATCTTGCCTTTGGGTAAATTTCTCGGGTGCGGTCATCTCGACCAGCCTTGTTTTTGGGGTCGGAAAAAGTACGTCGAACGACTCGATCCTGGTGTCAAAGCCCCACGATCGGAACTGCTCAGCCATAAATTCGGCATTGGCCTTGCCGGCCGCCGATCCGGTGAAATGCGGGCGGGCCGCAAGCCGCTTCATCCACGATTTCAGGTTATCTGCCTTGAGCGAGGCGTCAAATCGAGCCTCGAGTTCCCGCTGATCCTTTGAACCGGCAGCCGTAAACCCCATCAGCACGCCGTCGCCCGGCGACACAGACCGCGCCACGACCGAAGCGGCCAAAATAAATACCACCGCTGTTCGCACAAATTTGCTCTTCATCGTATTCCCCTTTGATAATGACCGAGTTGGAAGTGAAGATATTCTAATCCAATAAGCGCACAAAAACGAGCCGGAAATTCCCGGCCCGCCTTCAAATGTCAGCAGATCTTTAAATAACAGTTAAGTGAACTTACGCGGCGGCCGATCACTTCGGTCAAATACCGAGCTTTTGGGCCTCATCATCGGAAACATCGACCCACATCCTGAGCAGAGCGGTCGAGAATGTTTTACCCTGAGCGTCAGTCATAAGGCTGCGCGTACCGCCGCCGCCAAGGCTCTCGTGAAGAAGAAAGTTCAGGGCGGAAAGATTGGGCAGCTCAAACCGCTCAACTGCGCCTTTTACCATCGGGCCGAAATGTTCCTTGACACGCTCGGCGGTCACCTCGCGGACGAGGATCGGATAGATCTCGGGACTCAGTGCAATGAGTCCGACGTTTGTCGTATCACCCTTATCGCCCGACCGGGCATGTGCTAATTTTAATAAAGAAACTTTCATTGTATTTGACCCGTCGGGCCGCGTTGCCCGCAGACATTTGTGATCACTCGTATATTAGAATTATCTTCGGGCCCTAAATCAAGTCAACTGCATACAATTATGCTTATCAGCAGGATCACAGTTATTCTGGCCATTCTTGCAGCCGTTGTCGGTGTGCGGGCCCAGTCAGATAAATTCCGGCCGCCGGATGAACTGCTCGCCGCCGCTGAGGCACGTTCGCGAGAGTACGTTGAGAAATTTCGCGACCTTCTGGCAACCGAGGCCAGGACGTTCGTTAAATACAAAAAGAGCGGCGAACAAAAAGTCTCACGCACGGTGAAGTCGCTTTTTCTGGTAACGCCGCTCACGAAAGACCCCGAACGTGTGATCGAATTTCGGAACGTGACCGCCGTTGACGGCAAGCCGGTCGAAGACGGCGACAAACGTGCGGGCGAGTTGTTTTCAAAGCTCGCCAATGCCGAAACATCGGAAAAGGAAATAAAACGGCTTCAGGACGAGGCTCTTCGCTACGACGATGATGTCCTGATCTCGGGCCTGACGCTGTTCCAGTCGGTCGCGTTGCGGGCCTCGGTCCGGCCCGCGTTCACGTTCACCGTCCGCGGCAAGGAAATGATCGGCAGCACGCCCGTTATCGTGGTCGAGTATTCGCAGCAAACGGCAACGCCGCTCATCACGACCGTCGTTTCTGGCTCCAACGGGCAAAGTGGTAAAGACGCGGCCTTTGAGATCGACGCCGACAAAGACATCCCGCTGAACGGGCGTCTGACGGGAAAACTGTATCTTGACGAGGCCACACTTCGCTTGCGTAAGGAAATACGGACGCTGAACGTCCAACCAGACCGATTTCCCGCCCCTGTCACGGTGATCGAAGAAGTCTTTGAATATCAGGACAGCAGTTTCGGCATCCTCACGCCTCGACACATAACCCACACGCAATATCGGTTAAAGGTAAAGGAACGCCGCCTGGTCAAGGACGTCACTGTCGAGTTTGAATACTCTGATTTCTCAAGGCCCGACGTCGAGGTCAAGGCAGATGACGTCAAGCCGAAGTCATAAAACTATTTGAGTTTTGATAACGCGGACGCTGCCTGCTTTCGATAGGCCACGATCGCGGTCGAACGGTTTGTCTCGGTCGCGGCGAGAAAATCCTGAAAATTGCGTCGGGCCTCGGCGTTATTGCCGAGTTCCGCATACAAGAGCCCGAGCCTAAAATAAACGGCCTTTGAATCGCCCAGCATTTCACGTCCCGCCTGCTCGCGGACGCCGACAAGTTCATTCAGAGCCTCCTGTTTTCGGCCCTGCATATAAAGCACGACCGCGAGTTTTTCGGTCAAGGTCGCCGAATAGATCGGCAGCACGCGACGGCCCTCACGAAATGTCGCTTCGGCTGCGGCCGCGTTGCCAGCCCTGTCGTATGCGAGCCCGAGCGTTTCGTAACCCTGAAACAATGTAAAGGCGTTGATGTTCTCGAGCGGGGTTTTGGTAACTGTCCCGGCGTCGCGGATCGCGTCATCAAACCGGCCGGCGGCGATATAACCGCGGGCTCGCCCCATCAGGGCGATCGGTGTAGGTTCGATACTGATCGAACGATCATATGCCTCGATCGACTCTGCCATCGCTCCGCTCGAGGCAAGAGCGGCCCCGAGTTGACTCCAATTAAAGGCGGACCTTTCGTCGACAGCGACCGCGTTTTTCCAAAGGCTGATCTCATCTCCCCACGTCCGGCTATACGTGACCGTCTTAAGCCCGAGAGCAACGGCCGCTATCGAAAAGACAACAACGAGCGCGACCGTTGCCCGGTCGCCCAACCATCGCCGCAGAATATGATCGACAAATATCGCGATCGCCGCGGCGGCTCCCAATAACGGCAAATAGAGATACCGGTCATGGACGATCTGTTCGGGAATAAATGCTCCAATATTAAGAGCCGGGAGCAAAGGAAGTACGGCGAGGCCGATCAAGATCGGCCAATATGAGGCCTTTCGCCATAACCGGATAATCACGGCCGCGACCGCCAGGACGACGAAAAGCGGCAAAATGAAATTACCCAACCCGATCTCGGTAACGGCCCGCAGAGGATAGTTGGTCGCCAATGTCACCGGCAAAATTGCCTGTTTGAGATAGAACGCCAGCACCGCAGGAATGGAAAGTAAAGTCTGCGTCAGATCGGCGGCATTTTCGGCGGGCCGCGAAACGGCACCGAGGATGTACCAGCGAGCGGCGAAATAGATCACGCCGAGGACTGCGGCCGCGGCAAACAGTACCCCAAACGATCCGGCCTTACCATTCTGCTCACGGCGATAGCGCCACAGAAAAAAAAACAGCGGAAGGCACAGCAACGCGACCTCCTTGGATCCGAGAGCAAAGGCGAAAAGTACGAGCGAGGCAGCGATATTGCCGTAACTCGGCTTCCCGCCGCTGCAAAATTCACGGTTGGCGAAGATCAGCGAACCGAGCACCCCGATACCGAGCAGCAGATCGGGCGAACCGGCGACCCAGGCTACCGATTCCGTATGAACGGGGTGAACCGCGAAGAAAACCGACGCAAGACAGGCCGTTACGGGCCCAAGTCCGATCCGCCGAAGAAAGATAAAGCCGAGAAGGCAAACGCCGACGTGCAACACGAGATTAACGAGATGCCAGCCGAACGGCGACGCGCCGAAGACGCCAAAACAAACTATGTTCAGCGCAGTGAACGTCGGGCGCCAGTAGTTGCTGGCGGCGATCGAACCATCGCCCTTAAATGCCCACACATCCGACGTGAGTGCCTTAACGTACAGGCCGGAATTCTGAATCAGCGGATTTTCGAGTATTTGGCGGCTGTCGTCGTAAACAAAATTGCCGATGAGCGAAAAAGCGTAAACCAATATCGCGGCCACGGCAATGATCAACAGGAATTTGAACTCGGTCTTAAGATTAAGATCTTCCATTTTGTATGTACCGTACCGCCGCTTCGAGCGGCACATCCTCAACGCTGTCGATCAGCCCAAGCCCGAGAGCCTCGGCCGCGGTGACACGCCGCCCGGTAAAGAACATTTCGATCGCTGCCGCCTCGCCGATCAGACGCGGCAAACGCTGGGTGCCGCCCCATCCGGTCATAATGCCGAGGGTCGCCCCCGGGTGCGAGAATAAAGCGCTTGGCGAGGCTATCCGGCGATCGCAGGCAAGTGCGAGATCGAGTGCCCCGCCAAAGCAATATCCATTGACCGCGGCAACAGTCGGGCAATGGAGCGATGCCACTTTTGACATCAATGTTTGTCCGCGAAGGGCAAACTCCTTTGCCGTTTGGGCCGTAACCGCGGCGATCTCACGCAGATCAGCTCCCGACGCAAATACATCGCCGGTCCCGGTAAATATCAGCCCGGCCACCGCCGAGTCAGCCGCCACGGCGTCGATCACCTCATGCAGGCCCTCAAGAACCGAGATCGAAAGCGGACTGCGCATTTCCGGACGCGAAAATCGGATCACCTTAATATCGCCGATAAGTTCAATAATGGATCCGTTAGACATTTTTTCGCGTTGGACAAATAATAGCTATATGTTCCGCACAAACAAAGCCCACCCGTGGCATGGCATACCGATCGGCGACGGCGCACCGCACGAAGTGTCGGTCTTTATTGAGATCGTACCCCGAGACACGGTCAAATATGAGGTCGATAAAGAGACCGGCTATCTGAAGATCGATCGGCCTCAGCAATATTCCAACGTCGTTCCCGCGAACTACGGCTTTATACCGCGCACCTATTGCGGCGAGGGCATTGCCGGGCTTGCCCGATCAAAAGCCTCGGCCCCGATCACTGAGGGCGATCACGACCCGCTCGACATACTCGTCTTGTCCGAACACCACATTCCACGCGGCGATATTATCCTAAAGGCGATCCCGATCGGCGGCTTTTGCCTGATCGACGGCGGCGAGGCTGACGACAAGATCATTGCCGTGCTGAAAGGTGATAAGGTCTTTGAGCAATACACCGAGATACACCAGCTGCCAAAAGGCATATTGGAGCGGTTCGAGCACTATTTTTTAACTTATAAATCGCTTCCTGATGCGCCAAACGTTTGCGAGATCGCATATTCGTACGGCAAGGACGAGGCGAGCCGCGTAATTGAGACCGCGATCGCGGATTACGCCAAGCTTTTGACCGATGAACTTGGACAGCAATAATGGATGAATGTGCTTATATTTTTGCCGCGGCCTGATCGACCCGGCTATATGGGCAGCTTAGTCTTAAGATAGGCCATTCCAAGTTTGGCAGCGAACGGAACTGCCTTTTTGAGGGCCTGTCCGGTCAATTTTAAGGCATAAGCTGACAACGCCGGCGTCGCTTTGAGCAGTAGCGGTTTTGCCACACTGACAAGGATCGGCTTGGCGACATCCTTTGCCGCGATCTTGGTTGTCGCCCATGCGACCTTGGCCGCGGAACCCACTACCACAACAGTCACCTTTCCGGCACCATTTGCGATTGTCGAGATGACCGAATCGCTTTTGCTCGGCGACGCCTTTTGGGCGTTAGCGATCGAGAAAAGCGTAAGGATACACGCACAGATAATTGCGATCTTGAAGAATAGTGTTCTCATTTTTTACGGTAGGACGGCGGGAATGCGGACCGGCGACGCAGGACGCGTCAAAACAATGATATCCGTTTGAGCCGGATAATGGAAGACCTTTTTTTGCGGCCGTATTAAGGAACGAAATTGTAAACCACAACCCCTGAAACCTTGACCGGTTGTCCGGCGAGCGTTGTCGGGCTGAATTTGGATCGGCAGG
Organism: Pyrinomonadaceae bacterium; assembly: GCA_044221625.1. Lineage (GTDB taxonomy): Bacteria > Acidobacteriota > Blastocatellia > Pyrinomonadales > Pyrinomonadaceae > OLB17. Next base: position 23,776 of record JBGAOU010000031.1, on the reverse strand, counting down.
CCGCATCGCGAGCAGCAAACTGCAGGACCGGCAGTCCGGAAATCGCCTGAGCACTGATGACCTTACCGTCTTCGCCGATCAATACCTGTACGTTGACCGTTCCGGACGCTCGTGTTGCCCGGGCCGCCGCCGGATATTCAGGTGCCGCCAATGAAGTCGTCTTTCCGTTCACAACTCCACCGCTCACAAGCTTTGGCTTTGCAGCCGCGGCCGGATCAGTGATCGTTTTAGCCTCATCTCGTGCCGACTTTCCGATCTTGATCGCAAGTCCGATCCGTGCACTGACCGGTTTACCGTTGCTGATCGCGGGTGAAAATTTGTATTCGCGTACGGCGTTCTCGATATCACGCATGACAGCGTCAACGCGTTTCTCCAGATTTTCGGAACACGGCCAACCCGGGCCGACATACACCGATGCCTGTTCGACCTTGCCGCTCTTGCCGACTTCGACAGCGACTTTTACCGTGCCGTCGATACCCCATGCCTCGTCCTCGGTTGAGATCCTAAAATCCGGAGCGGATACGATGACCGGGTCGGAGTCGGGCGGCGTCGACTGGCCTAGGCCCGAAACCGCGAACATAACGGAAAGGATAAGCACAACGATGAACTTGGTTTTCATATACGGCTGTTGACGGCAATATTGAAAGGAAACAATATCAACGATTGCCAAATTATAGACTTAATTAAAGGTGAGTGGAAAATAAGAAGAGCAGGATCGCCAACAAAGCCGAGGAAACATGAATAACTCCAGCCTTGTTCTGCAAAAACAGATGCGATCCTGCTTGCGATGAGAAAAGCGCTAATCGCCGGCAAACTCCTAAAAAAAGTCGCCGCGGCCGCCCGCGGGGCCTATTCGGCTCGTTGGGGCAGAACAAACGCCCCGATATGCGGTGAGTTCGTATTCAAGCAGGTTTGAAGCGCCAATATGAGCGAATCGCGAAGATGCTCGGGCGTTACGATCGCGTCGACCAGTCCGCGGGCAGCAGCGTGCTTTGCGTCAAGCTCGCGGTCGTACGTTTCGCGGACCTTCTGCATCTCTTCGAGTATCTCGGGCGACGGCTCCTTGCCTTCCTTCTTGAGCTTTTCGATCTGCGTGCCGTAGATCGCTACGGCGGCCGAATCACCCTCCATTACGCCCATTCTGCCGGTTGGAAGCGAAAAAATGAAATCCGGATCAAAACCCTGTCCCGCCATAGCATAGTAACCCGCACCGGATGCGTGATTTATCGTCAGAACGATCTTGGGCACCTCGGCCGTCGCCATAGCCTCGACAAATTGGGCGCCGGCACGGATGATACCGCTGTGCTCGGCTTCGGCCCCGACCATAAAGCCGGACACGTCCTGGACGAACAGCAACGGCGTCGAATGCCGGTTGCAGTTCTCGATAAAGTAGGCGGTCTTTTCGGCCGATTCGGTATAGACGATACCGCCGAAGCGCGGCGGCGAGCCCGGCTTCCCTTTTGACATACCGCGTGAATTTGCGATGACCCCGACGAGTATCCCGCCTATGCGCGCGGTCCCGCAGATCATCTCCTTGGCAAAATCAGCCTGAAACTCGTCGATGCCGCCCTCATCGAGAAAAGTGTTAAGCACGGCGTACATGTCGTAGGGAGCGCGATGGTCGTCCGGCAATAGGCCGTAGAGCACTTCGGCACCCGCGGCTGACGGCCTCGGCTCTGTGACCGACACGCGGCTCGCAGCCTTTGACGGCAGTTCACTGACCAACTGCCGGATCTTTGCCAAGCAGGCGTTGTCGTCAGGCGTGCGAAAATGAGCGACGCCCGAAACGGCGTTGTGGGTCATCGCCCCGCCGAGGGTTTCGTTGTCTATCGTCTGGCCGGTCGCCCCTTTGACCAGATTGGCCCCGCCGAGCCCCATAAAGCTGGTCCCTTCAACCATCAGGATCACATCGCTTAGCGCGGGAAGATAAGCCCCGCCGGCGACGCACATTCCCATCACGGCAGCGATCTGAGGTACCTTCAAATAGCGGCGCATGATCGAGTTGTAATAAAAGATCCGTGCGGCACCGTACTGCCCGGGGAATACACCGCCCTGGTACGGCAGATTGACGCCCGCACTATCGACAAGATAGATGATCGGCACACGGTTTCGCATCGCGATCTCCTGTGCACGCAAGATCTTTTTGATCGTTTCCGGATACCAGGCGCCTGCCTTGATCGTCGCGTCATTGGCAACGATGACACATTCGCGGCCCTCGACCTTACCGACCACCGTCACGACCGCCGCCGCCGGTGCGGTGCCGTCATACTCGTCGTAAGCGACGAGCAGCCCGATCTCCTGCGAATATGTGCCGGGATCGAGTAGAAGATCGATCCGCTCGCGGGCTGTGAGTTTTCCCTGTTTGTGAATGCGTTCGATCTTATCGGTGCCGCCGCCGAGTTTGAGCTTTTCCTCGAGTGAGAGGTATTCTTCGGTTAACGTTTTGAGGCGTGTAGATGTCATTTAAGTCCTAAGTTGAGAGTGTCGCCAAAAGCGTTGTGCGGGGCGTTCAACTATTTATCGCTGATAATGAATGTCGGGACCATCCCGCCGCCCGAGGACACATTTGCGAGTTCCGTTGACGACAACCGGGTGAATGCCGAGCCGACCTCGCCAAGGAACAACAGCGGGTCGAGATCTACAAGCTGCTCGACCATTTCCCAGTGCCCTTCCTTGTCGGTGAGCATGGGAAACAGCTCCTTCGCCGTCCTGACTCGTTCCTGTACAAGATAATCGCCGTCGGCAAGCGCCGCCGCGATCGCTTCGTCCCATTCAGCGGGTGTCGAATTCCAACCGATAAAAATGCCATTGCCGCCGTAATCATCGTTGGGCTTTAACACGAGCTTGTGCGAATTTGCCCGTGTCCACTCGACCAGATCGATGCTTTCACCCTTATTCTCGGTCCGCTCGTCGCGAAAGACGCGTGTCCAAGGAATGTGTTTGGCGATCGCCTCAAGTTCGGCCGCGTTGAAGAGATGCCTGTATCGTTCGTTGGTCAGAACAGCGAAGACCGCCTTTTTGTGGACGAGCTTTCCGCGAAAGCTGTTGACCATACAGATCGCACCGGCCCGATACGCATCGAGCAGGTCGGGCTGCTCCTCCATTATCGGCAGATATTCATTGACGAGGAGTCGCTTGTAAACGATATCGATCCCGACACCGTTACAGGTCAGCCGCGAACCGTCGAAATGCAGTTCGTCAGGTGAACAAATTATCGAATCGTAACCGTTCGCTTCAAAATAGTCATGAAACAGCTCAAATTCCTTGATCGTGGGCAAGCCTTTGAGATCGACGATCGCTATGACCGGAGTATGCTTCATAGTGCCGCCGCAAAACTCGGTGTAGCACTTTATCAGGACATCGAGCAGCTTCGACGACCCTTCAAGCTTGCGGTAATTGTACTTTTCGGCAAATTTCTCCATCACCGGCAGCCGCGAAAAGATCTCCGACGCCGAATCTGAAAACGCAATGCCGGCGGGGCTCTCGCCGTTCAGTTCGACGTAGCTGTAACTGTCCTCGATGAGAAATGAATCGAGCCTCGATGTCGGTGAGACGTGCGAATAACCCGGATCGATCTTGATCAATTCGCGTTCGATCGGCGTCACGCCAAGTTCGTCGAGGATGCCGTCATCGGCGATCGCCGCGTCCTTGACCTTTTGCAGTGACCCAAAGATCGTTCGGCATGTGGCGGTGACCATCGCCCAATCATCCTCAGTCACAAAATGCGGCCGCAGGTACGGAGCAAGGCGCCGTCCGCCGAAGATCAGCTTTGAGCTTTCGAGTTGCTCGTCAAGCATCTTTCGCGACGCTCCGGCCAGATCGGCATCTTCGAGTAATGAGTGGTAGTAAGCAACGGCTTCCTTCAGCATAAATTCCTATTTAGACATGCTCAGGATCTCTTCGAACTCGTCCTTGGTAATGGCGATCACGGATAATTGCGATTGACGGATGAGCCCGAGGTTGGCAAGTGCCAGATTGGCCTTCATCGCGGCAAGCCCCACGGGCTTTTTCAATTTCTTGCTCGGGGTCAGTTCGACCGCGACCCATTTTTCGTCCGTCGGATCCGGAAATTCCGGCTTCGACACGACCGCGATCCCGACGACCTCTTTGCCGATATTTGAATGATAAAAAAGGACCTTGTCGCCCTTTTTCATCGCCTTAAGGTTATTACGTGCCTGATAATTTCGAACACCGGTCCAATCGGTCTTGCCCTCGGCGACAAAATCATCCCACGAATATTTATCCGGTTCCTGCTTGACTAAAAAATAGTTCATTTCTTTTATTTCTGAGCGGCGGCGGCCTTTTTATTCAACCATTTTGCCCAGCGTTCGAGGTACGGGCGGAACGGCTTGAACAGCTTTGCACGAATGCTGCCCTCTGACTGCTTTTCGCTCCAACGTTTGAGGTTCTTTTCGGCGTATTGGCGGATCTGCGGCTCAAGAGCCGTCCGCTTGACCGAGTGTTTTTGAGTCAGAAAATAATGCTGGCCGACCAGCGAGAAGATCAGTCCGGCGATGTTGCCCTTGAAAGAACTCTTCGCCATGAACTTCTTTACAAAGCCCTCGGTCGGCTGGAGCAGAGCTCCCATCGACAATTCGAACCACGGAGCCTGGTTGCCCGCACGCGGATGGTACAGGCCCGGCAGGTCGCCCGGAACCGGAATGTCCATATTCTTTAGCCGCGGGTCGTTGATGAAATCAACCAGCTTTATCCGCTCGACACCGCGATACTGTTCGACGGGCAGAAAATCAAGCACCTTGTTGATCGTTCCCTCGGTGTCCTTCGGCAAGGTTATCGACGCCGAATTTTCAATTCTTATCTTTGTGATCTTCGCGGCCTTTTGGCCTGCAGTTTCGATTGCCATACTTCAATAAATTGTAATTCGAGATCGCTGATTAGTAAATTCAGCCACAGCGATGTGGCGCGTGAGCAACAGTTTTTGGGCGGCCATCGACGATAGCTGTCGATTTATGGGCTGATTTGCGGGCTTTTTGAGATCCCGACAATTGGCACGGGCATTGCAAAAGTCTGGACAGGCTAAAAGGATGAAACAGACCACACTTGCACAAGCGATCAACGTCAAAGGCGTCGGCCTTCATACGGGAGCCGACGTAAATATGACGCTCCGGCCGGCTCCCGAGAATACGGGATACATCTTTGTCCGCACGGACCTTGACGATTTTGAGATCCCGGCGTCGGTCGAATACATCTCGCATTGCTCATATGCAACCACGCTCGTCCGACGCGGCGTTGTCCTCTCGACGTGTGAGCATCTACTCTCGGCGCTTCGCGGTATGGGCGTGGACAATTGTTTTATCGATCTGGACAATATCGAGATCCCGATCATGGACGGGTCGAGCGAAGATTTCATCGAACTGATCGAAAATGCGGGCGTGGTCGCACAGGAGTCGCCGCGGCACGTGTTACGAATACTTGAGCGTGTGGATTACGAGCAGGGCGATCGTAGAATGTCGATCGAGCCCTCGGACAAGTTCGAGATCGATTGCCTGATCGATTTCCCGCATCCGTTCATCGCCCGGCAGCAGTTGAATTTTGTATTTCAGAACGGATCATTCGGCCGCGAGATCGCATCGGCCCGGACATTCGGATTTACACACGAGATCGATATGCTGCGAAAGGCGAATCTTGCGCTTGGCGGCAGCCTGGACAACGCGATCGTCCTGACCGAAAACGGTATGCTCAACGAAACGCCGCTTCGATTCGAAGACGAGTTTGTTCGGCACAAGATCCTCGATATCATCGGTGACCTCGCCCTTTTGGGAATGCCCATCGAGGGTAAGGTCACTGCTGAAAAGTCCGGCCACGCGGTTCACGCTTCTCTGATGGCGAAACTGCTCAAGGCAGAGCACGCGTGGGAGATCGTCGAAAGCTCTAATTGACCGCTATCGGACGCAGAAGGCCGACTATTTTTCCCAGACCGCACCGATACCGGCGTCCCAGAGCATCTTGTTCAACGCCGGCAGGTCTTTGTCGTTCATCTCGCTTGCCCTTGAACGAAGCCCCGCCCATTGTCTGTTCAGTTCGGCGAGCCGGTCCAGCGACGGCTGATTAACGCGCGGAATATCGCTCTCGGTCTGATTTATCATGAACAGATAATTAGCCGTGAACTTGTTTGGAAAATTCTCCACGTCATCATATGCCTTTGATTTACGCTGGATCATCTCCTCGTCCCACGCCTTGAGCTTTTTGACCAGTTCCTCGCCGGTCTTGCGGATCGCGGCGTACTTGTCGCCCGCGGGCAGCGAATTCAGGATCGCGGACAGTTGACGCTGCTTGGCGTAAAGGCTGTTGACCATGCGGTGCATCGTCGTAAGTTCGGACTCCATGGCGAGCATCAGTTTGTGGTACTCGGCATACTCGGCCGCGGTGGTCGGATACAACGGGTTTGATAGGATCTCAAACGCGGTAGAAACGGTCTGACCTCCCATTTTCAGCGTTGCCGTGTATTTTCCGGGCGGCGCCTTGTGCCCCGCATAGCTGCTCTCGATATACACGCCGGGAACGCCGGGCATCGTCGCGTGCCGCATATTCCAGACAAATCGGTTAAGGCCCTTTCCTTTTGAAAGGGTCGGGTCCTCGTCCGGGCCGCCATCCCATTTTCGATAGTTCGCGTCGGATTTTGTCGAAAATGTATTCACGACCACGCTGCCGGCATCGCGGATCTCGAGCGTCACTTCGTCGGACTTTTTAAGTTCGGGCAGATTGTAGTAAAAGACGACGCCGTTCGCCGGATTTACACCGCGAAAACGGTTGGCACCGGTAAATCCGTCATCCGAATCATCGAGTTCGCTCGAACCATTGGCAAGATAGGCGGACGCCGGCTGGTATATCGAAAACGCCGGCATATCCCGTTTGTATTGGCGGATCACATTGAGGTCGTCGAGAACCCAGAACGATCGGCCCGAGGTCGCGGCGATCAGATTGCCCTGATGGACCCGCAGGTCGGTGATGGGAGTGATCGGTAAATTAAGCTGAAAGGGCGACCAGTCCTGTCCGCCGTTCCACGAGATAAAAACGCCAAGCTCCGTTCCGGCGAATAGCAAGCCCTGTCGGACGTTGTCCTCGCGAACGACCCGCGTGAATGCATTGGACGGCAGGCCGTTATTGATCTTGGTCCAGGTCGCACCATAGTCGGTCGTTTTGTACAGGCCCGGCGTGTGGTCGTTGAACTTGTATCTCGTCGTCGCGATATATGCGGTCGCTTTATCAAAGGGCGATACCTCGATCGCGTTTATCAGGCATTCGGCGAGCCCGCTCGGCGTGACATTCTTCCACGTCGCTCCGCCGTCGCGGGTCAGTTGGACCAGGCCGTCGTCGCTGCCGGTCCAGATCACGCCCTTTTCATGCGGCGATTCGGTGATATAGGCGATCGTCCCGTAATTTTCGGCCCCGACCGCTTCATTCGTGAAAGGGCCGCCGCCTTTGCCCTGCTTGTCTTTTTCGTTCCGTGTCAGGTCAGGCGAAACCTCCTTCCAGGTGCGTCCCATATCGCTCGTTTTCAGGAGGTACTGGGCACCGTGATAGTAGGTATTCGGTTCGTGCTTGCTCCAGATTATGGGCGCGTTCCAATTGAAACGATATTTGATGTCTTTGGCGTCCATCCCGAGATATTGGTTCGGGGCGGCCATAATGTTCGTATCGGCCTTGGCGCGTACGTCGAGCACGCCGATCGTCCCCTGATAGCTGCCGCCGAGTACGTATTTCGGGTCGTCGGGATCGAATGCCAGGAACGCGCTTTCGCCGCCGGCGGACGCGGTCCAGCTTGCTGTCGTTATCCCGCCGCCGCCGAGTTCACGGCTCGCGATCGAGACCGACGTACTATCCTGCTGGCCGGCGTAGATCCGGTATGGAAACTGGTTATCGACGTTGATCCGGTAAAACTGCGCCGTCGGCATATTGCTCTGCGTGCTCCAGCTTTTGCCGCGGTTGAATGTCACGGCCGAACCGCCGTCATTCGAGATGATGAAATTGTCGGGGTTGTTCGGGTTGATCCACAGGTCGTGAAAATCGCCGTGCGTGCCCGAGAGATTCTCCCAAGTCCGTCCGCCGTCATTCGAACGCAGTGCCGGCGCGCTGAGGACGTAGATCGTATTCTCGCTTTTCGGGTCGACAAAAAGTTCGATGTAGTACCACGCCCGCTGGGTCAAACGGTTGTCGTCCGAGACCTGCCGCCAGCTTTTGCCGGCGTCGGTCGAAACGAAAAGGCCGCCCTGATCCTTGTCGGAATCGCTTTCGATCAGCGCCCAGACCTTTTCCGGATTCGAACGGCTGACGGCGATCGACATCTTGCCCATTTCCTCCGGCAAGCCATCCTTAAGCTTTTCCCAGGTCTCGCCGCGATCGACCGACTTGTAAAGTCCGCTGCCCGGGCCGCCGCTGATCACTTTCCACGGCAGACGGCCGTGTTCCCACATCGCGGCGTACAATATCCGCGGGTTGGTCATATCCATCGACAACTCGGCGGCACCTGTCTTGTCATCGACAAAGAGAACATTCTTCCACGTCACGCCGCCGTCCACCGACTTGTATATCCCGCGTTGCGTCGAACGGCTGTACAATGCGCCCTGAGCCGCGACAAAGACGACGTTCGGGTCCTTCGGGTCGACGACGATCCGCGAGATGTGCTGCGTTTCGTCGAGCCCCATCTTCTTCCACGTCTTGCCGGCGTCGGTCGAACGATACACACCGTCGCCGTGGTGCGTCATAACGCCGCGAACGGCATGTTCGCCCATTCCGACATAGACGACGTTCGGGTCGCTCTCGGCGACGGCGATCGCACCGACCGAGCCGGTCTTAAAATAGCCGTCGGAGATATTCCGCCAGCTGATCCCCATGTCCTCGGTCTTCCAGAGCCCGCCGCCGGTCGTTCCCATGTAATAGGTCTTCGGGTCGCCGACGACGCCGGTGCCCGCATTTGACCGGCCGCCGCGAAACGGCCCGATCGAACGCCATTTTACGGGCTTGAGTTGTGTATTGAGATCGTCGGTCGAGGGCTTGGCGGCCTGGGCAAGGAGATTGCCGGCCAGCAGCACCATTATGAGTGCCGAAAAGGTGTACTTACGCATTAGTTTAGCTCCGGATGGACAGTGATTTACCGACGAAGATACACCATTATCCGGCGCGTTAACAAACGCGTTCGTTCAATTGTGGCCATGCGGGCCGCCGCCGCATTATCAAACCCCGAACTGCTGCAGGTGATGATCAAGGTGCTTATAGAGCATGTTCGACCACTGCGTTTTATTGAGGACGCCAAAGGAATGTGACTCGCGGCCGTCAAAGTGGCCGGCGCCGAGTTCGGCGGTACGCTCTATGTACTCGATCAGGCGTGTTCGTTCGCGTTCAAAATCGCGTTCGTCGGCGATTATGAACTGCGGGGCGGTCGGGCTGCCCTTTCGCAGCGGCTTGTCGCCGGTGACGACGGGTTTGACGAGGTATCTGACGATCAAACTCATCGGGAATTTCGGCTTCGGGTGCTTGTCCGGCTCATAGATCGTCTCGTACGCGACATTGCAATGGGCCAGCATCCTCGCCACATCCATCTTGCCCCACAAACGCTGCGACCCCGGCGTCAATGCATTGATCCGCTCGATGATCCCGTCTGAAACTTCTTTTTCGAATATGTTTGGATACGCCATAAGACTGTTTGTCCGGTTATTTAAGCAGTTCGGAGTTGCCATTAGCACCTTTCGGAACTGCCACTAGCTCCTTTTGGAATTGCCACTAGCTCCTTTTGGAATTGCCACTAGCTTCAGCTAGTGGAAAGGTTCTGAATCAGAATCCCGGGCTTTAGCCCAAACCGCGTTCGAAACCACCTCGCGTCAAAAAATCGTCAAATTCCTCCCCGAACGGACGCACACGATGATGATCCTCCTGCGAATCGATATACTCTCTCACTTTTGGCAACAAAGAATTGCTAACTGAGACGGCAAAATACTCATCCTGCCAGGAAAATTTACCGCGCACCAACTGATTCTTATTGATCCAGTGGGAAGATTCGCCTTTGAGCAGCCGCATTACTTCATCTAGATTTTGCCCTGACCCCAAAGATACAAGACAATGCACATGCTGCACCCAACCATTCAATGCCCCGATAAAGATGTTTTTCGCACGGGCATTTTCTCGAATATGCTCGAATACCTTATATCTGATCGATTCTATAAGAACAGGTTCGCGGTCTTTTGTTGTCCAAACAAAATGGATCCAAACTCCTATATACGGCATACGAGGCTTCTCCTTATGAATTACCACTAGCTTCAGCTAGTAGAAAGGTTCTGAATTAGAATCCCGGGCTTTAGCCCAATGTTCTTGACTACCTTTGGGCTAAAGCCCCGGAACTTTTTTGCAATTGTATCCACTAGCTGAAGCTAGCGGCAATTCCAAAAGGCCTAGTGGCAATTTCAAAAGGCCCGGTGGCAATTGTTTCTGAGATAGGCTCAACCGCAAAGTCAAGCGGTAGATCTCTACCGGACCATGCATTTTCTGATCAATTCACCGGCCTCCGAAAGATTTTTGCGCAATTATGCCACGGGTTTTGTGATAGGACAACGGGTTTTTGGGTCGGAACGGTGAAATGCCCGTGTTTATTGGGTTCTGAGCAGATCGGAATCTGACCGGAGGCCTGCGGTCAGTTCAAAATCGTCGGCGGTCAGTTCAAAATCGTCGGCGGTCAGTTCAAAATCGTCCGCGGTCGGTTCAACGGCGTCTGCGGTCGGTTCAAAATCGTCCGCGGTCAGCTCAACGTCGTCTGCGGTCGGCTTTCGGGCGTGTGCGGTCGGCTTGCCATGGTGCGGGAATGTGTTCCGGAGGGCTGCGGTCGGCTTGTCGCGGACAAAAAATATGTTGACACACGCGAATTACGCCAACTATTATGTTCTCGTTCTAAACTCACACCACTCCTGGAGGACAATTTAATGGCAGACTGGTATGCAAAAAGCCTCGACGGCCTTGGCGCCTGGTGGGCAAACTTTCTCTTGCAGTATCCCAACTTTGAAGGAAAATACCCGATCCTTCACACCAATAACACAGCACTCGATGCGGCCGGGGCATGGGTCGCGTATTGGGTCGATGCTCGGCACTCGTTCGACGAGACGAGCAAACAGATATCGGCATATTTCAACACCATCGCCGGCAACGACCCAAACGCGGATCCGCCGTCTTTGCCGATCGTCGCACTGCCGCCGAACACACCGCCCGAGGTTCCGCCGGGCATCGAGACGTTCATTCGCGACATTCGCCGCGAGGTCGTCGGGATGACAAACTATGCCCGTGCCGACGGCGAAGCCATGGGATTTGAAGCACCGGCTCCGGCCAACATCATTCCGGGTCAGGTCAAACCGACTATCCAGGTCACCGGCGCCGCAAATAATCATCATTTCTCGATCGTCGTCAGCGGACGCGCCGAAGCGACGATGTGGGATGTCTATATCATGCGAAAGGGCGGCAACTGGACCAAGCATGATACCTGCAGCGGTAAATCGGCCGACGTAAGCGTTGACCTGCAAACGCCCGGCGACGCCGAACAGATACAGGTCTATGTCCAATTGCGGAAATCGAACGCCGACTATGGCCAGCCGTCCGATCCCGCATACGTAACGCTAAATCCATAGCCCTCAGAGCGTCAACGAAAACGGCCGCGAAGCGTAACGCTCGCGGCCTTTTCTATTTGTGATCGACACATTGGCGGCGGCGATCTAAACTTCCCAATCGTCGGTGTGGAAAGTTCCCTCTTTGTCGATGCGTTGATAAGTGTGGGCTCCGAAGTAGTCGCGTTGGGCCTGGATCAGGTTTGCCGGCAGGCGTTTCGCCCTGAAAGCGTCGAGATACGACAGCGACGACGCAAAGCACATCGCCGGTATCCCGTGGCCGACGGCCGCCGATACCATTTTCCTCATTCCGATCGAGCCGGCCTCGACGGTTGCGGCTATTTCGTCATCGAGCAGGAGATTTTCGAGTCCGGGCTTGGCGGAAAACGCCGCCATGATCGTACTTAACTGTGCCGAGCGGATGATACAGCCTCCGCGCCAGATGCGGGCGATCGCCGCCGGATCGAGGCCAAATGACATTTCGGCCGACGCCGCCGTGAGCAGCGACATTCCCTGTGCGTACGCGATCTGAAACGCCGCCGCGAGCGCGCTTTCGATATCGTCGAGCGTGAGCGACGTGTGATGATGTGTCAGGTCAATGTCATACCGCTGTGCGAGCCGCTGTCTGAGGACGTTTTGCGACGATATCTGCCGCATTGTGACCGCACTGTCGATCGTCGGGACCGCCACGCCGAGATCCATCGCGGCCTGTGACGTCCATTTGCCCGTACCCTTTTGCCCGGCCGTGTCGAGTATCTCATCGACCAGAAAGCGGCCGGTCTGCGGGTCTTTTTTGCGCAGCACGGTCGCCGTTATCTCGATCAGGAACGAGTTGAGCTTGCCGGCGTTCCATTTCGCGAATACGTCCGAGATCTCGTCGGCCGGCATCTCGACGATCTGCCGCAGGTGATCGTAAGCCTCGGAGATAAGCTGCATCATCCCGTATTCGATGCCGTTGTGGACCATCTTGACGAAATGTCCCGCCGAACCGCTGCCCATATACGCGACGCACGGTTCGCCGTCGATCTTCGCCGAGACGGCTTCGAGCGTCGCGGCAATGCGTTCGTAATGCTCGCGGCGGCCTCCGGGCATGATCGACGCACCGTGCCGCGCACCCTCTTCGCCGCCGCTGACGCCGATGCCCATAAAACCGATATTTTTGGCGTCTAATTCGGCGATCCGGCGGTCTGTGTCGGTAAAGTGCGAGTTTCCGCCGTCGATGATCAGGTCGTCCTCGTCAAGGTGCGGCACAAGATCGGCGATGACCTTGTCAACGATAGGCCCCGCGGGCACGAGCAGCATAATGTTGCGGGGCGATTCGAGCTTGGAGAGAAAATCGCCGAGGTCCGCGCCGACATCGAGCGGCAACCCCGCACCGTCGTCAAGCAGCAGCTGCCGTTTTGCCGCGTCGAGGTCATATCCGACGCCGCTGATGCCGTGCTCGGCGATATTCAGCAGAAAATTGCGCCCCATCGTACCGAGGCCGATCATTCCGAAATGTGCTTTCATATAATAATATTCACCACGGAGTCACAGAGGACGCGGAAAGAGAGAAAGAAATTATTTGTCCATTACTCAGTGATCTCCGTGTCTATGTGGTAAATTCGTCTAGCCACGATTCTAATCTATGCGATCTGATCATCCAACATTACTCGACGCCATTCGCCCGACTACCTATATTCGTTCGTCAAAACTCATCGATCGTCTAGGTCTCGATATCACTATCGCCAGTGAGACGTTTCAGCATACCGGCAGTTTTAAGTTTCGTGCGGCGTACAATCTGGCCGTAAGCGTCGATCAGACGGAGATATTGACCGCGTCGTCGGGTAATTTTGGCCAGGCGCTCGCGTACGCGTGTAAACTTACGGGCAAAAAATGCACTGTCGTGATGCCTTCGACATCGGCAAAGGTCAAGATCGATGCCGTCCGCGGTTTTGGTGCGACGGTGGACCTGGTCGATACCGCGACCGTCGGCCGCAGCGAGCGCGTCGCCCAACTTTCGGAACAGATGCCGGCGGCATACGTCGCGAGCGCCTATGACGATAAATATGTGATCGAGGGCAATGCGACCATCGGCGACGAACTCGCCCGCGGGGATTTTGACGCCGTCATCACGCCGGTCGGCGGCGGCGGTTTGATCTCGGGGATAGTCACGGGGCTGTGCCGAAACGGTTCGAGCATCGAGGTCATCGGCGCCGAACCGCTGCTCGGAAATGACGCCGCCCGATCGCTCAGGGCCGGCCAGCTCCTAGCGAACGAGACCGAACCGACGACCATCGCCGACGGCGCCCGTACCATATCGCTCGGAAAGCTGAACTGGGAGATCATCAAGGACAGCGTCGCCGACATTATCGAGGTTGCCGACGAAAAGATCGCCGAAGCCGTCGGGATGTATTTTTCGCTGGCTAATCTGAAGTCGGAGCCGACCGGTGCCCTTTCGCTGGGGGCGATACTAAATGACCCGGCGCGATTCGCCGGCCGAAAAGTGTGTATCATCGTCAGCGGCGGGAATGTCGATGCGGCGGTCTATCGCGGACTTATCGGCTAAGGTCGTTACTTCTTCCGGCGATACACGCCGTTGAACCTGACATTCATTCCACCGCAGTTCGAGTTGTCATCGACGACCAAAAAATTGCCGATCAAGCGGATCGTCGCCTTGCAGGCATATTCGTCAGTATCCGCACTGCCAAAATTGATGATATTGCCGGCGGGCTTTTCACGGCCGTCGAGTTCGCCGATGTGGACGTTGTCGCCCAAACCGTGCCAGTACGCCTCGCCCGTTACGTTCAGATAGCCGGCCAATTTGTTTTCGGTGAACGAAATGCTGTTGTCAGCGAATTCCCAATCGCCAAGCCATGACCTGATCGAGGGATTTTTATTGACATCGCGTATTTCCAGATCGGCGAGCGGTATCCAGCCCGTGGTTCCAATGCCCTTTGCCGGAACGTACCAACTGCAGGCGAAGGACTTATAGACGCGAGCAACGATCACCTCATTTCCCGGCACGACGTATGACTTTTCGCGGCACCGTTCGTTGGTCGGGCAATCTTCATTGTAGTCATTATAGAAAAAGACCTTTTTGGCGGCTCCGGCCCCGCTCTTGACCCTTCCGATCTTATAATCCTGCGAGTCGGTCGGGAACGCACCGTTTCGGCACCAATTGTCGGGATTGCCGGGTGTCTGGGCGTTGGCGGCACAAAGTAATGCCGTTAATAGTGCGGCGATCGCAAAGGTGCGTTTGATCATCCCTTTATCTCCTCGACAAACGTTACGCGATTGATCTCATAGAGCGTGGTCTGCCCCGCAAATACCTTTTTGACGGCAGACTCGCGGAGACTCGATAGCCCCTCTTTCTCGGCCTGACGGCGGATCTCGGAGCCGGGCCGCCGCTCGATGATCATCTCGCGGATATTGTCGGACATATCGAGCAATTCATGGATGGCGGAACGCCCGCGGTAGCCGGTGTGATTGCACGCGTCGCAGCCGACGTTGCGGTAAAAGGCGCGATCACCGACATCCTCGGGCCGCATACCGGATTCGAGCAGTTCGGCCTCGGTCGGTTGGTATGGCCGCTTACACGTCGGGCACAGCAGACGGACCAGCCTCTGAGCAAGCACGCAGTTAAGCGACGAAACGAAATTGTACGGCTCGACACCCATGTTAAGGAATCGCCCGATCACGTCGATGACGTTGTTGGCGTGAACCGTCGTGAAAACGAGGTGGCCGGTGAGGGCCGATTGGATCGCGATCTGCGCGGTCTCTTCGTCACGAATTTCGCCGACCATGATCTTGTCGGGGTCGTGACGCAGGATCGACCTCAGGCCGCGGGCAAACGTAAGCCCCTTTTTCTCATTGACCGGGATCTGGACGATACCGTGCAGCTGATACTCGACCGGATCCTCGATGGTGATGATCTTATCCTCGTCATTGCGGATCTCGTTGAGAGCCGCGTAAAGCGTGGTCGTCTTACCGGAACCGGTCGGGCCGGTCACCAGCACCATACCGTATGGTTCCTTGATATAGAGCCGAAATCGGCGTACGTCCTCATCGTCGAATCCGACCACATCGAGGTCGAGATTCTTAAAGCTCTCGTTGATCTGCTCTTTATCGAGGATACGAATAACGGCGTCTTCGCCGAAT
Organism: Pyrinomonadaceae bacterium; assembly: GCA_044221625.1. Taxonomy (GTDB): domain Bacteria; phylum Acidobacteriota; class Blastocatellia; order Pyrinomonadales; family Pyrinomonadaceae; genus OLB17. The sequence goes on along the minus strand of JBGAOU010000031.1, from coordinate 8,033 downwards.
ACGGTCGGCATGATCGAAACACGAAAATCGACCGTTCGCCCCTTGTAACGTACACGGAATCGGCCGTCCTGCGGAATCCGGCGTTCGGCGATGTCGAGTTCGGACATGACCTTTATTCGCGAGATCAACGTCTGGTGATACGCGATATCGATCGGGTCGACCTTGGCATAGAGCGCTCCGTCAATACGAAATTTTACCTGGACGTCGCGTTCGCGCGTCTCGATATGAATATCCGACGCGCGTGATTCCATCGCGTTATAGAGCACGGTGTCGACGAGCTTGATGATCGGCGACATGTCCGAGTCGTTTGCCAGCCTATCGAGATCGAGCACCTCATCGCCCTGATCGGTCTCCTTGACCAACGAGATCTTGAACGACGACGCAGCCTCGGCCATCACACGCTGCGTGGCGTCGCCCTTTTTCAATACGACATCGATGGCACCGGCGGTGGCGACGTGGGGCACGATCCTGACATTGAGGACATTTTCGAGCTCGTCCAACCGCTCGAGATTCGTCGGGTCAGCCATTGCCACGTAAAGATTGTTGCCTTCGCGTTTTAACGGCACGATCTGATTGCGGAGCATCAGATCCACCGGGATCTTGCTTAGCTCGTCCTGATCGACCGGCGACGATTTGTCGGGCGGCAGCAGATCGACGTAAGGCATGCGATAACGCCGGGCGAGTTGTTTTGCCTCGAGCACCTCGGGCGGTTCGTTTTCCAAAAAGTCGGTCAGTTCGATCTTTGGTAATGACGTAGTTGTTGAAACTTCTGAACTCATTTATTTTCCTTCAGGTGCGTACCGCTATCATTTTTTGCCGCCGAACGGGCCGGACGAGATCGTCTGGATGATCGGCAGATAGATCGCCAGCAAAATTACTACAACGATGCCAGCCATAAACAGAAGGATCGCCGGTTCGAGCAGCGTCGTCAGCTGTTCGAGCCGGACCTCGGCCTCGGCATCATAAAATAATGCGACCTCGTCGAGCATCTCTCGCAAACTGCCTGATTTTTCGCCGATGCCGATCATGTCGAGGCCCAGTTCGGGGATCCAGTTTGCCTGCTCGAGGGCCTCGGTAAACCCGCGGCCTTCGCGGATCATTGACGACACCGCCTGACTTCGCCGCCGTAGTTCAAGATTGTTAAGCGCCTGTGAGGCGATGTCCCACGAATCGGGCACCGTGATGCCGCCCGATAAAAGCGTAGAGAGCGAACGCGCGAGCTGCGCCGTCGACATATTGCGGATCAGCTGCCCGGCGACCGGCAGCTTGAGCAAAAATCGATGCAGCATCAATTTGCCGTTCGCGGTTCGCAGCCAAATATATGTGCCGAGCCCCGCGACCAATAGCAACGGAGCGATCCACCAGATATTATTGGCGACGCCGGTCGATATCGCGAGAACGACGACCGTGACGGTCGGCAGGCCGCGATTCGCACTAAGTCCTTTGAAAAGGTCCGACATTCTCGGGACGATATAGAGCGTCAAAAACGCCACCATCATCGTTGCCGCGACCAGCAAAAATGCCGGATATGCCAGGGCACCACGCAATTTCCGTGAAATTCCGACGCTGCGTTTCAAATATGTAACGAACCGCGAAAGCACGTCGTCAAGTGCACCACTCTTTTCGCCGGCGAGGATCGACGCGGTGTAGATCTTCGGGAAGAGCCCTTGTGCCTCGAAAGCCTCTGAAAGCGGAACGCCGCTCTTGATCTTTTCCTCGACGTCGACAAGAACAGCACGCAGGTTTGCCGACGCTGTGCGCGTCTTGAGAAGTCCGATCGCCTGCAGAACCGGAATACCGGCACGAAGAAGGGCCGAAAACTGCTGATTGAACAGCAGAAAATCAGCCTGTTTGACCTTGCCCTTGGAACTGCCGCCGAGCGACAACATCGCCGACAGGCCCTCTTCGGCACTGCCGATCTTGAAGACCTTGAAGCCCTCTTCTTCTAGCCGCCGGCGCGCGTCGTCAGCCGCATTCGCCTCGACGACGCGGGTCACTATCTCGCCGGACGGCGTTCCTAACCTGCAAACAAATTCAGCCATAGATCGAGAAGTACGATCCCTTAGGATCAGCAGCTTACGGCCGGCACGTCAAAATTATCACACAGGTGCTAAATCCGATACCGGGACGTGTCCGAATTATAACACGCCGGCTTTTGCCAAATGTTGCGTCGAAACAGGTTTTGTCGCTTTTTTTGCTTTGGCGAAAACAACCAAACTATTTCACGCATCATCATAGATTTATCTTGTGATAGGTGCATTATTTTCATACGATATAAGGAATTAACCGAGTCAAATATGTCTCAAAGCGTGATTACCGGGCCGAGTCGTTATTCGCGGCATATATGTGCCTCGATCATTTTGTCGGTCGTGTTCGCGGCCGCGTCGGCCGTCGCCGGACAAGAAGCACCTAAACCGACCCCGACGCCGCAAGCCGTTGACGACCGTAACGATGCCCCGGTTCGCGTAAAAACCGACCTTGTTACGCTCACGCTGACGGTAACCGACCTTTACGGCCGTTACGTTTCGGGACTGAACAAAAACGCATTCACCATCAACGACAACGGCCAGGATCAGGAGATAACATTCTTCAGCGACAGCGATGCACCGGTGTCGATCGGCATTCTTTTCGACGTATCGGGATCGATGAGCGGGCAAAAGATCGCCAAGGCCCGCAAGGCACTTTCACGCTTTATCAACACGAGCCATCCGAACGACGAATATTTCCTTATTGCCTTTAATAATCGGGCCCAGTTGCTGCTCGATCGCTCGCGTGACGGCGACGCCGTTTTGAAAAAGCTCACCCTTGTCGAACCGCGTCAAAACACGGCTCTCTACGACGCCGTTTATCTCGGAACCGAACGCGTGACTCGCGGCACTCACCAAAAGCGGGCGATGCTTATCATCAGTGACGGACAGGATAATGCGTCGAGGTACAATTTTGGCGAGGTCCGCCGGCTGATGAAGGAATCGGACGTGGTGACCTACACAGTCGGGATCATGGACGGCCGCGATGCGACAAGCATGTTGGGGATGCAGGGCCAGTCGTTTTTGGACGAACTCAGCTCGGTAACCGGCGGAAAATCATTCTATCCGCAGTCCGACGTCGAAATGGACGAGATCTTTGAGAGGATCGCACTCGAATTACGGCATCAATATTCTATCGGTTATACGCCGAAGGATTTCGAACCGAACGGAAAATGGCGTAAAGTCAAAACTAAGGTCAAACCTCCAAGAGGTTTGCCGCGTCTAACCGTCCGCGCACGCGAAGGTTACTACGCGACGCCGAATACTAATTAGATCGTCCGTAACGCAGATCGTCACGATGAAAAACAAAATTGCCCTCTTTGGTCTCACGATTGCCGGTATTGGTATCTTTTGGGGTGGTTCGGCGGCGGATCCGGCATTAGCCGGAAATTCGCCGACACCGACTCCCACGCCGACGCCTGCTGCCGTCACAGTCAAACCTACGCCGACACCGACGCCATTTGACGATCCGAACGAGGTCATTAAGGTCGATACCGAACTCGTCAACCTGAACGTCCGGGTGGTCGACCGCAACAACAGGCCGATAAATGACCTCCAGCAAAAAGACTTCAAGATCTATGAGGACAACAATCTTCAGGTAATAGACTTTTTCTCGCGGTCCGAGGTTCCGACGAATTATGCTCTCGTGATCGATAATTCGGGAAGTCTGCGGCCGCAGCTTGAAAAGGTCATCGAAGCCGGCAAGATCCTCATCAACACCAATAAGGCAGAAGACGAAACCACGATCGTCAGATTTGTCGGCCGCGACAAGATCAGCATCGAACAGCCGTTTACGTCGAACAAATCCGACCTGATGGACGCACTTGATAATCTTTACATCGAAGGCGGCCAAACGGCGATCATCGACGCGGTTTACCTTGCCGTCGAAAACGTGGACGAGTACGAGAAATCTAAATCGCAGAATGATCGAAAGCGGCGAGCGCTCGTTCTGGTGACCGACGGCGAAGACCGCGACAGCTATTACAGCGAAAAGCAGCTTTTCGAGCTTCTGCGCGAATCCGAGGTACAGATCTACGTCATCGGATTCGTCGGCGACTTAAGCTCGGAGGGCGGTTTCATCGGCAAGAGCCCGCAAGGCAAGGCCAAAGCATTTCTGGAAAGAATGGCGGGCGAAACCGGCGGCAAGGCGTACTTTCCCGGTTCGGTCGGCGAATTGCCGGCTCTCGCCAAGGATATTTCAAACGAACTGCGAACGCAGTATTCGATCGGCTACATTCCGTCGAACGACGCGAAGGACGGTTCATTCAGGAATATCAAGGTTGTCGTGGAGGACGGTCCGAACAAGCAAAAGCGGATCGCGGTCACCCGTAACGGCCGTGTAGCTGAGGGTTCGACGCCGACACTGCAAAAGCCGGTTCAGGCTCCGAAGCCAAACTGATCGCAGTTGATCGAAATAAGAAAGGCGAGTTGCCCGTTGGCAGCTCGCCTTTTTTTCAATACCGTTTTGGGGATCAAGCTTCCGGAACGGAGCCCGAAATCTTTTTCCGCGTAGTCTCGCCCGTATAGAGTACCGGGATACCGTCATCGACCTCGTCATGCGGTCGAGGAATGACGTGAACCGCCGTGACCGTACCGATCCGACGGGCCGCTGCGGCACCGGCATCAACGGCCGCCTTGACGGCGCCGACCTCACCGCGGACGATCGCGGTCACAAGCCCCGCATCGATCTTTTCGTATCCGACCAGCTTCACATTAGCAGATTTGACCATCGCGTCCGCCGCCTCGATCATCGCCACCAATCCAAAGCATTCAACCATCCCAAGTGCTTGCATATGATTATCTATCCAAAAAGATGATACTACCGCTGACCGCGTTTAACGAAATAGCGAAACGCCAGGATCATTATCGCCATAAACGCCAGCCCAGCAAAGATCGCGATAAAGAATATCGTACCGGCCGTGATCATCAACCTATTGACTACTTAAGGACCACCGTAAAGAGCACGATCGCGGCAGCGGCGACGAAAACAAGAGCGACTACTAAAAAGTACAAGCGATACGATGCACCGTCCGCGGGCTCCCATATTACCTCGTACTGCTTTTTAGCGATTCGTCGGGCTCGCCTGCGTTCGTTCGCAGCAGATTCCAGTTTGGTCTTGACCGGATCGGCCGGCGGAAAATCGGATGCCAATCTTGCTTCGAGGTCGGCAAGGCTGCTTTCAGTTTCCGAACCCGATGCCACGATTTGACTCGCTTCGGCCTTGTCTTCAACGGCGGGCTCGATAGCGTTTTCCGCCAAAGCCGCACCGCAACTGTAACAAAACTGTGTGTCGGGCCTGATCTCAGCTCCGCACTTCGGGCAACCCGTCTTTTTTTTAGAAGTTCCGGCCATCGTTTTCAACAAGGTCCGCAAGTTACATCAAGACAAAAATTCCCTTTTCATCACCCAGATCACGGGCCGACGGTGTAAGGATCGATCTTTTCGTAATAAAGATCTTCGCCCCGGCGGTGACAGCCCGACGAACATCGTCTTCGCTGACGAAATCGACCGGTTCCGGCGGCCTTTCGGCGGCCGGCGACGGTTCCGGGATCAGATGGTGCAAGACCGTTTTGACCGGCGACTCTGATTCACGCTTCGGCTCAGCGACCTGCTCAGCAGACGAAACCGGTTGCCGGCCCTGCAAAAATCCGTCAACCAATGCCGCAATGTCCTGACGGCTGATGGGCCGCTTCGGAGCCGGAGCCTGAGCAACCGGCTTGACGGACTCACGCGGAGAATTGATCGGCTTCGATTCAAACGCCACTCGCTTGACGTCCATAAGATGGATCGGCGAAACATTGTCGGACGTGACGTTGCCGCCCCACGAACCGCAACCGAGCGTCATCGACGGCGAAAGGTCGGTCGAGAACCCTATGGCTCCATGTGTGGTCGGCGAATTAATAACGACCCTCGATGCAGGCATCTGTTCGCCATATCGCACAGCGGCCGCCCTGTCCTGCGTGTGCATTCCGGCCGTGTGGCCCATTCCGCCGAATTGTAATATCTCACGGCAGCGGGCCGCTCCCTGCTCAACACCGTCAACGACAAAAAATGCCAGCGTCGGCGACAGTTTCTCGACCGACCATGGAAAATCTCTCCCTACACCGCCGCAGTCAGCGATCAGGCAGCGGATTCCGGCCGGCACCGAAATGCCGGCGAGTTCGGCGATATGCGTCGCTGAACGGCCGACTATCGCGGCGTTTAGCGTCCGCTGCGGCGTCAAAAGCACTTTACCGACTGCGTCGGCCTGGGCCGGATCAAGGAAATATCCGCCCTGAGCCTTGAATTGCTCACGGACGGCCGCCTCGACCGGAGCATCGACCACGACTGATTGCTCAGACGCACAGATCGTCCCGTTGTCAAAACACGTGCCGGTCAGAATGTCCGCGACGGCCTTTTCGATATTCGCCGACCGCTCGATAAACGCGGGGACATTACCCGGTCCGACGCCGAATGCCGGCTTACCTGACGAATACGCGGCCCTGACGAGGCCGGTGCCGCCGGTCGCGAGTATCACCGCGGTGTTCTTATGCCGCATCAACGCCTCGGTCCCCTCAAGAGACGAGACCGTCAGGCATTTAATCGCGTCAGCCGGCAAACCGAGTTTGACGCCTTCGTCACGCATTAATCGTGCCGTTTCGGCAATGCATTTTGCAGCCGACGGATGCGGTGACAGGACGATCGTATTGCGGGATTTGATGGCGATGATTATCTTGAAGATCGCCGTCGAGGTCGGGTTCGTCGATGGGATGATCGCCGCAACGACCCCGCGGGGACTGGCGATCTCGACTATATTCTTCGAATCAGAGATGACACCGACGGTCTTGAGCCCGCGAAAATGGTTCCAGACCACCTCGGCCGCGAACCTGTTCTTTTCGCGTTTGTCCTCGGCCTTACCAAAACCGGTCTCCTCGTGGGCCATTTGCCCGAGCCGGGCGGCGTTGGCAAGGGCGACACGCGACATCGCGTCACAGATCGCGTCGATCTTCGCCTGGTCAAAGGTCGAAACGACGTCAAAAGCCCGACGAGCGGCATCCACCGCATCGCGGGCCTCCTGCTGTGCAACTAGGTCCTTGTCACCCATTTAACTGAGGGCCAAAACGATCGCTCCGGCGGCCCGTCCGCGATCCGAACAGAACCACCGGCTCGATCTCGGCAATACTATTTTGTCTTGGTCTTGGAACTGTCGGCCGTCGAACCGGAACCTGATCCGCCTGAGCCAAGTTGTCGTCCGCCGCCCTGAAGGGCCTTTTCATCAGGGCTCAAGCCGACCTTGCCGCCTTTGGGCAGAACTCGCTCGACCTCCTGATGCGGCCTCGGGATCACGTGAACGCTGATCAGTTCGCCGACACGACGAGCAGCGGCTGCCCCGGCATCGGTCGCTGCCTTAACGGCCCCGACATCGCCTCTAACAAAGATGGTCACGTAACCGGCACCGATATACTCTTTGCCGACCAGTTGGACATTTGCGGCCTTGACCATTGCATCGGCCGCTTCGACGGCACCAACAAATCCTTTGGTTTCGACCATTCCGAGAGCTTCTAAACTCATTGATTATTCCTCGCTATTCTGACTGCAATTTGGATTCTAATATACCACCTTACAATTGCCAAAAGCTAACACGCCAAATCGCTTTATTCAACGGGCGATCACGACATAAAACCCGACCGAAACGATTGACATCATTAGTATAAGAGCGATATATTTCAGGTTAAGTTCACGATTTTGATCGAAGAGATTCGACCGTCCGTTCACTATCGAAATGTCATTAACTCTAGGTGAAAAATTGCGGCAGGCCCGCGAAGAAAGAGGTATATCTATAAGCGAAGTCGCGGAACAGACCCGGATCTCCGCTCATTACCTGGAGTCGATAGAAAATGACGATTATCGCCCGCTGCCAGGCGGCATTTTCAACAAGGGCTTCGTCAAATCTTACGCAAAATTCATCGATATAGACGAGCAGGAGGCCTTGCAGGATTATGCACGTCTGATCGCGGCTAACGACAG
>JBGAOU010000070.1:0-5927 GCA_044221625.1 Pyrinomonadaceae bacterium | reverse complement strand
CGAGATACTGGGCGACCTGCCGGCCCTGAATATCAAATCCTGTTGTAACGATCATATTCCTCCGAGGTACGCTGTTGCGGCCGCCGGATCTTGAAAGGATTTCGACCCTGCGGTCAATGTGGGAAAGGTTTTGAATGGTAGCGCCTAGGGGAATCGAACCCCTCTTTCAAGAATGAGAATCTTGCGTCCTAACCGATAGACGAAGGCGCCACAGGCGAATGAAACCAAATTGTATAACAAAATAAACGAAATGGGCAAAGCCGAACGTAACATTCGGCGCGTTCGCCCGACCGCAATGTCGGCGCGTCCGGTGCCGCATTTGGGAAATCGGTGCCGAGCCTTTTATAATACTCTTTTGGCTTTCAAGCCGATACCAATCCTATGACACACGATCTCTTCAATTCACGGCAATCATTTACCACCGGCAACGGTACCGACGGCGTATTTTACTCGCTTCCGCAGCTTGAGAAAGAGGGCCTTGGCCGCATCTCGCGGCTGCCGGTCTCGATCCGCATCGTACTTGAGTCGGTCCTTCGCAATTTTGACGGCGGCAAGCGCGTCAGCGAGGCAAATGTGCGTGAATTGGCGGGATGGGCCGCAAACGGTGAGCGCACGCAGGAGATCCCGTTCGTGGTGGCACGCGTCATTTTGCAGGATTTCACCGGCGTGCCGCTGCTTGTCGATCTGGCTGCCATGCGTTCCGCCGTACAGCGGCTGGGTAAGGACGCCGGCGTGATCGAACCGCTGGTTCCAGTTGACCTCGTTATCGATCACTCGGTACAGGTTGACTATGCCGGCAGCGAAGCCGCATATCAGCTCAACATGGCCAAGGAGTTCGAACGCAACGACCAGCGTTACCGCTTTTTGAAATGGGGCACGCAGGCGTTCAACGGGTTCAGCGTCATACCGCCCGGGATCGGCATCGTTCATCAGGTTAATCTCGAATATTTGGCAAAGGGCGTTTTCGAACGCGAAGGCGTTTATTTCCCGGATTCACTGGTCGGGACCGATTCGCATACGACGATGATCAACGGCCTCGGTATCGTCGGTTGGGGCGTGGGCGGCATCGAGGCAGAAGCCGGAATGCTTGGGCAGCCTGTTTACTTTCTGACGCCTGATGTCGTCGGTGTCAATCTGACGGGCGAACTGCCGCAGGGAGCCACCGCGACCGACCTCGTCCTGCGTATCACCGAGGTGCTGCGAAAGACGAATGTGGTCGGCAAGTTTGTCGAATTCTTCGGCGCCGGGGCGGCCGCTCTCAATGCTACCGACCGTGCGACGATCGCCAACATGGCGCCTGAGTACGGAGCGACGATGGGCTTTTTCGGCGTTGACGAAAAGACGCTTGATTATTTCCGCAACACGGGCCGCACGTCCGAACAGATCGATACGATCCGCAATTACTACAGGGCGCAGGGAATGTTCGGCATCCCGGCCGATGGCGAAGTCGACTACACAGCGGTCGTCAATGTTGACCTCGCCGGCATCGTTCCGGCCGTCGCGGGCCCGAAACGGCCGCAGGACCGCATCGAACTGGGCGACCTCGACGACAAGTTTCTCGAACTTTTCACCAAACCCGTCGCCGACGGTGGTTACGGTAAGAGCGAAGCCGATCTGGCCGACAGGTTTGACGTCAGCATCGGCGATGCGGGAACCGCGGCAGCGATCGGAAACGGCGATGTGCTGATAGCCGCGATCACCTCGTGCACCAACACGTCTAATCCGTCGGTCATGATCGCCGCCGGTATCGTCGCCAAGAAGGCGGCAGAGCGCGGAATGAAGGTTCCGCCCTACGTTAAGACATCGCTCGCTCCCGGCTCGCGGGTCGTGACCGAGTACCTCGAAAAGACCGGCCTACAGCAGTATCTTGACGAGGTCGGATTTAACCTTGTCGGATACGGATGCACGACCTGTATCGGAAATTCGGGCCCGCTCGATCCGTCGGTCGAAAAGCAGATCGTTGATAACGACCTTATCGCGGCTTCGGTACTTTCCGGTAATCGCAACTTCGAGGCCCGCGTTCATCAGAACATCAAGGCCAATTTCCTTATGTCGCCGCCGCTGGTCGTCGCATTTGCGCTCGCGGGTACCGTGCTCAACGATGTCAATACCGAACCGATCGGTAAGGACCGCGACGGCAACGACGTCTATTTGCGCGACATTTGGGCGTCGCTTGACGAGGTCAAAGAGATGCTCGCCGCCGCGTTCGACCCGACGGTCTATAAGGAACTTTATTCGCAGTTTGCCGAGCAAAACCCGCTCTGGAACAGTATCGAATCGAGCGTCGGCCAGATCTACGAGTGGGACCGCAGTTCAACATATATTCAGGAACCGCCGTTCTTTCAGGATTTTTCGATGGAAACCGGTTCTTTCTCCGACATTCACGGGCAAGAGCGTTGGCGATCTTCGGCGACTCGGTGACGACTGACCACATCCTCACCCGCCGGTGCGATCAAGGCAAATTCGCCCGCAGGCCTTTATTTGCAGGAACAGGGTGTCGCCCTGCGGATTTTAATTCCTACGGTTCACGCCGCAGCAAATGACCGCGTAATGCTTCGCGGTACGTTCGCTAATGTCCGCATCAAAAACCTGATGGCCGCACCGACCGAGGGCGGATTTACGCGTCACCAACCCGACGGGGCCGAAATGACGATCTACGACGCCGCGATGCAGTACGAGATCGAAAAGGTACCGCTCTTCATATTTGCCGGCAAAGAATACGGCACCGGAAGTTCGCGTGACTGGGCCGCAAAGGGAACGTCGCTAATGGGCGTTAAGGCCGTCATCACTGAGTCGTGTGAGCGTATCCCTCGGTCGAATCTCGTGGGGATGGGCGTGCTGCCGCTGCAGTTCAAGGACGGCCAGTCATCCGCATCGCTCGGGCTCGACGGTACTGAAACGTTTGCCCTCATCGGCTTCGGCAGCGGCGAGGTTCGTCCGCGGCAGGATGTCACGCTGCGTATCACCCGGGCTGACGGCTCCGTGTCGGATGTGACGCTAATATTAAGGATCGACACGCCGATCGAGATCGAGTATTATAAGAATGGCGGCATACTCCCGTATGTACTTCGCCAATTGATCAGCTAGCCGTTTGCTTGCTAAAAAAAGTCCCTCCGCATCTTGCTGCCTCGATACTCTCCTCGAGCGGCGGCAAGATATTTCTTTCCTTTTTTACTGGAAAGTCGTACAGTTTAAACATACTTGATATTACGGACGAAACGCTTTTTAGATCTCTCACCGAGGATCCGTTTCGATTATAAAATTATGAAAAGGCTATTTGCGCTTTTTTCGATCATCGTCCTGTGCGGGTATAGCTCCCTCCCGATCGCGGCTCAACGTTTGAACCGACAGGTAAAGGACAATTTAGCGGCCGAACCACAGTCCGCCGACAGGATCGATGTTCGTGCGGTGACCGACGGGCGTTCGACGGTGATCAGCTGGACCGACAACGCATCCGACCGGGCTATCGGGTTTGACGTGTATCGTCTCTCGGCTAAGGGCCTGGAACGAATTTCGGAAAATCCGGTACTCGGGACAACCCCGGGCAGCCGTACCGAACGCGAGCCTTTCATTGAACGCTCATTCCGACTCGATGGCGGTGCCGGCGGCGACGCGTTTATCGTCGAGGCCCTCGGCCAACGCGGCGATCGACGGCAAAGTTTGCCGGCAGCAGCCCAATACAGCCGCGATCTATCAGCATTTGCCGGTGCGGTAGATGAGACCGGTCAGAAGAGCCGTTTGTTCGAACGAACCGGCCTCCAACTGCCCCGCGAACTATTTAACGAGTCGGTCAAATCAACATCGATGCCCGACCGCGTGAGCCAAATAGCCGTCGCAGCTCAGGGCGGTGCGACGATCGGCGTCAAGGTCAAGGGATTTTACCGCGTGACCAAGGCCGAACTGCAGGCCGCTCAATTTGACGTTAATTCAGATCCGGCCAAATGGCAGTTATTTGCCAACGGGGTCGAGCAAGCGATACTCGTCGGACCGAACGGCGACTATATCGAGTTTTTTGGAAAGGCCGACGAGACCAACGAATCTGACGTCAACGCCTATTATCTGGTCGTCGGTGCGAGTAACGGCAAACGAATGGCGACATCCGTTTCGCGGCCCGGCGGCGTATCGGTCACAGCGGCAAACTATCGCTCGGTCTATGACAAAAAGGAAAGGGTAAATTACGTTTGGGACATACTCAACGGCGATGCTGAGAACTATTGGGGTAATCTCATCAGTTCTAGCCAGATGAATTTTTCCTTTACCCTGACCGGCGTTGATACCACGGCCACTACCGCGACATTTGATATCAAGTTTCAGGGATTTTCAACGACGCCGCACACGATCAACATATCGGTCAACGGCACGAGCATCGGCACTCAGATCGGAAGCGGCCAGACGCCGATGGCTGGAACGTTCACGGTACCGGTGAGTGCACTTTTGGAGGGAGCTAACACCCTGCAGATGACCGCCCCCGCATCGGGCGACTATACCCTGTTTGATCGGGTCACGGTGAGTTATTCGCGTAAGTTCGCGGCCGACCAGAACCGCCTTGATTTCTACACCACCAATTATAAGAGCACGGTACTGACCGGATTTTCGGCGTCGGATATTCGTGTTTTTGATATCACTCAGGACGGACAGCCGGTTCAGGTGACCGATTTTCCGGTTATTCCGAATGGTGCCTCGTTCGACGCCAAACTCGCTGCCGCCCGCGGCCGTGTGATGTACGCCGTAGCCTCGCCCGGCATTCGGCAGGCCGAGTTTGTCAGGTACAATGCACCGTCGGAACTTGCCTCGAACTACCAAGCAGCCAAACTCGTCATCATTACTTATGGCGGGTTCCGTCAGCAGGCGATCGCCTGGCAGCAGTATCGTGTTACACGAGACTTTCCGGTGATGGTCGTGGATGTCGCAGATATTTTTGATGAATTCAACTACGGCAAATCTAGTGCGGACTCGATCCTTTCGTTTATCACTTACGCTCACAACAACTGGCAGACCCCGCCGGATTACGTGCTGCTGATCGGTGATGCGTCGTACGACCCCAAGAATTTCAGCGGAATGGGTAACACTAATCTGGTTCCCACCAAGATCATCGAAACCCTGTACGAAGAGACCGGCAGCGACGAGGCTCTCGCCGATTTTAATCACGATGGCCTGTCTGATCTGGCTATCGGCAGGATCCCGGCAAAAACGCCGCAGGATGTCACCAATGCGCTTGCAAAGGTGATGGCGTTCGAGACGCCCGCGATGCAGGATCTCGATCGCGGAGCGATATTCGCGTACGATCTGCCGATCGGGTGGAATTTTGAGGCAAGCAGCAGAGCACTCGGCGACCTGCTTCCGGCTTCGGTGCCGAAGATCTACATCGGCCGCGGTGACACTAATTCGGCGACCACGCTGATCAACGAGATCAATCTGGGCCGCTATATCGTCAATTACTCGGGCCATGGTTCTACGGGCGTATGGGCCGCGTCTAGCTTCTTTGGCGTCAACAGTGTGCCTCAGCTGACCAATGCGAACCGTCTCTCGTTGTTTACGATGCTGACCTGCCTGAACGGCTATTTCGTCAGTCCGTATGCTGACAGCCTTGCCGAAAAGCTCCATAACGCGCAGAACGGCGGCTCGGTGATGAGCTGGGCTTCGACCGGTAAAACGACGCCCGATATCCAGATGATCATGGCGACAAGATTTTATGAGCAGCTTGCCCTCGGCAATATAAAACGAATGGGCGACCTCGTCCGTGACGCAAAAGCCCAGATCCCTGGCGGCAGCGATGTCCGCTATTCGTGGGTGCTGCTCGGCGATCCGATGCTCAAGGTGAGGCAGTGACCGGCGCCGACCTAACGTAAAAAAGGGCGTGCCGTCGGCACGCCCTTTTTGTTGAATTGAATACTCGCGGCGGGATTTGAACCTGCGACTTCTTCCTT
>JBGAOU010000030.1:0-40779 GCA_044221625.1 Pyrinomonadaceae bacterium | reverse complement strand
AGGCCGAGCCCCTTACCGACGTTGGATAGAAAACTTCTTCGGTTGATGTCGTTCCTGAGTGTCATCAAGACCTCCTCCTCAATCTTCTGTTTTCCGATTTCGCAGCAAAAGAGCAACTCCGATCACGGCTATGACAATAAAAACCGGTACTATGCAGACCAGTATTTCAGTCGGGCCAAGAATCACGATCTATTCAAACGCCGCAACCAGATCGTCGATCTGCTCGCGGGAATTTGTCTCAGTGACACATACAAGGATGTCGTTATCATGCCCGGCGTAATATTTCGAGAGTGCGATACCGCCGATGATACCTTTTTCGCGAACAGCCTCAAGCACCTCGGTCGCGTTACGCGGGCAGCGGACCACGAATTCGTTGAATGTCGGGGCCGAAAACGGGATCGAATAGCCCTCGATCGCCGAGATCCGCGATTTGGCGTACGCTGCCTTCTGAGCGTTCTGCATTGCGACCTCCTGCAGGCCTTTCTTGCCCATCGTTTCCATGTAAATGGTCGCGGCGAGAGCGATCAGGCCTTGATTGGTGCAGATGTTAGACGTCGCCTTTTCGCGGCGAATGTGCTGTTCACGTGTAGATAAGGTCAAAACGAAACCGCGACTGCCGTTCTTGTCATATGCGACGCCGCAGAGGCGGCCCGGCATCTGTCTGACATATTTTTCCTGAGTTGCGAACAACCCAAGGTGCGGCCCGCCAAAGCTCATCGGTACGCCCCACGACTGCCCGTCGCCGACGACGATGTCTGCGCCGCATGCTCCCGGAGTTTTCAGCAGCCCGAACGAGATCGCTTCGGTCACCACGACCACGAAAAGCGCCCCAACGGCGTGGGCCGCGGCCGCGAGTGTCTCGAGATCCTCGACACAGCCAAAGAAGTTGGGCGATTGAACGACGAGAGCGGCCGTTTTGTTATCCAGAGCCGAAGTGTCGATGATACGGCCCGTCGCCTCGTCAAAATCGATCTCGACGATCTCGGTATCACCGTGTTGGGCGTAGGTGGTCGCGACTTCGCGATATTCCTTGTGGACGCTTTTGGCGACGACGATCTTGTCGCGGCGGGTCACGCGTTGTGCCATCAGGTACGCCTCGGCCATCGCCGTCGAGCCGTCGTACATCGATGCGTTAGACACTTCCATTCCCGTAAGCTGACAAACAAGGGTCTGAAATTCAAAAATATACTGCAGCGTCCCCTGTGATATCTCCGGCTGATACGGGGTGTAAGATGTAAAGAACTCGGACCGCTGGATCAGGTGGTCGACGACCGTTGGCGAATAGTGCGAATAAACGCCGCCGCCCAAAAATGAGGGTTTTGACGTTCCGGTGTTCTTGGCCGCCATCGCATCCATCGCCGCGATCACTTCAGATTCGGCCAACGGATCCGTCACATTCAGGGCACGGTCGAGCTTGACATCATCGGGGATCGAACGAAATAGCTCTTTAGCGTCGGAAAGGCCGACCTTCGCCAGCATTTCTTCGCGTTCTTCGGGTGAATTCGGTATATATCTCATTGCTTTTAAGTCGGGGGCAAATCCTATATTAACAGATGTGTCCGTGCTTACGGTAATCAGCGCCGCTGCGGCGCAAAAAAAGGCGAGGCAGCAAATGTCCTCGCCCGGAAATGCGTTGATCCGCCAAGGCCGAAGCTATCGGCGCGGCAACTTGAAGCTGCCCGTGAACGTATAGGTCTCGGTCGTTCCGTCATCCCTGACATTGTCGCAAATAGCCGTGAACGTGCCTTCGACCATTCCGCCCTTCAATGGCACGGCGGTGATCTCGTAGCTGCCGGATCGTGCCATGAACATAGGCACGTCATTGAACGCCGTGGTGCGAACGCTGAAAGACGCTCCGTCGCCCTCATCGCCAAATTGGTACACGCCCTTTTCGGCCCGCGGTATAAAGCCCTGGAATGAAAAACTCTTTTCATCCTTGCTGTTGCTCGCTCCGTAAAAGAACAACAACCTGCCGTTCGCCGCACCTTCGTTCATCGCATTGCCGTCCGCCGATTGGAACTGAATGCCGTTCACATCAACCTTTTGGCCGTTGTGTTCGATCGTCATCGAAAAGAGTGCCCCTGAACCGGCCGCGGCCTTTGCCGGTCCGGTCTTCTGGCCAAATGCAGCGAAAACGGCGAGTAACGTGAGCGCCGTGACGGCGACTATTCTGCTTTTCATACAAATCTGTCTCCAGTTGAGTTTTGTTTCCTAATTTGTGGAACGCCTGACCTTGAATTTTACGTGGATCCGCCCGCGGACTATGTTGCCGGCGGCGTCGGCCGAATAAATGGCTGAATTCATAATGCCTGTCGAAAAATCAGGCGTGAGGCCTTGAACGATAACTTCGCCGCCGCAATTTGCCTTGAACGATTCCGTGTGAAGTTCACCGCAGCCCGCTCCGTTGTTCATCGAACGCAGGAAAAGGTTGATGCCCGTCTGATCGTCAGAGTCCAGCGGATGGCGGCCGAGATTCCATCCCTTGAATGAGAAACTAAGTTCCTCACCGATCGGGGCTATGGTGCCCGGTTTGGGGGCTGCCGCAAAAGGCTTGAGCCCGCTTATAGTATAAACGGAAAGGTCCTGCTTCGCGTCGTAAAACGACCGCACATTCGCGCTTAGGGCCTGGAGGTCGACATCTGCCCGTTCCTTCTCCATCATCTTTTTGGCCGCTTCGAGCTTTTCGAGCGTACCGGGCGGAAGATTTTTCATCACACGCGGATCCACGCCGGCGACGGTCGGGATCTTGACGGCATCGGTGACCACGGTCGTGTAACGGACATTTTTAAGTCCGATCCCGGGAATGTTGATGATCACAAGGTTATCCGAATCAGCGATCTGGATCGTTTCAAACAGGATCACCTTCGGCAGGGACGGAAGCAGCGGTACTAATTCGACAGACACAACACACTTTTTACCCGGCGGCAAAGTCCTGGGAGCCGTAAAATTCTGTGTGGCCTCATCGATCCCGACAAGAAGTCCGCCGCCTTCGACTACTTTCCAATTTGCGAATTTGTAGTAGAGATTGCCGGGGCCAAGGACGCGTTCGAACGGGACCGAGTCTTTTTTGACCTTACCGTCCTCGCCTCTTGGATAGATCAGCATCCTGATCCGAAGCGGCGTAGATTCACCAACGTCGATCAGGCCCTTTTCGGCTTCGAGAGTGAGGTTCTGGCCTTTTTCCGCGATAGTCTGGTCGCGTTCAAGTTCGGTGGCAGCGTCATTTTGGGCAAGGGCCAATGCCGGGATCGCCAGTGCGATCATTATCGTCAAGAATATCTTCATATTTTTCATCCGGTACTGTTTTGTACCACGCCTAGACGAAAGCAATTCAGAGTTTTTGCGAAAAAGTAGATGTGCGGACAAAAAAAGAGATGAGCGCACCCTAAGGAGCACCCATCGCTGTATGGTCCGTATTGTGAAACAGGCTAGCTTGACGCTTCGAGATACTCTTCATATTCGGCGGCGTTAAGCATCGCGTCGGCTTCACCGGGATTGTCCATTTTGACCTTGACCATCCAACCCGCATTGTACGGATCGTTGTTCACGGCCTCAGGAGTGTCGTTCAAGCCTTCGTTGACCTCGACGACCTCGCCGGCAACCGGGGTAAATATCTCCGATACAGCCTTGACGGACTCGACCGAACCAAACGACTCATGGGTGCCGAACTTGTCACCGACCCGCGGCATATCGATATACACCACGTCGCCGAGGCTGTGCTGAGCGTAATCGGTGATGCCGATCGTCGCCACGTCGCCATTGACACTCACGTACTCGTGGTCCTTGCTGTAACGTAAATTCTCAGGAATGTTAGACATAGTTTATGGAAATGACCTCTTAAAGATTGTAAAACTCGAACTATTTTGACCGCTTGTAAAATGGCGTAGGAACAACTTTGGCAGCGATCTGCCGCCCTCTCACATCGATTTTAATTTCTTGTCCGTCAATTGCAAACTGCGGAGGCAAAAATGCCAGGCCGATGTTCTTTTTCAGAAAAGGTGCCGGACTACCCGAAGTGACCACTCCGACCTTTTCACCGTCAATGTAAACGTCGCATCCGTCGCGAGCGATGCCGGGTTCGGTCATTTCAAACCCTGCGATCTTTCGCGTCAGGCCGTCTTCTTTCTGTTTAGCGATGACCTCCGACCCCGTGAACGGACCCTTTTGAAACTTGGTGATCCACCCGAGGCCCGCCTCAAGCGGCGAGATGTCGTCACCGAGTTCGTGTCCGTATAACGACATAGCTGCCTCGAGCCGGAGAGTATTTCTGGCCGCGAGCCCGCAGGGAAGTATGCCGCCCTCAGCTCCATAGTTTCCGGTCTCGAGGATCTTATTCCACAGCTGCTCGGCCGCTCCGGCGGCCGCATAGACCTCAAAGCCGTCTTCGCCGGTGTAACCCGTCCGCGAGATGATCGCGTCGACGCCGTCAACCCGTCCGGTCGTGAAATGATAGTACTTGATCGCGGACAGATCTGTTTCGGTCAGATTTTGAACGATGGCCGTCGCGTCCGGGCCCTGAACGGCGATCTGGCAATATTCCGAGCTTGCATTTTGAAGTTCAACGCGTTCGTCGGTCTTGTGCGACGTGATCCACGCCCAGTCTTTGTCGGTGGTGCCGGCATTGACGACCAAGAGCAGCTTTTCCTGTCCGAATCTGTAAACCAGCAGGTCATCGACCACGCCGCCATTTTCATTCGTCATTGCGGAATAATGGGCCTGGCCGTCCACCAGCTTTAAAACGTCGTTGGTCGTCAGCCGGTTTACAAAGCTGATCGCATCCGGGCCCTCGACCCAGATCTCGCCCATATGTGACACGTCGAAAAGCCCCGAACGTGTGCGGGTCGCCATGTGTTCCTCGATCACGCCGGCCGTATATTGGACGGGCATATCCCAACCGCCAAAATCGACCATTCGACCGCCCAACGCCCGATGGGCATCGTTTAGCGGCGTCTTTTTTAATGCATCTGATGTCATATGTCCTGAGTGTAAATTACATTTACTTGGTACTACAAGTCAGCCGGGCCGAGAACTACGCGAAGGGCCGCCAACGGCGCAAAAATACGGCAATGATCGGCCCATTCATACGAAAAAGCCGGCTCGGAATTGTAATGTTTTCCGAAAAAACGACATTTAATAAGTGAGGCCGCGGCGCAAGGCCGGAGACGAGCCGGCTCTTCGAGGGGTTGGCGAGCCGGCAAAGATCCAGCGTTGTGACGCGGCCCGCCTACTAACGTGTTGTCGAGGTCGCGATCGGGGTCAATTCTTGCCCTTTTTCACCTCGGCCGGGAGTGTGGCGACGGCCTCGATTATCTGGTCACAATTATCGATAATGTCGAGCAAGAGGCCGCGTTCGGATTTCACTTCGGTCCGTGAGAGTTCATCATTGAATATCGGGCGGTAGCGTGTGGCGGCCGCACCCAAATCTCGGACAGCTTTGGCAAAGAGGGCTTTCGGGTCTTTCGGCTTTTTGCCCTCATCTTCATAGATCACCGCCGAATCAGGCCTGGCCGCGAGATTGTCAATGTCGTCTATCGCCTTCTGGATGATCCTTTTGATGTCACTCAGGAGTTCAGCCCTCGTTCCCGCCGGCGGCGGCCCCCAAATGTCTTTCTCCTTCACCGGCTTTCCCGCCGGCACGTTCCCGAGACTGATCACCGTCATTCGGCGATCTACGGCATGGACCAATACACCGATCCGTTCGTCGATCTGCTGAGCCTCACGGACTATCTCGATCTCTTCGTCGGTCAGGTAATCGCGACGCTGAGCATCGGCCGTCGTCGGGGCGGCGGTGATCAGGAGGACAATGGCGGCGAAGGCAATTCCCAAATACTTCATATAACTAATTTCGACGCGGCTCTCTGACAACAGTGTCGCCAAACAGCGGTTCGAGGGCCCGCGACCGGGCGTCCCTAATATACTTGATCGTGGACTTCACAAATGGCTCGTATCGCAGCGGCAATTCACGGCGGATCAACTCGATCTTCGGGACATAACTTCTTAGCCCGATCTCAAAACGCTTGAAATTGCCCAGCACCTTATCACTGTTAGTGTCGCTGCGGAGCAGAAAATCGATCGTGTTGTCGAGGATCCCCAAAAAACCGCCAAGTTCGTTGTACATTTTTTCGAAATTCTCAAGCCCTGCCGCTTTTTCTGCGGCGGCGATACGGGCGTTCATGAGGTTCAATGCCACCAGCGTCCTCGCTTTGACATCCTTTTCGCGATTGAGTTGGATCCCTTCGTCACGCGAGATCGCTCGAACGGGCGGCGGGGCCGATTCATCGGGGTCGGTCTGCGCGACGGCAATTAGGGGCGAAGCGGCCAAAACAAGCAGGCAATAAAAAAAGAAATGCCTCAACAAGCCGCGACGTTTGAGCCGCTCAAGGCCCGTGCTGTTCTGACCATGTATCATTTCTTCCCCTTCTTTTCCTTGATCTGCCTCTGCAAAATCGGTATCCGCAATTCGACCTTTTCGATCTCAAGCTGATTTTTGGCCGGGTCGGCAATTCGGAGGAACTGCTGGTAATTTGCCATAGCGTCCAGATACTCCGCAAGCTGATCATGACAGATCGCAAGGAAAAAGAACGCGGCCGGCAGATCCGGCTGTTTTGCCGTCAGCCACTCATATTCCTGCTTTGCCTCGGCATAGCGTTTCAGTTGAAATAGGGCAGTGGCGAGGTTAGCGTGCGCCGTTGAATTGTCAGGGGCGATCGTCAGCAGCTTTCTAAAGAGCCCGACCGCCTGATCAAACATCTTCGCCTGAACAAGAGCGGCGCCGAATCCGATAGCATGGTTTATGTTGTTCGGCTCGGCCTCGGATGCCCGGCGGCAGTATTCGATGGCCTTGGCCGGAGCGTCGATACGGTAAAGCGAGCAAAGCCGCCCAAGCACCGTGCCGTTCCCTGGGTTGTCGGCCAATTGCTTCTCAAGTTCGGCGGCGTTGTCCGAGGTGGCGGCAACCAGACGCGTGCGAAACGCCGCCGCCTCGTCCGCCAGCGGCCCTTTGATCGCATCGATCAACTTCAAGGCTTCGTCGTTGCGGCCATACGCAGCGTGAACCCTCGCGCGAAGCAGCCTTGTTTCGTCCGCATCAGGAGCGATCCGTTCGAGAGCGGAGACGGTCTCCGACGCCTTGACCGTATCGCCTTCCGCGAGAGCGATCTCAGCAATCTCCGAAAGAGCAAAGCGGTTGCGCGGATCGAGTGCGAGAGCGTTGGTCAGGCTCGTCTTGGCGTTTTGCTGCCGTCCAAGGGCGTTTTCGAGAGCGGCCCGTGCTGTCCATAGCGATGCCGTCGGTTTTGCCTTGCCGGTGAGCGTGATTATCTTGGTCAAAAGCTCACTTAGGACGGATGCCGGTGCCTTCGTCCGTAGTTTCAATTCCGCCATGGCCGCGAGAGCAGGAAAGCTCTGGTCGTCGATCTCGATCGCCTTTGACAGAACCTTTTCCGCCCCGGCGAGATCGCCCTCCGACAGCAGCAGCGATCCGAGGCTCGTCAATGGCAGCGTCCAGTCCGGCCGCAGTTCGACGGCCCGTCGAAAGGCCTTTTCGGCATCCACTTTGTTCCCGAGGCTCAACTGGGCCGAACCGCATTGGTACTCGGCCTCGGGAAAGTCCGGAAACACTTTAAGAGCCTTTTTATAGAGGGCGATCGCACCTGCAATGTCGCCCTTTTCGTGAATTTCCTGCGCTTGGTTGAATATCGCGACCGCATCCTGGACCGGGTCGTCGATCTCCTGAGCCGCTACGCGCGGTTGAATATTCGCAAACAATAAAAGGCCGGCGAAGACGGCCAGGCCGATGGTTAAGATCGTGGAACCGGTAGATCGGGAACTGCTAGTCAGCATTAATTAATCGTTTCGAAATATTATCACCCGAGGTGAGGCGAGTCCATATTTATTTGGCTAATGCACCGATAAATTTTGGTTTCAATCATTTGCTTCAAACATTTTGGTGAGCTAACATTTTGATTTCGGGTCATGTTAAGGCCTAACCCGCCAAACCACCATAAAATGATCTCATATCCCCAATCATCTCAAGCTCAGAAGGACATCGAAATGCCGAACTTAAAAGAGCAAGGGCTGAGGGCTATGATGCGCGAAATGAGAAAGGTGTTGGTAGCCTTCTCGGGCGGAGTTGACAGTTCATATCTGGCGGTCATTGCGACCCGCGAACTCGGGTCCGGCGCCGTCTGTGCGTTCGGGATCTCGCCGAGCGTCTCTGAGTTTCAGCGTGACGAGCTGTTATTTCTGCAAAAGTGAGCTGTACTCACGATTGAAAACGCTCGCTGCCGAGATGGACATTTCATACGTTCTCGACGGAACCAATGCCGATGACCTTTCGGATCATCGGCCGGGCCGTGTCGCCGCCGGCGAGTATGATGTAGTGAGCCCGCTGGCGGATATCGGAATGTCGAAGGATGAGATACGAGATCTCAGTCGATCGATCGGCATCGAAGACTGGGACAAGCCGGCAAGCCCGTGTCTGTCATCGAGGATCGCTCACGGAGTGCCCGTCACGATCGAGCGGCTGTCCAAGGTCGAACGCGGCGAGGCATTTTTGCGGCAGCTCGGCTTCAGGGAGTTTCGGGTTCGGGTGCACGACGGCCTTGCCAGGATCGAGATCGCACCTGCGGAAATGGAGGCGGCTCTGACATTAGTTAATGTCGAACGCGTCCGGGTAGAATTTAAGAAGTTTGGTTTTAGATACGTTACGCTCGACCTTGACGGTTTTCGTTCGGGGTCGATGAACGAAGCTATAAATTAGGATAGATAAAATTAGTTTTTTTGGAGAGTGAATAAAAATGGCAAATCCAATGGCTGACGAAATGCGCCGGTTTAAGGGAAGCGATGAGAAAAATCCCTTTGAGGCAATGAGTGAGCGCTTTGACCGTGCGGCGACCCTTTTGGGACTCGACGAGGATCTCTACCGTGTCATGCGTGTACCGAGCCGCGAGATCAAGGTCTATATCCCGGTCCGTATGGATACGGGGCACATACAGGTGTTCGAGGGCTATCGCGTTCAGCACAATTTTGCACGCGGCCCGGCAAAGGGCGGTATTCGTTACGCTCCGGATGTTTCGCTTGACGAGGTCAAGGCCCTCTCGGCCTGGATGACCTGGAAGTGCGCCGTGGTCAACGTTCCTTTTGGCGGCGGCAAAGGCGGCATTATTTGCGATCCCGCACAGATGTCGATCGGCGAACTCGAGCGTTTGACGCGACGATATACCTCGGAGCTCATCGATTTTATCGGTCCGGACAAAGACGTCCCGGCGCCTGACATGAATACTAATGAGCAGACGATGGCGTGGATCATGGATACGTACTCGATGCATGCCCGTCACACTGTGACCGCCGTCGTGACCGGTAAGCCGATCGCCCTGGGCGGTTCGCTGGGCCGCCGCGAGGCAACTGGCCGCGGCGTGTTATTTTGTGTTAATGAGGCGATCAAACGCTTTAACCTGACGCCGCAAGAGACGACCGTAGTCGTCCAGGGCTCGGGCAACGTCGGCGGCATCGGAGCCGAGTTGATGTATCACGAAGGCTACAAGGTGATCGCGATCTCGGATGTCGGAGGCGGCATATATAATAAGGACGGGCTGGATATCCCCGACGTTCTCGCTTACCTCCGGGAAAACAAGTCTCTCGAAGGCTATCCAAATGTCGAATTTGTCGATAACAAGCAGCTGCTCGAGATCGAGTGTGACGTTCTCGCTCCGTGCGCGACCGAAAACCAGATCACGTCGGAGAACGCTGACCGCATCAAGTGTAAGATCCTGGCGGAAGGAGCCAACGGCCCGACCACGCCGAAAGCGGACAAGATCCTGCACGACAAGGGCATATTCGTTATTCCGGATATCCTTGCAAATGCCGGCGGTGTAACGGTTTCGTACTTTGAATGGGTACAGGACCGAATGGGGTATTTCTGGTCTGAGGACGAGGTCAACTCGCGGCTCAAGGACAAAATGGTCGCCAGCTTTAACGAACTGTGCCATTATGCCGAGAAACACGATGTCGATACGCGTACCGCGGCCTACATGCTCGCGATCGACCGTGTTGCATACGATACACGAATGCGCGGGATATATGCATAGCTTTGAGGCGATACCGCACCGTTAAAAACACTTGCTTTTGTTTTTGGAGTAAGGTATCGTCTAAGGCGGGGAAAATTGGGTTCGTTTTCGGTCAAATTGACTTTAGCGGGCTTTTTTCCTATAAATATTGTAGTTAAAGAACTAACTTTTAGGCATCGTCTGATTTGTGCGTATTTGCGGTTGGCAAAGCGGTCAGGCGTATGTAATACTTAGGTAGCTTTGAGGTGAGTAGGATTTTGTAACTTAATTGTTCTCAATTGCTGCCCTTTTGAATTTCAACTTATTATTTCGGCGGAGGAATGTGATGAAACTCGCTAACAAGGTGTACATTGCTACACTTTTACTTTTAACGCTTGCTTTTACGGCGATGGCCCAGAGCAACGGCAGGCCGGATTCGGATCCGCGTAACACGGCTCCGACCGTTGGTACGGGTGGTCCGGTTGGCGGCGCTACCGGTCTATTTACAGTTTACGACGGCCAAACGCTGCGCAAGGGTGAATACACCGTCAGCATGGCCATGAGCAACTACGATCGCGATCCGGGCGATGCCGACTTTACTTCGGTCCCGGCCAGCTTCCAGATCGGTCTTACGAACAAGATCGAGCTGTTCTTTAATACAGAAGCATACCGTGCGATCAAGGTTAACGCTCGACGCAACCTTTCGAGCAACTATCTGCCGAATTCGCAGTTCTTTATTATCGGTGTTGGTTTGACCCGTGCCCCGGCAGTCGTTTTGGCTCCCCGCGGACCGGGTGCTAACCAGTACCTCAACTCAGCTATCTATCGCCCGACCGGTGCTCCGTTTGTGGGATACCCGTTCGTTGGCGGTAACGCCGGCACCTACGGCCTCCAGCCGCCGTTCTTCTCAGGCCCGATCTTCGGATTTGCCGCCGGAACGAACGCGACCTACGGCGCAGTGGCCAGCGGTAACGGTGCTTCACTCTTCCCGGGCCTCGGCTCGGTCTACGGCAGTATCCTTCCGGGTGTTGTTCTCCAGAGCACAGCTCTCGTGAACAACCAGGGAGCGGCAGCCGGCGAAGGCCCGCTGGTCTTCACCCAGGCTCCGTCATACCTTCCGGATGCTCCGTTCATCAACCGCGGCTACGGCGAATCAGCGTTCAACTCGTTTGACGTTGGTTTCAAGTGGAGAATGAACAACATCAACAACGCGATCGGTTACGGTATCGTTGCTTCGTACACCTACTACACTGACAGTGCCAGCGATGCCAAGGGCTTCAACATGCTGCAGCGTGGTTCGAGTGCCGGCGGCAACATGGGCGACATCGCTTTGACCTTCTTTGCGGACGCTCGTCTCGCCAAGTGGGCAAACCTGTCGGCCAACGTTGGCTACCGCTACACCAGCAAGACCAAGATGGACCTGCCGGGCGGCACGTTCACGGCTCTCGATCGTCCGGACGAACTCCAGTCGTCGATCGGTGTCGATTTCCCGGTCAGCAAATTCTTCCAGCCGATCGCCGAGTTCCGCTCGCTCTACTACGTAGGCGGCCGCACTCCGAATGCGTTTGAGAACCACCCGATGGACGGCATCGTCGGTGCCAGGATCTTCCCGGTACGTTGGGCCAGCATCGGATTGGCTTATCGCCACAACTTCAACCAGCAGGACACCAACAGCTTCGACAAGGATGCTCGTTTCTCGAACAGCGTAACGATCCCGTGCCGTGCCGGTGTGACTGCTTGTAATCCGGTGACGATCACCAGCAATTGGCAGGGCGTTCCTAACGGATTCGTCACGTCGAATGACCCGCATGGCTATCTCGCTCAGCTCACGCTCGGACGCCGCTTGAAGCGTCAGACCGAAGCTGTCAACGTACCGGCTGTCGTTAACTCGGTCACCCTCAGTGACACGGTTATCACGCTCGGATGCGCACCGGGATTCAAATCACGTTCGGGCAAATGCGACGATAACCGCACGGTCAACGTTGCGACCAACGCCAGCGATGCTGAGAACGATGTCCTGACCTACAACTACACTGTTTCGGGCGGACGCATCGTCGGCAGCGGAGCAAATGTTCAGTGGGATCTCTCGGGTGTCGGCAAAGGTACATACACCATCACGACCGGCGTTGACGACGGTTGCGGCGTATGCGGCAAGACCGAGACCAAGACGGTGACCGTCGAAGAGTGTTCGGACTGCGTCCAGATCTGTTCGTGCCCGACCCTGATGGTCAGCGGACCGGCCGGAACGACCGATCCGGGTGCGACGATGACCTTCACCTTGAGCGGTGCCGGTTCGAACTCGGTCAACTGGTCGGTATCGGCTGGTACGATCGAATCAGGCCAGGGAACTTCATCGATCACGGTTCGGGCACCTGCTGACGGCAGCGTCTCGAACATCACGGCAACGGCTGAAGTCGGCGGACTCGATCCGAACTGCGGCTGCACGACAACCGCTAGCGAATCTGCTCCGGTTGCTCCGAAACCGACCCCGACCTTGATCGACGAGTTCGGCAAAGCACCTGATGATGACGTCAAGGCTCGTGTTGACAACTTCTATATCCAGTTGAACAACAATCCGAGTGCTCAGGGCTACATCATCAACTACGGAAATGCTGCTCAGATCAAGAAGCGTAAGGCTCAGATCATGAAGGCTATCAACTTCCGTAAGTACGACGTCAATCGTGTAACGTTTGTCGACGGTGGTGACACCGGAGCCGGCGAGAGCACGAAGTTCTGGCTCGTACCTGCCGGTGCAGACGCTCCGCGTCCGTAACGATCTAAATTACGCTTCGCCGCTCGAGGGCGGCGGACATTTCAAAACGGCTGGGGTTTCCATCACAAAACCTCAGCCGTTTTTTTGCGCAGATGCGCTGATATTTGGAAAGGCCGTGCGTTTTCGGTAAACTAACCTGGTTGCGACTGTGAACGTGCCGCAGAATGCTGCCAACCGGTAACGGCCCGGCGGCATCTAATCGGAATTTACGGGGCCGGTTTGCGGCCGGCCCGGACGCGGTGCCTGCCGAGGAAATAGTCTTAAAGGATCAAGCTAATTATGTTCAATCTTCGAAAAAACAGTTTCTGGGGTTTGTTAGTTGCGTTTTCGATCTTGATGAACTCGACGGCGTTCGCCGGAGCGGTCCGAGCTGCCGATCCGCCGGCCGACCCCGACAAATTTGACGACTGGTCGGTGATGGGGCCGGATGGCGGCGACGTTCGGGTCATTGCGATCGATCCGCGGGACAAGAACAGGCTTTACATCAGCACGCTCGACGGCCAGATCCATACCTCCGCTGACGGCGGGAAGACATGGTCCCTATTGGTCAATCTCAATAAACCGCAACTTATCCTCGACCAACTATTTGTTGATTCGCGTGATTCAAAGATCATCTACGCGTCAGGCCACCGTCATAAAGCTCCCGGCGGTTTCTTTCGCTCGACCGATGGCGGATTGACCTGGAAGGAATCAAAGGAACTGAAGGATGAGTCGATCCACGCGATGACCCAGTCGCCGACCGACCCCAATGTCATTACCGTCGGGACGACTCACGGCGTCTGGATCTCGAGGAATTCGGGCGAAGACTGGGAAATGCTCAAGTCGAGCACGGCACCGGTCAATATCGATTCTTTGGCGATAGATCCCCGCAGCAACAGTACGATGTACGCCGGGACATGGTGGCGTGCGTACAAGACGACCGACAGCGGCAAGAATTGGCGGTTGATCAAAGACGGAATGATCGACGATTCTGATGTGTTCGCGATCACGATCAATCCGCGAAACCCTGAGAACATTATCGCGTCCGCCTGCAGCGGCATCTATGAGTCGCAGAATGGCGGCGAGAAATGGTCAAAGATCCAGGGCATCCCCTCGCAATCGCGGCGGACGCGTGACATCCTTCAGCATCCGACCGTCCCGGGAACGGTTTACGCAGGTACGACCGAGGGTTTTTGGATGACTACGAACGGCGGAAAGTCGTGGGCACTCACGACGCAGCGAAATCTCGAGATCAACTCGATCGCGGTACATCCGTCTGAGCCGAACAGGGTCTTTATCGGTACCAATAATTACGGCGTGATGGTGTCGAATGACGGCGGACGCAACTTTGCTCCGACCAACGACAGGTTCAGCAGCCGTTTTACGTATTCGATCACGGCGGACAACAAGTCCTCGGACCGGCTCTATGCCACGACCCAGAATACGGCAACTGGCGGCGGATTCTTCTTTACGAGCCTCGACGGCGGCCGGACATGGCAACCCGCAAAAAACCTCGACTCGGGCCGAATCGTCCCGTTTGCGTTGCTCCAGGACCGGAACAACGTCAATTTGATGTATCTTGGCACCAATGCCGGCATTTACCGGTCACTGGATCGCGGGACTACCTGGACCCAGTTGGCCGCGGCCAAACCCACCGGCCGTCCGATAACGAAAAAGCCGGTTCCCAAAAAGGTCGTCAAGAAGACCGCGTCGGTCAAGACCGTGGCATCAGCACCTGCGGCCGACGTTTCGGCCGGAAAGCTTATCCCGGCGATCTCCGGCAAGGTTAAAGTACTTGCGTTTACCGAAGACGGTAAGAACGGCATTTTTGCCGGAACCGACAAAGGGTTGTATCGCAGCTATGACCTCAACAAGGGTTGGGAAAAGATCGCATTTGGCGCCGGTATCAATGACAATATTTTCGCCGTCCATATGTCACCGCTGCGTCCGGACGTGATCTGGGTCGGTACAGCGACCTCGGGCGTGCTGGTTTCGCGCGACGCCGGTAAGACCTGGCAAAAGGCAGGCGGTGCGGCGGACATTGTGCCGATCAGTTCGATCAACTCCGATCCCAAGCGGCCGGATTATATTTACGTTGGCACCTCACAGACCTTTTACGCGAGCCGTGACGGCGGCGTAACGTGGACTCGCCGCGGCGGAAACCTCCCGCTCGGCAACTACACGAGCATCCTGATCAATCCTGAGAATACGGACGAGGTAATCGTTTCGAGTTCGCTCGAGGCCGACGGAGGTATTTACCAAACGACCAACGCCGGCGATAAATGGCGTCGAATCGATACCAAGGAGATGAAACTGCCAAGCCGCAGGATCTGGTCGATGGCGATGGACCCCAATGATCCGAATCGTATCTTCGCGGGTACTCATTCGTCAGGTGTTTACCGCATATCGCGTCAGGGCGGGGCAGCAGCAGCGGCTCCCGGCGATCGGCCGAGGATAACAAATAACGAATAGATGACGGATCAAGACGCAAGGATGGCGGCCCTAGTGGCCGCCTCTTTTTGTTTTATGTTTGGAAAGTCGGCATCGGGAACCTATAATCTGATACATACAAGCATGGAGCAAGAAATCGCCTGTCATAGCCGAAGCGGAGCCGTCACCCTGCGAGCTGAGAGTATTCCGTTCTCAGATTTCCCGGGTCAATCGCGGCTCTTTATTGATTATCAGCGAGATCCGCTCTCGCTAAAGAAATACTATCCCCAAGCGGTCGCGAACCAATCCGAGATCGCCGCTGTCGTACCCGGAGTTTTGGCGAACCATAAGGCAGATCGGAATATTCTTGCCGACGCACTCGCCGAGATCAACATCAAATTTGGGGCCGGGCACAAGACACTCAGGAACATTGAGTCGCTTCGGTCGTCCGATACCGTGGCGGTGGTCACGGGCCAGCAAGCGGGACTATTCTCGGGGCCGCTTTATACGATATACAAAGCGATTTCGGCGATTCGGCAGGCCGAAAAGCTGAGGGAACAAGGGATCAGCGCCGTGCCCGTTTTTTGGGTCGCGACCGAGGATCACGATTTTGAAGAGGTCTCGAAGACGTATGTTGTCGATCGAGAGGGCTCTCTTTACGAATCGAAGACCGAACCAAGCCATTGCTACGAAAATCTCCCGGTCGGCTATGTCAAGCTCGACAAGACGATCAAAGACGGCATTGACGATCTGATCGCGGCACTGGCTCCGACCGAGTTCACATCCGAGGTTCGGCAGTTGATCGAGGACAGTTGGCGTCCGGACGAGTACTTTGGCGATGCGTTCGGTAAACTGCTGACGCACTTGCTCGGCGATTACGGCCTGATCATCCTCTGCCCGCTTCATCCGAAGCTGAAACAGCTTGCGGCTCCGATCTATGTGAACGCGATACGGCGTTCGGCCGAGATCGTGGACGCGCTTCGCAAACGAAGCGACGAACTGGTCAGCGACGGCTACATTGCACAGGTTCTGGTCGGCGAAGACTACTTTCCGCTCTTTTGGCAGGCCGAGAATGATACCCGCAACGCTCTCAAACGGACCGAATCCGGGACCTACCGCAAAAAGGACGGTTCACGGGAATTCACGCTTGACGAACTTGCCGAGATCGCTGAGAAAGAACCCGGACGTTTCAGTCCCAGTGTGGTTTTGAGGTCTGTCGTCCAGGATTATATCCTGCCGACGGTCTGTTACTTCGGCGGTGCCGCCGAGATCGCGTATTTTGCCCAGAGCGGCGAGGTTTACCGGCTTCTTGACCGCACGCCGACTCTGATACTCCATCGGCAGAGCTTCACGTTTGTCGAATCCAAGCACGGCAAAACGCTTGCAAAATATGGCCTGAGGCTGCCGCAGTTGTTCGAGGGGTTCGAGCAGCTTTTGCCCGAGATCGTCGAGAAATATTTGAATGCGGACTCGGCTCGCGTATTTGCTGAGGTCGAAGAGGCGGTAAATACCCAACTCAACCGGCTGGATCAGGATCTGTCGCAGATCGACGCCACGCTTGCCGAAAATCTTGCGAAACGACGCCGAAAGATCATTTATCACATCGGAGCACTTCGCAATAAGTTCCACAATGTCCAGGTTCGCAAGGATGCGGTGATAAGGCAGCAGATCGAGGGTGTTTTTACGGCGCTTTTGCCGCACAGGCATCTTCAGGAACGGGCGATCAACATCACGTATTTTCTGGACCGTTTCGGACTTAATTTCATCGATTGGATCTATAATGCCGTCGACCTTGATGACCGTTCTCATCGGGTCATCAGGCTCTAGCTCGTACTTTTTCGGCCAATGGCAGACAGATCGACAAACAAGATACAGATCCTCCCGGATAATCTGGCAAACCAGATCGCCGCGGGCGAGGTCGTTGAGCGTCCGGCTTCGGTCATCAAGGAACTTGTCGAAAATTCGATCGATGCCGGTGCCACGCGGATCAGCGTCGATATTGAACTCGGCGGCCGAAGGCTCATGCGTGTTGCGGATGACGGCGAGGGAATGGTGCGCGACGACGCGATACTAGCTTTCGAGCGACACGCGACATCAAAGATCCGCACGCTCGAAGACCTTGCCGCCATCGCCACTTTGGGCTTTCGGGGCGAGGCACTGGCCTCGATCGCCTCGGTCGCCAAGGTTGAACTGTTGACAAAGCGGGAACCGGTGGTTGAGGCGACAAAAGTGATCGTCGAGGGCGGCCGGCTGATGGACGTCAAGGATGCCGCACGCGACCGCGGAACTACCATCACGGTCCGCGACCTTTTCTTCAATACGCCGGCCAGACGCAAGTTCATGCGCTCTGAGGCGACCGAAAATTATCACCTTACCGCGATCGTTACTCATTACGCTCTGGCACATCCTGAGATCGCGTTTGAACTCACCAACAATGGCCGCGAGGTAATGCGGGTTTCGGCGGCAAAGGATCTCCGTGAGCGGGCGTTTCAGATATTCGGTTCCGGGCTGCTCGACAGTCTGTTACCGGTCAGCGGCGGACGTGACCATGTCGCTCGGGTCAGCGGATATGTTTCGGCACCGCGCGAGCGCAGGACCACCAAGGATTCGCAGTATTTCTTTGTAAATAACAGATTTGTCCGCGACAAGACGATCACCGGCGGATTGCTCGAGGGATTTCGGTCCGTGCTCCCGCACGGCGTATATCCCGTGGCCTTTTTGTTCATCGATATCCCGCATGATGAGGTCGATGTCAACGTCCATCCCGCCAAGACCGAAGTACGTTTTCGCCGGGGTGAGGCCGTCAAGGACGTCGTTGCCGAAGCCGTCCGCGAAGCTCTTGCCAGAGCCGGCATCGTAGCCGAGACCGCCGAGCGGTCGCCGGAAAGGGAAATGGCCGAACTGCCTGTGGTGATCTCCGGTCCGGCCGAATCGCCCGCCGAACAGCCGTCGATCGAATTCGTGCCCTCCGGTGTCGGCAAGAGCCTTGGGTCGGACGGCGTCTTTCACCTCAGCGAATTGCCGATCGAGGCTGCCGCGCCGGTCACCGTCTCCGGACCTGTTGAGACGTCTGAGGAGCTCTTTGACGCGGCGGATTCGACGGATTTTGAGAGGCTCGCCGCCGTCGCCCGGCATGAGCGGCCGATCATGACGCCGCCCAGAGGATATGCCGAACTGCCGCCAGTAGATTCTGCTGCAAAGATACCGGTAAAAATTGACGTCGGCGATCTGTCGTCTGCCGGTATCCGGCCGATCGGGCAGCTGCACGAGAGCTTTATCATTGCTGTCGATAACGAGGGGTTGTTGCTGATCGATCAGCACGTCGCCCACGAGCGCATCCTATTCGATAAATTCCGCAGGGCAGAAACTGATCGGGGCATTGAATCCCAGAATCTGTTGTTGCCCGAGACGATCGACCTTTCACCGGCTCAGTCCGAAGCGTTTCGGCTGATCGAGGACGACCTCGGATCGCTCGGTTTCGGGACGATGCGGCTTTCCGGACGGACTGTCGCGATCAAGAGCGTCCCGACCGACCTGCCTGCCAACGAAGCACGCAATCTTTTCGCTGAGATATTGGACACCGTCGATGCCGAAAAGAAGGGAGCTCCAAAATCGACTCTTCGTGATGATATTGCCGCGAGTCTCGCCTGTAAGGCAGCGGTCAAGATCAATATGAAGTTGACGCCCGAAAAGATGCAGTGGCTGATCGATCGCCTGCTTGTGACCACGTCACCGACCACCTGCCCGCACGGTCGTCCCGTCATCCTGCGCCTCTCGATGCGGGACATTGAACGCGGATTTCACCGATCCTGAACCGGCCAAAATTGCGGGATCTCGGGCTTCCTAAAAAAATGCAATTTTCCGCTTGTGTTAATTCCGTGTTTCGATTAATAATACGTTAGTCTTGACCTCCAACTAAGTTACTGCTTTTTCGGTTCCGAATGGCGAAATACGGTCGTAGTTGGATTAGTTCGTTCGCCTTTAACTTCTGGATGAAGCGTATAAACCTTCAAAGGGCCAAATCTCAGATCGCACGGCCTAATACGATCCGCGATATTAATCGTCAGATCGTATTGAACTATGTCCGTGACCGGTCACCGATCTCGCGGGCCGAGATCGCCAGACAAACGGCCCTGCACCGATCGACCGTTTCGGTCATCATCGACGATCTGGTGTCGGCGGAACTGATCGTCGAGATCGGCGAAGGTATTTCTTCCGGCGGTCGAAAGCCCACACTCTACCGTCTGAAGACAGATGTCCCGGTGGCGATCGGTATCGATGTCACGCCCCGGACGACGACGATCGCCATCGCCGACCTTGCCGGTAAGATAATCGAGAGCGAAACGGTCCCGACCTCCGCGGACGCCGAGTTCATGTCCGGACAGATCATCGAACGCCTTCGACGATTTACGGCTGCGTATGAGACGGCCGGGATCGACGTGGGAATGAGTGTTCCCGGTTTGGTAGATCAGAAACTTGGCAGGGTTTTTCACGTACCATACTTTGACTGGCGCGATTGGGATATCTGCCAACGCATCGAAAATGAGCTCGGACTGACCGTGACGGTCGAGAATGACGCCAATGCGACGGCCCTTGCGGAACTTTGGTTCGGGCAGGAAAAGATTCGTAAAACCGACACATTCCTTATGGTTCTGGTCGGCGAGGGCATCGGGACCGGCATCATTTTCGACGGTCAGGTCTATCGCGGAGAAAAAGGCGCCGGCGGCGAATTTGGCCATATGATCGCCGGCGACGACGCCCCGATCGAATGTTCGTGCGGCAGCCGCGAATGTTGGGAAGCATACGCGTCGGAAAAGTCCATGATCCAACGGTATCGACGCCTCCTGAAAATGGACGACATGAAACAGGCCGATATGGATATCGGCAACCTCATAGACCTTGCGATCAACGGTGAAAAGCACGCGTTGCTCGCATTGAAGCAAACGGCCAGATTCCTGGGTAATGGGATCTCAAATCTGATAGTAGGGCTCAGCCCGCAGATCGTGGTCGTTAGCGGAAAGATCACTCAGGCGTGGCATCTTTTTGAAGACGAGTTGTATCGTATCTCGGAACGCAGCGTCCTGGCCGGACTTCCGCCGACCGAGATAATGCCTTCGTCACTTGGCGAATCGCCGACAATGATCGGTGCAGTCGGCCTGGTTCTCGCCCGCAAGTTCGGGTCGGCGAGTTAAAAAGTTTGGGCTAATTGTGCGAGTTTGCTTGACATCGTGTTAAGCCTATATTAAAACTTTGTTGGAAGCACCGACAAACATTTCGAAAATGGTCACCTGAGTGTGATCGACAGTTTCTTTCAATTCGTTCGATCGACCACGAGTTCTGGTCATCGATGGAGTAGAATATTCAAATGCTCGGGAGTTTAAGGAAGTAAGATAAGGAGATCACTTATGCGTAAATCGTTGGCGTTAACGAAATTTGTAGTTTCGTTTCTGGTATTGTCGGCAATAGTTGCCGCGGGATTCATTTCGGTCAGTGCTCAGTCACAGGCACTGAACGGTCAGATCGAGGGTGTGGTGACTGATACCAACGGCGCCGTAGTCGCCGGTGCCAAGGTCACCGCCCGCAACATTCAGACCGGTACGGAACGATCGGCCGTGACGGACGAGGGCGGCGGATACAGATTCCCGCTGCTGCCGCTCGGAACATTTCGCATGACGGTCGAAGCTACTAACTTTAAGCGCCTCGTCCGCGAGGGTATCACGCTCACTGCCGGACAGAATGCGACGGTGGATATGTCGCTCGAGGTCGGCGGAATGGAAACGACGGTGACGATCACGTCAGACGCTCCGATCGCCGACCCCGGCAAGATCGACGTTGGCCGCGTAATGAACACCCGCGAAGTTCAGGATCTGCCGCTGGTTTCCCGAAATCCTTATAATTTCTCGCTTCTTCAGGCGAACGTCGTCGGCCGTCCGAACACAGAGTTCGGCGTGCCCCGCGTCAGTGCTAACGGTTATGCCCGACGCACCAATTTCCAGTTGGACGGCAACGTGAATACCCAGGCGAACCAGGCCGGCCTACGTTTGGTCCCGATCTCCGAAACCTTCGTCAGCGAAGTCCAGCTTGTCACCAACGGTTTTGCTGCAGAGTTCGGCAACACGCCCGGGTTGATCATGAACAACATCACCCCGTCCGGCACGAATTCGATTCATGGTTCGGCTGCCTTCCGATTCCGCCGCACCAGCATGTCGTCGAGGCCGTTCAACACATCGCCGACCGCGATCAAGGCCCCGACAAACGTTGACAACTTTACGGGTGCTGTAGGCGGCCCGATCATCAAAGATCGTTGGCATTTTTACGGCGGATATGAGTACGTCAATCGCGACTTCTCGGGCCGTCCGGCGCAGACCGTCACGATCTCGGACGCGAACAAGAACGCCCTGATCGCGGCCGGTCTGCCCTCAAACATCTTCGTATCGTCGATCCCGGCATCGCAGAAGGTCAACTTCCTTATCTTCCGTACCGATGCCCAGTTGAACAAGGATAACCGCCTCACGGGCCGCTTTATCCGATTTACGAACTATTCGCCGAACAATATTGGCGGCGGCATAAACACGCTGGAGCGTACCGTCGATCTCGACGACAAGTCTGACTCGCTTGCGATCCAACTCGCTTCGATCATTTCGCCGAACATCTTTAACGAGTTCCGATATCAGCGTGCGCATCGCAAATCGACGTTCCTGCCGACCGGATTCACGCCGTCTAGCGGGCCGTCGGTGACGATCACCAACGTTGCAGCATTCGGCCCGGCCACCAACCTTGGCACGATCTCGCCGATCGAAACGATGAACCAGTTTCAAAACAATCTGACCTGGAATCGCGGCGATCACTCGATCAAATTCGGCGGCGGTATCAATTTCATTTACGACTATCGCCGAAATGACATTTCGGCTCAGTACACGTTCCCGTCGATCGCGGCATATGTCGCGGCCAAAAACGGAACCGCGACTTTGGGCTACACGTCATTTGCCCAGACGCTCGGCAACGCTGAGATCACTTACAACTCGCGTTTCTACAATCTGTTCGCACAGGACGATTGGAAGATCACCAGAAAGCTCAAACTCAGCTACGGACTTCGTTACGATCTCTACGATGTTCCGAAGGGCGATTCGTCGGCTCCGTTCGCACAGGCACGGTCATTTAATGTTGACAAGAACAACTTTGCACCGCGGCTCGGGTTCGTGTATTCGCTGCGAGAGGGCAAACGCCCGACCGTTATTCGCGGCAGTGCCGGTATCTACTACGACACGGTCTATCTCGTCATGTATGAAAACGCCATTCAGGGCAACGGTACCGGACGCTACCTGAGCGTATCGCGAACCCCGGCCCAGACCGGTGCACCGGCATTCCCGAATGTGATACCGGCGAACACGACGCTCGCCACGCTCGGCATCACCCAGAACATCGAACAGGTTTCCTCGGATTTCAGGAACATGTACGCGATGCACTATCAGGCTCAGCTTGAGCAGGCGTTGACTCAGGACCTTTCGGTCACGGTCGGCTACATTCACTCGGGCGGACGCCAAATGCCGGTTTATAACCAGATCAACTGCCGGCCGATCGCGGGACGTTTTCTGGCGGATGGCCGACCGATCTACGGCAACCTGGTCGCCGGCGGAAACGGTGTTTGTATAGACAAGATCAATCCGGCCTACAACAACATCATCGAGGTGAGCTCGGGCGGCAACTCCGTTTACGATGCGATGACCTTGCAGTTGAACAAGCGTTTTTCGCAGGGCTACCAGTTCAGCTTTAACTACACGCTTTCGAGAAACCGCGATAACGCTCCTGAGCGTAATCTGCAGGGTGTTGGAGCCGCAACGCAGCAGGATCCGTCGAACCGCAACTGGGATCGGGCCTACGGCGTTGCCGACCAGCGTCACACGTTCTCGGCCAGTTTTGTCGCACGTCCGAAGTTTGACGTTGAGAACAAGGTTCTTCGATACATTCTCAACAACAATCAGCTTGGATTCACGGCCTTTGCAGGCAGCGGCGAGACGTTCCCGATCACGACCAACTTCGACCTTAACCGCGACGGTATCGGCAACGATATCCCGGTCGGGTTCGAACGAAACGCGGGCCGCGTCAAATCGACGTTCAACGTTGATGCACGTTACTCACGGGTCATCCCGATCAACGAGCGGTTCCGGATCGAGTTGATGGCTGAGGCGATCAATATCTTCAACATCAACAGTACTGTCAGCTACGGAAGCACGGCCATAACGTTCTATTTCAACCGCGACACCGGCGTATTCACCGGATCGATGACGGACTTGTACAACTCTTTTGCCAAGACGGCCCAGGAAAGCCGTCAGGGACAGGTTGGTATCAAGTTCATATTCTAGTCAGCCAGATCAATTGGCGGGGGACGGCCCATAAGCTGTCCTCCGCCGGATGAACACCCTATATGACAACAGAGAAACCCGATCCAATGGCCGCCCCCGAGGAACTGCCCGATAGCTGGTGGTACAAGGTATATATCGGCGTGATGGTTTCGCTTGTCATCGTTTTGGCTGCTCTGTGGTCATTTTCACGGTACTTCTCGAGTTAGATCAAGATGAAATTTCTGGATTGGGCTGTTGTTGTCGCCTACCTTGCATACGTGATCTGGGACGGGATACGTATGACCAAGCACAGCGGGAACGTAGAGGGCTATTTTCTCGCGAACCGGAGCCTGCCGTGGTGGGCGGTCGGTCTGTCGGTAATGGCGACACAGCTTTCGGCCATCACATTGGTCGGCACGACCGGTCAGGCATACTCGGACGGGATGCGTTTTATCCAGTTCTATTACGGGCTGCCGCTTGCGATGGTGATACTGTGTATCACGGTCGTACCGTTCTTTTATCGGGCCAAGGTCTATACGGCGTACGAGTATCTCGAACGCAGGTTTGACGCCAAGACCCGAAGCCTGACGAGTTTCATGTTCCTGATCTCACGCGGTCTCGGCGTCGGGGTCGTGATCGCCGCTCCGTCGGTCATCTTGTCGATCGTCCTCGGATGGAGCGAGATCGCAACGATCTTTTTGATCGGAATGTCGACCACCTTTTATACGATGGTCGGCGGTGTTCAGGCCGTAACATGGACCGACGTTAAGCAGATGATCGTCATCTTCTTCGGCCTTTTTGTTGTGCTTTTCGTCGTGATTTCACAATTTCCGGCCCAAGTCTCATTCACGGACGGACTATATCTGGCCGGAACGCTCGGCAAACTGCAGACTATCGATACGAGTTTTGACCTTACCCAGAAATATACGATCTGGTCCGGGATGATCGCGGCGTTGTTCTTATTTCTGTCTTATTTCGGTTGCGACCAGAGCCAGGTCCAAAGATTTTTGACAGCAAAATCGGTCAGCGAGGGCCGCACCTCTTTGCTGATGAGCGCTTTTCTTAAGATTCCGATGCAGTTCTTGATACTGCTCATTGGCGTTCTCGTTTTTGTCTTCTATCAATTTGCCACGCCGCCGATGGTATTTAATGCCGTCGAGGCCGGCAAGATATCGCAGACTGCCGAATATTCGGCACTGCAAACCCAATTTCAAGACGCTCACGATAAACGTAAGGATGCGGCTCTTGCGTTCGTCGGTGACCGAAACGACTCGACCCGGCAGGCGTACGTCGCCGCCGACAAGGGCTTCAACGACGCTCGGAAAAACGCGATCGATTTCGTCAAAACTTCGACCGGCAACTCGGGTTTTAACGACGTAAATTACGT
The DNA here is from genome assembly GCA_044221625.1 of Pyrinomonadaceae bacterium. Classification (GTDB taxonomy): domain Bacteria; phylum Acidobacteriota; class Blastocatellia; order Pyrinomonadales; family Pyrinomonadaceae; genus OLB17. Next base: position 15,822 of record JBGAOU010000030.1, on the reverse strand, counting down.
TTTTCCGGCGTTCGTTGTCGCTAATATGCCGATGGGCGTGGTCGGCTTGATAATTGCGGCGATATTCGCGGCGGCGATGTCATCTATATCGGCCGAGCTAAACGCACTTGCAACTGCGTCAACGATCGACTTTTACCGCCGGCATTTCCACAAGGAGGGAACCGACACGCATTACGTTGCGTTCGGCCGGCTCGCGACATTCGTCTGGGGACTCTTCGCCTGTATCGTGGCGATCTACGCGACCAATCTCGGTTCGCTGATCGAGGTGGTAAATAAGTTTGGTTCATTCTTTTACGGATCACTGTTGGGCGTTTTCGTTCTGGCGATCCTGGTCAAGCGTGCCCGTGCGAGAGGAGCGTTTTTCGGTCTGCTCTTTGGCATATCGTCGGTGTGGGTCGCCAGTCATTATACAAACATCGAGTTTTTGTGGTTTAACGTGGTCGGCTGTCTTGTAACGGTCATCGCCGGCTATCTCATTAGTCTCACAGTCAGAACTGAGGAGTTGAATACCAGCAATGAATAAAAAGGGTCGTCGGATAACTATTTTCGCTATAAACTTGGTCACATTGTTCAGCATTGTGATCGCTGCGGTTCCGGTCCGCGCTCAGGTGCGGCCGATCTATGATCTCGGTTCCAGCGGGCTCGGTCAGAAACTAAAGCGATTGCAGACGATCGCGAGTGCGATGCACACCGCGGCACATCCGGACGACGAGGATTCCGGTTTGCTCGCCCGCCTCGCCCGCGGTGACAACGCCCGTGTTTCGTACCTTTCGCTGACTCGCGGCGAGGGCGGCCAAAACGTCATCGGCCCTGAGTTGTTCGAATCGCTGGGCATCATCCGTACCGAGGAACTGCTGCAGGCTCGCCGTCTCGACGGCGGAGAGCAGTTCTTCACGCGATTTATGGAGTACGGATTCTCGAAACAGCGATCCGAAGCCGCACGCATTTGGGGCGAGAAAGAAGTTCTCGGCGATATGGTCCGGGCGATCCGAATGTTTCGGCCGTTGGTTATTATTTCGCGGTTCTCCGGGACGCCGGCAGACGGGCACGGGCAGCATCAGCTCGCCGGCTATTTGACGCCGATAGCTTACAAAGCGGCGGCCGACCCGAATCAGTTTCCCGAGCATTTTGCCGAGGGCCTCATGCCCTGGAAAGCACTGAAGTTGTACGTCGGACAAGGATTTGCCCCGAATGCGGCTAATCCGGTGACGTTAACTGTTCCGACCGGCGACTACGACCCGCTGATCGGCCGATCTTATTATGAGATCGCGACCGAGGGACGCAGCCAGCATAAGTCACAGGAAATGGGGTCGATCGAACCGCGCGGAGCTCAACAGTCAGGATTGCGGATATTGGATTCGAGCGTTAATGATCCCAAGAGCGACAAAGGTGTGTTCGACGGGATCGACACCTCGATCAAGGGCATCGCGGCGTTTACCGGCGGAGCGACCGATCGGTTCAAAGCCAAACTTGCCGAAACCCAGGCGTCAGCAGAAGAAGCCCTTACCGAATATGACCCGTACCACCCGGAAAAGCTGATCCCGATCCTTGCAAAGGGAATGAAGCAGGCCAGCGAGGCCGAGTCGATGAATCGGGATCCGGAAGTAAAGTTCCTGCTTCGTCAAAAGGAAAAGGATTTTGCAGCGGCTCTTCAAGCGGCGTCCGGAATCGTTGTCGATGCTTTGAGTGATGCCGAGACCGTTGTCGCTGGCGATTCGATAGGCGTCGCCGTCCGTGTATTTGCTCCGGCCGTTTCCGGTGTCGAGGTCAAGGACGTATCGTTAAAGGTTCCGCAGGGTTGGACCACCACAAACGCCAGCGAACCGGCACAGGACAACAGTTCGCCGTTCCGCCCGCGAAATGAGATCTCGCTTAAGAATACGTTCTTTAAGGTTACGTCCGCGTCAAACGCCGCGCCGACCCAGCCCTATTGGTTAGAGGGGCAGCGAACGAACTTCACGTTCAATTGGTCTTCCGCGGGCCAATCGGCAAACATGCCGTTTCAGGCCCCGCTCGCATCGGCCGACGTCAAATTGTCTGTCGGCGGTGAAGATTTTACCATCTCGAGCCCGGTCGTTTACCGTTACGCTGATCAGATCAGAGGCGAGATCCGCCGTGACGTAAACGTCGTTCCGCTGGTCACTAACGCACTCGAATCGAATCTGGCGATCATCCCCGCGTCGGCAAAAGCCCAAAAGCAGCGGGTCGTGATGTCGGTGACCAACAATTCGCCAAAAGCGGTTTCAGGTTCGGCAAAGCTCGACCTGCCTGCGGGATGGACTTCGAGCCCTGCTTCCAGTGACTTCGCACTCAAGGGACGCGGCGAAAAGACCGCCGTTACATTTGACGTGACGATCCCGGCCAACGCCAAGACCGGAGCTTACAAGATCCTGGCAAAATCGGTGGTTGGCGGTAAAGACTACGCTCAGACGGTTTATGAGGTCGCCTATCCGCACATTCAAACGCGTCGCCGTTACACCCCGTCGGAACTCGACGCCAAGGTGGTCGATCTCAAGGTGTCGCCGGTCAACGTCGGTTACATTATGGGAACCGGTGACCGCGTTCCCGAGGCGATCAAGCTACTTGGCCTGCCGGTGACGATGCTCTCCGAAAAGGACCTGACGACGGGCGATCTTTCCAAATTTGATACGATCGTCGTCGGCATCCGGGCATCGCAGGTGCGGCGTGATTACACCGCGAACAACGGCCGCCTGATCGATTTCGTCAAGAACGGCGGTACGATGATAGTCCAGTATCAGCAGCAGGAGTTCATCCGAGACAACCTGGCACCGTTCCCGGCCAAGATGGAATCGGTCGTCAACGGGACGCAGCGTGTTTCCAACGTTCGCGTCGTCGACGAGAACGCACCTGTAACGATGCTTGTCCCGAATCACGTTGTATTCAATTTCCCGAACAAGATCGTCAGCACTGATTGGGACAATTGGGTACAGGAACGCAATCTTTACACCCTCACCGGACTCGATCCGCAGTACACGGCACTGTTGTCGTGCCAAGACGAGGGCGAAGCTCCGGTGACCGGCGGACTGGTCTACGCGAAGATCGGCAAGGGGCATTATATCTACAATGCCTACTCGTTCTTCCGTCAGTTGCCGACGGGTAATCCCGGGGCATATCGTTTGTTTGCAAATATGTTAAGTTTGCCTAGATCACCAGCAAAATAGGCAATCCCGGGCACAGATCTTGGTGTTTTTGGCGTCGAGGTCTGTGCCCTTTTCATTTTCCTGACCAAAGGGTCCGATTCAATCAAAATGTCCTCAGAATCCAGCGAAAAGTTTCCTGCCCAAAATTACAAAGAGAATGTGCTTGCGGACTGCTTTGCCGATGCCAAAGAGTATTTTCTCGACGCCTATTATCGTGTCGACCTGGCCCATGCCGTAATGCTCGAAGAGCAGGGCATTATTACGGCTGACGAGCTAAAGGCGATCCTGCGTTCGTTGCTCGCACTTGATTTTGGTGCGATCCGCGAACGTGAGTACGACGGCAGTTTCGAGGATCTTTTTTACCTTTTTCAGCAGGAGATCACCAAACGCTGTGATCCCGACACTGCCGGCAAATTGCACACTGCCCGCAGCCGAAACGATATTGACGTAACGATCTACCGGCTCTATCTTCGCACGGCCTGCCTTACGCTTCTGCGGTCGGCAATGGACCTGCGCAAGGTCTTTCTCGATCTCGCTTCTCAGCATCACGAAACGCTGATCCCGGCATATACCCATACCCAGCCGGCACAGCCGTCCACGATGGCCCATTTTTTGCTGGCGATGGCCGAGAATTGCGGACGCGATATCAAAAGGTTGCAGCGAGCCTTTGAGAACATGAATTATTGCCCGCTCGGTTCCGGGGCGATAACGACAACCGGCTTTCCGATCGACCGCCACCGCGTCTCGGACCTATTAGGGTTTACGGCACCGACGGTCAATTCATACGGCTCGATCGCGTCGGTCGACTATTTTACCGAGATGCTCGGGGCGACCTCGGCCATGCTCGTCAACGTGGGCAAGTTCGCGCAGGAATTTCTGCTGATGGCGATGATGGAGTTCAATGTTATCCGACTGTCGGACGGATATGTTCAGGGCTCGTCGATAATGCCCCAAAAGCGAAACCCGGTCGCACTCGAACACGTCAGGGCCATCGGCAGCAAGGCTCTCGGGCAGTGCCTCGGTGTCATGACGAGTATTCACAACACGCCGTTTGGCGATATCAATGACGTTGAAGACGATCTGCAACCGCTGATCTACTCCGGCATCCGTGACGCGAACCGTGCCGTGTCGCTGCTTGCGAGCACGCTGCAGTCGGCGACGTTTAATTTCGACGTTCTCAAAAAGCGGGCGGGCGAGAACTTTATCGCCGTGACCGAACTCGCCGACACGATCGTAAGAAAAGAGGGACTTCCGTTCCGGATCTCGCACAAGATCGTCGGATCATGTGTGCGTAAAGCGATCGATGCCGGTTCAGACGTGACGTACGACATTCTGCAAAGCGTGGCCCGCGAAGTCATCGGCCGCGACCTCGAAATGTCGGCTGATGAACTTGCGGCCGCTGTGTCGCCTGAAAACTTTGTCGCGATTCGCACGATCTACGGCGGTACAGCTCCGTCTGAGACTCGCCGTGCTTTGGCGGTCGAGAGGGAATCTGAGTTGATCGATGAAACGTGGTACTTGGATCGGACAGAGGCACTTGCGAAAGCGGCGGACACGCTCGAAATGACGGTCGCCGAAAGAAGCTGAGAGCTAAATTGAGTGGCGCGGGCTTGTCCGCACCAAATCCTATTCGATCACGACGAGTACGTCGCCCGCATTGACGTTCTCGCCTTCGGACGCACGTATCTCTTTGATCGTGCCGTCACGATGAGACTTTAGCTCGTTCTGCATCTTCATCGCCTCGACGACGATGACGCCGTCGCCGTTACTTACCTCGTCGCCGACCTTGACGAGTATTCTGACCACCTTGCCGGGCATCGCGGTCTTGATCTGGGACGAACCTTCGCCGGAATCTCCGCCGTAAGCTGACCCGCGAAGTTGCTTGGGATCGGCGATCCTTATTTCAAAATCGTTGGACCCGATGCCGACCTTTCTTATCTCTTTTGTGGTACCGGTCACGGACGCCTCCGTCACCTTTCCGTCGTTTTTGAAGAGATAGACCCCGGGCAACGGTTCGCCTACCTCAAGGTCATATTTTCGTCCGTCGATGACAGCACTCAAGTTGTCGCCGTTCCTTACGATCTCGACCTCGAGCGATCTTCCGCCGATCTCAGCTTTCAGTTTCATCTATTTCCTCGTCGAGCGTTCGTATTCTTTTTTCAGCAGATCCATGAACTCATCACGGCGGTCGTAAAGCCGTCGGGCATCACGCGGCTCGTGGCGGGCCAGAGCGTAAGCTGTGATGAGCGGAAGAGCTACGGTCGAATCGACATAACAAACGACGGCGTCCGGCAGTTTGTCCGGATCGACCTTACCCCAGCTAACCGCTTCGGCAGGGGTCGCACCGCTAAGTCCGCCCGTGTCCGGACGGGCGTCAGTTACCTGTAGAAAGTAATCGTGGCCCTTTTCGTCGATCCCGAGAACCTCCTGTATCTGCGGTTCGGTCTGCAAAGCAAAATTCTTGGGGCTGCCGCCTCCAAGAATGAATATCGCTGATTTGCCGCCCTTTTTGGACTGTTTACCCTTGTGTACAACGCCGCGTTTGGCGGCCAGCACTATCGAGGCTGTTTCGTTGACGTCAAGATTCGGGTTCAGCACGGACCAGCTTGCCGCCCTGCAGTTCCTTGGCGGCGATGTTCATCCCGATCGACGAGTCGCCGGGACTCGAGGTGTAGATCGGTACGCCGTATTCGTAGGCGACCGCGAGCAGCGATTTTTCCTTGATCCCGAGTTTTTCCTCGCGTGCCCGAATGTACTTGCCGCACAGATAATGAAACTCCGCCGACGACATCGGCTTTTGAAATTCCTCATGCTCGATCAGACGTCGAAAGAATGAATCGGTATCAAGGAGCACGCTGTAATCAAAAAAGATGTCGTAAATGCGGACGACCTCTTCTTCGCGCAGGATACGGTCATCAAGCTTGGCATCACCCTGATGGAGCGAGAGCCCGATACCAAAATGCGTGTCATGATACAGATTGGCCCCGGTCGAAATGATCCAGTCGATAAAGCCTGCCTTGATCAGCGGGATCAGTGCCGAGATGCCAAGTCCCGCCGGCGTGAGGGCACCCGTCAGAGTGACACCGATGGTCACATCGGGCTCGAGCATCTTGCGGGTAAACAACTGACACGCCTCGCGAAGCCGTGCACCGTTGTATGCCATGAACGATTCGTCGATCAGGTCGGCAAGTACTGTGTCTTTTGATATCGGCGTCGGGTCGATCCGCTTGCCGCTCAGGAATTTGCTTTGTTTCTTGGCCATCGATGACAAGTTTATCAAAGATTCGAAAACGGGTCATTCATCCATTCGAACTGAGCCGCTTAAATGCCAAGGCGCAGGGCTGTAGGTTCACCTCAGCATTTCGGACAACGATCAAGCGGTTCGGGTCCTTTGGGAACACGTTGACATCGCCCAAAAAGCACTTGACAAAGTGTTGCGGGACAAGGGAAAAGGGCAAAACGGGCTGATCATCGTCGAGAGCCAGTGTTTATGGGCCTTCGGTGCTTGTAGAGAGTTGACCGCGGGCGTGCGGTCAGTTCAAAATCGTCGGCGGTCAGTTCAAAATCGTCTGCGGTCGGTTCAAAATCGTCTGCGGTCGGTTCAAAATCGTCTGCGGTCGGTTCAAAATCGTCTGCGGTCGGTTCAAAATCGTCTGCGGTCGGTTCAAATTGTTCAGCGATCGACTGGTTTCGGTCTCCGGTCACCGGGTTTTCATAAGCGGTCGGTTTCCGGGCGTGCGCGGATGGGTTTCCGTTGGCCGCGGTCGCTTGATCTCACTGGCCGCGATCGGATGACCGCTGTGATCCGGCTCACGCGGACGGATCAGGCTCGGGTTCACCGGTGTCTATATATTTGCGGAGCCGAATAAGGGTCAGGCGCTTTTCGTCGGCCTGCAGTATCTCAACGTCGAGGCCCTTGAGGGTGAGTTTTTCGCCGACCTTGGGGACATATCCCGCTTCACTCGTGACCAGGCCGGCAATAGTATTGTAATCTTCGTCCTCGAGGTCGAGGTCGAACAGCCGCTCGATCTTGTCGATCTCAGTCGACCCGATCACGTCCCAATATTCGCCGTCGCCCTCGATGATCTCCGCGATCTCGTCCTGTTCTGTGTCTTCGTCCTCGATCTCGCCGACGATCTCTTCGAGGATGTCCTCGACGGTTATCAAACCGGCGACGCCGCCATACTCGTCAATGACGACGGCGATCTGTATCCGGTCGCTCTGCATTTTCTTGAGGAGTTCCGACGCGGTAATGGTTTCGGGGACAAACAGCGGCTCGCGCACGACGTTTTCGACCGGTTCGTCTTCCTTGCCGTCAGCCCACGCCTGCATCAGGTCACGGACATAGATCATTCCGACGATATTGTCGATCGTATCGGTGTAAACCGGGATCCTTGAATACTTTTCGTCGATGATCAGTTCGCGGGCGTCCCTGATGGTCGCGGAGGACGACAGAGCACAGATCTCGGTTCGCGGCGTCATGATCTCGCCAGCCCGGGTATCCGAAAACTCGACCATCGTTTCGATCATCTCGCGTTCTCGTTCCTCGATGATGCCCTCGGCCTCGCCGACCTCCATCAATGCCTGAAAATCCTCATCCGAATCGTCCGAGCGGTCATCCGACGAGTCCGGTGCGACGCTCTGCTCCAGGCGCTGTTCTTCTTTCGACAGCCGTTTTGAGGTAAATGGACTGACGATCGCCGAGGCGATCAAATAGAGGGGGCGCACGGCCGGCAGCAGAAACAGCAGCTTGACCTCGGTATTGGTCCTGACGAACAGACGCGGCAGTACCTGCCGGACGAGAACGGTCGCGATGAGGCCGATCGACAATGAATACAGCAGTATCGAGGCCTGGCCCTGAACAAACCGCATCACGATCAGCGTTAGCAAGACAGCGAACGTGATCAGCAGTACCTGGATCGTCGAGGACATCGCAAAACGGAACCGGGGACGATTTTCGAGGATCTCGCGAAGGAAAGCGGCAGCGCCTGTTTTGCGGTCGGCGTCGGCATCCGCCGCAAGTCTGCGCAGGCTGACGTCCGACATATGAGCGAACGCCATATCGACCGTTGCCATAAATACCAGGCCGATGAGTATAACGGCCGCTGAGATTATTTCGATCTCCATATCGAATGACTTGTCTCTTTATCAACGGCCGCTCACCGGGCCCGCCTGCGTCTGTTCGACCAGGTCTTTCCACGTTCGGCCGTCACGCCCGAGCAATTGGGCCGACTCGGCCGGTCCCCACGTTCCGGCGGCGTAATTCGGAAAGTCTCTCGCGGGCAAGGCACTCCAAACATCGAGGATCGGCGTCACAATATTCCATCCGGCCTCGACCATGTCCGCTCTTTGAAACAATGTAGCATCGCCTATCATACAGTCAAACAAGAGCCGTTCGTAACCCGTACTTACCTGTTCGCCAAAATGGTCGACGTAGTTAAAGTCCATATCGACGGGGCCCATATTAACGATCGGACCCGGGACCTTGGCGCCGAAATGGAGTGTGATGCCCTCATCGGGCTGGATGTGGATCACGATGCGGTTGGTCGTCAATTTTTCGATCGACGTATCACGAAACAGAACGAACGGAGCCGCCTTGAACTGAATAATGATGCTCGAGTGTTTCGCCGGCATTCGTTTGCCCGTTCGAAGGTAAAACGGCACGCCGGCCCAACGCCAATTGTCGATAGATAACTTAAGGGCGGCAAATGTCTCGGTATTTGAGAACGGAGCGATCTTTTCTTCGCTGCGGTATCCGGGCACCTTGGCGTCGCCGATCGAACCGTCTCCATATTGCCCGCGGACCGCACAGTGCAGTACATCCTCGGGTGAAAACGGCTGGATCGCGTGCAAAATCTTGGCCTGTTCGTCACGGACCGCGTTCGCCTCGAACGAAACGGGCGGTTCCATCGCCGTTAGGGTCACAAGCTGGAAGATATGATTTGGGATCATATCCCGCAGTGCTCCCGCCGAATCGTAATAACCGCCGCGCTGTTCGACGCCAAGTGATTCAGCGACGGTGATCTGCACGTGGTCGATGAAGTTCCGATTCCATATCGGCTCAAAGATGCTGTTGCCGAAGCGAAAAACCAGAATATTTTGAACCGTCTCTTTACCGAGGTAATGGTCGATGCGGTAGATCTGATCTTCCTTTATGGTCTTCAACAAGTCGGCGTTTAGCTGTCTAGCCGACGCAAGGTCGTGGCCGAAGGGCTTTTCGTAAATGAATCGGCGCCAGTTACCGTTTTCCTGCTTGCCCATCCCGTTGTTGACGATCTTATGCGTCACATTGGCAAACAGGTCTGGCGGCGTCGCCAAATAGTAGAAGTAATTGTCGGGTATCTGATGTTTGACGGTGACCTCACCCACGAGATCCTTGATATCGGCAAAGAGCTTTTTGTCGTCGTCAAAATCACCACCGGTGTAATAGGTACGCTCGGCGAACCAGTCGATCAGTTTCTCGTCGGCACCGTTCGGGATGAACTCCCGCAAATTCGCCGTCATCTGTGATCGAAACTCTTCGGTCGTCATCTCTTGCCGGCCGACACCGACGATCGCAAACGTGTGCGGCAAAAAATCACCTTTTGCTAGGTTATACAGCGCCGGGAACAGCTTTCGCTTGGTCAGGTCGCCGGTCGCACCGAAGATCACCATCACGCAGGGATCGGCTTTTTTCATTTGGTCACTCATAACCTGGTCAGATGCCGAGTCTATCACGAAGTTCGAGTTCTCGGGCGTTCATCTCGCCGTTGTCGGTCTCGTGATCATAGCCGCAGAGGTGTAGGACGCCATGGAGGATGAGCTGTTTGATCTCGGCTTCGAGCGAGAGGCCGTTCTCGGTGGCCTGTTTCGCCGCCTGTTCGGCTGAGATGACGATGTCGCCAAGATTGTCTTTGTCGGGGTCGAACTCGTCAGGTTCGTGTGGGAATGAAAGCACATCAGTGGTCGTGCTCTTGCCGCGAAAAAGCTCGTTGAGCTGTTTCATGCGGCCGTCGCTGACAAAGGCGACTGAAAACACGCGGCCCGCCGCATCCGGCACACTAGTCGAAAGTGTTTCGGTAAAGGATCGTATCGCCGAGTTGTCGATATTGATCTTTCGCTGGAGGTTTACGACGTCGATCATCGCCAGTTAATTCTCGATGCCACCATTTTCGGCATGCTCTTCGTACGCTTTAACGATCATCTGGACCAGTTTATGGCGAACGACGTCCTTTTCGGTGAAGTAAACGAACTCGATGCCCTCGAGGCCCGAAAGCACGGCCTCAGCCTCTTTGATACCGCTTTTTTGGCCGCGGGGCAGGTCGATCTGGGTCCGGTCGCCGGTAACGACCGCCTTCGAGCCAAAGCCGATGCGTGTCAGGAACATCTTCATCTGCTCGCTGGTCGTATTCTGTGCTTCGTCAAGGATTATAAAGGCGTCCGACAGTGTTCGGCCGCGCATGAACGCGAGCGGGGCGATCTCAATGATGCGCTTTTCGAGCATTTTGGTGACCTTTTCGGCGTCGACCAGATCGAACAGAGCGTCGTATAGCGGCCTTAAGTAAGGGTCGACCTTTTCCTGAAGGTCGCCGGGCAAAAAGCCAAGCCGCTCGCCGGCTTCGACCGCCGGTCGGGTCAGGATAATGCGGCTCACCTGTTTCTTAAACAGGGCATCGACCGCCATTGCGACCGCGAGATAACTCTTACCGGTTCCAGCAACGCCGATCCCAAAAACGAGGTCGTTCGCGGCGATCGCGTCTAGGTACTTTCGCTGATTGGCGGTTTTGGGGGCGACCTGCTTCTTGCCCGTCGGATTAAAACGCGATCGCAGGAAATGGTCTTTCAGGCTGTACGCCCTATCCTCGGCGATCTGTTTGAAGGCGTCCCGGAGTTCCTTGTCGGTAAATGTATTGCCTTCGTCAAACAACTCGCTGAAATCAATAAGTATCTGCTCGACGGTCTTGATGTCACGCTCGTCGCCGTCGATGAGCAATTCATTGCCGCGGGCACCGATGCTGACATCGAGCAGTGTCTCGAGATACTTGATGTTTTGATCCTGAACGCCGAACAGCGTATTGAGTCCTTGTGGTGGTAGTTCTAGTTTCTTCAGAATAGTGGAATGGGCTCCTGCCACTTTATATAGTTGTGTCGATATGTCGAGGCTACTAGAACTTGTCGGTGCTGTCAATAGATTCGGCAGTGATGCGGGCCGTGAATTCACGCCGACCGACTTTGCGCTGAATTCAGCAAATATGATAACCTTATTCCTTTGTGAAACGATAGGTATTCGTAACTATTACAGGAGCATTTATTAAAAAATGGCTAATGAGGGAAGCGGACAGGTCGGATCAGTAGTACAGATCATTGGGCCGGTCGTCGACGTAGAATTTTCAGACAATTATTTGCCGCCTATTTATCAGGCACTCAGGATCACCAGCGACGGCTTTGACGGCGAAAAGATCGACGTTGTCGCCGAAGTGCAGCAGCACCTTGGCGAGGGCCGCGTTCGTGCCGTGTCGATGCTGCCGACCGACGGTATGGTCCGCGGAATGAAGGTGATCGACCTCGGCGGCCCGATCCAGGTGCCGGTCGGCGGAGCGACCCTCGGCCGCGTGATGAACGTCATCGGCGACCCGGTCGACGAACTCGGACCGGTAAACGCTGAGGTCAAATCATCGATCCACCGCCATGCGCCGAGCTTTGACGAACAGTCGACACGCCTCGAGATGTTCGAAACGGGCATCAAGGTCATTGACCTCGTTCAGCCCTTTCTCCGCGGCGGAAAGATCGGCCTGTTCGGCGGTGCCGGCGTCGGCAAGACGGTTTTGATCATGGAGTTGATCAACAACGTGGCGATCGGTTCGGACGGCTATTCGGTTTTTGCCGGTGTCGGCGAACGCACCCGCGAGGGCAACGACCTGCTCCGCGAAATGGTCGAATCGAAGGTTATCAAGTATGGTGACGCTTTCAATCACCATATGGAAGAAACGGGCGAGTTTGACCTGACAAAGGTTGATAAGGCCGAGATCCCGGGATCAAAGGTGTCGCTCGTTTACGGACAGATGACCGAACCGCCGGGAGCACGTCTCCGCGTCGCACTGTCGGGCCTGACGGTTGCCGAGTATTTCCGCGATCAGGGGAACGACGTTCTGTTCTTCGTCGACAACATTTTCCGCTTTACGCAGGCCAGGCCGGTTCTGAGGTGTCCGCCGCACTTTTGGGACGTATGCCTTCAGCCAGGGGATACCAGCCGACGCTCGCGACCGAAATGGGCGAGATGCAGGAACGCATCACCTCGACCAAGACGGGTGCCATCACGTCGATCCAGGCCGTTTATGTGCCCGCCGACGACTACACCGATCCGGCACCGGCTACGACATTTGCTCACCTGACGCTGTTACGGCACTGTCGCGTCAGATCGTTGAGCTGGGTATCTATCCCGCGGTCGATCCGCTCGCGTCGAACTCGCGAATTCTCGACCCGCAGATCGTCGGGGACGACCATTACAACACGGCACAGTCGGTCAAGAAGATCCTCCAGCGTTATAAGGACCTTCAGGACATCATCGCCATTCTCGGCCTTGACGAACTGAGCGAAGACGACAAGCTGACCGTGGCACGTGCACGTAAGATCCAGCGTTTCTTCTCGCAGCCGTTCTTTGTCGGTGAGCAGTTCACCGGCCTCAAGGGCGAGTACGTCAAGATCGAAGATACGATCAAGGGCTTCAAGGAGATCCTCGAAGGCAAGTGCGACGATATGCCCGAGCAGTCGTTCTACATGGTGGGAACCATCGAGCAGGCCCGTGAAAAGGCCAAGAAGATGGCCGCTGCGGCGTAACTCTTAGTAACAAGTCACAAGCGGCAGGTAAAACGGCCCGGCCTCTCCTGTCGCCTGTGACTGTTGACTTGTAACTATGCTTAAACTAGAAATTGTAACCCCCGAACGACGAATACTCGACGCTGAGGTGGACTCGGTCACGGTTCCGACAGCGACAGGCGAAGCCGGCATTCTGCCCAATCACGCTCCGCTCGTTTCCGCTCTCAAGCCGGGTGTTGTCTCCTATACCGCTAAGGGGAATTCGGACAAATTCGCCATCACTGGCGGTTTTGTCGAGGTCAGCTCAAATCGTGTTTCGGTCCTGGCCGACAATGCCGAGGGAGCCGACGAGATAGACGTTGCGGCGGTCAAAGCCGACCGCGAGGCGGCCGAAAAGGCCCTTGCCGCTGCATCACAATCGTCGATCGAGGAAACCGAAGCCATTCGCGAGCGTCTCGAGTCGGCACATGTCAAACTCCAGGTGGCCTCCGGCAAATAACACTACTCAAAGTTAATTCAGAAGAAGGAGCTTCGGCTCCTTTTTTTGCGTTTTGGAGACCGGGTTATTTTATGCAGCCCAGCTACATAAATCGCCCCCTGCCGGTAACCGCAAAAGACTGCGTATGCTTGACATAGCCCCGAAATAGATTATACTTGCCGCACAATCAGTAATTTTACAATTTGGGTTGTTGACCGGTAAGGCTCCGTTGAAACGCAGGATAACTACGTTTCGGGCCGCACGCCGGATCGGGTTTTAGCCACACTGGCCGAACTCTGCCGCTCAACACCAGGCAGCCATTTAGCAAGGGAAAAGTATATGTCTAACCGTAAATCGTCGCTCCGTTTTGCCTTTACGATCATCGCTATCATCGCCATCTCAGCAGTGACCTACGCGTCACCGTGGACACAGGCGTTGAGTTATCTCGGATTCAACAGCGAAGTTAATGTTGAACAATCTGCGGAGGCCGAGCAAATTGTGCGTACCGTTGAAACCGAGACGGGCCGGTCATTCATGGCGCCTCTGGTCGGGACTTACAATATTCCCGGTGATTATGCGGACCTGGCGGCCGCGGTGGCTGATCTTAATACCCAAGGTGTAGGCGGAGCTGTTGTGCTCAACGTTGTCGCAGGGAATCCCCAAACCGCCCCGCTCGGCGGTTACGTTGTTGGAGGAACCGGTTCACTGGTGCTTACAACGACCAGTGTGTCAAATACTGTAACGATTCAGGGCAACGGAAACACAATAACGGCCCCAACTCCGCAGACCTCCGGTAATTTGAATGACGCGATCATCAAGTTGATCGGTGCAGATTGGATCACGGTGACGGGATTTACGATGAATGAGAATCCCGCGAACACCACGACCACTGCGGCTTCGAACAACATGACCGAATGGGGAGTTGCGTTACTTTATGTTGCGACTACTGATGGTGCACAGAACAATACGATAGTTGGAAACACCATCGATCTCGATAGAACTTATCAAAACACTTTCGGCATATACAGCAACTCCACCCACTCCGCGACAACCATCTCAACCTCGGCGACTGCAACTGGAGCGGCGGGTGGTAATAGTGGTCTTAGGATCTATGGAAATACTATCCAGGATGTAAATAACGGAATCGTAGTTGTCGGTCCGACCGGTGCCGCAGACGCAAATACAGGCATTGACGTTGGCGGTGCCGGCGGTGCGCAGGCTAACACAATTTCCAACTTCGGCACGACAGGCACATTTTCGGGATACGCGAACGTTTCGGGGACCGTTAACGGTATTTTGGTCAGGAACTCGAATGGATCAAATGTTTCGTTCAACAACATTACGAGCTCGGTTGGTGGCACGACCGCGGGTACACTAAACGGCATTCAAATCCCTGCATCGTCGTCAACGCCGACGACTACCTTCACTAATAACATCAACAGCAACAATATTTCACTCCAGAGTGCGGTTGCTTCCGGTACGATAAACGGCATCAACTACCCGTCCGGATCGGCGAGCCCCACGAGTGTAGTTAACATCAATTCAAATAATTTTTACAATTTTGGGCATACGGTTACGGCGTCAGGTACGATAACATTTATCACGCATTCCTCTACCGACCTTACTCAGAGCATCTCCAATAACACATTTACAAACATTACGGTGAATACGACCGGATCGGTGACGTTTATCGTCAACACCAATACACCACCGGCTAACTCGGTCAAAAATGTGAATAACAATCAGATCGTCACTGGATTTACAAAGACAGGGGCTGGCGGAACGATCTTGGGCTTCTCCGATAACGGCAGCGACGTTGCAACTGGAACCAACAATGCCAACAACAATAATTTTTCTAATATAACCCTTTCTGGAGCCGCAACATTTACCGGTATTTCGAGTACAAATGGCGGAGCCCCGATCAAGAATGTCATAGGAAATGTCATCAACAATGTTTCGGGCGGCACAACGGGTACCTTTACGGGAATTGCTGTCAATTTTGACGGCGGAACAACTACGGTATCTGGAAATACGGTGAGCAACCTGTCAAATGGTGGTACGATCATCGGCATCTCGAAAGGAACATCCGGTTCAGGCGGTGTGATGATCCAGAACATCGTGCAAAACACCGTATTTGGTTTGACGGGAACCGGAACAGGGGCCGTATCAGGTCTATCGATCGGCGGAACAACCAGCCATGTTACGACCGTCTCAAGAAATAAGGTCTACGGAATTGAAAACAATAACGCCGCAGGTTCGGTAAATGGAATTTTGGTTTCGTCCGGAACCACGATCAATCTGAATAACAACATAGTCGGGGATTTGCGGGCACCGGCAGTTAACGCTGCGAACGCGCTTATCGGTGTCAGCATCACGGGAGGAACGACC
>JBGAOU010000002.1:0-183207 GCA_044221625.1 Pyrinomonadaceae bacterium | reverse complement strand
TTGTTTTTGGTGACCGCTTTCTCAAATACCGCGACCTGACGGCGTTTGATGCCGAATATCTCAAGAAACTCATTCCAGAAGGTCTGCGATTCCGCACGCTCCCGCGTCTCGTCCTTCCATTCGTGGACAAACGATATAGCGTTATTTCTGATTTCGGCTTGAGAGAGTCGAGGCATCGAAATTCAAAGTAGTTGAAATCCGTTCAAAAGGCAAGACAAAGGACGCCGAATCGCCGTTGCGATCGGAGCTACATGCCGCGGTCGATGCTGTGATAGATTCGACACATAGACGATCAAAGTCGGATACTGAAAATGGAATTGTCGGCGGACCGGATCGCCAACAACGAAATACCGTTAAGGAGCGTGATATGAGCGGATCGAATGAGGGGAATGGCGGCGCGATTGTTGTGAATCTCGGGGCGGCGCTTGCGTATCAGGAAAAGTCGGTGATCAGCCGGGTGCTGCTCAAGAACAGCGGCGGGACGATCACGCTGTTCGCGTTCGACGCGGGCGAGGGGTTGAGCGAGCACAAGGCGCCGTTTGACGCGTTCGTGAACGTGATCGAGGGCGAGGCTGACATAACTCTGGCTGGTGAAAAGCACAGGCTGAGCGGCGGCGATACGATCGTGCTGCCGGCGAACGTGCCGCACGCGGTCGACGCGGTTTCGCGGTTCAAGATGATGCTGGTGATGATTAGGGCAGTAGGCGGTAGTCAGTAGTTGGTAGGCGGTGGTCAGAAGGCGGATGCCGGAGGCCGGGATGAAATAAAAAAGGGCTGTTCGCGTGCCCCGTTGAGGGATGCGCGAACAGCCTTTTTTATGCGTTTGGCCTGACGGCCTAGCTTTGCGAGTGGATCAGGCGGCGGGTGGTGTCGCCGAAGAGCACGTCGATCTTTTGCGGTTCGATCACGGCGGTGACCTCACCGCGGCCAAATTTTTCGTGGGTCATCGCCTGTCCCTTGCGGTACTTGCGGGCACGGTCGTAGGGCGAGGCGTTTTTGCCGGTTCCCATATTGACCGAGGTTTTGACGCCGCGGGTAAAGGTGCTGACCGTCTCACATGCCTCGCACGAAGCCTTGGTGATCTTGCCCTGTTTAGTGACCGCCTGGACCGTGTGGTTCTGCTCCAGATCGCAAGCCGAACACATCATCTCAAGCGTGTCGCCGATGGCATAAGCCGTTGTATTCATATATTTGTACCTGATGTCGGGCACGCCCCGTTGGCCGGGCGTGCCGCGTAAAACAAACTAACGTCCGCGGCGTCCGCCAAATGAGCGAAACGTCTTGCGCGGCGCCGAACCGGCCTTTTTAGCCGGTGCCGATGACGGCGTGTGATGTCCGCCAAAGTCGGGAAGCACGATGCGCTCGACGCGCTCGCCGGTCAGACGCTCGATGGCGCGCATCGAGTGTTCCTCGGCGAGCGTAAAGAGCGTGATCGCGGTCCCCTTGTTGCCGGCACGGCCGGTGCGGCCGATGCGGTGCACGTAATCCTCGGGCGCCTCGGGGATGTCATAGTTGATGACGTGCGAGATCGAGTCGATATCGATGCCGCGGGCGGCCACATCGGTCGCGACCAGCACATTGGTGTGGCCGGCCTTGAAGCTGCGGAGTGCCGCCTCACGCTGTGACTGCGAACGGTCGCCGTGGATGCGGTTCGACTTGTGCTCGCGTTTTTCGAGCACGTGGGCGACGCGGTCGGCACCACGCTTGGTGCGGGTAAAGACGAGCACGCGTTCAAAATCCTCGCGTTCGAGCAGGTCGAGCAGCAGCGGCATCTTGGACTGCTGTGCGACCGGATAGGCGGTCTGTTCGATCGTGCCGGCGGCCTTGCCGCGGGGGCTGACCTCGACATAGGTCGGGTCATTGAGCATCGAATAGGCGATATGCTCGATCTCGGCCGACATCGTCGCCGAGAAGAAGAGCGTCTGGCGCTTGGCCGGAATTACCTTAGAGATACGCTTGATCGACGGCAAAAAGCCCATGTCGAGCATGCGGTCGGCCTCGTCGAGGACGAGATGCGTCAGTCCCTTGAAATCGATCAGGCCCTGATCCATAAAATCGATCAGGCGGCCCGGCGTCGCGATAATGATGTTGGCTCCGCGGCGGAGGCTGTCCATCTGGCGTTTGTAGCCCGCTCCGCCGATGATCGCCGTGCACGAGATGCCCTTCGGGGCAAACTCGCGGCAGGCGGCCTCGGTCTGGTTGGCCAGCTCACGTGTCGGCGACAGGATCAGGACCCGTGTGCCGGGTTTGCCCTTATTGTTGCCGAGCATCTGAAGTATGGGCAGCAGAAAAGCCGCCGTTTTACCGGTGCCGGTCTCGGCACTGGCGAAAATGTCTCCACCCTGGAGCACTACAGGAATAGCCTGTTTCTGAACCGGTGTCGGTTCGGTATAACCCATTTGCTCGCATTTGTCGGTAAAAACCGGCAGCAAGCCTAAATCCTTAAATGTCATCTGTAAACAAAAAAATCTGATCAACTAAAGCCCTGCACTTTTACCCGCGGCACTTGCCGAATTAGCGTTCCGCCGGACGAGCAAAATGCACATACGCAAACGGATAACCGACAAGGGTCGGGCCTCAAAAAATGAGTCTTTAGGATGTAAAAAGAAGTTACTAACGCGGAATGATCTTCAGTGTAACGGTTGCAAGGAAGGGACCTACGTTCGAGGGTTCACCCTTTCGGGGAACCGCTTCTAACAGTTATAAAAGAACCGTTTCTCGAACTATCCCAAGCACTGCAGCATAGCAGTGCATCTACCGTCGATGAAAGAGATACGGAGTTGTCAAGCTATAAGGCTACACCTTTTCGCGATAATAAGCAAGCTAATTATTTCAGGCACGGCCGCGAGGGCCCGAAATACAACCATTTGCGGGACACGGCGCATCGGACGGACAGAACCGATGAAGAAATTTGATATCAATTCGATGAAGGTCGCATCGCCGTGCAATGTGCCGTGGGCGTCGATGACGGGCGACGAACGCGCGCGGCACTGCGGCGAGTGTTCGATGACGGTGTATAACATCGCCGAGCTCACGGCCGCCGAGACCGAGCGGCTGATCGCGGGCCGCGACGGCCGGCTGTGCATCCGGCTGTATCGGCGAGCGGACGGCACTGTTATGACCCGAGATTGCCCGACCGGCCTGCGTGCGGTCCGGCGTCGGCTGGCCCGCGTCGCGTCAGCTGCGTTTGCGGCGGTGCTCGGCCTGGTGACCGTCGGCTACGGCCAAAAGGGCGATCAGGACGACGCGGCAGTGCCGATCCGCACCATCCGGACCGAATCGCCGCAGACGGCCGGCACGGTTCGCGGGGTCGTCGCCGACCCCAACGGAGCAGTGATACCGGGCGCCGAGGTCAAGGTCGTCACCGCCCGCGGCACCAAACGGACCAAGACCGGCAATGACGGCAGATTTGTGATCCCGGGCGAGGTTTTCGGCGATTTTCAGCTGACGGTGACGATGGACGGATTTCGCAGCGTGTCGAGACTGGTGCCCGCACTCGGGGCGAACGAGGCGCTCGAGATCGGGCTGTATATGGACGTGAGCTTTACGGTAGGCATCTACGTCGATGACGACAGCGAGACGATCGACGTCAGAAAGTCGTCGGTCACGACAACCATCTCCAATCGAAAGCTGCAGAGCATCCCTTTTGAATAGCCGATCGGGCGTCTCAGGACTTTCTGGGATATGTCGGCAAAAACTGCGGCGTCACGCGGCCCCTGGTCAAACGCTCGAAGGCGTACGCGTACCTGATCAGCGACGGTTCGGAAAACGCCCGGCCGAAGAACGCCATTCCGACCGCCGTATTCTCACGCAGCCCGAGCGGCACCGTTATGTACGGATAGCCGGCCGTCGCCGCGATCGCCCAGGTCGCACCGCCGGTCGGGGCGACGATCGCGTCGAGCTTTTCCTTGGCAATGACGGCGTCGATGCCGTCCTCGCGGGCGGCGCGTTTTACTCTGGCCAGCGAGTCTAAATACGCCTTGTGATTGAGATCGCCCTTCGCCTGCGCCTGCGTGAAAAGCTCCTGGCCGAAGAGCTTTAGCTCGGCGTCCTTATTCTCGTCGTTGAACCTGATCAGGTCTTCGAGCGAGCGGTATTTCGCCCCGCGGGCGGCGAGGTACTTGTTCAGATCGGCCTTAAATTCGTACAACAGGACATTGAGCCGGTCGTCGCTGACCTTGCTGTAATCGGGCGTGAAGGTGACGTCGACGAGCGTCGCTCCGGCGTCGCGGATCTTGTCGATAAAGGGCTGGAAGAAAGCCTTTAGCTCGGGCCGCGTCGTAAACTGCATCGCGACGCCGAGGCGTGCTCCCTTGAGGCCGGCGGCGTCGAGCAACTTTGTATAGTCCTTTTCCGTGTGAGTGTCGGCGTCGGCGGTAATGGCGTCCTGTTTGTCGCGGCCGGTCATCGCCCCGAGCAGTATCGCGGCGTCAGCGACGGTCCGCGCCATCGGGCCGGCGGTGTCCTGCGTGTGGGCGATCGGGATGATGCCGCTGCGGGAAATGAGGCCGAGCGTGGGCTTGATGCCGACGATGCCGTTGGTGTTCGCTGGGCAGATGATCGAGCCGTTGGTCTCGGTGCCGACCGCGGCGGCGGCCAGATTGGCCGAGACGGAAACGCCCGAGCCCGAGCTCGAGCCGCACGGATTTTGGTCGAGAAAATACGGATTATTCGTCTGCAAACCGCGGCCCGACCAGCCGCTGATCGAGCGGTTGCCGCGAAAATTGGCCCATTCCGAGAGGTTGGTCTTGCCGAGAATGACGGCGCCGGCCCGGCGCAGGCGCTCGACGACAAACGCGTCCCGCTTCGGCGTCGGTGCACCGACCAGTGCGAGCGAACCGGCCGTCGTCATCATCTTGTCCGCCGTGTCGATGTTGTCCTTGATAAGGATCGGGATGCCGTGCAGCATCGATCGGACCTTGCCCTTTTTACGCTCTTTGTCGAGTTGGTCGGCGATGGCGAGCGCGTCGGGGTTGACCTCAAGCACCGAACGCGTCTTCTGATCGATCTGCTTGATGCGTTCGAGATACATCTCGGTGAGCTTGCGCGAGCTCAGCTTTTTGGACTTCATCTGCGCCTGAAGCTCGGCGATCGTCACCTCGACGAGTTCGGGAAACGGTTCGCCGTCGAGCGGGCCGAAGGCCAATTCGCCATTTGCGTTGCTAAACAGCGACATCGCCGCAAGACCGGCGGCACCGGCCTTTATAAACTCACGTCTGTTCACCATAGTTTTGTCTACAACGTTATCGAAGCCAAATTTTGCGCGGGCGGTCTGACGGCCCGGACCGCCGCCGACGGTCGCTAACGTTTCAGCCACTGGTCGCGAACGGCCCGCTGTTTGGGCGAGGCGTCGGGCATTTCGGTCAAAGAGAAATCGGTATAATCTCTCGAACCAACGATCATCTTCATTTCAGACTCGGCACCGTCGCGGTTGACCGTGAGCGTGATCTCCTTGCCGGCAAAGGTGCCGAACGGTGCTTCGAAAGGCGAAACGCCGTTGATCTTGGTGATAACGTCGCCGACCCGCAGTTTGGCCTTGTCGGCCGCACCGTTGGGCTCGATGCCATTGATCGTAAATCCGCCGTTACGCGGCCTGACGTTAAAGCCGAAATCCGGCGAAGCCTGCACCTTTCTTTCGAGCTTAAAGCCGGCGTAACCGAAGATCTTGTCATAGTCGGGCACGTCGGTGCCGAACACGTAACGGTCGTAGAATTCGCGGTAATTCTTGCCCGTCAGACGGTTGATGATGGCGATCATGTCGTCGGTCGTAAAGCCGCGTCCCTTTTTGTAATGGTCGTTATAGAGGGCGCGCATGACGTCGTCGAGGCGGTATTTGCCGTCGGTGTCATTGAGTATCGACAGGTCGAGCAGGCACGCGAGGTTTTGGCCCTGGGTGTAATACGAGATGCCGAAGGCGACCGGCGTGTCGTAACCGGCCCATGTCGAGACGGACGAATTAGCGGGTGCGATGTACTTGCGGGCCTCGGTGTTTTCGATGCCGGCCGCGGCACCGGCGGCGTTTGCCAAAAAGCTCTCCCGTGAGGTCACGCCGCCGCGGTACGTGCCGATGATGCCGTAATAATTGGTAAATCCTTCTGAGACCCACAGCAGCGGCGTTTCGTTCTCACGCGAATAGTCGTACGGCCACATCTCGGCCGGGCGGATGCGTTTGACGTTCCAAAGGTGAAAAAACTCGTGCGAGCCGGTGCCGAGGATGCCCTCGGGCGTCGAGCGTTCGCCGGCCGGAGCAAAAGCGACGTACGAATTGAGGTGTTCGAGAGCACCGCTGGCGTTCGACTGTGCCGGCATAAAGAAGTAAAAGGCGACGTACTTTTCGTACGGCAGACCGCCGAAGATCGCACTCTGTGCCTTGATGGTCGAGCCGAGCAGTTCGGTAAACTTCTTAGACTTTTCGGCGTTGAACTTGCCCGCCGGATACGCCGCAAAATAGTGCGGCTTGCCCTCGACCTCAAACTGCGTCACGTCAAAATTGCCCATCAACGCCGGCGCGTCGACCAGCGTGTCGTAATCGGCGGCGGTAAAGGTCATCGGGTCGGCCGTTTCCTTGAGGGCGGACATCAGCTTCCAACCGCCGGGCAATTGAAATTTGACGGTGCTCGGCGTGGTGCGGTGGCCGAGCGGTTCGAGAAAGAGCTGAATACCGGTGAAAAACGCAAAATCCGTCGCGATCTTGGCCTGATTAAGCCCGAGGACGGTCGCGCTGTAATCATATTCGACGCGGATCTGTTTGATCCCCTTGGTATCGACGTTCCATGTCTGTTTGCGCGTCATACGCAGCGGCAGGACCTTGCCGGCGGCGTCCGTGATGCGAAAACGGAGCACATTCTTATAGTAATTCTCGACCGTGTACCAACCCGGCGCCCAAGTCGGCAGAGCGAGGTCGAGCCTCGCCTGATCGATATTTTTGATATCGGTCGTGACATGAAACTGCTGGCTGGCGACATCGTTGAGGGCAACGGTGTAGGTGACATCGAGCTTGCCTTTTTGGGCAAAGCCGGCCTGCACGCCGACTATCAAAACGAGCAGTAAAGCGAACGGAACGCAACGTCTAAGAGAATTCATATATTTATTTGGGGCCTGAAGACAATATTACCACCGGGCACGCCCGAAAGTTTCAATTTTCGTGTATTTGTCGAGGAAGATCGCGGTTTGAACGCCGATATCTGATAACGTACGATATACAGAATCGGGACCGCCGACACCTCGCATAGATCGTGGCATCAATACCCAAAAAAGCAGTGATACTGGCCCGCGGCCTCGGGACGCGAATGCGTGCCGCCGCCGGTACGGCGCTGACCGCCGAACAGCAGCGATTTGCCGATGCGGGCATCAAGGCCCTGATCCCGGTCGCCGGCGGAAAAACATTGCTCGAGTTGATCGTCGAGAATCTCGCCGCGGCCGGCTTCAGCGACGTGTGTCTGGTGATCGGGCCGGAACATTCGGCGATCCGCGACTTTTGCAAAGAGCGCGGGTTGGCGATCGATTTTGCCGAGCAGGCCGAGGCAAAAGGCACGGCCGACGCGGTGCTCGCGGCCGCTGATGCGGTCAGCGACGAGCTGTTTCTGGTCGTAAATTCGGACAATCTTTATCCGGTCGAGAGCCTCAGGCGGCTGCGTGCATGCGGCCGGCCCGCGATGCTCGCATTTAGCCGCGAGGGACTCATCGAGCGGAGCAATATCGCGCCCGACCGCATCGCAAAATTTGCGACGGTCGAGATCGACGCCTGCGGCATGGTCCGGAGCATTGCCGAAAAGCCCGAGATCGTCGATGCCGATTCGGCGGTGTCGATGAACGCCTGGCTGATGCCGCAAGCGATTTTTAACGCCTGCCGGTCGATCGCACCGTCGGTGCGGGGCGAGTATGAGATCACGGCCGCGGTCCAGTACCTGATCGACGAGATGGGCGTCAGTTTTGCGGCGATCAGGTCGGACGAGGGCGTACTCGACCTGTCGTCGCGCTCAGACATCGAGGCGGTGTCGCGTTTCCTGGCGGTCGGCAATACTCTTTAGCTGATGGAAATATTCATTCCGGGCAGGATCGAGTTTCTGGGCAAGCACACCGACTATTGCGGCGGCCGGAGCATCGTCTGCGCCATCGACCGCGGCTTTCGGGCGGCTGTCGAGGAGCGCGGTGACGGCATGATCGAGGTCGAAAGCCTCGATACCGGCGATTCGGTCGCGTTCGAACTGAGCGGCGGCACGCGGCCCGCGGCCGGGCATTGGGGCAATTACGCGGTTGAGACGGCACGGCGCCTGACCCGCAATTTTCCTGAAGCGATGACGCGCGGGGCGACGATCCGGTTTACGAGCGACCTGCCAAAGGCGGCCGGGCTCTCGAGCTCGAGCGCGCTGATGATAATGGTGTTTGCCGCGTTGGCGTCGGTCAACGGCCTGAACAAGACAGACGCTTTCAGGCAGGTTTTGCGGGGCGGTGCCGAACTCGCCGAATACCTCGGGTGCATCGAGAACGGCAGCGGCTTTCGCACGCTTGCGGGTGCTGAGGGCGTCGGCACCTTCGGCGGCAGCCAGGATCACGCGGCCATCGTGCTCGGCCGCCGCGAAAGGCTGAGCATGTTCTCATTTGCTCCGCTCAAGCCCGAGGGCGAATTCACGTTCCCGGCCGAAATGTCGTTCGTTGTCGCCGCGAGCGGCGTGATCGCCGAAAAGACGGGCGACGCACGCCAGCGGTACAACCGCGTTTCGCTGATGGTCAGGGAACTCACAGCGTCATTCGGCGGCGAAACCTCACTACGCGGCCTGATCGACGAACATGGGATCCATGCCGTGCGGGAGGCGGCGGGCCGTGGAAAATTCGGCTTTTCGGCCGCCGAAATGACGGACCGGATCGAACAATTTCATGCGGAGAATTACGAGGTGATCCCGGCGGTCGCCGCACACCTCGCCGCGGGCAACCTTGAGCGGATCGGCGAACTTATCGACCGCTCGCAGCGAAATGCCGAGATGCTGCTTGGCAATCAGGTGCCGGAAACCGTCTTTCTGCAGGCTGCCGCCCGTGAGATCGGGGCGGTTGCGGCATCGGCCTTCGGTGCCGGGTTCGGCGGCAGCGTTTACGCTCTGGTGCCGACGCGTGACGCCGACCGCTTTTGCGCCGAATGGCGTCGGCGATATCTCGAACGATATCCCGAACACACGGCGGCGAGCGGTTTTTTTGTCACGCGGCCGTCGCGAGCCGAGATGCCCGGGTCACTTCTTGTCGGCTAGTTTTTTGAGCATTTCCCGGATGTCAGTCACACCCTTGAATGCGACATACCCGGTCACGAACGTGTACCACACGACCGCGGCCACCGTCAGGATCAACCAAAAATACCTCATGCTTCCTGTCCTCCTTTCGGTTTAAGCAGCGAGAAGATGATCATCGCCGCGGCCGCCCCGGCATAAGCGGCAATGCCTGAATAATACGGCCCGACCGCCTTGGCAAGAGCCATGGTCGAGGGCGTTTTTTCGAGCACAAGGAACGTCGCGGGTATGAGCGCCGACACGATGATCGCCGCGGTCGCTCCCCAGCTATTGGCCCGTTTCCAGTAGCAGCTCGAGATCAGGAGGACCGAGATACAGGCGAGATAGATCGTTCCCGTTATGCCCAGATACGTCCAGACGTCGCCCTCCAGCGGATACCAAAGCCCGTAAAAGAGCAGAAAGACGCCGATCGCGGCGACGATCGTGCGATTGACGAAAATGCCCTTTTTCTCGGACCACGGCGTCTTGCGAAACGGCGCCATTATGTCGTTATAGATAACGCTGCCCCACGAGAGCATATAGCTCGAGTCGGTCGACATATCGGCGGCGAGCATCGCCGCGATGCACAGTCCCATCAGCCCGATGGGCACAAATGTCGCGAGAAATGTCGGCATCGCGTCGAGCGAGTTGGTCATCTTGCCGAGCGACGCCAGTGCGGCGATGCCCCAAATGCCGGGGATCAAAAATCGGCAGACGAAAAAGAAGCTCGTCCGCATATAGATCTGCTGTCCGGTCCGCGAATCCTTGGCGGCCAGCACACGGGCGATCGTCGTCTGCCACGTAAGCACGGCGGCAAAGTTGAGCAGTATCTGAAAGACGACGTACTGCCACCCGAGGTCCGGATGGATAAAGGGGTTAAAGCCGCCGGCACCGTAATTGGTCTCGACCGTCGTCACGATCTTTTCCCAGCCGACGTTGACCAGCACGAGGACCGTGACCGCGATCAGGCCCACGCTCATCACGATAAACTGCAGAAAATCGGTGATCAGCACCGACAGCATACCGCCGAGGATGGTATATGTCGCGACGCCGATGAGCAGGACGGTCATCATCGCCTCGAGATAGCCGACATGAAAGCCGAAGAGGTTAAAAGACGTTACTTTCAGCCCGACGATCGTGACCAGAAACTGTCCGCCGATCCGAAGAAAGACGCCCATGTTCAGCAGGCCGCCGAGCACGATCACCACGCCGGCCACCCAGCGGACACGCGGGCCGAACTTCTGCTCGATCAACTGCGGAATGGTTATCACACCCGAATCGCGCAGCGGCTTGATGCAGAAACCGGTATAGCCGATGATGAGCATCGACGCCGCCATCGCCAGGCCGGGCGTCGCACCGGCAAAACCGTATTTATAACCGGCCTCGGCCGTGTACATACAGGTGACGATGCCAAACTCGGTCGCCGCGAGCGAGGCGATGCCGAGATAGACGTTCATCTCGCGGCCCGCGACCAGAAAATCGTCGACCTTGCCCACGTACTTACGCACGTAAAGGCCCGCCGCCATTGTCACAAGCAGATAAAGCCCGACAATGCTTCCGTCCAGAAGCCAGTTGAAGTTGGTCATAAAACTAATTAACTAGCTGAATGTATGAAAACCATTTCTAGGCGAATGGAAGGACGCCTAATTCTTCATTAAACGGATTTCGAATATTAATAATCTCAAATCCTATTCTCGACTCACTTTTGATTAGTGAATGGAGTTTCATTGACTCAACATCGGATGTTGCAAAATGAGAAACATCACTTTGTACATCCGCTTGAGCGAACAATTTGGCATCGTTGGGAATAATCAAGCGACTTCCAAGATTAAGCGAGCCCTTCTTTTCAAAAGAAAGCCTAGCGAAGAATCCAGCTTTGACGGCGTGGTTTGCATTAAAAGGAACAACCTCGAGATTTCGGAGCGGCAATTCGTCGAGATTTCCCTTAACGCAATACTCCGCAATGCTAATGGTGGAAATTTTAAGCCTGATTCCATGTTCAATAAAATGTCGATAGAAGCCGAGCGCATTCACGTGCAGATCATCATTTTCATTCAACAATCTGATGCAGAAACTCGTATCTAATTGTACCGAACCAAATACCATATTGAGATTTTGGTTATCGTAGCTGTGATAACCACTCGTCGGCATCCTTAACGCCTTCCCAAGAAAACGAAGCTTTCTTTATAAGACGAGTGAGATAATCTTCATTATCTCGCCTTTCATAATCTATGATTTCAAGAAGTTTCAAACTGGATCTATCTATTTCACCCGTATTGAGATTTTGTTTACCGATAGCCCGTAGTCCATAGTCTTTGTATAGTGGGTTCGATTCGTACTCCCCCAACATTCTTTTCTCAGCGGCAATTTTCAAAAGTCCAAACTCTTTGGTGTCCAAATGAATATTGGCCTCGGACTTTCCACCTGCGTCCTGAACGGTCCCATAGAAATAAAATTCTGCCTCTACCCAAAGATCTTCCGATCTAATCAGAGACGTATCCTTGTTAATGCGAATTTCACTTGAATTTTCGATTGATGTCGAGATCTGGAACTCAATATCTTGCTTCTTTGCAGATTCTTGAAAAAACTCAAGAGCCTTTGCCGTTGGCGTTTCCAGAAAGTCGATCGAATATCCGCTTTCGTGGACACTCAGCAGTATTGCATTGAAGCCGATGACAGCCTGTAGTGCGGTTTTCAGCAGATGTCGTACGGAGCCTTCCTTAATCTCATAAGAAATTTGTGGTCGTTCTTTCTTGCTACCGGGAAAAAGCAGATTCTCCGCGTTGTGTAGGACTGCGATAATATCCTTGATATCGTAATTCTCGGGCGAGATGTCTACGTTTCCCCGCCTTCCAATCACGCGTATTTCTATATATCCAGTCTTCGGTATCATTGGCAAGAGGAATAATATATCAATTCTGTTTCTGGTTCTACTCCCACTCGATCGTGCCCGGCGGTTTTGAGGTGATGTCGTAAACGACGCGGTTGATGCCGCGGATCTCGCTGGTGATGCGGGACGACACCTTTGCGAGCAGGTCATGCGAGATACGTGCCCAGTCGGCCGTCATGCCGTCGGTCGAGGTGACGGCCCGCAGGGCGACGGTCCTCTCGTAGGTACGAAAATCGCCCATCACGCCGACCGATTGGATCGGCAGTAGCACGGCAAACGCCTGCCATACGTCGTTATAAACGCCGAAATTATGCAATTCCTCGATGAAGATGCGGTCGGCCTTTTGCAGCAGTTCTACCTTTTCGGTGGTTATCTCGCCGAGAATGCGAACGGCCAGTCCCGGGCCGGGGAAAGGGTGCCGCTCGATCAGGCGTGCCGGAATGCCGAGGTCCCTGCCGATCAACCTGACCTCGTCCTTAAACAGCTCACGAAGCGGCTCGATCAGCTTGAGGTTCATCTTTTCGGGCAGGCCGCCGACATTGTGATGCGTTTTGATCGTAACGGACGAACCGCGGATCGAGACAGACTCGATGACGTCGGGATAGAGCGTACCCTGGACGAGAAATTTGACGTCGCCGATGCGTTTTGCCTCGCGGTCAAAGGTTTCGATGAAGGTGCGCCCGATCGCCTTGCGCTTGAGTTCGGGATCCGAAACACCGTCGAGCGCCGCGTAAAACTCGGCCGACGCGTCGACGCCGACGACGTTGAGATGCAGATTGTCCTTGTACATCTCGAGCGTGTTTTCAAACTCGTCGGCGCGGAGCAGGCCGCTGTTGACGAAAATGCAGGTCTGGCGTTCGCCGATCGCCTCGTGGACGAGCACGGCCGCGACGGTCGAGTCGACGCCGCCGGAAAGGCCGCAGACGACATTGCCCGAGGGGCCGACGATCTCGCGGATCCGCTCGATCTCCTCCTTAATAAACTGTGCCGGCGTCCAGTCGCCCTTGCAGCCGCAGACGTTGAAAACAAAATTGCGAAGTATCT
Source organism: Pyrinomonadaceae bacterium (assembly GCA_044221625.1). Classification (GTDB taxonomy): domain Bacteria; phylum Acidobacteriota; class Blastocatellia; order Pyrinomonadales; family Pyrinomonadaceae; genus OLB17. Next base: position 170,016 of record JBGAOU010000002.1, on the reverse strand, counting down.
CTTTGCCAAGCGGCGTGTGCGATACCTCGGGGTGAAACTGCACACAGTAGATCGAGCGTTCGTCGTTCTCGATGGCCGTGATCACATCGCCGGTCGTCGCTGTCGTCGTAAAACCGCCGGGCAGTTTGGTGACGTGGTCGCCGTGGCTCATCCAAACGTCGAGCTCGAAGGGAAGTTCGTTGAACAACTCGGTCTTGCCGCTCAGTACCTTGAGCGTGGCGGCGCCGTACTCGCGTCTCGCGGCCGGCTCGCTCGCTCCGCCGAGGTCGACGGCGACGAGCTGCATACCGTAACAGATGCCGAGTATCGGAACATCGATGCGGTCATAAAAATCGGCCGCCACCCGCGGAGCGTCAGCGTCGGTCACACTCGACGGGCCGCCCGACAGTATCACGCCCTTAGGGCGTTTGGCCATGATCGCCTCGGCTGACAGGTGAAACGGGTGGATCTCGCAATAGACGCCCTGCTCGCGCACGCGCCTAGCGATAAGCTGTGTATATTGCGACCCAAAATCGAGGATGATGATAGTTTCGTGATTCAAGCGGGTTACTCCGTGCTGACTATAAAAAGTCATTATACGTCTGTTGCCCGCGATTGTCAGGACGCGCGCCCGGCGCCGTGCTTTTCGCCGGAACGTGAAACTTCGTTTAGAATTTCAACGAAGTAAAATGGTTGGAACGGCCGCCGCGAACAGTGGAAATAGATTTCTTCAATTTCAGAAGCATTTTGGTATTTATCTGCATCCTGCAGGGGCTTATATTTGCCGGCCTGCTGACCGTCCGCGGGGTGCGGCAGCGGTCACGCGCCGACCTTTGGCTGGCGGTGCTGATCGTACTGCTTTGTTCGAGCCTGATCACGCCGCTTATCGGATTTGCCAACGTTTACGACAATAATCAGTGGCTGACCTACTTTCCGTTTTCGATCGCCTATAGTTACGGCCTGTGTGTTTGGTTCTACACGGTGAACCTGACCGATTCGCGCCATCGGTTTAGGCGTCGCGACCTGCTGCTCTTCGTGCCGACGACGGTCTATCTGGCGTACCGTCTGTTTCTGTTCAGCCACAGTGTGGAGTGGAAATCGTGGTTTGACGACAATTACGGCGACGCTTTCGGGGCCGTTATCTTTGTCACTGAGGCGGTGTGGAATCTCACGTTTCTCTATCTGGCTATCCGTCACTACCGCAAATACCGCGTGTGGCTGGACGCGAACTTTTCGGACACGGAAAAGATCAAGTTCGATTGGCTGCGGAACTTCCTCTATCTGTTCACCGCGGTCGTCGTGCTCGGTGCCGTGTTCGACTTTGCCAACAGCTTTGTGTTCAGACTCTCGTACATCCAATATTTCTATTTTGAGATCGTGCTGGCTCTCGGGACGTACTATCTGGCGGTCGCCGGTTATCTGCGTTCGAGGACGATCGAGCTCACATTTGCCGACGAGCCCGACGCCGCTGACGAACCGCGGCGTCAACTGCTCTCCGACGCTGAAATGGCTCGCCTCAGGTCGCGATTGCTGGCGGTGATGAGCGATGAGCGGCCGTACCTCGACCCGTCGCTCACGCTTACCGACCTGACAAGGGCGGTCGGGGTCAATTCGACCGTGCTCTCACATCTGATCAACAAGGGTTTTGAAAAGAACTTCAACGATTTTATCAACGAATACCGGATCAACGAGGTCAAGTCCAGACTGAGGGCGACGGACGACGAGACCATGCTCGCCATCGCATTTGAGAGCGGCTTTAATTCAAAAGCGACCTTTAACCGCGCATTCAAGAAATTTACCGGCCGCACGCCCAGGGAATTTCAGGAAGATCTCACCGCCGGATAGTCTCAGATCATAAATTACGGCTCAAATTACAACAATATCGGCTCAGATCGTAATTTGAGGCGATTGCCGGTCTGCGCAAAGTTTAATCTCGGGTCAGCTTTACACAGACCGATCTTTAAGGGGAAACAAATGCAGAAGATAATTGGGACGGCGGCAGCCGCGATCGCCATTCTTACAATTAATTTCGCGGCCCAGACCGAAACATTCTTTCAGGCGGCGGCCGGCCGCTGGCAGGGCACGCTCGAATATCGCGACTATACGTCGAACGAGCGCGTCACGATGAGAACCATCGTCACGATCGAACCGTCAGCCGACGGACGGTCGGCCACGGTCTCGACCGTTTACGATGATTTTGGCAAGATCTACCGTTCCAAGAGCACCGAGGCGATCGATACCGCCGCGGGCAAGTTTACTGACGACGGCACGCAATATTCGATCGAGTCGATCGCCGACGGCAAGATCGTCCTGCTCGGCTCGACTCAGGACGGCAATACCGTCGAACCGACCCGCAAGACGATCACGTACACCAGGGACACGCTGACGATACTCAAAGAAACGCGGTCGCCGTGGACGTTTCGCAACGTGTACACCCTAAAACGCTCGGCCGCGAATCCGGCACCGCCCGCGATCCTGTCACCCGAGAAGATGAAAGCGGATGCGGACGTACTGCGGCGGGCACTGACGACGCTGCATCCGGGCGTTTACCGCTATATAACGCCCGCCGCCCTCGATCGCGAGTTTGCCATGCTTGATGCGAAATTGACCGCACCGGCGAGCGAGGGCGAATTCCTCGTAATGGTCGCGCAGGTGCTGAGCAAACTCGGTTGCGGCCATACGTTTGCCAATCCGCTAAATCAGGACGCGAAACTCAGATCGAGGCTATTCGAAGGGCGAACATATCTGCCGTTCTATTTTCAGATCGTTGACGGGCGGATGATCATTACGGCCAATGCGTCGTCGAAAAAGATCGCTCCGGGCAGCGAGATAGCGCGCATCAACGGCGTTGCCGCGACCGATGTGATCGCGCGGCTCTTGACGGTGACCCGCGGCGACGGCACGAGCACGCTCGGACACCGGATCGATTCGATCGGACTCGTCCGCGGCGAAGCCGAGCGATACGCACTTTTCGATATGTACTATCCGCTGATGTTTCCGCTCAAGGACGGCGCCTACGAGATCGAAGCGGTCGATCACGCGACCAAAAAGCCGACAAAGTTTGCCGTACTCGCTATGACCAAGGCCGAGCGGACCGAGGAGATGGCTCGGCGTCACGGCCCGCCGCCGAGCTTTGACGAAGGCTGGCGATTTGAGATCCGGGACGGCGCGACCGGCTATCTGAAGATCGATAACTTTATCACCTGGCGGCTCAAGACCGTAAAATTCAAGGAGTTTTTGGCAAACGCGTTTGCCGAACTGCGGGCAAAGAACGTCATGAACCTGATCATCGATGTCCGCGGCAACGGCGGCGGCGATATGGATCCGGGCTTTGAACTCGCCCGATACCTTGCCGACAAAAAGCTCGGTCCGTACGCCGAAAGCCGGCGTCTGGTCCGAAACGTGGCGGCACAGCCCGAACTTGCCCGCTATGTCAGTACATACGACGACGGCATCCTGGCAGCGGTCAAGTACGGCGTTCCGCAGGCAATGTACAAGAAATTTGACAGCGACTATTTTGAGATGACCGGGCGCGAGAGCTATCCGGCGGTCGTGCCGTACGCTGACCGCTTTGTCGGAAAAACGTACATCATCGCCGACGCCGCTAACGCTTCGGCCACATTTCAGTTTCTCGATTATGTGCAGGCAAATCGTCTGGCAACGATCGTCGGGCAGCCGACCGGCGGCAATCGGCAGGGGATAAACGGCGGTAATTACCTTTTTCTGTCGCTGCCCAATTCGGCGATCGAGGTCGATATTCCGCTTTATTTTCAGGCACCGCTCAAGGCCGGCCCCGACCAGAGCGTGATACCTGACATCCCGGTAAAACGCCGGCCCGAGGACATAGGTAACGGTGTAGATCGTGAGGCGGCCGAGATCAAAAAGCTGATCGGCGGGCGATAGGCGGAGCTAGAAGCGTTAGACCCCGTGCCCTTTTTTTGAGTGTTCGTGGGCGTCGGCGATGATCTCTTCGAGGACCGTGAGGTCGACGTCCGCGAGCTTGTTGATGTAAAGGCACGCTTTGCTCGTCTTATGCTTGCCGAGCTTTTCGAGCAGAGCGGGTTGGTTGGGCGACGAACAGATGACGTATAGCGTCAGATTTTGCTTGCGGGGCGAAAAACCGGTGACCATCCAGTCCATCTCACGGCCGTCGGGGTACCTGTAAATGCAGTCGCCGAAACCAATGATCGCCGGGCCCCACATCCGGCCCTTTTCGCCGGTCACGCGCTCGAACATCTCAAGCACCGTGAAACCATCGGCGCGCCGTACGTCGTTTTCGACCGAGTTGATAAAATCCTCGACACTGCCTTCGTTTGCCTTGGTCTTTAATTCTTTCATCGCCATGTGCGGGTATTCTAGTGGTATCTTTGCCGAGATAGCAAGGCCCGCCGATGGCTCTTGACAAAAGGCGGCGAAATTCCTAATCTTTATGTTCGCCCCAAACAAGATTTGAGGCGTGCCATATTCCGCAGTAGCTCAATGGCAGAGCATTCGGCTGTTAACCGAAGGGTTGTAAGTTCGAGTCTTACCTGCGGAGCCAATTTGATCAACAAGATACGGGCACCGATTTGGTGCCCGTATTTGTTTGTCAGGCTCGGCGGATGGATCAGTCGGCCGGTCAACGGACGAATGAGGCAGGCACCGCAAGGTCGCCGGTTTGTCCGAATTGCTGGATTAGCACGCCCGCGGTCGAGCGGTTTGCGTACCAGGTCGACGTTGACGGGCGAAAGACCGCGGCATCCGTTTTGCCGTCGCCGTCGTAGTCGCCGGGAGCGGGAATGTCGCCATTCGTGCCGAACGGGAACGAGTAAAATGTTGAGTTTTCGCTGCGAAGGACGTACCATTCGCCGGTCGAAGGCCGCCAGAATGCAACATCCGCTTTGCCGTCGCCGGTGAGATCACCGACAGTCGTCCGATCGCTGCTCTGCCCGAAACGGTAGGCGATCAGGCCGGCGGAACTGCGGTTTAGCCACCAATCGCCCGAGCTCGGGCGAAAGATCGCGACATCGGCTTTGCCGTCGCCATCGTAATCGGCCGCGACCGGGACATCGCCGGCCAAACCAAATGCCGTTATCGTGGTGCCGCCGCCTGAGTTATTGATGTACCACGTCGAGGTCGATGGCCGGTACACCGCTGCGTCTGCCCTGCCGTCGCCATCGTAATCCGCGGGCACGGGAACATCGCCGTTCGTGCCGAACGGAAACGCATAGAACGAGAGGTCTTCACTTCTCAGAACATACCAAAATCCCGTCGCCGGCCGGAAGAACGCAATATCCGTCTTGCCGTCACCGGTGAGGTCAGCCGGAGTAATAATGTCGGACGACGTGCCAAATTGAGCAGCGGCGTTCGTGCCGTTGCTGCTCCTTAAATACCACCATTCGCCCGGGCCCGGACGAAAGATCGAGATGTCCGTCTTGCCGTCGCCGTCAAAATCAAAAACCTTTGGCGCAGCCGGTAACGGGCTGCAGTTAGGAGCAACGGCGACGTGCGTATCGCTATCCGCGTTGCCGACCGAGTTTCGTGCCCTGACAAAATAGCTGTATGTCGCACCGACGGTAATATTTCCGCTATTGATAAATTGCGTACCGGTGATGCCGCTGAAATACAAATTTCCGTTGCGGTACACATCGTAGGCAGTGGCACCGGCCGAGGCGGTCCAGTTTAGCCTAATGCGGCTCGACGATCCGCTGCATTCCGGAGTGAGCGTCAATGAGAATGAACCGGGAGCCGTGACCGTTAGGTCGTTGTAATATCGCGGATCGTATGACGCGAGCTGGGCCGCCGTGTATGTGCGATACGAGGTTCGCCAATCGGCTCCGGAAGACTCGATGACCCGGTAATTGCCGTTGCCGTAATTGGTTTCGATCAGTCGTGTGTGGTCGCCGGCAATATTCAGGATATCGCCGGGCTCAGTGGCCGAAAGCGGCCTCGATGTCGAGATGTTTGGCAGCGACGTAGTCGATTGTTTTGCACTCAATGCCCACGCCCGCGAAACAAGTCCCGAACAATCGAGCCCAACCGCGCATGAGGGCTCGGCTCCGAACGCGGTCACGGTGTTGTTGTCACCGGCCGATCTGCCCAGATCCAGATAACCTTGGATCGCCGAAACGGTTGTCCAACCGCCCCAGCAATATGGCATCGACGTATTCGTGCCGATCTGGACCCACGCGGGGGTTTGTACCGTCTTACCGCCGCAACTGACGCCGGTCCAGATATTGGTGCCGGATGCCGTCCACGTTTGGGTCGTGTACGGCACGGCATTGCTGATGATCTGCTCTCTGGTTATCAGGGCGAGATCAGGCGGAGCAACGCCCGACCCCGCGTCGACGTAGCTGTCCACACGGAGCAGATGGTCGTTATAGTGGTACGCGGCATCAGCGATCCGCGGCGGATATTCGCGGGCGGCGGCTGCCGAGCTCTCGGTCAAAGCAAAGACAAACGCGCCGTCAGGTGATGTCACCATATTGAATACGGCACCGCGTTCGCTAAGCGCCAGATCACGGTTTGTATAGACAAAATAGCAGTCAGGCAGAGGCGTTTTAGCGACGATCGGCCCGATACCGTCAGCGTCCAGCCGGATCACGACGAGGGTCCGCTCGACCGAAACCGGAGCCTCTGAGCGAAACGTTTGTACATCAAGGATCAATCTTTCGCCGGTCGAGCCGACGGCAAACGCGCCGGCGACTTTTCCGTCCGCAGAAAAATGCGCTTCCCGGCTAGTGCCATCACTTTCGAAGACCCGAACGCGATAGTCGCCGTTTTGGCCTGGTCGTGTTTCGACACGGCGTCCGGACGTCGTCATCCACCCTTCGGCTTCGTCGGCGATTAGCGATCTGCCGTCAGATTCGATCATCACGCTGTTGCCGGAAGGGAGCAGCAGATAGGTCGCGTTGCCGAACCTCTCCAGGCGTTCAACGCCGCGAAAGGTACGCGGAAATGGGAATTTGCCGGTGCTCCTGCCGGCCTCGTCGTAACGGTCAACGCTGTCGTCGGACAGTACAAAAAAATGGCCATCGCTATAGACGAAATCGCGCGGTGCCGGCTCTACGAAGAATCGCGTAACGGCCTGGCCGCTTGCCCGATCGACGACGACGATCTCATTTGTCGAATTGCACAGGTACGCGATCCGTTTTTCGTCAATTACCACAAATGAGACCGCTCCGAGATTTGTGCCCGGTACGCGAACGTAGGCAACGCCCGATCGAAAGTCCCAGTTTGTTTGAGACACCTGTTCGACTCGTAAACCGGTTTGCAGTTGCCCCGTCCCGGAGGCAAACAGACCAAACAGAGCAAAAATGAACGCGAAAATAACCATTCAGAAACTCATAATACGACACTTTTAAGCCCAATGGTTGAAATATGCGCCCGGGCGGAAGATCAACATATTTTGAACAACGTTTTCGGGGTTTGGCCCAGTTCGGCCTCGATCTTCTTTGCAGTTCGCGTGATCGAGAGGCCGCCGAGGTTTGTGCATCTGAGGGTGTGATGTATCCGGTCGCCGACCTCTTTCATCGCGCCGATGACCTCGTCGAGCGGGATGAGATGGTCGTAACCGGCGAGAGCCATATTGGCACATGAGATGGCGTTGGTCGCGGCCAGCACGTTTCGGCCGAGGCACGGAGCCTCGACACGGTTGCCGATCGGGTCGCATATCAGGCCAAGCGAATTTTGCAGCGCCAGTGACGCGGCGGCGAGCGAACCGTCGAGTGAACCGCCGGCGAGCCCGACGAGAGCGGCGGCGGCCATACCGGCACCGGCACCCGTCTCTGCCATACAGCCGCCGACCTCGGCAGCAAACGTGGCGTGAGCGGTGACGAAAACCCCGATAATACCGGCCGCGAGCATCGCCCTGACGATATCGTCCTCCGGCAGCCCGAGCGTATGAGCCGTGCCGAGCACCGCTCCGGGCAAGGCGCCGCACGATCCGGCGGTCGGAGCAGCGACGATCACGCCCATTGAGCTTTTGACCTCCATCACCGCCGAAACGTACATAATGACGGTGTTGTTGACGTTACCCGCTATCAGACGGTCGCCATCGAGCTGTTCCTTGAACTTGACCGACTGGCTGCCGAGAATGCGGTCGGCGTACTCGGTCCCGGTTAGGCCGGTCTTGACCGCGGCATCCATTATCCGCACGATCGACCGCATTTTCTCGAAAACCTCGCCGTTCGATATGCCGCCGCGAGCGGCCTCGTAATGAACGGCAAGCTCCCACAGATCGAGGCCCTTGCCCTCGTTGTAGGCAAGCATCTCGTCGCAGGTGATGAAGGGAACGCTGACGCCGCGGCCGGTCAAAACGGGCAAAACGGGGGCCAGTTTGCGAATAAAACCGACGCCGCCTATGGCCGCGAGTTCGTTCAGAAAATCATCATCCGGAAAGGCCCCGGACCTGATCTCGACAAACGTACGGCCGCCCATTCGCACGGCGACCTCGTAAAACTCCGGGCTGGACTCGGCCAAGGCAACCACCTCGGACGGCTGATCGCAATAGACCAGCGTCACAAATTGCCCGCCCGCCATCGAGACTGTCGCTCCGTCGATCTCGATGACCTCGATCATCCCGCCGCCGGTCGAGATCGCGGTAAGGCGGTGCGTTTCGCCGGCGTTCGAGAGCGTCAGCTTGTAGGTATTTGGGTGCGAAGCACCGATATCGGTGATGCTGAATTCGACGGCGATATTCGCCGCTCTCAGATGCTCCGCGGCAGCCGGAAGGCGTTCGTCGTCCGCTTCCCAACCGAGAAAACCGCCGAAAAGCCCCATGTCCGAGCCCTGATCGGTGTGCGTCGTGGCGAGCGAGCCGTTCGGGTCAAACTCGATCAGAATGTTGGTGATATCGCCGCCCATGAGGTCGCGGCAGAGTCGCCCGATCCTTAGGGATGCCGCGCAGTGCGAACTCGAAGGCCCGCGCATCACCGGCCCGATAACGTCATTGAAAATGCTCGGAAAATCGCTCATATCACCAAACTAAAGGTTGTTAAGCCAATATTTCTCCATCGTACGGCGCAGGTGGAGCGAGGTGTTCTCGCCCTCGTTGATGCCGTGTGCACGCATCGGGTACGACATCATCGTAAACAGTTTGTTGTGCTTGATGAGCTCGTTGACCAGCATCTCAAAGCTCTGATAATGCACATTGTCGTCGCCCGTGCCGTGGATGATCATCAAATTGCCCTGCAGATTCGCGGCGTAGGTGATCGGCGAGCCGTCGCGATAGCCCTTGGCGTTTTCTTCCAACAGGTCCATATAGCGTTCCTGATACGTCGCGTCGTACAGTTTTTGATCAGAAACGAACGCCACCGCGATGCCCGTTTTATAGATCTCGGGGTAACGGAACATACAGTTGAGCGTCATCTGCCCGCCGCCGCTCCAACCCCAGATGCCGACACGCTTTTTGTCAAGAAAATCGTACATACTGAGCAGTTTTTTCGCCGCCTTGCTCTGGTCCTCAGACGCGAGGATGCCGATCTGGCCGTAGATCGACTGCCGCCATTTGCGGCCCCGCGGCGAGCGTGTGCCGCGGTTGTCAACGCTGACGACGACGTAACCCTTTTGCGCCATGTACTGGTGCCAGAGCCCCTCGCCGCCGTCCCAGTTATTCTGCACCGTCGTTCCGGCCGGCTCGCCGTAAACGTAAAAGAGCAGCGGATACTTTTTGGCCGGGTCAAAATTTGCCGGCTTGATCATAAAGGCATCAAGCTGTTCGCCGCCGATATCGACACGGAAAAACTCTTTCGGCCGCAGCCCGAGCTTGTCGTATTTTGCCTTGAGTTCGCGGTTGTCCTCGAGCAGTTTGGTCTCTTTGTTCTCGGGCAGGTAAACAAGCGAAATGCGGTTCGGCGTTGTCGAGTTGTTGTAAGTGTGGATCGCCCATTTTGCGTCGGCCGACATCTGATATGAGTGATGTCCGGGCGAACCGGCCGGCGTGACCCGTTCGGCCTTGCCGTTGCCATCGAGGCGGCTGCGATAAAGGTAACGTTCGGTCGGGTTGTCGGGCGAGGCGATGTAATAAACGTATCCGCCGTCAGGGTCGATACAGTTGATATTTACCACGTCGAAGTCGCCGTTGGTGATCGGCCTGACCTCCTTTCCGTCACGCGAAACGCGATAGAGGTGCATCCAGCCGTCACGCTCGGTCGTCCAGGTGAAGTACTTCTCACCGTCGAGCCAGCGGATATTGTCGTGAACGTCCAGGAAACCCTCGACCGTCTCGGTCATGATATTGTTGATCCGCATCGTGCGGGCGTCGCCGATCCAGACCTTGTTGGTGTTTTGCTTACGGTTAAGCTGCTGGACCATCACCTCGTTCGAATTGGGAATGAAATCCATCCGGGCGAGGTAGTTGTTGGTCGGGTCGCCGGGAATATCAAACCACTTTGTCTTGCCGCCGCCGGCCGGAATGACGCCCACCTTGACAGCCGAGAGCTTGGTGCCGACCTTCGGATACGGCAGCGGGATCGGCTTTGAATAAATGTCCGATACGTTATCGATCAGATAGAAAGTGCCGATATTCTTTGAGTCAGTCTGCCAATAGGCGATCGTCTTGCCGTCCGGACTCCAGCGAAAGCCGTCGCGGCAATCGAGCTCTTCCTCATAAACCCAGTCGAAAGTGCCGTTAATGATATTGCCGCCGCCGTCGGCCGTGATCTGAGTGACCCGCGACGTGGCGATGTCCTCGACATAGATATTCTGCTTGCTGACATAGCCGACGCGTGTTCCGTCGGGCGAAAATTTGGCAAACATCAGCGTGCTCGCGTCGAGCCCCTTGCCGAGCTGCTGCAGTTTGCCGGTTCTCAGATTCAGTACCCAATAGTCGCCGCGCGTGTTGTAACGCCAAACCTTTTTGGTGTTGGTAAAGACAAGCAGCTGCGAATTGTCGTCCGACCAGATGTAATCGGCGATCTCGAGCGGCGCTTTGCCGCCCGCGGGGATCAGCTGTGTCGCCGACACCAGCACCGTGCGTTCGCCGGTCGCGGCGTCGTACCTGATGATCTCACGCCCGCCGGCTGCCCTGTTCGACTCGACGGTCGAGTATCCTCTGCTGTCCTTTAACCAACGCACGGGGCCGAAGCCGCGTTGGCCAAAGGCGCGTTTTGAGTAGATATTCTCGAGCGTGAGCGCCGGATCCTGTGCCGGAACGGCGAACGGAGCGACGGCCAAAACGGCCGCAACAAGCGAAAGGCAAAACAATTGTCGGATCTTCATAAATTATCTGCTAACTATCGTAGTTTCAATACGTAGGACCTGTCTTTCATGGTCGGAAATTCGATCACACCGTTGACCGGTTCGAGCGTTCGAAACGTGTTCCCGTTCGTCGTCAACTGCACCGGCCGGCCGGATTTAAGGCGAAACGGCAGCCCCGCGATTGACGTGACCTTGAGCGTCTGTGCCTGACCGGCTGACCAGCGAAGGTCGATCTCGAATCCGCCGCGGACGCGCACGCCGCTTAGTTCGCCGCTGACCCATTCGCCCGGAAGTGCACGCAGAAGGTCGACGGCGCCGTCCTGCGATTGTATCAGCATTTCCATTATCGCGGCGGTCATGCCTAATGAACCGTCGACCTGCAGCGACTTGCCGCAAAGTGCGAACATCTGCGAGCAGCTCTGCTCGTTGAGATAGCCCTTAAATATCTTGTTGGCGCGGTCGCCGTCGCCGAGGCGTGCCCAGAGAGCCATTTTCCATGCCATCGAAAATCCCTTGCCGCCGTCGCCGCGTTCGTTGAGAACCTTCTTGTACGCGTCGATCAATGCCGGCGTGCGCTTGTCCCAGAGCACTCGACCGGGATAAAGCCCGTAGAGGTGCGAGAAATGTCGATGGTTCTTCTCCAACGAGCGCCAATCGTCGGCCCACTCCTGCAGCGAACCGTCCGAGCCGATCTGCGGCGGCACCAGCTGCTCACGCTGTTCTCTGATCTTGGCGACGAGCGGCGCGCGTTTGCCGAGTATCTCCGACGCTTTCAGGTAATAGCCGAAAAGGTCGTGGAGGATCTGCATATCGATCGACGATCCCGCGCAGATGGTCGTTCCCGGCAACCTGCTGCCCGTGACCTCGTCAAAATACGGCTTGTTCCCGCCGCCGTCGGGAAAGTTCTCGGGCGATGTCGACGGATTGGTCACGAGCCATTTGCCGTTAGGGTGCCTGACCAGAAAATCGCTGAAAAACTGTACCGAAGCCTCGATCAGCGGATAGCTGCGCTCAAGGAACGCCTTGTCCTGCGTATATTCGTAATGCTCCCAGATGTGCGTGGAGAGCCACGCCCCGCCGACGGTGAACGTGCCCCAGCTCGGCCCGTCCATCGGGGCGGCGACCCGCCAAATGTCGGTATTTTGATGAAAGACCCAGCCGCGGGCACCGTAATGTTCGCGGGCAACCTGCGAACCCTGATCGGTCAACTCGCGGATCATCTCGAACAGCGGTTCGGCGGTCTCGCCGAGATTTGCCGAGTCCGCCGGCCAATAGTTCATCTCGGTGTTGATGTTGGTCGTGTATTTCGAATCCCACGCCGGATTCATATCGTCATTCCAGATGCCCTGCAGGTTGGCGGGCTGCGTGCCCGGCCGCGACGACGAGATCAGCAGATAACGTCCAAAATTGTAGGCAAGAGCCGCCAGGCTCGGGTCGGGTGAGGTCTGATTCTTCTCCTTTCGCTCATTTGTCGGAAGGCTTGAGTTTTCGGTCGCCGGCAGATCGAGTCCGGCACGGTCGTAATATTTCCGGTGATCGGATTCGGCATCCCGGGCGATCTGCAGATATGTTCGGCCATTTAAGCGGGCAAGATACTTCTCGACCCTCGCGTGCTGATCCGCGCTTACGTCCTTGTAATTGACGAAGTTGGTCGCCGCCGCAAAGTACAGCGTCACCGCGTCGGCATTTGCTACTTTCAGGTCAACGCCGTCGGTACGGACGGTGCCGCCCTCGGCCTTTGCTTTCAAACGCCCCTCGTAGCGAATCTTGCCCTCGACGCCGAGGTAATCGGCCGATTTGCCGGTAACGGCAAGGCCGTCCTGCCCGATCGGATCCATACGAAAATAGTCCGTGCCATAGTTCGAATGTGCCTGATTGCGGACGCCGCGAAGGTTGGCGGTAAATGTGATCGCCCCTGGCTTATCGGCGGTCAGCCTGACGACGATCACCTGATCGGGCGCCGACGCGAAGACCTCACGCGTAAACCGCACGCCATTAACCGAATAAGTGGTCGTGGCGACGGCCGTGCGAAGATCGAGCGAGCGGCGGTAATCGGTCACGTCTTTGCCGTGGCCGAAGAAGAGATGCAGGTTCGCCAGGCTCTGATATTTTTGCTGCTCGATCGGATAACCCATCAACTGCCGGCCGAAAAGATTGTGCGCCTCGAGATACCGCTCGGCGAAAACCAGCCTCTGGATCTCGGGCAAGAACTTATAGCCGCCCTTCACAACGGTCGAGTAAGGCCCGCCGGACCAATATGTTTCCTCGTTGAGCTGAATGCGCTCTTCCTGAGTGCCGCCAAAGACCATCCCGCCCAAACGGCCGTTGCCCACCGGTATCGCCTCGTCCCATTTGGCGGCGGGACCAGCGAACCAAACATTATTTGACGGATCGAACGCGGCGTGGGGCAGATCCGTTCGGGCAAGGGCCGCTGAGGCAAAGAGGACGACGGCGACCAGTATTCGGCTAAACATCATTTGGCTCATATCTCAAGACGGAACGGACAGCGGCCCGCGGTTCGAGGGCTGATCGCCGGACGCAAATGAAACCATATCTTTTAACGATTCTTGTCGATCGATTTTAACGCATCTATGCTATTTTACGTGACGAAAGGCGGAAAAAAGTTGAGACCGGTTGGCCCGTGAGCGGCTGTTTTTGTCTTGTAAACAAAAATCGCCAATAATGTTCGAATGTTCAGAACGCGCGCCGCTGCCCTTTTACCGGTAATCGTCTTGGTCGTATTCGCTTCGTTAAGGGCGGACGCGAAAGGGTTTGTGACGACGCGCGGCGGTGCGTTCTACGCGGACGGTGTCGAATACACGTTTGTCGGTGCCAATTATTGGTACGGCTCGCTGATCGGGCTTGAAAAGGACCGAAAGCGCGGTATCGAGCGTTTGCGAAGGGAACTCGACTTTCTGAAACGGAACGGTGTGACCAATCTCCGGCTCCTGGGCGGAGCCGAGGGTTCCGGCCCGATCAACGACGTCATTCGCGTCGGCCCGCCGCTGCAGCCGAGGCAGGGCGAATTTGACGAAAAGGTCCTCGACGGCCTCGACCTCATTCTGCACGAGATGGGCAAGCGGCGAATGAAGGCCGTCATCTACCTCAGCAATAATTGGGAGTGGAGCGGCGGATTTCAGCAATATCTGATCTGGAACAAGATCGTTTCTGAGAGCCTTTTGACCCGAAAGCCCGATTGGGACGAGCTTCGCGACGTGGTCGCAAAATTCTATTCGTGCGCCGCCTGTAAGGCCGGCTACCGCAAACAGGCCGAGTTGATCATCAAGCGCAGAAATGGGATCTCGGGCAAAAATTATGTCGACGATCCGACCATCATGGCCTGGGAGATCGCCAACGAACCCAGACCGATGCGGCCTTTTGCCAATGACGATTACAAACTGTGGCTGAGCCAAACGTCGGCGATGATCAAGTCGCTCGACCCGCGGCACCTGGTCACGATCGGGCACGAGGGCTGGATCGGCACGCAGGATCCGAAACTGTTTGAGGCGGTCCACGCCGACAGCAACGTCGATTATCTGACGATACACATCTGGCCGAAAAATTGGGGATGGTTCGCCGCCGGAAAGATGGCGGCCGAATATCCGGCGGTAGCCGCCGAAACCGAAAAGTACATCGCCGACAATGCCGCGGCGGCCGCGCGCCTCTCGAAACCGCTCGTGATCGAGGAGTTCGGGTTGCCGCGGGACGGCCAGTCGTTTGACCCGGCGTCAAAAACGACCGTCCGCGACGCATATTACGGCCTTATCCTGGCAAAAGTGGGCAGCGGTGTCGTAAAAGGCGCCAATTTCTGGGCATTTGGCGGTACGGCTCGCCCGAAGGCCGGCCAGACCTTCTGGCGAGCTGGCGATGAATATATGGGCGACCCGCCGATGGAAGAACAGGGCCTGAACACAGTGTTTGACAGTGACCGGACCACCTGGCAGGTCATCAGAAAATACGCAATGGCGACCAGATCGCCAAGATAGTACGGCCGTGTTTTGCGGCCGCCCGCCGAGTCGAACAAAGTGCCAGTCATCAGCCGAAAAACCGCCATATTTTACCTGTTTGGTTAAAATTGCCGCAAAAGGGGTTGAAGATTTAGCGAAAACGGCATACAGTTAGATGTTTGTTTGCTTAGGCAACAAACGAACGCACATCAGGGCTCACTGTTTGCTCTTCGCCTATAGTAGGGATTTTGCTCAATGAAGAAGATCTATTTATCTAAGGCGAAAAATCAGATCGCGCGTCACAACACGATCCGCGACATCAACCGTCAGATAGTACTCAATTATGTAAGGGTGCGCTCGCCGATCTCGCGGGCCGAGATCGCACGCGAGACCTCACTTCAGCGTTCGACCGTATCGGCGATCGTCGATGACCTGCAGTCGCTGGGTTATATCGAGGAGATCGGCACCGGCGACTCGACCGGCGGACGAAAGCCGACGCTGCTGCAGCTCAAGACCGGAACGCCCGTCGCCATCGGCGTTGACATTACTCCGCGTGAAACGACCATCGTGCTGGCCGACCTCGGCGGCAACCTGCTCAGCGAAGAAACCCTGCCGACCTCGCCCGACCTCGAGTATATGAATGAGCAGATACTCACGCGGGTCAAGGCACTTGCCGACGCCAACCAGGGGCACGACCTCGAGGTCGGGATCAGCATACCCGGCATCGCCGACCAGGTCACCAATACGGTGCTCTATGTGCCCTATTTTCAATGGGTCAACTGGGATATCGGCCACCAAATAACGCGGGCGACGGGTCTGCCGGTGACCATCGACAATGACGCCAACGCCGTCGCTCTGGCCGAGCTGTGGTTCGGGGCCGATGAGGTCAAACGGACCCGCAATTTCATAATGGTGATGATCTCCGAAGGTATCGGAACGGGCATCGTCATCGACGGCGAAGTCTATCGCGGTGAGAATGGGGCCGCCGGCGAGTTCGGCCATATGTACGTCGGCGAGAATGCTCCGGTCGTGTGCTCGTGCGGGCGTCAGGATTGCTGGGAGGCGCACGCCTCCGAGAAGGCGGTCATCCGCCGCTATCTAGCCAACGGAGACGAATCGCGCTCGGCCATGGTCGATATGGATCACCTGATACGTCTCGCCGAGAACGGCGAGGAACGAGCGACCGCCATTCTCAAGGAAACGGCAAACTATCTCGGCATCGGTATTTCAAACCTGATCATCGGGTTCAGCCCGCAGGCCGTTGTCGTCAGCGGGCGGATCGTCAAGGCCTGGGACATGATCAAGGACGACATCCAGGCTTTTGGCCGGCGAAGCATCCGGCAGGAACTGTCGGGAACCCAGATGTTGCCCTCGGCTTTGGGCGACACACCAACGATCCTGGGCTCGATAAGCCTGGTTTTGGCAAGAAAATTCGCCTCGGCAAGTTAAATTTTTCAATTCGGCCTGTTTTTTCTTGACATTGTGTTACGAAAGTATTTATTCTTTGTTTGTTTACACAACAAACAATAAGCGAAGAGTTACTGAGCCCAACGATTTCGCGTGAATTCTAAATTTTGAACGATCGATCGTCCGATCTCTTCGGACGTGCCTGAACCAGATCGCATTTTCGAAAGAGGTGGATAATTTGATGAAAAACTTAAGTATGTTACGTGTGCAGAAATATGTTCTTGCCGCGATGACGCTGCTGTGCCTGGCCATGACCGGCCTCGCGCAGACGGAATCGGCAAGGATACAGGGCACCGTGGCCGACGCTAACGGAGCAGTCGTCGCGGGAGCGACGGTTACCGTTACCTCGGTCGGCACGGGCCGAGTTTCAAAGGTGGTCTCAAACGCCGACGGGTCCTATACGGTGCTGTCGCTGCAGCCGGGCCGTTATCGGATCGAGGTCGCGCAAGCGAACTTTAAGACGATCAAACAGGAGGTCACGCTCGAGGTCGCACAGAGTGCCAATCTCGACTTTGCCCTCGAGGCGGGTGCCGTGTCTGAAACGGTGACGGTCACCAGCGACATCCCGCAGGTGGACACAACGACGTCGGCCCTTGGCCAGGTCATCTCAGGCCGCGAGGCGATCGACCTGCCGCTCAACGGCCGCAACGTCCTCGAACTCGCACGTTTGACGCCCGGCGTGACGCAGGGCATACCGGCCGGTTTTGCGACCGGCGTTTCTGGTAACGCCGAGACGTACCGCGGACGCAATACGGGCGGTGCCGCACTGTCGGTAAACGGTCAGCGGACGCAGGCCAACAACTTTTTGCTCGACGGTGTCGACAACAACGAATCGCTGGTCAATACGATCAACGTATTTCCGTCGGCCGAGGCCGTACAGGAATTTCGTGTCCAGACAAGCGTCGCATCGGCCGAGTTTGGCCGCGGCGGCGGCGGTATCGTCAACTCGGTCATCAAATCAGGCACGAACCGCTTTTTCGGCAGTGCTTTTGCGTTTGTCAGAAATGACAATTTTGACGCCCGACCGACCTTTAACAGCACCAAGAACGAATTTCGCCGCGGACAGTTCGGCGGCACCTTCGGCGGAGCGATCTGGCGCGACCGCGTATTTTTCTTCGGCGATTACGAAGGTCTTAGACAGTTTTTGCCGCTCAACCAGGAAACGGCGACCGTCCCGACCGCGCTGATGCGGACGGGTAATTTTTCGGAACTGCTGCCGAGCATCCAGCTCCGCGACATCCTGACCAATCTGCCGATCGCCAATAACCGCGTCGATCTGCTTTCCGGCAACCGCATGAACCCGGTCGCCCTCAGATATCTGCAGGCGTTCCCGCTGCCCAATCGGCCGGGAATTTTCAACAACTACGCCACGACCCGCAACGAGACGACAAACGGCAACACGTTCGACACGCGTATCGACGCGACACTGTCGTCGAAGCACTCGCTCTTCGGCCGCTTCAGCTGGGGCAAATTTGAGCAGACGGTCTCGTCGCGGCTGCCCGCCCTGCCGGCAGGTTTCGGATCGGGTACCAACCCGACCAAGACCAAGGGCATCGTTTTCGGCCTCAACTCGTCGCTCAGGACCGATCTTTTCAACGAACTTCGCGTCCAGGCGAGCCGCATCAATTACGGCTACACGCCGCCGTTCTTTGACCAGCCGATCTCGGGCAATCTCGGCATTCCGAACGCCAACCGCGACGCCAGCCTCGGCGGCGGAGCCCTGATCGGCGGCTATAACGGCCAGCTCGAGTACACGGGCGATTTCGGCCCGTACATCGTCCCGCAGGACACCTATCAGATCGTCGACAGCATGAGCTATATCCGCGGCAACCACACCTTTAAGGTCGGCGGCACGGTGCTCAGAAGGGACGTCGCACTCTACCGCCCGAACCGCGGCAAGGGATACTTTTTCCTGATCGGCAACAGCGATCCGTCGCAGTGCGGCGGTGCGCCGACCACGGGTTGGGAGCAGGCTGACCTGCTGATCGGTTTTGTCTGCAACTATCAGATCGGACCGCCATTCGGTACGGTCGGTACGCGTAACTGGGAAAACGCCGTTTTCGCACAGGATGACTGGAAAGCCACCAAGAATCTGACGCTCAACCTCGGCCTCCGTTACGAGTACTTTACGAACCCGACCGAAATGTACGGCCGCCAGGCGAACTTTGACCTGACGACCGGACGCCTGGTCGTGGCCAACGGCAAGAGCGACTCGCTGACCAATACGGACACGAACAACTTCAGCCCGCGGCTCGGCTTTGCGTACGATTTTGGCGGCAAGGGCAAATCGGTGCTTCGCGGCGGATACGGAATGTTCTATTTCCTCGATCGCGGCGGCATCGACAACCAGCTGGCGCAAAACCCGCCGTACAGCGGATTTTCGCAGTTCAACTACGGCGACGGCGTCCGCATCACGCTTTCGGGCCGTGCGCCGAACGGCACGCTTGATTCGCGTCTGGCGACCGGGCCGCTGCCGCTCGGCGACGTTTCGAGCGTCAACCTCAACAACCCGCAGAACGTCAGCGTCCTGGCTGTCAAACCCGATAACAAGACGTCGAACGTTCAGCAGTTCAACATCCAGTATCAGCGTCAGTTGACTGACAGCACGGCATTGAGCATCGGTTATGTCGGCACGCGCGGCAGCAACCTGATCCTCTATTACAACCTGAACGGCCGCATCGTCGAGGCAAACACCAATATGCCCTGCCCGAACGGCCGTACATCGCCGAACTGCTACACGAACGGCGGCCCGGTCCGCGTCCGTGACGACAACGGCAAATCTCAGTACGATTCGCTTCAGATCCAGCTTGAGCGCCGCTTTACTGCGGGATGGCAGTATCGTGCGGCGTACACATTCTCGCAGACCCGCGACAACGGCGAGGGTGCATTTGATGCGGTTGCCGACAACAACATCAACTTCATCGAGCCGATGGCAAAATCGCGAGTCGATTTTCCGCACGTCCTTTCGCTCGAATCAGTGTACGACCTTCCGTTCGGAAAGGGCCGCCGCTGGGGTTCGAACTGGAATTCGGCAGCTGACGCGTTTCTCGGCGGATGGCAGATCAACGGTATTTTCCGTTGGCAGAGCGGCCAGCCGTTCGACGTTCGCCGCAATGGCGTCCGCGTCGATCTGGTCGGCGATCCGTACACGGGCGGCGGTGCGAGTATGTACCTCAACCGTGCTTCGTTCGTCGATGCTCCGGCCGGCCGGTTCGGCAATCTTGCCCGAAACAGCCTGCGTGCTCCGTCGAACAACCAGCTGAACATGGGCGTGTCGAAGTACTTTAATCTGTATGAGCGGTTCAAGATGCAGTTCCGTGCTGACTTCTTTAACCTGTTCAATACGCCGCAGCTGGCGGTGCCGAATACTGATCTTGGTAATACGAGCACGACCGATGGATTTGGTACCATCCGCTCGACGTACCAGTTCACCAATCGGCAGATCCACCCGGCCTAGACCGGTTCTAAGTTCGTAAGGCCTTAGACTTGAGTTCTAAGGTTCCGGTAACGGTGTCGGCCGCAAGGCCGGCACCGAGGTCTATGACACGGGGCGTGAGACTTATGGTTGTCACGCCCTTTCTTTTGCCGCCTCATCGGCTGATGTTACGATGATGGCGATGACCGCGATGAAGTACGTTCAGAGTCTAATTTGGCTAACGATGCTCGGTGCTGCCGTTCTGGCTCAGGCTCCGGCCGTCGAAAAGGTAGAGCCGCCAAATTGGTGGGCCGGTCACTCGGTCGGCACTGTGCGCCTGCTCGTACGCGGCAGCGGGTTCAGGAACGCGGCCGTGCGGTCTGCCAACACGGGACTCACGGTCGCAAATGTCCGGGTCAACGGAGCGGGCACCTACGTCTTCTTTGACGTCAAGATCGCGCCCGAAACACGGGCGGGCAAATACCAGTTTGAGCTGACCGCCGACGGCGGAAAGGTGCAGGTCCCGTTTGAAATATCACCGCTCGGCAAGGCGCCGCAGACGATAACTAATGACGACGTCATTTACCTGATAATGACCGACCGTTTCGCCGACGGTGACGCGTCAAACAACAAGAATGTCGATAGGTCGAACCCGCGTATGTGGCACGGCGGCGACCTTCGGGGCGTGATCAACAATCTTGGATACGTCAAAGAGCTCGGGGCGACCGCGATCTGGCTGACGCCGTGGTACGACAATTCGGATGAGGTCACGAACTGTGACAAGCCATGGTGCCCGATGGCCAGCTATCACGGGTACGGGGCGATCGACTATTACGGCGTCGAGAACCATTTCGGCACGATGGCCGACCTGACGGAACTTGTCCAAAAGGCCAACTCGATGGGCATAAAGGTGATCCAGGATCAGGTGGCGAATCACGTCGGGTTTCGACATCCGTGGATGAAGCAGGCGCCGCTCGAAAATTGGTTTACGCCATTTAAGCAGAACAAATTCAACAATTCGTCGCTGCTTTCGCCGAACGCCTCGCCCGCCGACGTCGAGAATACGCTCAAGGGCTGGTTCGATTTCTCTCTTCCGGACCTGGATCAGACAGAGCCGGAGGTTGCACGTTACGAGATCCAGAACGCGCTCTGGTGGATAGGAATGACGGGCATCAGCGGGATCAGGCAGGATACGATCCAATATATGCCGCGCAAGTTTATCCGCGACTGGACGGCGGCGATCAACAAGCAATATCCGGGATTTTACATGGTCGGCGAAGTCTTTGAGGAGGACTCGGCGCAGACCGCATTTTTCCAGGGCGGCAAAACCGGTTGGGACGGCGTGGACACGGGGCTGCCGTCGGTTTTTGATTTCAAACTGTGGCGAACCTCGCAGGAGGTCTTTACCGGCAAGAAGCCGGCACGAGCACTTCGGGACGTATTGAAATACGACGGCCTTTACCCCGACGTCAGCCGGGTAACGGTGCTTGCCAACAATCACGATACGGACCGCTTTATGTCGCTCGGCGGCGCGACCAAAGAAGGGGCGAAACTTCACACCGCGTTCGTGCTGGCGACACGCGGCATACCGCAGCTCTATTATGGCGAAGAAGTGTTGATGACGGGCGGTCACGACCCGGCAAATCGCGGCGACATGGCCAAGTTCGAGCGCACGAGCCGGACCGCGGACGAGCAGGAGATGTTTGACTGGACGCGGCGGTGGATCGCGACGCGGCGTCAGCACCCCGCAATGCGCACCGGGCGGACGATAGACGTTTTGTACAACGAGAACGTTTACGCGTTTCGGCGCGTCACGGCGGCCGAAGACCTGCTTTTTATCATAAATTCGAGCGAACGGCCGCAGAGCGTCTCGTTTGACCGGACGGAGATCAACGCGGTCAATATCGGCTGCTATTTTGACATCCTGATCGACCTCAAGACCGGTATGTCGCCCGGCGGACGATGTCCAGACGCGGGGAGCAGCAAGGTCGACTTTGCGTTGGAACCGAGGTCGATAACCGCGGTCAAGTTTGAGAATCTAACCGTTTTACGGGCGAAGTAGATCATATAGGATATGGGCTTTCAGCAGACGACAGATGCCATCTCGTACGCCGCCGATCCGGCCGCGATCGAGGCGTTCGCGCGTGATGGGCACATCCTGATGCGCGGCGTTGCGACGCCGGACGAGATCGCAATGTATCGCCCGGCGATCTCGGCGGCCGCCGCGAGATACTCGGCTGAAACACGGCCGATCGAAGATCGCGACACTTACGGCAAGGCATTTTTGCAGGTCACGAATCTGTGGCGGCGTGACGATGCCGTCAAGAGGTTTGTTTTCGAGCGTAAATTTGCGCGGATCGCCGCTGCACTTTTGGGCGTCGAAAAGGTCCGGCTGTACCATGACCAGGCGTTGTTCAAGGAACCTAACGGCGGCTTTACGCCGTGGCACCAGGACCAGTATTATTGGCCGCTCGACACCGACCGGACGATCACGATGTGGATGCCGCTCGTCGATATCGACGTTGAAATGGGAATGCTGACATTCGCGTCCGGTTCGCACAAAAAGGGCCCGATCCGCAGCCTCGGGATCTCAGACGAGAGCGAGGCGGCGTATAACGAGTACATCGCGGATAACCAATTTCCGATCACTAAGGCCGACCGAATG
The DNA here is from genome assembly GCA_044221625.1 of Pyrinomonadaceae bacterium. Taxonomy (GTDB): domain Bacteria; phylum Acidobacteriota; class Blastocatellia; order Pyrinomonadales; family Pyrinomonadaceae; genus OLB17. The sequence continues at coordinate 147,365 of JBGAOU010000002.1, read as the reverse complement.
AGCGCAGGCGATGCGACATTTCATATGGGCTGGACGATCCATTCGGCGGGCGGCAATCGGTCGGCGACCGCCACCCGCGAAGTAATGACGATCATCTATTTTGCTGACGGAGCAAAGGTCGCGGAGCCGCAAAATGATAATCAGGCGGCGGACCTCGCGGCGTGGCTGGGCGGCCGGCGGCCGGGTGAGACGGCCGACTCGGCGATGAACCCGATACTGGATCGATAAGAAACAAATATGAGCAATTTTCCACGTGCGTCAGGCATCCTGCTTCATCCGACCTCGCTGCCGGGCGATCTCGGCATCGGGGACCTCGGGCCCGAGGCGTACAAGTTCGTCGATCTACTTGCCGAGGCCAAGCAGCGGTATTGGCAGATATTGCCCCTCGGGCCGACCGGCTACGGGGATTCGCCGTATCAGTGCTTCTCGGCGTTTGCGGGCAATCCGCTGTTGATATCGCCGGAGCGGTTGATCGACGACGGCCTGATAACCGCCGACGACCTTGTCGATACACCCGGGTTCGTCGCGCACAAGGTCGATTTCGGAGGCGTCTACAAATGGAAGAATCAACTGCTCGAAAAGGCGTTCGAGGGTTTTCACCGCGTCACCAGCGTTGATCTTCGCGGCAAGTTCGAGACGTTTTGTCAGGAAAGCGAGTTTTGGCTCGACGACTACGCTCTGTTTCGTTCGATCAAGGCCGAGCAGGGGCAAAAGCCCTGGTACGAATGGCCGACGGAACTCAAACTGCGTGACCAAAAGGCGACTGACGCCGCTGAGGAACGCCTGTTTGACGCGATCCAGGCTCAGAAGTTCTATCAGTTCCTTTTCTTCAGGCAGTGGACGGCGTTGAAAGAATACGCGAACCGCGGCGGCATCAGGATCATCGGCGATATTCCGATCTTTGTCGCGGCCGACTCGGCCGATGTTTGGTGCAATCAGAGCAAATTCAAACTCAACGCCGACGGTACGGCAAAGGTCGTGGCCGGCGTGCCGCCCGACTATTTTTCGAAAACGGGCCAGCTTTGGGGCAATCCGATCTACGATTGGGACGCGATGCGGGCCGATGGTTTCGGTTGGTGGATCGCCCGCGTATATTCGACCCTGCAGACGGTCGATGTCGTTCGGATCGATCATTTCCGCGGCTTTGCGGCGTCATGGGAGGTGCCCGGCGGCGACAAGACCGCCGAGAATGGACGCTGGGTCGATGTGCCTGGAAAGGAGCTTTTTGTCGCCTTGCGGCGAACCTTGGGCGATCTGCCCATCATCGCCGAGGACCTCGGCGTGATAACGCCCGACGTCGAAGAGCTTCGTGACGGTTTCGGCTTTCCGGGAATGCGGATACTGCAGTTCGCTTTCGGCGGCGATGCCAAAAATCACGACTTGCCGCACAACTATATCCGTAACTGCGTCGCTTACACAGGCACCCACGACAACGACACTACGGTCGGTTGGTTCAAGTCGCAGGCCGGTGCCGGATCGACCCGCGACGCCGCCGAGATCAGCCGCGAACACGACTATTGCCTCAAATATCTAAACAGCGACGGCAAAGAGATCAACTGGGACCTGATCCGTGCGGTGTGGGCCTCGGTCGCCGACACGGCGATCGCGCCGCTGCCTGACCTGCTCGGCATCGGCACGGAAGGGCGTATGAACCTGCCCGCATCGGAGTCGGGCAACTGGCACTGGCGGATGACCAAGGATTCATTGACGGACGATATTATCAAACGGCTAAAAGATCTGACGGAGACGTACGGCAGAAATGTCGAAGGCTAAAAAAGACAAAAAGGCACGTGCGGCCTCAGCGAACCGCGACGCCGCGGCACCGCCGGCGTCGAAGTGGCGCGTGGGTTACGACAACTTTGTCGAGCGGCACGCGACCCATATGTTCATCGCCGCCGCCATTTTGTTCTTTGTGGCGATGATCGCGCTCAGGTTGGCGTTCGATCATGTCGAAGGCCTGGCGTCGGCGGCACTTTTGATCTTCGGGGTGGTATTTCTCTGGTTCTACCACGATATGGTCTTTCCGCTTAAATTTGGGTTCAATGGCGACTCGGTCTGGCCTTTTGTCGGCATCTTTGCGTTTCTGGGATGGTCAATGGACGGTGCCGGCAACCGTCTTTACAACATTCCGATCGGACTATTTTGCCCGCCGGCGTCGAAACTCGCCCGCGAGGTCGTTTCGATCGAAACATCGGACGGCACCGAACTAGGGCAGGCGTTTACGTGCGTTTCCCGGATCGACGGCAGCCAGACCGAAATCGCCTGGTATTTTGTCGACCTCGTGCGGGTGGCCGAGTACGTGGCGATCGGCCTGATCCTTTTATTCGCGTTTCGCGGCGTGCTTTATTTGAGAAATGGAAAATAAACTCAAGTCTTTGTTGATCGCATTGTTGGTGACACTAGGCGTGCAGGCCGCGGCGACGGGCCAGGCACCGAGCGTCGAAAAGGTCGAGCCGCCAAGTTGGTGGAAAGGCTCGTCGATCAACCCGGTCCGGGTACTCTTGACCGGAAAGGGGCTTGGCGGGGCTCGCGTTACCACAACACCGGCGAGCGGCCTGCGGACCGGGAATATCAAGGTCTCAGAGAACGGCCATTATCTTTTTGTCGACGTCACCATCACGCCGGCCGTCAAGACGGGAACCCAATACCTGACCGTTTCGAGTGCGAAAGGGTCGGCATTTGTGCCTTTCGAAGTAACGGCGAAGTCGGTGTCGGTCGCCACCCATCGCGGCTATACGCCCGATGACGTCATTTATTTTCTGATCCCCGACCGCTTTGCCGACGGCGATATGTCGAACAACGACCCGGAGAAGTCGCGCGGCCTGTACGACCGCCGGCTCGGCCGGCACTATCACGGCGGCGACCTGCAGGGCGTGATAAACAAACTGCCGTACCTCAAGTCGCTCGGGGTGACCGCGATCTGGACAACGCCGTTCTACGACAACAACGACAAGCCCGACTACAAAGAGATGTATGAGGGAATGCCGTTCACGACCGGCTATCACGGCTACGGTGCGGTCGATATGTACGCCGTCGATGAGCATCTCGGCGATATGGCAAAGCTCAAGGAGTTCGTGCAAAAAGCACAGGCGATGGGTTTCAAGATCATCCAGGATCAGGTCGCCAATCACACCGGCCCGTACCATCGCTGGGCCGAAGACACGCCGACACCGACGTGGTGGAACGGGACCCTTAAGAGCCATTTGTCGAATAATTGGCAAAAATGGACCGCGATGAATCCGCGTGCGACCTACCAGACCCAACAGCGAAATATCGAAGGCTGGTTCATAGACATTCTGCCTGACTTCAATCAGGGCGACCCCGAGGTCGAACGTTACCTGATCCAAAACAGCCTCTGGTGGCTCGAACAGGGCGGATTTGACGCGGTCAGGATGGACACGCTGCCGCACGTGCCGCGTTCGTTCTGGGCAAAGTGGGGTTCGGCGATAAAGCGCGAATACCCGAAGGTCAACATTCTCGGCGAGCTGTTTGACGGCGATCCGGCGCTTGTCGCGTATTTTCAGGCCGGCCGAAAGGGCCACGACGGCATCGACACACAGATCGATACGCTCTACGATTTTGCGCTCTTTTACCAGATCCGTTCGGCGTTTGCCCGCGGCGAAGCCATCCGCGGCGTATCGCAAATGCTCGCCCGCGATTGGCTGTATCCGAATCCGAATGTATTGACCACGTTCTTAGGCGTTCATGATATGGAGCGCTTTATGAACGAAAAGGGTGCCACAGTCGAGGGCCTGAAGCTCGCTCAAACCTTCATAATGACCTCACGCGGCACACCGTTGCTGTATTACGGCGACGAGATAGCGATGCCGGGCGGCAGCGATCCGGATAACCGGCGTGACTTTCCGGGCGGTTTTCCGGGCGACGGCATCGACAAATTTGCCGCGTCCGGCCGAACAGAGGCCGAAAATGACGTCTGGGACCATGTGGCGAAACTTGCGAAGCTGCGTCAGGAGCTCGAACCGCTCCGCCGCGGCCGCACGCTCGATCTGCTCGACGAAGAGCAGCAGATGGCGTACGCCCGCGTGACCGCCAAGGATGCCGTAATTGTTGTATTCAATAATGATACAAAACCGGCGAAGGTCGGCTTTGACTTCTCGATGATCAAGCAGTTTGCCGTCAACCAGACGTTTGTCGATCGCCTCGGCAGCGTCCGGCCGGTAAATATCCATAACAGCTGGCTGACATTCGAAATGCCGCCGCGCTCGGCGGCGATACTTGTGGACGGGACTAAATAGTATGCAAAACAAACCGAACCTGACATTTTGGCAGATCTGGAATATGAGCTTCGGCTTTCTGGGCATTCAGTTTGGCTGGGGGCTGCAGATGGCAAATATGTCGCCGATCTATAAGTACCTCGGCGCGGATGAGAGTTCGCTGCCCTACCTCTGGCTCGCCGGGCCGCTGACAGGCCTGCTGATCCAGCCGATAGTCGGGGCGATGAGCGACCGGACGTGGACGCGGCTCGGCCGTCGGCGCCCATTCTTTTTGGTCGGGGCCATTTTGGCCAGCACCTGTTTGATCCTGATGCCAAACTCGTCGGCGGTTTGGATGGCCGCCGGCCTGCTCTGGATAATGGACGCGTCGATCAACATCACGATGGAACCGTTTCGCGCCTTTGTCGGTGACAAGCTGCCCGAAGAGCAGCGGACGCTCGGGTTCGTGATGCAGTCGTTCTTTATCGGCATCGGCTCGACGCTGGCAAACGCTCTGCCCTACATTCTGACGTGGCTTGGCGTGGTTGGCATTATGAAAAGCGGCATTCCATATTCGACGCTCATCGCGTTTATCGTCGGTGCCGTCGCGTTTCTCTCAGCGGTGTTGTGGACGGTCTTTACGACGGACGAATTCCCGCCCGAGGACATCGAGAGTTTTCGCCGAAAGAACGCCGAAGGTTCGATCGTCGGCAATATCGCCAAGGAGATCGCCGACGCGTTTCGCGAGATGCCGACAACTATGAAGCAGCTGGCGATCGTGCAGTTCTTTACCTGGTTCGCACTTCCGTTTATGTGGCAGTTTTACGGTTTGACCGTAGCAAGGCACGTTTTCGGGGCGGCGGACGACCATTCGGAACTTTTCAAACAGGGTACCGAATGGGGCGGCGTATGCTTTGCGGTTTACAATCTGGTCTGTTTTCTGGTCGCTTTCGGCATACCGCCGCTGGCCGAAAAGATCGGGCGAAAGGGCGTGCATATTATCTGCCTTTCGTGCGGCGGCCTCGGGTTGATCTCGACATACTTTGCGTCCGGGCCTTACTTTTTGTGGATCGGGATGCTCGGCATCGGCATCGCGTGGGCGTCGATCCTATCGATGCCGTACGTGATCCTGGCGGGTGCGATCAAGCCCGAACGGATGGGCGTTTATATGGGTGTATTTAACCTTTTTATCGTCATCCCGCAGGTCGTGCAGAGCTTTTTGACGCCTCAGATCTACAAGGGGTTGCTGGGTAACAATCCGCTCAACGCGGTGATGCTCGGCGGCGTTTCGATGATCATCGCGGCTGTCAGCGTGCTGATCGTCAAGGATGTCGGGGCTGCGGCGGCTATGCCTCAGGGCGGCGGCGGACACTGAACTAACGGGGGCGCTATCGGACATGAAAAACAAACTTGCTTCCATCGCTTTATCGATCTTTCTTGCGAGCTGCGTATTTGGCCAGCAACAGCCGTCGCGGGATGTTTCCAGAGAAACCGCTCGCAGCTCGCAAGAATGGGTAAAGGATGCCGTGATCTATCAGATATGGGAGCGTGCCTACTCGCAAAAGGGCGACTTTAACTCGATCACGGCCGATCTCGACCGCATCAAGACGCTCGGCGTCGATGTGCTGTGGCTGATGCCCGTGCATCCGGTCGGGCAGGTCAAGAAGAAAGGTTCGGTCGGCTCGCCGTACGCTGTCCGCGACTATTACGGCGTCAACCCCGATTACGGTACGCCAGCGGACCTCAAACGTCTCGTGGCCGAGGCGCATAAACGCAACCTCAAAGTGATCATCGACGTGGTGCTGAACCACACCGCGTGGGACAACAAACTGATAACCGAACACCCGGAGTTCTACAAAAAGAATGAAAAAGGCGAGATCGTGCCGCCGGTGCCCGATTGGGCCGATGTCGCGGGCCTCGATTACTCACGACCGGAGCTTCGACGGTACATCATCGACAATCTCAAGAGCTGGATCCGCGATTATGACCTCGACGGATTTCGCTGCGACGTCGCGCTTTTTATACCGACGGATTTTTGGGAAGAGGCGCGTGCCGAGGTCGATAAGGTCAAGCCAAACACCATCTGGCTGGCCGAGGCCGAAAAGCCTGACCTGCTCGTCAAGGCGTTTGACGTCGATTACGCGTGGAATATGCACAGCACGCTGACCGAGGTGCTGCAGGGAGCAAAGCCCGCGTCGGCGCTTCGCAAACTGTGGGAAGAGCAACTGGCGACAATTGCGAAAGGTGCCCTCAGGATGCGGTTTTCGGACAATCACGACGAGCGCCGGGCGATCGCGCGCTTTGGCGAAAGGGGTGCGCTTGCGGGACAGGCTCTGGCATTTACGCTCGACGGCCTGCCGCTGGTTTACAACGGAATGGAGGTTGGCGACACAGCCGAATCGGGCGCGCCGGCCCTGTTCGAGCGTCTGCCGATCTTCTGGCAGTTTGCCGAACGCCGGCCAGAGTTTCCGCGATTCTATAAGTCGATGATAGCTCTGCGAAAGTCGAGCGCGGCACTTCGACGCGGCAGCGTCGTATGGGTCAGGAATTCGGACGAATCGAGGGTATTGACATTCGTTCGCCGCTCGGGCAGCGAAGAACTCGTCGTGGCGATCAATATGTCCAACGCTCCGTTCTTCGGCTCGGTCGAGGTCGCGGGGCAGTTCGAAGAGATAACGCCCAACATCGGCAACCCGATGCCGCCGGATGACGAAAAAGCTTCGGCCGGGAAAGCGGCGGGCAACGGCCTGCCGACGCTGAGCCTCGACGGATTTGGATTCAGAATTTTCAGGCGAAAAATGTAACAACGCCGGTTGCCGATAGACACTTCGAACGCAAATGCGATAGCCTCAGCAATATGAAGATCATCACACTCTGTCTAGCGTCTTTTCTTGGCTTTTACGCCTGCGGTACTGCTCCTGCATCAAGTAACGCGTCCAATTCGGAGAATAAAGCGACGCCGGCAAACGCGGCCGGTTCCGCGGCAGCGGCGTCATCGCCGACGCCCAAACCGGCCGGCGCAAATGACGGTCCGAAGACGATCCGCGATTTCTTTACGCTTTTGCCCGATAAGTACTTTACTCTCGAGGGCTGTATGCGTGAGAGCGACAAGGACTGCAGCAAGGCCCGTGCGGAATATCTAAAGACCTATACCGAGGTCGAGGATACGGCTAACGGATATTTCAAGGGCGGCTGCGACGGTGCCCAGTCGTGCATCGAAATGGCGATCTTCAAGCGGCCCGACGGCACATATCTCGTCGGCCTTGCGACCTCGGGCGAGATGATGAACGACTTTTATTTCCTCGACTATAAGGACGGTAAATGGTCGGATATCTCATCGGCCGTCGTACCTGAATTTAGCAAAAAGAACTGGTACGAACTGCCGCGGGTCGGTACGACAGTAAAGGTCTTTGCGAAAAAGATCGTCGAGCAGGGCAAGGACTATGAGGTCAGCGAAAAGGGCAAAAAGCTCTACGATCTGGATTGGAGCGGCGGCCGGTTCGTCAAAAGATAGGATATGAGGCCGCACGTATAGAGTTCGGGGCCGCGAGCTAATTGTATGAAAATAAGAGACTTCTCACACGGCCTCGGGCGATCTTTGTTCGTCCGGTCACTGCTCATCATTGTCTGCGCCCACGTCGGTTCGCAGTTATACGCGGCTCAAACGCTCGCGCCGGGCGGCCCGGGCAGGGACGCTCAATGGGCGACCGCCGGCAAACAGGCCGTCGGCACGTCGGCCGACACGCGGTCGAAAGTTTGGTTCACGCTCGCCCAGGGCGTCCTCACCGAGGCCTATTACCCGGATGTGACCGTCGCCAACGTTCACCTGCTTCAATTTGTCGTCGTTAACCCCGGAACGAAAAAAGTCGAGACCGAACAGGATGACGCCGTGCACGAGATCAAGGTCGTGCGGCCCGATTCGCTGACGTTTACGCAGATCAATCGGGCGAGGTCCGGCGAATGGACGATCACCAAAACCTATGTGACCGACGTTGAGAACGACTCGATCCTCATCGACGTCCAATTTGAGACCCGCAACCGGGCATTGAAACTGTACGTTTACTACGACCCGTCGCTGGGCAATTCCGGGATGGGCGACAAGGGCTTTTCGCCGCTGGCGCAGATGGAGACGACCTTCGAACGCGAGAGCTCTGATCCGAGAGCGAAAACCAAAACGGTCGGAACGGAGACGGTCAATAGCGGGATCGGGGCGACGGATGGTGCCTATGCAAGCGCCCTTGTCTTTTCGACCAACATCGACGAGTTGAACAACGGATTTTACCGTGTCAGCGACGGGATGGAGCAGCTGCGCAAGTTCGGCAAGATCAAGGAGACCTTTGGCACGGCCGCCAACGGAAATGTCGCACAAATGGCAAGGATCGACGATCCGCGGCGGTTCACGGCCGTGCTGAGCTTTGCCAAAGACGCCGAATACAACATTCTGACTGCCGCCGGCACGGCATCGAGATCTCTGAAAAAGGGATTTACAACGGCACAAACGGAATATGATGCCGGTTGGAGCGAGTTCGTCAAAAAACTCCCGCGAGTAGATACAAAATATCAGGCACAGTTCAATATGGCTGCGATGCAACTCAAGGCTCTCGAGGACAAGACAGCTCGCGGTGCCAATATCGCGAGCCTGACCGTTCCGTGGGGCGGCGGGACGAATGCCAATGAGAACAACATCGGCGGTTATCATCTGGTCTGGTCACGCGATCTCTATCAGGTTTTTACTGCCTATATGGCGATCGGCGACCGGGCGGCGGCTGAGCGTGCGTTGGATTTTTTGTTGAAGGTGCAGCAGAAGCCGGACGGCAGCTTTCCGCAAAATTCCTGGCTCGACGGCAAGCCGTTCTGGGGCTCGCTGCAGATGGACGAGGTCGCGTATCCGCTGATCATGGCGTGGCAGCTCGGGCGGTTTGATAAGGCGACGTACGAGAATCATGTCAGGAAAGCCGCTGACTTTATTGTAAAGAACGGCCCGAAAACGCCGCAGGAGCGTTGGGAAGAAGAGGGCGGTTTTTCGCCGTCGACGATCGCGGCCGAGATCGCCGGGTTGGTCTGTGCCGCCGATATTGCTGCTAAAAATGGCGATCGAAAAAGTGCCGATGCTTGGTTACGCACGGCCGACGACTGGCAGGCGAATATTGAGAAATGGACAGCGACGAAGACCGGAAAATACGGCGACGGCAATTATTACTTGCGTATTACGCAGAACGGAAAGCCGGACTCGGGCGACAAGATCGAACTCAACAACGGTGCCGGCACGTTTGACGAACGCGACATCGTCGATGCCGGATTTCTCGAACTCGTCCGCCTCGGCATCAAACCGGCCGACGATCCGCTGATCGCAAAAAGCGTCAAGGTCATCGATCAGGTCATCAAGGTCGATACGCCCAACGGCCCCGGATTTTACCGCTACAACCACGACGGTTATGGCGAGATGGACGACGGCCGGCGATGGAACTGGGACGGGAAATATACCGGAAAGGGAAGGTTGTGGGCGTTGCTGAGCGGTGAGCGAGGGCAATATGAACTTGCTTTGGCTCGTTCTCAGATGAATAGTGCAAAGATCGCATCGAAGATAACGCGAGGCGAACTTTGGGCCGAGTCGAACTTCGCTGCAAAAAAAAGGCTCAACGCGATGCTCGGCTTTGCTAACGAAGGCCTGATGATCCCCGAACAGGTCTGGGACAAAAAGGAGATCCCGAAGAAGATCGACAGACAATTCGCACCTGAACTCAGATTTGGCGAAGGCACCGGTTCGGCAACACCGCTCGCGTGGTCGATGGCGCAGTTCATTCGGCTTGCGACAAATCTCAAAATGGGCCGAAACCTCGACACGCCGCAGATCGTTTATAACCGGTATGTACTCGGCAAGCGTCCCTAAGGGAAAATATTTAACATTCCCCTGAACGAAAGAAATTCCAAAATCGGTCTAAAAACGATATATTTAGCCTCTGACTCGTAGTTTTCGTTGTGCAATAAGGGGTTTATGACGCAAATCAGGAGCGACGACACGACCGGAATGCTGATCCGGCTGGCCGAAGGCGAAAAGGACGTGATGAGCGACCTTTTGCCGCTGATATATGACGAGCTCAAGCGGCTCGCGGCCGGCTATCTCCGCCGTGAGAGGTCGGACCACACCCTGCAGCCGACTGCTCTCGTCCATGAGGCGTATCTCAAGATGGTCGATATTACGCGGGTCAACTGGCAGAGCAAAGCGCACTTTATAGGTGTGGCGGCCAACCAGATGCGGCGGATACTGGTCGACCACGCCCGTCAGCATAACGCCGAGAAACGCGGCGGTGACTTTCACATAATGACGCTCAACGAGGATATCGATAAGGCTGCCGAGCAAAGCACTGAGCTGATCGCGCTCGACGACGTCCTCAACGATCTCGCCAAGATCGACCCGACCAAGGCCAAACTCGTCGAACTGCGGTATTTTGGCGGCCTCACATTTGAGGAAACTGCCGAGGTGATGGGTGTGTCGGTCATCACCGTCAAGCGTCATTGGCGAATGGCCAAGGCCTGGCTCTACGGACAGCTTACCAATCACTCCTGATACTTTTTTGAATGCGGTTTCGCCTTACGGTTTGACGGACGTTAACGGTCCGAAATTCATACCATACTAGGGAGATACTGCAATGATAAATCATATTTCAATCGGGGTTAATGATCCGGAACACGTCGCAAACGTGGTGGCTGAGCTTTGGGGCGGTTACGCAATGCCGTTTCCGCCGAGTCCGGGCGGCTATGTCGCATTTGCCGATGACGGCAAAGGGTCGATGGTCGAGTTTGTGCCCGCTCACGTTCAGATCGTGCCCGGCATCGGCGTGCCGGACGAAGAAGGTTTTTCGATCGAGACGGTGACTGACGATTTTGAGGGTACATTTGTCCCGGACAACGAAACGACGCTTTTCGGATCGGTCCACCTGAACATCAACTCGCCGCTCGACGAAGAATCGATCAAGGCGATCGCAAAGCGTGAGGGCTGGCGCTGTTTTACCGCAAATCGCGGACGCGGACTGTTTCAGCTGATCGAGTTTTGGATCGAGGACCGATTTATGCTCGAGGTCAATACGCCTGAAATGACCGCCAGGTACCAGGAACTCGCAACGCCGGAAAATTGGGCCAATTTCCTGGAGGCGCCGCTGCCGCCGAAATACGCGAACAATTACGCGGGCGTCATCGGTTAATATCATCGTCTATCGCAATTATGCCGCGGCCGGTTTGGAAGCAAGCCGGCCGCGGCTTTTTTGGGCTATAATATCGCGGTATCTCGATGACCGATCTCGCTGAAATGTATCGTCTGGCCGTGTATGTCGTCGAGGACGGCGATGTCCGATTTGTCATCCGGCTCGGGCGAGAAAATCGTGAGCTCGACGCCCATCTTGCGGAGCACGCCCTCGGCAGTTGGGCTTTTCTGACGGCGTACAATCCGAACTCGACACCAACCCCGGAGAACGTAAATCTTGAGGCACAGGCGCGTCTCGCCGAGCAATTGACGCATGCCGGACACCGCTTTTTGCGGGGTTACGGCACAAGCGAGTCGGGCGATTGGCCGCCCGAGGCGTCGTTTTTCGTTGAGGATATTTCGCTTGACGATGCCGTCCGGCTCGGCCGCGAATTTTGCCAAAGCGCCATCCTCTGGGGCCGCCGCGGCGGTGCCGCGGAACTCGTCTGGTACGACTGACCGCAACCTCCGATCTACTCCAACAATAAATTAACTTCACGGCTGATACTTTCCGGCCGCGCACTTCGCCTTACGGTTTGAGGGCAGATCGGCCGTACCCGATCGACAGGCTCGAATTTATACAAGCAACGCATTCTTAACCAAGATCGGAGAAAAGAAATGAAACGAACGGCAATACTTACACTAGCAGCGATAGTCGGAATGGCGGTGACCGCGATGGCCGACGTCAAGATCAAGACGAAACAAACGATGAGCGGTCAGACGACCGAAAATACGACGTATATCAAGGGCAAGCGTCAGCGGACCGAGATGATGGGCGGGATGATGGTCTCGATCACCCAGTGCGACCTCGCCCGCGACCTTCAGATCAATCCGAATACAAAGACCTACACGGTCTCATACTATGACGATGGTGCCGGTAACATTACGCCCGCCAACGGCAACGCCGGGGCACAGCCCGCGATGATGAAGGGCGGCACGATGTATGTCACGACCACGCTCAAAGACACCGGCGAGCGAAAGCAGATGTTCGGCTTTACGGCCCGCCGTATCATCCAGACGATCGAGACGGAATCGTCGCCCGACGCATGCAATCCGACCAAAACCAAGATGGAAATGGATATGTGGGTGATCGATGCCGAGTTCGGCCTCGCCTGTACCCAGGCCAACCAGTACCGGAGCTACAAGGGCGGAAAGGCCGGCGGATGCAATGACAAGATCGTGCCTAAGACGATAGGGACGGCTAAATCGGGCTATCCGCTCTATCAAAAGATGACGTCCTTCGACGCAAATGGCCGTGAGAGCTTTTCGATGATCCAGGAGGTCGTCGAAATGTCCAAGGCAACGCTCGACGCTTCGCTGTTTGACGTTCCGGCGGACTATCGTGAGGTCAAGGACGCATCGCAGATGTACGCGGCCTCCGCCGTGTCAGGAGCCAATTACACCGGCAGCACGGCCGATCCGCGATCGTCGTCCCAGTCCGGCCTCGGTTCGACTCTTAAAAATACCGCTGAACCGGTCGCGGCCGCACCGGTCGGCCCGAAGAAGGCGGGCACGATCCGGATCGGACTTGCCGGGGTCAAAACGGGAGCCGTCGGTGAGGGCATTTCGGCCGCCGATCTGAGTGCCGCGGTACAAAACTCGCTGAGCGAGTATCTCAAGGGAACCAGGGTCGAGCTCGTCCAACTTGAGGCAAAGCTGGCTTCGGCACAAGCGGACGAGGCAAAAGCGAAGGAGTGTGATTTTGTGATCGTGGCGACCGCGTCGCATAAAAAGGGCGGCGGCGGTTTCGGATTCGGAAAGATGATGAGTGTTGTCGCACCGGTCGTCGGTCAGACAGGTATCGGGCACACCGGCAGCACGGCGGGAAACATCGCGGGACAGATGGCGACAAATGCGATCGTATCCGCCGGAACGGTCGCGGGCAGGGTCAAATCAAAGGATGAGATCACACTCGATCTCAAGGTCATATCGACCGCTGACAACAGCTCGCCGCTGACCAGGCAATTCAAGGCAAAGGCAAAATCGGATGGCGACGACCTGGTCTCAGCGATCGTTGAGCAAGCGGCTCAGGCTATCATCGACGCGGTCGGCAAATGACGCTGCGGTCAAAATCCGACGCGTTTTAACAGATCGTCGAATCGCGGGTCGCCGTTCAGTGTTTTGAGACGGCGGCCCACTTTTATCAGCGTCAGCCAGTTCGAGCGTTCCTGATAGGCACGTTCTAGCCAGTAAAACGCTTTGTCCTTATCGTTCAGGCCCGCATGGACGACCGCCGGCAGGAACGGCGAAACTTCTTTCAACCGGACCCTTTCCTCGAGCGACGACGCGATCCGCAGAGCGTCGGCACGCCGTCCGGAAACCGCGTAAACATGGCCGAGCGCCATCTCGGTCAGCGGGTCGTTTGATAGCTCTTTCGCCTTTAGAAACTGGGCGATCGCTTCGTCATATTTGCCCTGTTCCTGCAGTATCTCGCCGAGGTTCATATAGCCGCGGGCGAATGTCGGATCTCGCTGAATGACCAGCCGAACGGCGGCCGCGGCCTCGTCATATCTGCCGGCGATGTACATCGCCCAGCCGATATTAGTGGCGATATTGAGCGATACCGGATCGAGTTGCTGGGCGATCCGAAACTCATTCATCGCCTCGTCGGTGCGTCCCATGGCGACCAGAAAGTTGCCGTACGAGTAGTGGGCCTCGGCGTTATTCGGCCCGAGCAGGATCGCCTTTTTATAGGCTGTCTCGGCCGCCGGAAAGTCCCAATCGAACGTCGCCTTGATCGAAGCGAGCGAGACGTTGGCCGAACTTAGAGTCGGGTCGAGAGCGAGTGCCCGCTCGGCCGCGTTTCTGGCACGCGTATATGCTTCCTGTGGCGACAGATATCCATACGCGGGCGCTGAGCGGAGCGCAAGCGACAGCCCCTGGTAAGCAAGCGCGTAATTCGGGTCGATCTTGATCGCGTTTTCAAAATCCTCGATCCCCTCGCGGGTGCCGGCCGGCGTGCCCTTTTGCCGATTAAACTCGCCCTTGAGATACAGCTCAAATGCCGCGTTGTTCTCAGTGTAGGCCTTTTGAACAACGGGTGATCTCGGCGTAGCGTTGAGGTTGAGCTTGCCCATGACGCGGGCGACCATTTCGTCGCGAAGCGTCAATATCTTGTCGGCAGAATCCTCGATAATGACCCCGAACTCGCGTTTCCCGTCGGCCACGTTAACAAGTTCGGTCTTAAGCGAAAACTGATCGCCCGCCCGTGACAACGTGCCGATCAGTACACTGTCGACACCCAACTCGCGGCCGATGGTCTGCGGATCCAGATTTCTGGACCGGTAACTGAAGGCCGCTCCGCGTGAAATGACCCGAAGGTCCGAAAAGTCTGAGATCCGATTGATCAGGCTCTCGCTCATTCCGTCGGAGATATAGTCGTTGGCGGCATCGCCGGTCGCGTTTTCAAACGGCAGCACCGCGATCGAACGCTGTGCCTGCGGGACGGCCGAGGCCGGGATCGGGGCACGGGTCGAGACGGTGATAACGCCTGTCCAAAAGCCGACGATCAGTAGAAGTGATGCAGCAGCGGCGAAACCTATCTTCCATGCGTGCCGGCGGGCAAAGCTCGGCCTGAATTCGAGCGTCGGCAGCTCCGACGCGGTCATTGTCTTGCCGTCCTCCGCCCACGCCGACGTGTATTCGGGCAGATGTCCGCCCGTCGTCGACACGACGCGGCCATTTTCGAATCGTTTACACGTGCGTTCAAGCAGGCTCAGAAATCGCGGGTCATCCCGGAGCGGAGCGTATTTAGCGTCGGTCCCAAGCCACACGAGCCAAGGGTCGCGCTCATCGACCGCGATCTCAAAATACTCGAAAGCCTTGTCAAACCTCCGAGCGGCGACATTGGCCAGCCCGAGAAACATCGGTTTGACAAACTCCGCCTTTGACCGCTCCTCCATCTCGTCCGCCAACGCGGCCGCTTCATCGACGCGCCCGGCCGCCGTCAGGGCAAAGGACAGGCCATATTGAGCCAAAGCCGTATCTGGCATCAACCGGTTGGCGAGCTTGGCGGCCTCGAGAGCCTCGTCCACGCGGCCGAGTTCGCACAGGACATAACTCCGCTGGATGTGGCCCTGCGGATAATTTTCGTCGAGACTTATGATCTCTTCGGCCTTGGCCAAAGCGTCGTCAAACCGGCCGGCTTGGTATGTCGTCCAGGCGACGAGGGTTTTGGTCCGCAGCGACATCGGGTCGAGCTCTTCGGCGAGCCGTATCTCATTCAGCCCCTGTTCGGTGCGTCCGGTACCGATAAGCATCGCCGAGTACCACTCGTGAACGAGGGCATATCGCGGCACAAGATCGATCGATCGCAGTAGGAGCTTTTCGGCTTTGGCGTACTCAAATTTGTTCAGGGTGATCAGGCCGAGCGAGGCATAAGCTTCGCCCAGTTCCGGATCGATCTGCAACGCACGGCGTGCCGAACTCTCGGCCATCTCATATCCCACGCGGCTCGACAGAATTCCATAGATGCTGGCCCAGAGGTAAATATCGGCGATACCGACGTGAGCAAGCGCATAGTTCGGGTCGATCTCGATGGCCTTCTGGTATGCCTCGGTCGCCTTTGGCAGCGAATGTGACGTGAATTGGCCCCAATAAAATCGTCCCCGCAGATACGCCTCATAGGCGAGCGGTTCGCTCGTGCCGCGCTTCGCCAGCCGCAGTTTGTCCTCGCCGGTCAGCTGCGGTATCAGGGCGGCGGCAACCTGCTCGGCGATGGCGTCCTCGAGTTCGAGCACATCGGTCAGGTGCTCGTCGAACTGTCCCGCCCAAATCGCCGAACCGGCGGCCACATCGAGCAGCTGCAGTGAGATGCGGATCCGCTCGCCGAACCGGCGGATGCGGCCGTCGAGGACAAAATCGACCCCGAGTTCGATGCCCGCCCGAAACGGATTGATGAGATGTTCGTTATAGCGCGTGATCGAACTGGTCGGCCGCACGATGAGTTTATCGACGCTGGTCAGGCGCGTAATGATCGCGTCGGCCAAGCCCAGCGTCAGATACGATTCGTCGGTGTTTTCCGTACCCGCCGGACTTAACAGGCTGAGCGGCAGAACGGCGACGAGTTTGGACCCGAGGTTGTACTCCGGCCGTGACTCGCGTCGCAGCTGTGGATAGCGAAAGTCGATGCTGACGACACCGCCGCTAAAATGCCGGGCGAGGTCTTCGCGAAATTTACCGATCGACTGATACCGCTCGGCGGGGTTTTTGCGAAGCGCCTTTAGAATGATGTTGTCGAGGTTTCCGCGAAGCTTTTCGGCAAGGCTCTCGGGCGTTTCACGCCTTCGCAAGGCGATCTCGGCGGCACTCAGCGTGCCGGATTCGGCCTTGACCGGCACCAGTTCATCGCGTTGGCCGAGGGCCGCGACACTGGGCAGACAAGGCTCGTCGTCACAGATCGCCTTGGCGACATCATGCGGTGCACGGCTCGCAATGACGTACGGCCGATAACCGGTCAGCAATTCGTACAGGATCACCCCGAGACTGTAAATGTCAGACGCGAAGGTCACCCTTTCACCGCGGACCTGCTCCGGGCTGGCATAATCGACGGTCATCATCCGCAAAAGCGTCTCCGTCGGCTGCAGTGTGTCGTGGGCCAGATCGGGATCGAGCAGTTTGGCAATGCCAAAGTCCAGTAGCCGAGGCGTACCGTCGCCGGTGACGAATATATTTGACGGTTTCAGGTCACGATGAATGACCATTTTCTGGTGAGCGTACTCGACTGCTTCGCAGATCCTGCCGAAGAGTTCGAGCCGCTCTTCGATGTCGCAGCGGTCCTTATCGCAACGGCGATAGAGAGGCGACCCGTCGATATACTCCATCACAAAGTACGGCCGGCCATCGTCGGTCGAACCGCCGTCGATCAGGCGTGTGATGTAGGGGTGTTCGAGAGTGGCCAAGATCTGCCGTTCATTCTTAAAACGCCGGAGGATAAAGTCGGTATCCATTCCGCGTTTGACGAGCTTGAGGGCAGCCCGCATCCTGAATTCGCCGTCGGCCCTGACGGCCTCGTACACAGTGCCCATGCCGCCGCGTCCGACCTCGCGTTCGATACGATAATTACCTATCTGCCGGCCGAGCACCGGATCTTCGCCGTCCTGTATCAGCGACGCCAGCACGCCGATACCGCTGTCGGCGACTATCGGCTGTTCGATAAAATCGCTCGACTCCTCAAACTGAGCAAGCAGCTTTTCGACCTCGCTGAGCAGTTCGGTGTCGTCACCGCAGGTATCGCGGACGTACTTCGCCCGATCGACCACGGGCAGGTCGAGCGCGGTTTGGAAGATCTCCTCGATCTGGCTCCAGCGTTCGGGCGTCATAACTTGCGTTCCAATTAGGATACCTGAAGTCTAACGACTTTCTCCAACAAAATGTTTGCCGCAACAGGGCTGGCGGCAAAAGAAAAAAGGCCAACTGTAAAGTTGGCCTTTGTTTCCGAAAAATGATGGTGGAGACGAGGGGGATCGAACCCCTGACCTCTGCAATGCCATTGCAGCGCTCTCCCAGCTGAGCTACGTCCCCGAAATTTCAATGCCGAGCTAATTTTCGGCGAACTATGAATGTATCGAAATTCGCCAACAGCGTCAAGTTTTGGGCGTTCACTTGCCCTTAAAGGCCGGTTTTCGCTTTTCGAGAAACGCCGAAACGCCTTCCTGCTTGTCCTCAGTCGAAAAGCAGATGGCGAACAGATCGACCTCGCGGCGGAGGCCTTCGTCCAGGTTTGAACGCGAAGCAAATTTCACGGCTTCCTTGCACAACTGCAGTGCGATCGGCGCTTTGTCGGCGATCCTGGCCGCAAAGTCCATCGTTTTGGCCTCGAGTTCGTCCGCCGGAAAAACGTGATTTACCAGTCCGAAGCGATGGGCCGTCTCGGCGTCGATCATATCGCCGGAGAGGATCAGTTCCATCGCACGGCCCTCGCCGATCAGACGTGTGAGCCGTTGGGTGCCGCCGCCGCCGGGCATGATCCCGAGGTTTATCTCGGGCTGCGAAAACCTAGCATTCTCACTGCAGATACGGATGTCGCAGGCAAGAGCCAGCTCGTTCCCGCCGCCGAGACAAAATCCGTTGATCATCGCGATCACCGGTTTAGGAAAGGCGTCGATCGTATTAAAGAACGTGCGTTCGTGAAATAGGTCACGCTGTGTGACGGGCGTCTGGCCCTCAAATTCGCTGATGTCCGCTCCGGCGATAAATGATTTCGGGCCGGCACCGGTAATCACCAGGACGCGAACGCTGTCGTCCGTTCGCAGATCGTCAAGAGCAGCGACGCCCTCGGCATGTACGCTGCGGTTAAGTGCATTGAGTTTGTCGGGACGGTTAATTGTAAGCACGGCTACGGGGCCGCGTTTTTCGACGGTGATGCTCTCGTAATTAGACATATTTTGTAAAACAGGCAGATCTGAAATATACAGCGGGTATCTATTCGTCGATCCCCTCGACCACGTTATCGTCCGCGATCCAGGCGACAAACAGGCGCAGCCAGCTGTCCTTGGGCTCATCAATTGCGACGCCGACGCGCGATGTGCCGTAATTAGCGGGCAGGACTCGCGCCGCGGTCGCCTTGACCTCGACGGGGACGCCGTCCGGCCGATGCGAACGAATGTAAAGGCTGTCGCCCTGGTTGATCGATTGGTTGAGCTGAAACAGTGCTCCCAGCGTAGAAATGTCGTCAGTTTCGGTCGGTTCGCTCCACGTCGCACCGTCATCGGCGCGACCTGATACCACGATCGGCAGTCGCAACGCCAATCTCAGGGCAAATCGCTTTTCCTCATACTGGGACGTCATAGAGGTCCTAATTCAGCCTAATTTTTCGCGGTCAAAACCCAAAGTGGGAATAGTTTAACACGAAAATCAAAATCGCATAACCAAAACAACGGGGCACTTGGCGGCTGCGGAGTTGGTCAGAAATACGCGGATTTTGGACTAAGTCGGCGTTCGGTCGGTATAATCAAATCACAGTTAGATTTTCGTTAGATTCGACGATATTTCGTCCAAATAAATATATGGCGGCAACGCATCAAAAACATAAGGTAGTCATACTAGGTTCCGGCCCGGCCGGACTCACCGCGGCAATTTACGCATCACGTGCGCAGCTCGATCCGCTCGTCATTGACGGCCCGCAGCCCGGCGGCCAACTGACGATAACGACCGACGTTGAAAATTATCCGGGTTTTTCAAAGGGCATAATGGGGCCGATCCTGATGGACGAATTTCGCGAACAGGCTCTGCGATTCGGCACCAGGATCGAAAATGTTTGGATCGACCGCGTCGATCTGTCTGAGCGGCCGTTCAAGCTGTACGCCAAGGAGAGCAGCGACAGCGAGGAGGTGCTTTCGATCATCGAGGCCGAGACGCTGATCGTCTCGACCGGAGCGTCGGCCAAGTGGCTCGGTATTCCCGGCGAAGAACCGGTACCCGTCGGTCTCGGCGGCAATGGTGTTTCGGCGTGCGCGACCTGTGACGGGTTCTTTTTCCGCGACCGGCCGATCGTGGTCGTCGGCGGCGGCGACACGGCGATGGAAGAGGCTTTGTTCCTGACCAAGTTTGCGTCGAGCGTGACGCTGATCCATCGTCGCGGCGAATTCCGAGCTTCGCAGATCATGCAAAACCGGGTCCTCAACCACGACAAGATCGAAATAATGTGGAACACCGAGATCCGCGAGATCAACGGCACAAAAGAGGCCGGTGTGCAGAGCGTACGCATCTACAACAATCAGACCGGCGAGGAGAGCATATATCCGACCGAGGGCGTATTTATCGCCATCGGGCACAAGCCGAACACCGAACTTTTCAAGGGTGTCCTCGACATGGATGATGTCGGCTACCTGATCACCGAAGGCAAGACGATGAAAACGAACGTCCCGGGCGTTTTTGCTTGCGGCGACGCCCAGGATGCTTATTACAGACAGGCGATCACCGCCGCCGGAACCGGCTGTATGGCGGCGATCGATGCCGAACGCTTTCTCGCCGAGCACGGCGAATAAACGCGTCGGTTCGCTACTTGATCAATACTGATCCCTTCAGAACCTCGGCGTTCTGAGGGGATCTTTCGATCTTGGCCGGGCTGAAGCCCATTGCTTCGGCACGGCGGACGATGTCCTGATATACGGCGTCATCAAGTACCGGTTTGCGGGCCAGGATCCAGAAATACTCGCGCTTGGGTTCGCCGATCGCGACATAGCCGTAATCCTTATCGAGGTCGATGATCCAGTAGTTGCCCCACACGAACGGCAGGAACGCTAACGCTCCGGGGGCGAACCTGACCTTGAGCTTGGCGTTGGTCTTTTTGTCGGCGATCTTTGCCTCACCGACAGCACGCTCGCCGGTGCCGTCCTTTTTGACGCACTCATTGACCACTTCGAGCCGGCCGCCGGCTTTCATGGCATAGGTCGCGGTCGTATTGGCGACGCACTGTTTCTGAAATCGGTTGGGATATTTGGCGATCTCGTACCACTTTCCGACGTAGCGGCTGAGATCGACGTTCGGGACGGTCTGAAGTGCCGGCAGTTTGTTCGTCTGGGCCGAGGCCGACGCCGCGAGCGTAAAGGTAGCGGAAAATATAGCGAATATGGTAAATAAAAATTTGTTCATAATTGAGTTTTCTCAACCTCCAAACAGTATTCGATGCGCGAAAGCTTTTGGATTTTGGTTATAATAATGAT
Organism: Pyrinomonadaceae bacterium; assembly: GCA_044221625.1. Classification (GTDB taxonomy): domain Bacteria; phylum Acidobacteriota; class Blastocatellia; order Pyrinomonadales; family Pyrinomonadaceae; genus OLB17. Next base: position 126,246 of record JBGAOU010000002.1, on the reverse strand, counting down.
TATTTGAGTGGGAATATAAAGAGAAATTGATATGCCGATTTACGAATATAAATGTCAGCAGTGCGGAGCACATTTCGAAAAGCGACAGAGCGTTTCCGACGAACCGTTGACAACCTGTGAAAAATGTCACGGCCGTCTCGAAAAGCAGTGGTCGCTTTCAGGTTTTCAGTTCAAGGGTGCGGGTTGGTATGTGACCGATTACGCGGGCAAAAAGGCCATCGGCGGCGAATCGTCGACAAAAAGTTCGGCTGCCGAATCAACCTCTGGCGGCGATACAGCATCCAAGTCCACGACCGAAAGCAGTTCGACCGTGAAGGAAACGCCGGCCAAGTCCGGCACTGAATGACAAGACCGCTCCGATACATTGCCGCGATCGCCGGCCTGATGCTGATAACAACGGCCTTAGCCGGGGCACAGTCGCGCCGTAATGTGAAAGGGGCTGATCTCGAGGGTTCGATCCTGTCGGTCACCGCGGTCCGGACGGACGGCAAGGCGGACCCGATCAAGGTCGAGGATCTGTATCTGTACGAGAACGGGATCGAGCAGAGGATCAAGAATTTCAGCTACGACCCGTCGCCGGCCAAGATCGTTCTGCTGGTCGACAATTCGCAGACGCTGCCAACCTCGATCGAGTCGCTGAAAAAGGCGGCAATGGAATTTGCCTACGAGATATTTGAGGGCGACCAGCTGTTTACGATCGCCTTTGACGAAAAAGCCGAGATCATACAGGAGTGGACCGACGACGCCAAGAAGATGGAGGCGTCATTTGCGACCTTTCGCAAAAAGGGCAATCCGTACCTTTTCGACGCGCTCAGCGCGTCAGTTAATGAGGTGCTGCTCCCCTTGATGCCCGGCACGCGCAAGACGGCGGTCGTGATCATCGGCGACGGGCTCGACCGCGGCAGCAAGACGAGTTTTGACAAGATCATGGGCGAACTTCAGAACCAGAACATCACGGTTTACGCCCTGCAGATACCGGACCGGACCGGCGGAGCGTACCGCCGCGACCAGCCCAAGCCGACGGCCATCATCCAACAGCTGACTGAGGCGACGGGCGGCCGCACGTTTTCGTTCGAAGAGGCTCAGGCAGCCGCCAAGGCGATCTGCGACGAACTTCGCCGCAACCGTTATCTGCTTTCCTACGTTCCGGCCAACACATCGACCTACGACGCCCGCAAACTGCTGCTGGTCGGCGAAGAGGGCGTCACGATCCGCACCAAGTCGGCCCAGCCGCCCAACATCAAGTAAATTCGCACCAATTTTTTAGGTTGTGCTAAACTCACATTGTTTCGATGATCTTGTGCCAAGGCCCGGGAACTGAATATCCGTGAGCGAAGATAACAAATTTCCGCCGCCACCTCCGCCGGACGACTTTTCGAAGACGACGCCGAATATCCGTCTGCCTGAAGACGATGCGCCGCAGTCCGATTGGGACAAGACCAACTACAATTTTCCCAAACAGCCGGCCGACGACGAATGGGGCAAGACCGTAACCAATATCAAACCGATCGACACCGGCGGTTCGGACCTTGAAAAGACCTTCTACCCGGGCAGCAAGCCGCCATCGACCCCCGAATGGGGAATGACCGAGCCGAACATCAATGTAAATGCCGCCGATCTCGGGACGAGGCCCGACGATTTTGGCGGCGGCCAGAGCTACGACAAGACGACGCCGTACTTTCAGCTGCCTGACGCCGAACGGGCGAAATACCAGAATCTGCCGCCGACGCCGGCCGAACAAGCCGCAAAAAAAGAGCAGGAAGAAAGTTCCAAGGGCGGCATACCGACCTGGGCCTGGATCGCCGCGGCACTCGGCGCCGTATTTTTCTTTATGATCGTCGTGCTGGCGGTCGTCTATTTTCTGATCTCACGCGACGCGAGCTTTGAGGTGACGATCAATAACGCACCGATCGGCAGCACTATTCTGGTCGACGGTGTACCGATCGGCGTGACTGACGAGAGCGGTTCGCGGCGATTGCAAAACCTCAGGGCCGGCGATCGCGAGATCAAGATCGTTCATCCCAATTTTGACTGTCCGGTCCGGCGCGTAACCGGGACTGACGGCGAGAAAAAGCCGCCGCTTGACGCGGGCTGTACCGCGATCGCCGCAAAATCGACCGATGATTGCGGCAATATCCGCTTTGGCGAGGACGATAAGGCCGAACGCTGTTACAACTCGGCACTCGACGCCCTGCCCGATCCGTTTACCGCCGAGGATCTGGTCAAGGCACTCAACATCCTGATCATCAATTTTGAAAGCGGAAAATCAGACATTCCGCCGGTTCGACTTGCCGCATTGCAAAAGGGAGCCAACTTTATCAAGAAATTGCCGCAGGGTATCGTGCTTGAGGTCGGCGGCCATACCGACAATGTCGGCCAGCCGGCGTCAAACCAGACGCTGTCCGAGGCGCGGGCAAACGCCGTCAAAGCGGCACTGGTGAAATTCGGCGTCGCCGACTCGACACTTCAGACACGCGGTTACGGTGCTGCCAGGCCGATCACGACCAATGACACGGTCGACGGCAAGTTCAGAAACCGCCGTATCGAGTATTCGATCGTAAAGAAATAACTACACCGCGACAGGTGCGGCGATCTTGCCGTACGACTGGTAGTTGTGCAGCTTCAGATTCTCAAACTTGAAATTGAGCAGGCCTTCGAGGCCTCGAAAGTCCTCAGCGCCGATGATCTCAAGTTTTGGCAGTTCGAGCGGCTCGCGAGAGAGCAGCTCGTCGACCTGTTCGAGGTGATTTGAGTATATGTGCAGGTCGCCGAAGGTATGGACGAAATTGCCGGCTTCGAGCCCGCAGACGTGTGCGACGAGATGCGTGAGCAGGGCGTAGCTGCTGATATTGAACGGCACGCCGAGAAAGGCGTCGGCACTGCGCTGATAGAGTTGGCAATGCAGCGTCGTGCCGCTCTCGACCTTAAACTGGAACAGCGTATGGCACGGCGGCAGGGCAACGTCGTCGCAGACACGCGGGTCCCAGCCGCTTACGAGCAGACGCCGTGAATTTGGGTTTGTCTCGATCTCGCGGATCAGTCGAGCGATCTGATCGACGCCGTTCATTTGCGGATAACCGCCGCCGAATGAACGCCACAGATAACCGTAAACAGGGCCGAGATCATGATCCTCTCGTCCAAATCGCGCGGTCTGTTCGTCAGTGGCCCACTCAGCCCAGATATCGACGCCCCGCGCATCGAGGTCCTTCTCATTGGTCGAGCCGCTTAGGAACCAAAACAACTCCTCAGCCACCCAGCGGAAAGGCACGCGTTTTGTCGTGACGATCGGAAAGCCCGCTCGCAGATCGAAACGCGTCTGATAGCCGAAAGACGATATTGTGCCCGTGCCGGTACGGTCCTCGTGCCTTACGCCGGTGTCGAGGATATGTTTTAGCAGATCATGGTACTGCTTCATGGTTTAGTAATTTCCACCTCGAGCACCATATCTGATCCATCGACCTGCAGGCTGACGGCGTCAGAACCGGCCTTTCTTACCGCCCGGGCGATCTCGACGAGGTTTGCGAACGTCATACCTTTTGCCAGGCTGACGACAACGGCCGTGTCGGACAACCCGTTTTTCGCTCGGTCTTGAAATATCTGGTTCAGGTGTTGCTCAACCTTTGATGTGTCGGGGAAAATGCCTTCTTTCTCACCGTTGAGCGAGATGTTGGACCTTTCGTCGATGTTGACGAGAAGAAAAAGTGGGTTAGGCCTCGGCATCGCGTTGGGATCGGGCTTTTTCGGGACAGAAACACTGAGATCCGCGTCGATCTCGATCCTCATATCCGCTTTGGGGGATGAGCGTAGTGCGTTTATCGCTGCGAGGATATCCGCCATCTTTGCGCCCCTATCGGGCCTGATCACAAACGACTGGCCAAACGAGTTTTTTGCGGACTGAACTGCAAGATCACTCAGCATCGCCGGCGTTAAGAGACCTGATCCGGACTTCTTTCTGACACTGACGCCGGCCATTCCCAGCGGCGTTATCGCTACTTCAAATTCGAAGTCAGAAGCCGCTTTGTTTGAACCGGCGGCAGTTGCCGGCACTTTCCTGCCCGGTTGAGCACTTACAATTGCGGCCAACAGCAAAACAAACGCGATCACGGCGAAATTGCGATTCCTCATATTTTCTCCCTTAATGTCCGATGCCTAAAGTTGTGGAACTTTCGACATAAAGTTACCATAATCTACTTATGTCGGGGAAATTAGAGGTCAGTTTTAACAGTCCGCAGTGTGGATGGATGTCGGTCGGCTTTGATGACGGAGTGAGCGAGTTTCACACGACGACCGCCCACGCTCCGCACGCGTCGGCGTTGCCCGAGTTAATGCGCATCCTGACCCGATTGGCGGACCGAAATGGGGCGGATGGTGAATATCTGCTCAAGTGGAACCGTGACCCTGAGGAGTTTGATCTTCGGTTTACCCGCGTCGGCGACGCGGTGACCATCGAGATATTTCAGTATCCGACGGAAACTCGTGATTCGAGCGAGTGCGAAATGGTATTTTCGCATCGCGGCAATGCCGCCGATGTCTGCGCAGCGTTTGCGGCGACATTTGACCAGCTATACGATGCCCGCGATACGGACGAATTTGAATTCAACTGGCGTCAGCCGTTCCCGTTCGCCGAGTATGAGGATTTTAAGCGAGCAATAGAACGCGGATAACGTCGATGGGTCAGATCAGCACCGAGTGCCGGATCAGATCGATCTGTGATGAGCCGCGTTCTATTTACTTTTGATGAAAGAGAAACTTTTAGACCTATTGGCGTGTCCGACCTGCGGCGGCGATATTTTGCTGGCTTACGCAAGTAAGTACGAGGAAAAAGAGATCATTGACGCGGTGTTGACCTGCAAAAAATGCGACCGCGAGTATAAGGTCGTGCGCGGAGTGCCCCGCTTTGTCGATCTGGCAAAGATCGAGGAGGACAAGGCCGCCACGGCCGAGAATTTTGGGTGGCAGTGGACCAACTTCACACAGGAAGACCCGAAATACAACGAACAGTTCCTGGGTTGGCTGCAGCCCGTCAAGCCCGAGTTCTTTAAGGACAAGATCGTGCTCGAAGGCGGCTGCGGCAAGGGCCGGCATACCAAACTCGCCGCGACATGGGGAGCCGCGGAGGTTGTCGGCATTGACCTCGGTGACGGCGTCGAATCGGCGTTCGCACTCACGCGTGATCTGCCGAATGCACATATTATCCAGTGCGACATCTTCAAACTGCCGCTCAAGCGGGCTTTTGATTACGCGTTCAGCGTCGGCGTGCTTCATCACACGCCCGACCCGAAGCGTGCCTTCGTCTCGCTTGCCGGAAAGGTGAAAAAGGGCGGGCACATCTCTGCCTGGATCTACGGCGCCGAAAATAACGAGTGGATAACAAATTATGTCGATCCGATCCGGACCGGCTTTACATCGCAGATCAGCCAACCGCTGCTGTACCAATTGTCAAAACTTCCGACACTCGGCGTGTTTCTGACGACAAAGCTCATTTATCGGCCGCTTAACGCCGCTTCGAAGCCGATTGCGAACAAGCTTTTCTACAACGAATATCTCAACCATCTGGGCACATTCGGCTGGCGGGAACAGCACAATATCGTGTTCGATCACCTGGTCGCTCCGACCGCGTACTATATTTCGAAGGACGATTTTGCCGGCTGGTGGAAGGACATCGCCGCCGAGGACGTCGAGATAACGTGGCATAACCAAAATAGCTGGTGTGGATTTGGGAAGGTTTGTTGAACCGCAGAGACGCCGATGGACGCAGATAATCCTAGCCTCACGGGTGCTTCCTATCTGCCTGATCATTGAAGCTCCGCGGCCTAAAACTCATATGAAATTTGATAAAGGTATCGACAAGAAATACCGCAAATCGGTCGAGGACGCGATCGCCGCGATCATCGCGAACGGCAACGATTTCCACAAGCATATGATGAACGAGATACTCGAGTCGGATATGCTCGTCCGCGTTCGGTCGGTCAACGAGATCAACGCGTCGGGGATCACGGGTATCATCGACGAACGGCGCACCAATGAGCGAATGTCCGACGAGCGTCTCAGCCTTCGCGAGGCTCTGGGCGAAATTTATATCGCGATCGCCAACGAAACCATCGATACCGGCGGCCAACGCGGCTGCGAAGGCACCTTTGTCCACGAGGGCCGCCACGCTTACGATTTTGCCCAGACGATCGAAAGCCTTTCAAATGCCGACGTCAATCCGCTCAGCGTATTCAACCCGACCCTCTACGAGCTCGAATGGGAAGCTCATAAGACCGCCGGCGATTACATGATCTGCATCGACCGCAAAGAGTATCTCGACGAGGGACTCCAGCTAATGATCCTCTGTCAGGAGGGCGGCAAGTGTGCGGTCAGTGACGACGGTATAATCCGGCGGCTCCGCGAAAGTTACGGCCTGGAGATCAACGGCGACCAGGGCCGACTCGCCAGCGAGATGCTCGGGCTGCGTGTTTAGCAGCCGTTCTGTGGCAAAATAGAACTATGAACGCAGCATTGCCGCAAGAGATGCAGCAGCACACATACGCCATCATGGACGAGGTCGAGGGCTCGCACTGGTGGTTCGTAGGCCGGCGCGCGATACTCGAGGGTTTTCTAAAGCAGATCATTTCCAAGATAAACGGAAATGGAGAAAAGATCAGCATTCTTGATGTCGGGTGCGGCACCGGGGCGAATATCGATATGCTCTCGCAGTTCGGCGATGCTGAGGGCGTCGACGTTTCGGACGACGCACTTGAGTTTTGCCGCCAGAAGGGCCTGAAGGTGCAAAAGGGCCTGGCCGAGGCGTTGCCCTTCGCCGACGAAACGTTTGACCTGACGACCGCCCTCGACGTGATCGAACATCTGGATGACGACGTCGCGGGCCTTAGAGAGATGTTCCGCGTCACAAAAAGCGGATGTTATTCGCTTTTCTTCGTCCCGGCATTTATGTGGCTGTGGGGTGTGCAGGATGACATTTCACACCACCGCATCCGCTACACGCGAAAACAGATCGTCGAACGCATCGAAAAGGCGGGCTATATCGTCGAGCGTGCGACGTACGCAAACTGGACATTTTTCCCTCCGATCCTCGCCGGCCGGACATTGATGAAGATCACGGGCATCAAGCCCGAAAGCGAAAACAACATTAATGTCTCGGCTCTAAATGGCCTATTCGGTAAGCTCTTTTCGGCTGAGAGATTCTGGCTTAAGAAATTCAATTTTCCGATCGGTGTGTCGATCGTGGTCGTCGCGAGGAAGCCCGAAGAATAGAACGCGGATAAAACGGACGGAGCGGATTGTCACGGATCGATCCCTTCCTATGGAACTCAAACATTCTGAGACGACAGGTAAGATAATAAAAGCGTTCTACTCAGTCTATAACGAACTCGGTTATGGCTTTTTGGAGAAGGTTTACGAAAATGCTCTCGTAGTTGAATTGAGATCCATCGGCCTCATGGTCGAACAGCAAAAACCGATCAACGTATTCTATCGCGACACTCTTGTCGGCGAGTTTTATGCGGATCTTGTGATAAACGGGATTGTGATCGTTGAACTTAAATCAGCTGAGTCAATTGCCCGGGCCCACGAGGCTCAGCTCGTAAACTATCTACGAGCAACCCGTTATGAAGTCGGACTATTGCTAAGCTTCGGAAAGAGCGCCGAATATAAGAGGAAGATATTTGATCTAAAGGACACAAGTCCTTATTCACCTCGAATTGATCGGTAAGCATCAATGATGTTTTTTCAAAAAATCCGTGTAGATCTGTTTTATCCGTAAGATCCGTGGCTAATCTAAACGTAACAGTAGAAATTTGTGTCGATTCGGTCGAGTCCGCGGTTGCGGCTCAAGCCGGCGGGGCTCAGCGGGTCGAACTTTGCGACAACCTGTTGGAAGGCGGCACGACGCCGAGTTTTGGGGCGATCGAGACCGCCCGCGAGATGCTGAGCATCAAACTGCACGTCATCATCCGTCCCCGCGGCGGTGATTTTCTATATTCAGAGACCGAGTTTGACATCATGAGGCGCGATATCGCGACGGCCAAGCGGTTAGGCGTCGACGGCGTGGTGATCGGTATTCTCGACGCCAACGGCGACATCGACACCGCCCGAACGGCTGAACTGACGCGGCTCGCACGGCCGATGACGGTCACATTTCACCGGGCATTTGACGTGTGCCGCGACGCTCATAAGGCCGTTGACCAGCTCGCCGAGATCGGCGTCGACCGCATTTTGACGTCAGGCCAGGAAGCTACGGCCGTCGAAGGCCTCGATCTGCTTGCCGAACTCGTCAGCTACGCCGGCGACCGCATCACGATCATGGCGTGCGGCAATCTTAACGAACGCAATATTCACAAGGTGATCACCGCCACAAAGGCCAGTGAGGCCCATTTCACGGCCTTCGGCGAAGTTGGCAGCGGCATGCTGCACCGCAACGAAAGGGTGTTTATGGGCGGAACGCTGCGTCCGCCGGAATATTCGCGTGCGGTGACCGATGCTGAAAAGGTGCGGGCCGCGATCGACGCGATCTGAAACACTGCACTTTCTCGCCGAAAAGTGTAAATTAAAAGGTTCATAGTTCTTGAACCGATGGAAGCTAACCAGAAAGATAAACAAGCAGATGCCCCGGAGCTGTCCCTATTTCTACCCGTTCTGGACGAGGAGGACAATCTGCGGCCGATGCACGCAAAGATCGCCGCGGCACTCGATACACTAGGCAAAACCGCCGAGGTGATCTATGTCGATGACGGCTCGACCGACAATTCGCTAAAGGTTTTGAGAGACCTTGCTTACGAAGACGATCGCGTTCGTGTTATTAGCCTGCGGCGCAATTACGGCCAGACCGCCGCGATGTCCGCCGGCATCGACGCCGCCAAGGGCGATATCCTCATTCCGATGGACGCCGACCTGCAGAACGACCCGGCCGATATCAGCCGTTTGCTCGAAAAGCTCGATGAGGGTTACGACGTGGTTTCTGGCTGGCGCAAGGACCGGCAGGACAAGCTGATCTCGCGAAAGATACCGTCGCAGATCGCCAACAAGATCATCTCGTGGATCGGTGATGTGCCCCTGCACGATTACGGGTGCTCGCTCAAGGCGTATCGTCGCGACGTGATACAGGACGTCAGGCTGTACGGCGAAATGCACCGCTTCATACCGATCTATGCGAGCTGGGCCGGCGCCCGCGTGACCGAGATCCCGGTCGATCACCACGCCCGCACGATGGGCAAGTCAAAGTACGGCATCTCGCGTACCGTCAAGGTCATATTCGATCTGATCACGATCAAATTCATGGCCGAATATCACACCAAGCCGCTTTACGTTTTCGGCGCGTTCGGGATGCTCGCATTCTTTATCTCGATGATCGCCGGCGTGTGGGCACTGGTGCTCAAGTTCGGTTACGGTACGTCCTTTATACTTACACCGCTGCCGATCATAACGGTCGTAATGCTGGCGATCTCGGTGCAGTTCTTCCTGATGGGACTGCTGGCCGAGCTCCTCGTGCGTACCTATCACGAATCTCAGGACAAGGCGATCTACGCCGTACGGGAGAAGATCGGATTTAAGAACTAGGCCGCAGTCGGGCGCCGATCCGATGCGATATCAGCTGATCTCTGCGTCTGTTACGATCGGCTTTGTCTTACGGCTAATTTGTCTCAATATGTGCGGAATCGCCGGTTGGATCAACCTTAAACAATCTGACTCAAGGGACCACACCGAGGCGGTGCTGCATTCGATGTGCGAGACCATCGTGCATCGCGGGCCAAATTCCGAGGGGTTGTGGCTGGACGACACTGCCGCCCTGGGGATGCGGCGGCTCTCGATCATCGATCTGCACACCGGCGACCAGCCGGTCTTTAGCGAGGACAAGTCGGTCATCGTGATGATGAACGGCGAGTTGTATAACTACCGCGAGGTCCGCGCCGACCTCGAAAAACGTGGTCACAAGTTCATTACCAAGTCCGACACCGAGATACTGCCGCACCTTTACGAAGAGTACGGCGAGGACCTCGTGGATCACCTCAACGGGATGTACGCGTTCTCGCTCTGGGACACACGGCGAAAAAAGCTCATCATCGCCCGCGACCGTTTTGGCGAAAAGCCCTTGTATTACGGGACGTTTGGCGGCAAACTGCTCTGGGCCTCCGAGCCGAAAGCACTGCTTGCCCATCCGTCGGTCAAGCCGGAGCTCGACCTCGACGCCTTTCGCCAATATCTGTCGTATGATTACGTCCCGGCGCCGAACTCGATCTATAAAGGCATCTCGAAACTGCCGGCTGCCCACATTATGACCGTCGAAGGCGGCGAGATCGCTATCCGGCGCTACTGGAACCAGACCTTTTCAAAGAACGGCGGAGCGCCGTCACTCGAGGGTTCGGCCGGCGAACTCAAAGAGCTGCTTTCGGATGCTGTCAGGATGAGGCTCGTTTCCGACGTTCCGCTGGGCATCCTGCTCTCGGGCGGTATCGATTCATCGACGGTGGCCGCACTCGCCGTCCGACATTCGACCGAAAGGGTCAAGACGTTTTCCATCGGATTTGAGGAAGATTCGTTCGACGAGTCGAAATACGCACGGATGGTCGCGCGTCACCTCGACACCGAGCATTACGAGGAAAAACTCAGCGCCTCGACGGCTGGCGACCTGATCAGCGAGATCGGCACGTGGCTCGACGAACCGCTCTCTGACGGCTCGCTGATACCGACATTACTGCTTTCTAAATTTGTCCGAAAACACGTGACGGTCGCTCTCGGCGGCGACGGCGGCGACGAACTTTTTGCAGGTTATCCGATGTACTACGCGCACAAGGTGGCGCGGACATACACCGCGATCCCGAAATTTTTGCGGTCGGGTTTGATCGAACCGGTCGTGAAACGATTGCCGGTGTCGACAAAGAATATGTCGTTTGACTACAAGGCGAAACGCTTTGTCCGGGCGGCAAATCTCGAAACGGTCGAGCGCCATCATTCGTGGTTCGGTTCGTTTTCGCTCGATGAGCAGCGGCAGTTGCTGACACAGGATGTGCTCGCGGCGTCAGACGGCGACATTTACCGCGGCCCGAGGAAGATGCTGGAACTGTGCGACGCGATTGACGAGATCGAGCAGATGCAGTTTCTCGACATAAATTACTATATGGCCGAGGACATCCTGACCAAGGTAGACCGGGCCGCGATGGCCGTCAGCCTTGAGACACGGGCGCCGTTCCTCGACCCGCGAGTCGCTCAGTTTGCCGCCGGCTTGCCGCTCGAATATAAGCTGAACGGGAAGAACGGCAAGTTCATTCTTAAAAAGGCCGTCGAGGGGATGTTACCCGGTGAGATATTGGCACGGCCGAAAAAGGGCTTCGGCATTCCGGTCGCCGAGTGGCTCAAGGGCCGGCTCAATCCGCTTATGCACGATCTGCTAGCACCGGAGCGATTAAGGTCGCAGGGGCTTTTTGAGCCCGAGTACGCCGCGCGTCTGATACGCGAGCACGAGACCGGCCGTGCGTCGCACCATAAACAGCTCTGGACACTGCTGGTCTTTCAGCTCTGGTACGACAAGTTTCTCAATCCGCCAACGCCTACGGTTTGAGGTAACCGCGTCACAGGGCGTATTATCAACATATGGCAACACTATATCCCGAGATCGAACCATTTGATTCAGGTATGTATATCGTCTCTGATATTCATACTATCTATTACGAACGCGTCGGCAATCCGGACGGCATTCCGGTCGTGTTTCTGCACGGCGGGCCGGGCGGCGGATTGATACCGATGTATCGGCAGTTCTTCGATCCGGCGGTCTATCACGTGATACTGTTCGACCAACGCGGTGCCGGACGGTCAACGCCGCACGCCGATCTGCGTGAAAACACGACGTGGGACCTGATCGCGGATATGGAAAAGCTGCGTACCAAATTCGGAATCGACAAATGGTACGTTTTTGGCGGGTCGTGGGGCAGTACGCTGAGCCTTGCGTACGCCGTTACGCATCCCGACCGGTGTTTGGGCCTATTTCTGCGGGGCATTTTCCTGACGCGCCGCAAGGAACTCGACTGGTTTTATCAATACGGAGCCTCCGAGATATTCCCTGACTATTGGGCGCGGTATCGCGACGAGATCCCCGAGGCGGAACGCGGCGATTTTATCGCGGCATATCACAAACGCCTGACCAGCGACGACGAGGAAACCCGTCTGTCGGCCGCACGGGCCTGGAGCGTTTGGGAAGGCTCGACGTCAAAACTGTATCCGGACAAAGACCTCATGGACCACTGGGAAGGCGCCCACGAGGCACTGAGCCTGGCCCGTATCGAATGTCACTATTTCGTCAATAATTCGTTCTTTCCGACGGATAACTATCTGCTCGAAAATATCGGCAAGATCCGCCATATCCCGACCGTGATAGTTCAGGGCCGGTACGACGTCGTATGCCCGATAACGTCGGCGTGGGACCTGCATCTGGCGTTTCCCGAGGCCGAACTGATCGTGGTGCCTGACGCCGGCCATTCGGTGTCAGAAAAGGGCATTATTTCGGCACTTGTCGAGGCGACAGACCGATTTAAGTCGCGGCACTGAGAATTTATGGTGAATGTTGACGTAAATAGCTGTATTATGTGATTTGCGTCAACCGACCGGTGTAAATTCGGATCCGATCGAAAGATCGTCGCATTAAATAGTATGAACTTTGGAACAACTGAAATTATCCTGATCGTCGCGGTGCTTTTCCTGCTTTTCGGAGCAACTCGTCTGCCGCAATTGGCCAAGTCGCTCGGCCAATCGCGAAAGGCATTTAAGGAAGGTATGCGTGAAGCAGAGGAAGAAGAAAAGGCCGAACAGCAAAAGCTCTCGAACGCCGCGGCTCCGCAGATCAACCAGATGAGCGACGAGGCACTGATGGAAGAGATGCGTAAGCGTGCCGAGGCCAAGCAGGCCTGAGACTTGGTCAATGGCGCCGACGTCGCGGCAAAAAGCCCGGCCCGGCCGCCGACTAATCTTTCTCGCCTGATAACAGCGTTGCCTTAACGGTGAATCTAAAGGAAAGTTTGCCGTCCTCGGAGTCAATATTTTGGGCGAGTCTCGTAAGGACACGTTCCCTTTCGCTCTCGTTCAACGGCGAGAGCCACACCGGCATCAAAAAATCGCTAACCAGCGGCGAGGCTATAAACTCGGCCCCGTCATCAAACTCGAACGCCTCGATAGCCGTTTCAGTATTGACGTTGACCATACCGGCTCCGGCCGCCAGCGTTTCGAGATGAGAAACGGTCGGTAGTCCGGCGATAAGCTGTTCGACGAGCGGTCCGTATTCGAGCAGGTCTTCGTTATACATCGCCTCCCAAAGCAAAGAGAATATCTCGCCAAAACTGCCCGCGGTCGGCAGGAACAGTGCGACGTCACCGCCCGTGCGGGCGACACGAGCCGTGTCTTCGATCACGCCGCCGATCGCCGCCGGGTCGGCAAAAGTAGCGTCTGCCAAAACCGCGTCAAACGCGTCGTCCTCAAACCTGATCGTCGAAAAGTCGACCTTCGAACTGATAGCCGCCGCCTTGTCACGGGCTATGGAGAGAATGTCCTCGTTCTCGCAGGTGGCGAAAATGTCGGTCTTTTCGCCGAAGCGCTCATCGACGGCCATCGCATGAAAGCCTGTCCCCGCGTTGAGATAGAGCATGTTGTCCGATTCGCGGAGGTCCAGGTGCTTGTCGACAAGGTCGGTAAAACGTTTGGTCCATTCCTCGGTAATGTATAGGTCCCGCAAAAACGCGAGTTCCTTTTGTGTCTTCGCCATAAACTCAATTAAACCGCATCCGCTCGCCCGACCGCAAACCGCACCTCGGCGGCGATGGCATTGGTCACTCGCCGTGATATCCTATTCGGACGACGAAGACGATGAGTAAGAACGTAAAAGAACTATTCGACCTGACCGGCAAGACAGCGATCGTGACCGGCGGTTCACGCGGCATAGGAAAGGAAATGGCCGAAGCGCTCGCCGAAGCGGGAGCCAACCTGATGCTGTGCGCGCGGCGGGCGGAGTGGCTGAATGAAACGGTGGCCGAATTTGCGGCGAGGGGCTTCAGCGTTGACGGGCGAACGTGCGACGTAGCAAAACCCGACGAGGTGCAAACGATAGTTGACGAGGCGGTAACGCGGTTCGGCACGGTCGACATACTGGTCAATAACGCCGGCATCTCGTGGGGTGCGATGCCCGAGGAAATGCCGCTCGAACAATGGCAGAAGGTGCTGGACGTTAACCTGACCGGCTGCTTTCTGTTCGCGCAGGCCGCCGGACGTCAGATGCTGAAGCAAAAAAGCGGGTCGATCATCAATATCGCGTCGATCGCCGGCCTGACCTCATCGGCAAACGGGCCGTTTTACGCCGGATATGTCGCCAGCAAGGCCGGGTTGATCGGCCTCACCCGCGAGTTGGCCGCAAGCTGGGGCCGGCAGGGAATCCGCGTCAACGCTATCGCACCGGGATTTTTTCACTCGCGTCTGGCCGATGCGGTGATAGACATCTACGAACGAGCGATACAGGAAAATAACGTCATACCGCGTGTCGGAAACGCCGGCGAACTCAAGGGCGTTACGGTATTTTTGGCGTCAGACGCGTCAAGCTATGTGACGGGACAGACGATCGCCGTGGACGGCGGAATGACTGTTTAATAGAAAATGGAGATCACCCCGGAACTCACAACCTATTCGATACTTTTCCTTGGATTTGTCCTGGGCCTTCGCCACGCGACCGAGGCTGACCACCTGGCGGCCGTCTCGACGATCGTCAGCGAGAAAAAAGGGCTGATGTCGGCGTCGATCGTCGGCGGACTGTGGGGCGTCGGACACACGATCGCATTATTTGCGGTCGGGCTCGTGGTCATCTTGCTCAAACTACAGATATCTGAATCGCTCGAGGCAAAGCTCGAGAGCGTGGTCGGCGTCATGCTCGTCATTCTGGGCATCAACGCCATTCGCAAGATACTGACGAGCAAAAAGATCCACGCCCACACCCACGAACACGGCGGACACCCGCACACTCACATTCATACGCACGTTGATGATAAGGCCGAGGAGTCGCACCACCGGTTCGGTCCGCGGTCCGTCGTTGTCGGGATGGTCCACGGCCTTGCCGGCAGCGGTGCACTGATGTTCATTATCTTGCCGCTGATATCGTCGCCCGTTGTCGCACTGGCGTACATCATCGTTTTCGGGGTCGGTTCGATCGGCGGAATGATGCTGATGAGCTTTCTGCTCGGCATTCCGCTGCACTTTACAGCCGGCCGTTTTGACCTTATGAACAAGGGAATACGGTGGTGTGCGGGGCTGTTCAGCATCGGCCTCGGGATATTTATCGTTTACGAAAAGCTGATCGCCGCCTAACGGTCACCCGACGAACCTGAATTGGCCAAATTTGTCGGGGACGTGAAAATTGGGGATCTCGGTCGCGGTCGCCTGCCATGAAAGATAACCGCGAGTTTCGCCGCTGCCCACACAGCGAAAGATGTTGCCGAGCCAAACTTCGTCCGGAAAGGGCGTTTTTCCAAACGCTCGCCAGGGAATTTTGACCGCCATCACAACCCGTCCGTCTTCGATCCTCGCCGCTGACCGCATTTTGGAATCATAGTCAAAATCGCTGAGCCGCCGTTCCGGCGTGACCTCGATCCCGATGTCGATCCACTCGCCGGTCGGAGCGATCTCAAACTCAAAATAGCGGTTTGGGGCCACGCGGTCCGGAGCTATGAAGATCTCGCATACGTCGCGTTCCCAAAGGCCATTCACCTTTCGAGTGACGTCGGGATTGTCACTGACCACGAGCGGTTCGGCCTGATCTGCCTCGAACCGAACATAAAGCCCTTCGTCGGACCAAAGGAGACACGCAGCGAAGTGCCTGCCCGCGGGAGCCGGTTCGCCGGACCAGTAATTTGTAACGGCTACTGACTGTCCGTGTGCCCACGATGCGCGATCGAGTTCCTCAATCGCAAAATCCTGCTTGAGATGATGGATCGCGATCGCGGATCCGGCGTTGTTATTCATAATTCGAGCCTGAGTTCTGGCCGAGTAAAGCGGTGAAAACGCGAAAATTGTCCAAGGCCCGACACTTTGCGATTTGAAAGTACCAAAGTTTACCAATTATTACGAAAACCGCCGCCTAAGCCATCGCAATTCGGCTGCAGCGGCCCGCGTTAGGCCTCCGCCAAGCAGCCGAAGCGGACTGTTGCCGCCGAATGCAGATGTGATCGCATAAAGTGTCCTGAATGATACCTGCGGTTCGGTCGAAACGGCAAATACCGGTTCCCATCGGTCAGGCCGCAATTTTGCCTTGAAGGCGTCGAGGCCGTCAAAATTATAAAATCGCCTGCCATGTCTCCGCAGCCATGACAACAACAA
The DNA here is from genome assembly GCA_044221625.1 of Pyrinomonadaceae bacterium. Classification (GTDB taxonomy): domain Bacteria; phylum Acidobacteriota; class Blastocatellia; order Pyrinomonadales; family Pyrinomonadaceae; genus OLB17. Next base: position 109,905 of record JBGAOU010000002.1, on the reverse strand, counting down.
CTTGAGCCATACCGGATCACGAAATGGCCCGACGTCGGCCCGCGTCGAGAGGGGTGACAGGCCGAGCGTTGCATATTCGTGCCCATCGGCGGCGAGGGTCTGCATGGCGGTATCGATCATCAGTTCGACGGTACCGTTCGGAGCTCCCGGACGATGCGGGAATTGCTCGAAAAGCCAGCCGTTCCTTGTCGGGACCGGTGACAGCACAACGAAGCCCTGAACGCTGCCGCCGCGGTCGGCGACAAATACTCGTCGGCCTTCAAGCCGGGCAAGCGTGTCCGATTCGACCATGAAATGCAGCGGCGGTAAGCCTTTTGATCCAAGCCAGGTATGGAGACAGGCTGTGAGTTCCGGATCGCGGGTCGCCCGCTCGATCGGCCATTCCGAGACGGTAATATCCTTGTTTCGCGCCCGGTTCAATTGGGCCCTGAGCGATCTGTGGTTCCGGACGAGATGTTCCCAAACGCGGAGACGCCATACCGGCTGGGCTCCAAGGAGAAATCTTGTATGATTCGCCGAGTCCGCGTAGATCGAGTCGAGCCGTTCCTCAGCCGCAAAGTAACAGACGCGTTCGCCGGCCTCGCTTGCTTCGCGTTCAAAATCAGCCGCGACCTTGGGCAGCCGCTCCAACGTACAGACCGGTGCTCCGACGACGATGCGCATCTTGTTGGCAGTTACGTAGCCGACGACCGCGTCTCCCTCGGGCGGAAACCATTGACGAATGCCCGGGTTAACGATTTGGAAAGCGGTAGAGTTCCATCCGTGCGCCAACACCAGCCTTCGGGCAAGGGCGATCGACGGATTCTCAGGTATTCCAGTATCTTCGGGCATATATTGCAGCGGGCCCGGGGTTGTTAGTTTCCGGGATTCATAACCGTTTTGAACGCCATTTTGGCGAGTTTCCACGTGCGGTCCCAGTCGATCTTGCCGCCCTCGTCGCGGCCCATGATCTTATCGACAAAAGCCTTGCGAAAATCGGCGCCTTCGCGGCGAAGCATAAATTCCTTAGCGTACGGCTTGGCCGTTTCGAAGAAATTGAACTCGGGGTCAGTGATGATACCGATGCCCTCGAGCGTCATCAGGGCCCGCATTATGTATGTAAAGTTTGACGGCAGACGGAACGGATAATCGTACATGACGTCCGCCAGGTCGTAGGTCAACTCCTTAAAATTGACGTCCTTCAGCTTGCGGTTCAGATGAAACTCGAACATCTTTTCGACTACCGGCTTGACGACGTTCCGGTTTGTCCCGGGCTTGAGAAAGTCGAGCGCGATCAGGTCTTCGGCGATGCCGCCGGCATCCTTGCTGACGACGTGAAAGAACGCGTCGATCATCTTGGACTGTAACTCGGGCGAGATGCGGCCGACCATCCCGAAATCAAAAAATGCGATCCGTCCGTCGGGCATCACCAATAGGTTGCCGGGGTGCGGGTCGGCGTGAAAAAAACCGTCCTCGAGCAGCTGCTTGAGGTAAGTCTTGATCAGCATTCGGTTCACCTTTTCCGGTGACACGTTTCGGGCGATCAGTTGATCGACATCAGTGACCTTAGAGCCGTGAATAAACTCCATCGTCATCACTTTCGACGTTGTCGCGTTCCAGTAAATGGCCGGTACGTGGATGTCGCTCCAGTTCTTGAAATTGATGCGGAACCGCTCGGCATTCTGACCCTCGGCCGCATAGTCCATTTCCTCGTGAACGGTGACGTCAAACTCGCGGAGCATTCCGGCCCAGTCGGCATTTTCGTTGAGCTGCGGAAATCGCTCGGCAAACTTTGCTACCTTTTTGAGAATGACGAGGTCACCCTTGATGGTCGCATCGAGATTGGGCCGCTGGACCTTGACGGCGACCTCCTCGCCGCTGTGCAGCCGGGCACGGTAAACCTGGCCGAGCGAAGCGGCGGCGACCGGCTCGAGTTCAAACTCGGCGTACATCTCGTTGATCTTGCACCCGAGTTCGTGTTCGATGCGGGCAAAGGCGATCTCGTTCGGAAATGGCGGTACGCTGTCGACGAGCGTTCCGAGTTCCTTAACAAACGGCAGCGGCAGAAGGTCCGCACGCGTGCCCATCGACTGGCCGATCTTGATAAACGTGGGCCCGAGACTGATGAGCTTTTCCTTCAGCCAGACGGCTTGCTTTTCCTGATTCTGCTCGCGGTTAGTATTACTGCCGAGCACAATACGGCGGGCAAGAGCCGTCAATTGATGAGTCAGCCACAGCCGAACGGAATACAGCCTCTCGCCGTAAACAGCAAGCCGCGTCAGCCGCGACGCCGTTTTCATCCGGTGTTTTTTGTGGCGCACCTGCTGTACGCGGTGCATGTCAAACTGATCGAGATAGAGGTACACCGCGAGCATCACAATGACCCGCGAGATCTGGAACAAACGCCAGTAACCGCGCCAGCCATGGTAGACGCTCTCAACCTCGGCCTCTTTCTTTTGCAGGAACTTTTCCTCGGCGATCAGCTGTTTGTTAGTAACGAGTTTGGCTATCGCCAGGTCGCCGGTCGAAACAAAATGCGGCCGGCCGTTGCCATTAGCAGCGGCCGAGCGTTCCTTTATCGATGTTCCGGCGTCAATGCCTAAATTACTCATTTCGATCTTCTAAAGGCTGCCCAAACTGCAAAATGTAGCCATTGTTGTCATACAGGGCAAATTCGCGCATCCCCCAGTCAAATTCTTCGATGCCGTAACAGATCCGGGCTTTGCCGTTGATCTTTGACCACATCGCCTCAACGTCGTCGGTGCGAAAGTAGAAGCTGCCCGTAAAGCCGATCTTGTCATACGGTGCGTGAGCATTTGGCCTAGCTGCCATGATCCTAACGCCGTCGATCTTGAGCGACGCCCAACCCCATTCATCATTTCGCTCAACACAGTCAAAGCCGAGCACATCGCAATAAAACCCGACCGTGCCGTCGAGGTCCTCGGTCCAGATCATAGGCGTCAACTCTGCGACCTTCATAGAACCTCGAGCAAATTCCTTACGCCGATGTGGCCGAAATAGTTCCTTGCACGCGCGGAGTCCATCTCGATCTGCGCTTTTAGCTCATCAATACCGCCGAATTTTCGTTCATCGCGGATCCGACGTAAAAACCGCACCCTGAGGACGTCTCCGTAAAGATCGCCGTCAAAGTCGAATATATGCGTTTCGATCGAAGGTTCGGAATCGGATTCAAAAGTCGGCCGGACGCCGATATTGGTGATGCTGCGGCGCCAGATGCCGTCGATCAGCGTTGCGGTCGCGTAAACGCCGTATTTGGGGATCACGCGATTTTGAGGTTTGAGATTTGCGGTCGGAAATCCGATCGTCCGCCCGCGGTGATTACCGTGAATGACCACGCCCTCGACGCCATACGGACGGCCGAGCATGCGGCGGGCGAGATTGACGCGGCCCTCACCCAGCAGCCGGCGGATCTGTGACGAGCTGATCCGCTGGCCGCGAAGCTGTATCTCATCGACCTCGTCAGCGGCAAACCCGAGCTGGTGACTCATCGTTCGCAAAAGGGCGATATTGCCGCCGCGGTTCTTGCCGAATGCAAAGCCCTTGCCGAGATAGACCTCGCGGGCCTGCAGCCGCTCGTGAACGATGTCGGTAAGAAAATCTTCGGCCGGTTGGCCGGCAAACTCCCGCGTGAACGGAATGAGGATCGTCTGTTTGATGCCGAGCACCTCGAGATTGGCCAAACGCTGGTCGAGCGTCTGCAGCAGCGGCGGTGCTGAATCAGGGTGCAGGACAGCCCGCGGATGCGGGTCAAATGTGATGGCCGTCGGCACGGCGTCGATCGCAAGCGCGCGTTCGACGACCTTATGCATAATCTGCTGATGCCCGAGATGAAGGCCGTCAAAAACCCCGAGTGTCAAAACGGTCGGCCTGACGATATTGGCATTTTCGGTCCCGTGAAAAATCTTCATACGCTGCCCAAAACGCCATTTTAGCACGTTGCCGAGATCAATATCGCTATCCGCCGCCCCGTTTGTTGAATTCCATCGTTCCGTCGGCTAAGCGTCCGTAGCGGAGCATTGAAAGGTCTTTGACGTAGTTTTGATGCAGCCGCCAAGGGTGTTTCGAGCCCTGGCTCGGCAATTGGTCGAGCGCGCGCAGAACATAGCCGGAGTTAAAGTCGAGCACCGGTTCCGGCAGGACCGACGGGTCTGACCGCCGCGGTACGCAGTGATCATAGCCGTTATCGTCCATGTATTTGATAAGACGGCAGACATACTCGCTCGTCAGATCGCATTTGAGCGTCCACGACGCATTTGTGTAGCCGAAGGCCTGTGCCAGATTCGGCACGTCGCTATACATCATGCCCTTATAGGCCATCACCTTTGACAGGTCGACCGTTTTGCCGTCAACGACCAGCGTGAGGCCGGCCATGATCTTGAGCACAAGTCCGGTCGCCGTCACAATGATGTCGGCGTCAAGCTCGTCGCCATTGGTCAGCCTTACGCCGCTTGCGGTAAAGGTTTCGATCTCGCCGTTGACGACCGACGCCTTGCCCTCGCGGATCGACCTGAAAAGGTCTGAGTCGGGCACGACGCACAGCCGCTGGTCCCAGGGATCGTATTTCGGCTCGAAATGCTCGGGCGGATATTCGTCGCCGAGCTCGGCCCGAACGCCCTTGGCAATGAGCCGCTTCATAAATGCGGGCCGCTTTCGCGAAAGTTCGTAAAAGAACATCTGGCGAAAGACGTTCTTCCATCGTGAGAGCATATACGCGGCCTTGGCCGGCAAGACAGATCGTAGAAAATTAGCGATGCCGTCCTGCGAAGGCATCGTAACGACATAGGTCGGCGACCGCTGGAGCATGGTCACATGCGCCGCCGTTTCAGCCATTGCGGGCACGAGCGTCACGGCCGTCGCTCCGCTGCCGATGACGAGGACATTCTTTCCGGCGTAGTCGAGCCCGTCGGGCCATTTCTGCGGGTGAACGACGGTGCCGCGGTATTGGTCAAATCCGGCCCAGTCCGGCGTGTAACCGGCGTTGTAGTCATAGTAGCCGGTGCAGAGATAGAGAAAATTACAGGTAAATAGAACATTTTCCGTCTCTACGTCTCCGCGTCTCTGCGGTAAATTGACCCCGATCTCGACTTCGACCGTCCACTGCGAGGTTTCAGACGACCACTCGGCCCGCCGAACGCGGTGACCGAAGCGAATGTCCTTTTCGAGGTCGTATTCCGCGGCCGTATCGCGGATGTAGTTGAGTATCGCGGGCCCGTCGGCGATCGCCTTGCCGTCACGCCACGGCCTGCACCGATACCCGAGCGTAAACATATCCGAATCGGACCGGATGCCCGGATAACGGAAAAGGTCCCACGTTCCGCCCGACGCTTCGCGTCCCTCAAGGATCGCGAAGGTTTTGTCCGGACAGTCCATCCGCATCCGCGCACCGGCACCGATGCCCGACAGGCCCGCCCCGATTATGAGTACGTCAAAGTGTTCCATTGACCGTAGAATAACAAAGTTTTCGGGTTATGACAGGCACAGCAGCCAGCCGGATCGCAATTCGCATATCGGGCTTTGTTACACGTGCCTGCTGTTTCGACCGGACCCGAAGATGATCGCCGTTCTACTCATGGTTCAGGTCATCTACAAGTTGCTGACTCCGTTGACGGTCGGAACTATCAAAAATCCGGTCGTGATCAGCAACATTCTGATCGCTGCTTTCCACTCGATAACGCTTGTCGCGATCTATCGGAATATCTCACAATAGCAGGCGGCAAAATGTGAAAGACACGAAATGGGAAGGTTCCCTTTTCGTGCCTTTCGCCAAACTCAGTGGTAAGCCGATTTAGAAAGCTTCGTTAAAGCTGACATCACCGGCGACGGCGACCTGATAGGCCGAGACGCGGCGTTCGAAGAAGTTTGCGAGCTCCTGTACGTCCTGCAGATCCATGAACGAAAACGGATTTTTCGCCCCGTAGACCTTCTGGAGGCCGAGCATCACCAAACGCTGGTCGGCGATGTACTCGAGATACTGCCGCATATCGCCGGTCGAAAGGCCCGAGATGCCGCCGCTCAAAATGTCCTCGGCAAACTGCATCTCGCAGCTCACGGCCTCGTCGAGCATCTCGACGATCTGGCGATGGAGTTGGTCATCAAACAACTCAGGCTGTTCGGAGCGGACCTTGTTGACCACCTCAAGGGCAAAAGCCATATGTGCGGACTCGTCGCGAAACACCCAATTGGTCCCGGCGGCGAGGCCGTGCAGCAGGCCTTTTGACCGCAGAAAATAGACATAGGCAAAGGCCGCAAAGAAAAACAACCCTTCGATACACGTCGCAAAGCAGATCAGGTTGAGCAGGAATTGCCGTCGGTGCTCGGGCGTCTGCAGCGAGTCGAGGTCGTTGATCGTATCGATCCATTTCATGCAGAATTGGGCCTTTTTACGGATCGACGGAATGTTGTCGACCGCGGCAAACGCCTGTTCGCGTTCGTGATGGTCCGGAATGTAGGTGTCGAGCAGCGTCAGGTAAAACTGTACGTGGACCGCCTCTTCAAACAACTGCCGCGACAGATACATCCGCGCCTCGGGCGCATTGATGTGCTTGTAGAGATTGAGCACGAGATTGTTCGACACGATCGAGTCGCCCGTCGCAAAGAAGGCGACCAGCCGGTTGATCATATGTCGTTCGGACGGCGTCATCTTGTTCTTGAGGTCCATCACGTCGGTCGAAAAATCGACCTCCTCGACGGTCCAAGTGTTCTTGATGGCGTTCCGGTACATCTCGTAAAAGTCCGGATACTTCATCGGGCGAAGTGTAAGGTTAAATCCAGGGTCTAATAACATATTGATAAATGATGAAGTCAGAATGATGATCGATGAACTAAAATCACGTCCTCGACTTAGCTGTTTTCACTGATGTCACAAAAATTGCCGTTAGCTGGTTGGCTTCATCTTGTAAGCTTCTCAATTGTTCGGCTTTCACTATGCTGCCTTCGATCAGCAGTTCAAGCCAATAACTTGTTTCGTCGAGTTCCTGCAAGCCGCTCTGCATTTTACTTATAAATTCCGCATTGGAACGTGCCCTGCAAGCTTCGCGGTATTGTGCGCCGACGCTTGTCCCACTTCTCAAGATCTGTTTGCCTATAATCTGAGCCTCCGTCGATTTAGGCAATGCTGAATATAGTTTGATAACTCTTATCGCAAATTCTTTTGTTCGAAGTCTGAGATCGGTATTTGATTCATCATTCATCGTTCAGAATTCTGCAGTTATTGGCATGCTTCGCATGCCTCCGGATTCTCTAACGAGCAGACCAACGCTTCTTCATCGGTGTAAACCTTTGTCGGTTCGTTGATGACGGCGTTGATGTTTTCGCCGGCGGCGACCTGTGCGATCCGCGTTGCCGGTCGCGAGCGAAGGTAATAAGTCGTTTTCAAACCCTTCTGCCAGGCGTACATATACATCGACGAGAGTTTGCCGATATTCGGGCTCTCCATAAACAGGTTGAGCGACGCTGACTGGTCGATATAGGCTCCGCGATCGGCGGCCATGTCGATCAGCGACCGCATCGGTATTTCCCATGCCGTCCGATATATCGCCTTGAGCTCATCGCTAAACTCCGCGATGTCCTGGACCGATCCTTCGGCGAGTTTGATCTTGTTGCGGATCTCCTCGGTCCAAAGGCCGGCGGCCTTCAGTTCCTTGACCAGATATTTGTTGATCTGGACAAAGTCGCCCGAGAGCGTTTCGCGTTTGAACAGGTTCGACACCTGCGGCTCGATGCACTCGTAGCAGCCGGCGATCGACGCGATCGTTGCCGTCGGCGCAATTGCGATCATCAGGCTGTTGCGCAGCCCCGTCGTGCGGATCTTTTCACGCAGAGCGTCCCAACGGCCGATATCGTCCGGCGTGACTCCCCAAAAATCGAACTGCAGGTCTCCCTGTGCGGCTCGCGTGTCGGGAAATGCCGGATGCGGGCCTTTTTCGGCGGCGAGGTCGCTCGACGCATCGAGTGCGGCATAATAGATCTCTTCCTGGATCTTAGCCGAGATCTTTCGGGCCTCGTCCGAATCGAACGGCAGCCGCAGCCTGAAGAAAACGTCCTGCAGGCCCATTACGCCCAGTCCGATGTTTCGCCAGCGGTTGTTCGAGTCGGACGTCGACGGTATGGCGTAGTAATTAAGGTCGATAACCTTGTCGAGCTGTCTGACAGCGAGGCGAACGTTGCTGCGTAGCTTTTGATAATCAAACTCACCGTTATTTACGTATCGCGACGCGTTGATCGACCCGAGGTTGCATACGGCGGTCTCGTTCTCAGACGTCACCTCGATGATCTCGGTACAGAGATTTGATAGATGAACGACGTTTTCGGGCTTGGCGGTCTGATTCGACTTGCGGTTGCTGGCGTCCTTAAATGTCATCCAGCCGTTGCCGGTCTGGGCCATCGTACGCATCATCTTGGCGTACAGGTCACGCGCGTTGACCTGCCGCATGAACAGACCTTCTTCCTCAGCCTTGATGTACGCGGCCTCAAATTCTTCGCCGTACAGATCGGGGAAGTGAGGGACCACCTTGGGGTCAAAGAGCGACCAAACGCCGTCGGCCTGCACGCGCTTCATGAACAGGTCGGGTATCCAGTTGGCGAGATTCAGGTTGTGCGTGCGGCGGGCCTCGTCGCCGGTGTTGTCACGCAGTTCGAGAAAATCATCGATATCGGCGTGCCATGTCTCAAGGTAAACACAGCAGGCGCCTTTGCGTTTGCCGCCCTGATTGACGGCGGCCACCGACGAGTCGAGCGTCTTGAGCCAAGGCACGATGCCGTTCGAATGGCCGTTGGTTCCGCGGATAAGCGACCCCTGCGAACGGACGCGGTGATACGCGATACCGATACCGCCCGAGAATTTGGACAGCATCGCGACGTCAGCGTATTTCTTGTAAATACTCTCGAGACTGTCCTGCGGACTGTCGAGAAGAAAGCACGACGAGAGCTGTTCGTGACGCGTGCCCGAATTGAACAACGTCGGCGTTGACGGCACATACTCAAGCGAAGAGAACAGGTTGTAAAGGTCGATCGCTTCGTACGGGCTTTCGGCCAATCCGCATGCGACACGCATCCAGAAAAATTGCGGCGTCTCGATCACATCTCGGGTGACCGGGTTCTTTAACAGATAACGGTCGTAGAGTGTCCTCAGCCCGAAGAACTCAAACAGATCGTTACGCGTCTGGTCGATGGCGTCATTGAGCTTGCGGCTGTTTTCGATGACGAACTGCGCGACACGGTCGCCGATCAAGCCCTCCTTGACGCCAAACGCGATCGATTGGGAAAAGGAGTGGATCTCCTGATTTCGGACCTCTTTTTCAACATATTGGTTGAGCAGGCGGGCACCGAGACGTGAATACTCGGGCTCCTCAAAGATCAGGCTTGCGGCCGTCTGGATCGAGAGTTTGTCGAGTTCCTTGGTCGTCGCGCCATCGTACAGGCCGCTGATCGTTTTGGTCGCAATGCGAAGGCTGTCTACCGACGGCAGATTGACGCAACAGCGCGTGATCGCACGGACGATCTTATTGATGTCCACCGGTTCGAGCGAACCGTTACGTTTGCGCACCTGCATCGTAGTCTGCGCCGTGTTGTCTGTCTGCCTGGAAGTTGCTGTGCCGGTCTGAGCGAAGTTGTTGTCCATAATCAGTCGTCAAAATTCCCCTACGTCAGGGCGTGGTTCCGCTGCGTTGAAGGGTATTTAAGGTGCAAAAAAAGAGTGAAAGTCCCGCGAACCCGCTTCGCATCTTACCGTTTCGGCAAATGGGCGAGGCCAATTAATTACACCGCAGTTTTTGAGTATTTTCACGTGGAAAACTGCCCGAGCTTTCAGCAGTTTTTCCCGCGTGGATATAGACTATATGGTAGTGAATAGGCTTTGTCAACACAAAATATAGTGGTTTTAAAACTTTCCCCTAAGTGGCTTTTTTACAACAATTAACGCGCGCCGCCTCAGGTAGAGCCTTAAATTATCAGTAACATTTTGGTAACGCCTTGCGGCGCAAGGATTTAACCGGGAATCCACAGGTGGAAAAGTGAAAAGTCAGAGGCTTTCGACCACTAATTCGTCATGCGCGAACCACACATTTTCGGGCAGCATATGCGAATCTCGCGCGTGAAGCACGTCGTGATTGAGGTGGGTCAGATAGGCGCGTTTCGGTCTGAGGTCCTCGATATACGCAAGCGCCTCATCGAGGCAGAGGTGTGTCGAGTGCGGTTTGAACCGGACACAGTCGAGAACGAGGACGTCGAGCCCGCGAAGCCCGTCCATCGAGGCCGGCGGGATAGTTTTAAGATCGGTCGCGTAGGCGAAATCGTTAAATCGATAGGCGATGACCGGCAGTCGGCCGTGTGTCACCTCGAGCGGCGTTATTTCGATCTCGCTGCCGATCATGAACGGAGCATTCGGCACGACGGTATGAGGGATCAACTGCGGCAGGCCGCCGCCGAAGTGGGTCGGTTTGAAAATATACTGAAAGATCCGTCTGAGGTCGGTCCAGGCGATCTCGTTGGCGTAAACGCCCATCGCGCCATAGCGAAAATTGAGCGGCCTTATATCGTCCAGGCCAAAGACGTGATCGACGTGGCAGTGAGTGATCAGAACGGCGTCCAGATGCCGAATATTTGCGCGCAACGCCTGCTGGCGAAAGTCTATCGACGTGTCGACGAGGATCGAGCGGCCCGCATGTTCGATCAGGATGGACACCCTCAGGCGTTTGTCCCGCGGATCGTCAGAAACGCACGTGTCACAATCGCACCCGATCGAGGGAACGCCGGTCGATGTGCCTGTGCCGAGAAAGGTGAGTTTCATAAAGATCAGCCACCGCTTACACAGAGTTCACCGAGAGTGGCCAAACGGCGTTCTGCGAATGTATGTGGCTATTTCTTTCCGAGAATGTCGGCGCCGGAGAATTTCTGGGCGGCCTGTGCCTTTAGCTTTTCTTCGGTAGCGCGGACGACCTGAACGTACTGCATTCTGAGATCTGCCAGGAGCCCTTCAAGAAGTCGCTCTTCTTTCGCGTGCAGATTGCCCTTTGTCTTGTCTCTGAGCATGGCGAGCACGTCGAGCCAGTATTTACCGGAATCGAGGTCGAGGCTGCGCTGACCGGTCACGGGGTGCGGCATCGCGCCAAGGGCTGCCGCGGCATTGGTCGCGAGAGTTGATAAAAAATTGACGAAGCTCGCCGGATCCTTGGCACCAGGTATCTCGCCGTCATCTTCGGACCCCGGCTCATCGTCAAGGTAGGCGTCGTCATAGGCGCCGGCCGCCATCGCGGCCTCAACTTCGGCGGCGTCGGCGGCAGCATCCTGAGCAGCCGCCTCCGGGGCGGCCGGTTCAACCGGTGCCTTTTGCGGTTCGAGGGTTACGCCCGCTTTGAGCGATCCGTCGGGGTTGTACTTTCGACGGTCTGCCACCTTGAAACTGACTTCTTCGTTGTTGTCATCCTTGCCGATCATATATTTATAACCTTTTCCAATATTACCATTTTGCGTTTGCGTGTTGGAAGCGACTCGACCTAGCGTGACCTACTTGACTCAAACCGCCCGCTTGACTCTAATTGTCGTATGTCAAGATCATTTGATGAACTCGTCGCTGTAATGGCGCGCCTGCGGGCTCCCGGCGGCTGCCCCTGGGATCACGAACAAACATATGCGTCGCTGGCGCAATATCTGCTCGAAGAAGCGTACGAGACCTTTGATGCGATCCAGGAGGCGGATCAGACGGGCGATACCGCAAATCTTGCGGAGGAACTTGGCGATCTGCTGCTGCAGGTCGTGTTTCATGCGACGATCGGCGCCGAGCGCGGTGATTTTACGATCGACGATGTGGCCGAGGGCGTGACACAGAAACTGATCCTGCGGCATCCCCACGTGTTTGGCGACGCGAATTTTGCCCGGGCTGAAGACGTGCTCGACAACTGGGACAAACTCAAAGCCGACGAACGTAAGGCGTCCGGCAAGGCCGAAAAGGTAAAGGACTCGATCCTGGACGAAGTGCCGGTACATTTCCCGGCGTTGCTCGAGGGGCTCAAATTGACCAAAAAGGCGGCAAAGGTCGGTTTTGACTGGGAAAACGCCGAACAGATCTTCGACAAACTCGACGAAGAATCCACCGAATTAAAAGCCGCGATCACGAGCGGCGACACCGCGCACGTCGAAGAAGAGATCGGCGACCTTTTGTTCGTCGTGCAAAATCTGGCCCGGCATCTGGGCGTCGAGCCCGAGACAGCACTGAAAAAGACCAATCGCAAATTCCGGAATAGATTTAAGTTTATTGAAGATGAACTTAATGCGAGCGGGAAGAGCATCGACCGAGCCACACTGGAAGATATGGACGAACTGTGGAACAGATCGAAAAGTTTGGTGTCCTCCTGAAAAGCTCAAATGGTAACGTCCGTGGAACCGGAATATCAGGGTCTTGTTCGGAAAGTTGTTTCTGCGATCGCAGATCCGGGAGATGACCGGCACTTTTTTTCAACAAACCATTGACATTGGACCCTGATACGCTTAATGTGTTTCAACCAGCTTTAAAAACAATCTTTGATTTATAGGGAGAAAGAATGAAAATCTACTCACGTCTGTTTCGCAATCTTCTCGTGGCCACATTGAACTTTACGCTGCTCGCGACCACGTCGATGGTTGCTCTTGCAGCACCCGGCAATCAGCTTTCGGGCGAGATCATTATCTCAGGAGCAATGGTTGACGGATCAAAGCCGTCGGTTACCGTCAATGGGGAAAATGCAGTGTCGGGAAGAACTTTTTTCTCCGGCGCCGTGATCGAAACCCCCGCCAACAGCACAGCTACGCTGAATCTCGGAAAGCTCGGCCAGATCTTCGTGAGCCCGAACTCGACCTTATCGTTAACATTGACCGAAAATAACATCGGCGGAAAATTGACGTCGGGAGATATTCAGGTATTCAACAACGATGGTGTTGCGATCAATATCGAAAAGATCGAGAACGGCGAATCATCAGTTGTCCCATCGGCTCGCAAAGATGATGATGATGACGACAAAGCGAAGAAGATAGTACCGATCGTGCTTTTGGTCGGAGTGGGAGTCGTTGCGACGTTTTGGATCCTCTCTGTCGGAACCAAGACCACGACTGTTGCCAGCCCGGTTAGATAAGATTTTTGCTTAGGCAGATAATTAAAGAGCACGAGTAATATTTACTCGTGCTCTTTTTTCGATTGATATTTGAATGACCTCAGTTCATTCGGCAAACATCTCCGTCAGGCACTCGATGACCGGCTTTCGGGCTGCCTCGTCGAGTACGCCGACCTTTTTGACCAAGCGGGGCGTGTCGACAGCGCGCAGCTGGTCGAGAACGACCGCCCGCTCGCTGTTGAGAAAGTTGACCGGAATACGCGTCGGATAGCGGGCCGTATTTGACGACAAAGGTGCGACGATCACGGTCGAGATGTTGCGGTTGATCTCGTCGGGCGAGATCACAACGCACGGCCGCGTATTCTTGGCGTCCTTGCCGACCGCGTCATCCAGACTGACCAAAAAAACGTCAAAGCGCTCTACCATTGCCACTCCTTTTTATCGAACTCATTTGCCGATCTGCCGACGATCAGGTCGTCGTCCTCATTTTCGGCCATTGCCTTGAATTGAGCGTCCCAATCCGATCGGGGCTTCTGAGCGTTTCGGATAAGGATGCCGTCGGGGTGGAGTTCGAGGTCGACCTCGCCGATGATCCGGCTCTCTTCGAGCAGGACCTTCGGGATGCGGATCCCTTGCGAATTGCCGATCTGGATGATCTGGGTTTTCATAATTACATCGTAATTACATCACCAATTGCCGTCAACTGCCGGACCGGACCGGATGCTATTAGGCCTGATCTCGGTCAGCCCGTGCATATACGGCTGTAGGACATCAGGGATCCGGACCGATCCGTCTTCCTGCTGATAATTTTCGACAATGGCGAGCCAGGTCCGCCCGACGGCAAGGCCGCTGCCATTCAAGGTGTGAGCAAATTCGGGTTTGGCGCCACCCGAGCGGCGAAACCTGAGGTTCATCCGGCGGGATTGAAAATCGCCGCAGTTCGAGCAGCTCGAGATCTCGCGGTAAGTCTTTTGGCTCGGCAGCCACACCTCGAGGTCATATGTCTTCTGAGCGCCGAAGCCCATATCGCCGGTCGAGAGTACGACCGTCCTGTACGGCAGGCCGAGCATCTGCAGGATGCGTTCGGCGTCGGCAGTCAGCTTTTCGTGTTCCTCGGCCGAATTTTCAGGCAGGCAGATCTTGACCAGCTCGACCTTTTCGAACTGATGCTGGCGGATCAGCCCTCGGGTATCGCGCCCGTAACTGCCGGCTTCGCTGCGAAAGCACATTGTGTACGCGGTGAAGTGTTTCGGCAGGTCAGCGGCGTCGAGTATCTCACCCGAGTAATAGTTCGTGACCGGGACCTCCGCCGTCGGTATCAGTGCAAGCTGCCGCTCGTCAGTAGTGTGAAAAAGGTCCTCTTCGAATTTAGGCAGCTGGTTTGTACCGAAAAGCGAATTGCGGTTGACCAGGTACGGCGGCAGTGTCTCGGCATAGCCGTGCTCGGTCGTGTGAACGTCAAGCATAAAATTGACGAGTGCTCGCTCGAGCCGGGCACCGGCGCCGTGCAGAATGGCGAAGCGCGAACCCGCGATCTTGGTCGCGCGTTCGAGATCGAGTATGCCGAGAGCCTCGCCCAAATCGACGTGATCTTTTGGTTCAAACAGGAACGTTCGCGGTTCTCCCCATTTGCGGATCTCGATATTGGCAAATTCGTCCGCGCCGACGGGTACGTCAGCCGCGGGAATGTTGGGCAGATTGATGAGAATATCCCTCATCGCCGATTCGGCGGCGTCACGCTGCGTTTCGAGTTCGGCCTGCTTTTCCTTGAGGCCCGCGACCTCGGCCTTTTTGGCTTCGGCGGCATCGCGTTCGCCCGCCTGCATCAGAGCTCCGATCTCTTTGCTCGAGGCGTTGCGCAGCTGGTTTATCCCGTCCGATTCTCCTATGACGCGGCGGCGCTCAGCGTCGAGCGCGGCAAATTCATTCAGCGCGTCGGGCGGAAAGTTGCGGTTGGCAAGCGCGGCCCGGACGGTGTCGATATTTTCTCTTACAAAATTAAGGTCCAGCATTTCTGATCCGTTTGAAATTGGCGGTCGGTCGAGCCGCACTTTTTATTAGCCAGACACAACCATGAAAGTTTGTTTATCGGGCATTTTTGACCTAAAATCTAGAGTTTGTCTTTAACTTAAAGACAAGTCGAATTTAGCAAAAGAGCTATGACAAACAAAGTTCGCAAAGCCGTTTTTCCA
This sequence comes from Pyrinomonadaceae bacterium, assembly GCA_044221625.1. Classification (GTDB taxonomy): domain Bacteria; phylum Acidobacteriota; class Blastocatellia; order Pyrinomonadales; family Pyrinomonadaceae; genus OLB17. The sequence continues at coordinate 94,631 of JBGAOU010000002.1, read as the reverse complement.
GCTGCCGGATTGGGCACCAGGTTTCTGCCGGCGACCAAGGCGTCGCCCAAGGAGATGCTGCCGCTCGTCGATAAACCGCTCATCCAATATTCGGTCGAAGAGGCTGTCTCAAGCGGGATCGAATCGATACTCATCATTACCGGCCGCGACAAGAGCGCGATCGAGAATCACTTTGATATCTCGTTCGAACTTGAGCAGCTGCTGCAGGACAAGGGCAAAAGCGAGATGTTTGATCAGGTCCGGGCGATCTCAGACATCGCAAAGATCAGCTACACGCGGCAAAAACAGGCCTTGGGCCTTGGGCACGCGATATATCAGGCCAAGGATTTTGTCGGTAACGAACCTTTTGCGGCACTGCTGGCCGATGACGTGGTCGATGCCGATCGCCCGGCACTGCGGCAGATGATGGACGTTTTTGAAAAGTATCAGGCACCCGTCATCGCGACCATGCAGGTCGAGGGCGAGGCGATCTCGCGATTCGGCGTGATCGACGCCGATGAGGTCGAGCCCGGTGTCTTCAAGATCAAGGACATGGTCGAAAAGCCCGCGTTTGCCGACGCTCCGTCAGATCTGGCGATCATCGGGCGATACATCTTTACGCCCGATATTTTCGAGGCGATCGAGCAGACCACACCCGGAGCGGGCGGTGAGATCCAGATAACCGACGCGATGCGTTTGCTGCTCAAAAAGCGGCCGTTTTACGCGGTCAAGCTCGAGGGTGCCAGGCACGACGCGGGCGATAAACTAGGATTTTTGATCGCAACGGTCGAGTACGCACTTAAAAGAGAAGATCTCGGCGGCGAGTTTCGCGAGTATCTGAAAGGACTGGATCTCAACCGCTAAACCCCGGCCGGCCGGCGTGCGGCGAGCACCGCCTGCACAACTAGCAGCAGTACGATGCACCCGACCAGCACGTACATTCCGGAACGAAGGTCGCCTGTCCGGTCCGATACAAAACCGATCAGCCATGTTGACGCCGCCGCACCGAGCGTACCGCAGATAAAAAGCGGCGTCGCCCGCCGTGACGCACTTGGCCCGAAGGTCTTCGAAAATCGGGCAACGTTGGTCGGAAATATCCATGAGGTGCCAAATCCCGCGATCGCGGCACCGACCCCGAGCAACAAAACAGATCGCGCGGTCACGGTCACCATCATTCCGCCGAGCACGACCAAAAGCCCAAGGATCAACATTTTGTTCTCGTTCAGAAAACGGAAGAGCAGCGGAGCAAATCCCCTTCCAACTACAAAGAACAAGAAGTACAAGAGTGTCGGCGACAGCCAATGGCCGGCCTGCGTCTGATCGACGCGTTCGGTGTAGGTCGTCAGCCAACCGCCCATACCGCTCTCAAAACCGACGTGTATAAAATTAAAGAGCGCGATCACCCAGGCCAGCGGCAATGTCCAGATCGGCACGTCGCTGTCATCGCCCGCAATATCGCCGGCCGCGGGCGTTATTACCCGGGTCGGCTGGAAATAGAGCATTGCCGTTGCGGCCGACATCGGGACCGCGAGTAAGAGAGTCGTCGGCAAAATGTTGGTCCCGAGGCTGGTGAGATCAACAAAAGGTTTACAAATGATCGCCCCGACGCCCCAACAAAAATTCAGAATGCTCAGCGCCGATGCCGTATTGAGCGGGCTGAGTTCGAGCACCGTCATATTTATCGCCGGTAAAGTAAGACCGATGCCGATGCCATTGAGAAAGAACGCGATAAGCGAAACCGCGAACGAATCAACGTTCATCAAGATCAAGCCGGAAGCCATAAGTGCCGCACCGACCATCGAGGCGTGTAAAAATCGGTCTTGCCGGGCGTATCTGCTGGTGAGGAACGTACCCGCCAGCGAACCGGCGAACTGCGCCGGAAAATAAAAGCTCAACTGCAGATCGTTGAGCGAATAATGACGTGCGAGTATCGGCAAAACCTGACCGATCAGCACGGTGACGGTGCCGGAGATCAGAAAAAGGCCGTGCAGTATGACCTTGAGCCTCACTGAATTGGCTGGCAGAGACGGCGGCATAAACTGTTATTTTGTCAGCATAATCAGCAAACACAAGTAACCAAAGCAGTTTTGGCGAAACACCAGGGCCTGTCCGTAACCACCGTGACCACCGTTATTGTTAGCAAAAAACGCCGTCATTCGTTAAGATTTAGGTATTAACAAAGGATGGTCGGGGCCGGTCGGAGTGCGCGGCCCGATCAGAAAAAAATGTCCCTATCCTCAATCGAAGACGCCGTCAAAGACATCCGCGACGGCAAGATGATCATTATTGTCGATGACGAAGACCGTGAAAACGAGGGCGACCTGGTCTGCGCCGCCGAAAAGGTCACGCCCGAGATCATCAATTTTATGGCGACCCACGGCCGGGGCTTGATCTGCCTGCCGTTGACCGAAGAGCGTTGCGAAGAACTCCAGCTTATCCCCCAGACATCGGACAATACGTCGAGCATGGGTACCGCGTTCACGATCTCGATCGAGGCACGCGAAGGCGTGACGACCGGTATTTCGGCCGCTGACCGCGCGACGACCATACTCAAGGCCGTCGATCCGGCATCGAGGGCGACGGACCTTGCCCGGCCGGGCCACGTTTTCCCGCTCAGGGCTAAACGCGGCGGGGTGCTCGTCCGCGTCGGCCAAACCGAGGCCAGCGTAGATATCGCCAAGATCGCCGGCCTTACGCCGGCAGCCGTCATCTGCGAAATAATGAATGACGACGGTACGATGGCTCGTATGCCGGAGCTCGAGGTGTTTGCCGCCAAACACGGGCTCAAGATCATCTCGGTCGCCGATCTCGTCCGCTATCGCGTACAGAAGGAAAAGTTGGTAAAGCGCGTTGTCGAATCGGAACTCCCAAGCGATACGGGAACCTGGCGTGCGATCGTTTACGAAAACCAGATAAACGGTGAGACGCACGTCGCGTTTGTTTTGGGCGACGTTTCCGATACAACGGTCGAGACGCTGGTTCGCGTCCAAACAGAGAATATTACCTTTGCGATGTTTGGTTCGAACATCGGCGAGGCATCAGCGGCGATACGGTCGTCGCTCAACCAGATCGCGGCGGCGGGCCGCGGCGTAATTCTTTATCTGCGGCAGCGTGAGAACAATCTTGACCTTGTAAATCAGCTGAGGACCTACAAACTGATGCAGGAACAGGGGCTCGATCTTGCCACCGCCAAACAGCAGACCGGATACGGCAAAACTCACGATTACGGTATCGGTGCCCAGATCTTGAGCGATCTTGGGCTCAAACGCATAAAACTCTTGACCAATCATCCGCCGCGTTTCTCGGCGATCGAGGCATTTGATCTCGAAATAGTTGAGACCGTAGGCCTCTGACCGAACGCTTCGAAGACACGATCGAATGGCAGACGATAAGATCGAAAATCAGTCGGGCGAGGATAATCTGGACGGCGGTGAAAACTCGCCGCCGACAATGCCCCGGTCTGCCCGCCGAAAGCTGCTGACGATGCTCGGTATCGGCGGGTTGGCCGTCCTGATTGTCGGCATCACGGTAATTGTGCTCTACCGCGTCGGTGTTTTCGACGGGTACATCAAGGGGCAGCTGACCTCAAAACTAGATCAGATCGGAATTGCCTTTGAGCCGGAATCGTTTCGCGTGACAGCGTCGCCGATGACGCTCGAGATGCGTAACGCGACCTTTAAGGACAAACTGACAGGCGATCGCCTCTTCTTCGTCCGTGATCTGCGGCTTGAGATGACGGTGCTTGACCTTTTGGCGTGGAGGCTGACCCGCGACATCAGCCTCGACGCGACGAATGTCAGCGGTGCTGAGGTTTGGGTCAAATTTGACGAGAACGGCCGTTCCAATTTTTCTAATCTCAAATTTGTCGAGGACGAACGCGGTTCTTCGGTCAATTTTAGATACGATTCGGTCCGGGTAAATATCACTGACACGGTGGTCCATTTTGGCGATCTTTCGCGTCGAATCGGCGGTGACGCGAGGGAATTGACGATCTCGATCGCGCCGGACGCGGGCTCGGCGGATGCCAAACGCTACAATTTCGACCTGTATTCCAGGGACTCAAACCTAAAATATGAAGATCGTCAGATCGAGAATATCGATGTGCGAGCTATCGGTGTCGCCGATAAGAACGGCGCCGACCTCACCGACCTTCGTGTAAATACACCTGTTGGCCAGGCAAGCCTGACCGGGACGATCCGCGATTGGGCCGATCCGCGATACGAACTGCAGGCCGAGTCAACACTGGACATCACGCAGATCTCAAATTTTGTGTCGCCGGGCTCAGCGCTTCGCGGCGTCGGCAACTTTAAGGGCAAGATAACCGGCCGCGGCGAGGAATATCGCGTCGAGGGGAATGCAGATTCGCAGGCGATCCGTGCCGGCGGCGTTTATCTTCGGGCCGCCAATGTTGCTGCGACGGTCGAGGGCACCAACGACAACTACACCGCCAACGGCACCGCCGTGGCCGAGATGTTGACGTTTGAGGATTTTCAGGTTGATTTTCCGAAGTTGACCGGCAATGTTCGCGGAACCGGTACCGATTTTCGATGGTTTGGCGAACTGCAGGCGATCGCGGCGAAGTCCGAGTCGCTGTCGCTCGGCGGACTGTTTTTGTCGGACGCGTTGGCCGAGTACAAGGATAGGCAGTTCAGGGCCGAGGTGGGAAACGGCCGTGCACAGCGGTTTTCGATCGGTGATACCGAGTTGATCGATCTGCGGGCCCGCCAGATGAAGCTCAAACTGATCGACGGCGGCATCGATATCTCATCGCCCAACGTCTCGGCAAACTCCTATGTCACCAAGGATTATCGGCTTAATGGCGTGACCTCTAACGGAGTCGATGTCAAAGGCGTGACGGGCCGCACGACGATCGCTATCAAGGGGGTAAGGTCCCGGACCGCCGAGACCAAGGACGCCAAGCTGGAAGACGTTTCGGCAAGCAAGCTGGACATCGATGTGCGAAAGGGCAATGTCGGCGTATCGGCCGTGGATCTGAAAGCAACTCGTGTCGACGCCAATGGTGTGGCGGTCGGCGGTATCGAGACGCCGCTCGCGACGCTCGAGGATACGTCCGCGGGCACCGTGATCTATTCCGACAAGTTAAGGGTCGCCCGGCTTGATACGGGCTCGGCGGTGCTCGGCAGCCTTAATATCGCCGGCGTCCGGCTGACGATCCGAAACGGGACGATCGAGGGACGTTCGGGCGATATTGATGCCGGTAATGTCGAGCTAAAGCGGACAAAGTCACTCAGCGAAGGCGGCCAGCTCGAGGGGGTCAAGATCAACCGGCCGGTATTTGTTCTCGAACGTTCGGGACGCTATCGGGCGACCGCTGATATGAGCATCGGCGGCGGAATGATCGGCACCGTAGCTCTCGGTTCGGCGACCGCAAAGGTCGATATCAATAATGACCGGGCACTGCTCGACCAACTCAACGCCCGCGTTATGGACGGCGAGATGATCGGCAATGTGACGATCGCCCTCAATTCGCGCACGCGGTCGCAGGTCGATGCGTCGTTCACGTCGCTCGACCTTTCAAAGCTCGCGGCCCTGCAGAGCGGCCGCGTGATCCCTATCGAGGGCAGCACTAACGGCACCGTCATGTTGACGTTTGACGGCACTGATCTCAGCACGGCATCCGGCACGATTGATGCCGCGATAACCGCTAATGCCGGAACGGCCGAACGCGGAATGGTGCCGGTCAACGGTGAGGTCGCACTTTCGGCGGTTCGCGGGCTCTTTGACATTTCAAAAGCCCGTTTGTTTACCGACAAGAGCGAGATGACCGCATCGGGCCGTTTTGACCTTCGGGCAGAGGAGTCTGATCTTGGATTGCAGGTCAGTTCGACCGACGCCGCCGAGATCAAGCGACTATTTGAAGTAACGGGCCTCGCACCGGACGTCGAACGCGAATTGAACGATCTGGAGGTCGATGTCGCCGGCCGCCTGAGCTTTAACGGAAAATTGAAAGGCAATCTGTATTCGCCCGACGTTGACGGTAAGGCATCGATCGAACTCGTTTCGATGCGCGGCCGTCCGCTAGGCCAGCTTACGGCCGACGTCGGCGTCAACAGCGATGATTTTAGGCTGGCGAACGGAAAGCTGTCCGAGCCCGCCGGCGGTTCGGCCGACTTTACACTGATAGTCCCGTTCGGCAAGCCAAACGGCGTCGAGGTGCAGGCCAGGCTGAACGGCGTCAATACCAGCAATCTGCTTGCCGCACTTCCGATAGTTTTGCCCGAACGGATCCGCGACCTTAGCGGCAAAACATCAGGCACGGTCGATATAAAAGGGCTGCCCGACAACGCCCAGGGAAATATCGACCTTGCGTCGAGGGATGGCGTCATCGCGGCGCAGAATTTTGACGATCTCAAGGCAAAGGCGATATTTCGCGGGACGGCGATCGAACTCGAGACCGGCGAGATCCGGATCGGTGAGGGATCGCTAAACGCAAAGGGGGCATACGACCGTCAGCTAAAGGACTTTGATTTCCAGATCATTGGCGAGGATATTCCTCTGCCGCTGGTACTGTCTATCCTGCCGAGGAATGACAACGTCCCGGCGATCACCGGTTCGGTCGATCTCGCTGGACGGGCATCCGGCAAGTTGGACAGCCCGACGACCTATATGATCGAACTCGCCGGCGGGGCTAAGGGTGTGTATATCGGTGAAAATCCCTTCGGCGAGGTCCTGATCAGTACCAAGACACAAAATTCGGTATTGACGGCCGCCCTGATGGCCAATTTCGAAGGCCGTCAGCAGGTGATCGACGCATCGATCAGATTTGATCAGGACGAGTTTCCGTTTAGCGTGTCGACCGTCTTCGATCAGAGCCCGATCTCGCCGTACCTTGCTTTTGTACCGCAGCTGAAGGGTGTGCCGATAACCGGCACCGGTACCGGAAGGATCGAATTTGGCGGCAATCTGCGCGAAAAGAACGACAAGGGCGAGTACATCTACACAGGTTCCCGCTTGACCGGGACGGCGTCGTTCACGCAATTGGCGATGACGGTCCAGGAAAATCCGCTGGCGGCGGTCGAGCCGATCCTTATCCGATTTAACACGCGCGAGGTCGTTTTTGAGAACGCAAAATTTGCGGGCGGTGGTTCAAATATGACCATCAGCGGCCGCAAGGCGCTCGTCGACGAGGGCATGAACGACCTTTCGGTCGATGGCCGGATCAATTTGACGCTGCTAAATCTAGCGGCGACGGATATCTTTTTTGCGGGGTTCGCCGACGTTGCGGTTCGATACTCGGGCCCTAATCTGACCGCTCGGCTATCGGGCTCGGCAAAGGCTGAAAATGCGGCGATCGCCACATTTATCGGATCAGACCGGCTGACCTTTGACCGCGTCAATTCCCGCGTTATCTTCACGTCGAACCAGGCGGAGATCGAGGAGGCGTCGGGTTATCTCGGCGGCGGCAAGTTTTCCGGCTCGGGCGGAGCGGTGCTCAACGGCCTTTCGGTCAGGTCATTTCGCGTAAATGTAAACGGCGACAGTGTCACTGTGCCGCTGCCTAAGGACTTTTTGACGACCGGCGACGCCCGGCTCGAGATCACGGGGATCAGACGTAACGATAAAGATAATCTGCAGATCACGATCGGCGGGCGTGTGTACGCCAAGCGGAGTCTGTACTCAAAGGACATCGATCTGGCCAACGTCGTCGGGGCCCGCCGCGACACTTCTCTTTCGGCCGGTGCGTCGACCGTTTCGGCACCGCGATTCGATCTGGTCATCGAGGGCCGTGATGCGCTCGTCGTCCGCAATAACATTGCCGACCTTACGGCCTCGGTCGCACTTGCGTTGACCGGCGACGCTAATAATCCTCAATTGTCGGGCCGCATTACAGCTAATAGCGGCACGCTTTTTTATCGAAAGGATCGATACGATGTTCAACGCGGTGTTTTGGAATTTCCGCCAAATACCGAGATCGAACCGGTCATCAATCTGCAGGCCGAAACCGAGATCGGCGGCTATCAGATATTTGTAAATCTCGCCGGCCCACTAAACGACACCGAGCTGCTGACCGCGACGCTGAGATCAAGCCCGGCACTGCCGCAGGCCGATGTTGTGTCGCTGATAACGACCGGTGCACTGACAAACACGGCCGGCGGGATCCCGACGCTCGCACAGACCGGAATAAACACGGCCGCCGAAATTCTTACCGATTCGATCATAAATAATCCGGCTCGACGTGCGACCGACAAGCTTTTTGGCCTCAATGTGTTCGAGATCGACCCGATCATTTCGGGCCAACAGTTGAATCCGTCAGCCCGCCTGACTGTCGGGCGCCAGATAAATAATAATCTGCGCGTCACGTATTCGACGAACTTATCGCAGGACCAGAATCAGGTCTTGGCGCTCGAATACCGCGTTTCAAACAAACTCTCGTTCGTCGCGCAGTATGAGCAGCGTTCATTGAGCAACGTTACACGCAACCGCGACAATTTTAGTTTTGAAATAAGGTTTAGAAAGAGATTTTAAGGTTTGGTGATAAAACGTTGACGAATATCGCCGCAGCGAACAAAGACAGCATTGTGTACGGAGCCCGCGGCCGTGCACTCAGGCTGTATCTCGTATTCGCTGCGATGCTATTTCTGATCGGCACGCTCACAGGGACGGCATCAGCCCAGGCGCGGTACGAGCGGCGCTTGATCGAAAAGCTCGAGGTGATCGTCGACGGCGGACAACCTAACATACCGGCTGCCGAACCGTTTCTGATGATCGTTAAGGACCGTATCGGGGCGACGTATTCGGCGCCGCGGATACATGATTCGATCGAGGCACTCTACCGCACAAATAAGGTTGCCGAGGTCAAGGTCACCGCCACGGCAAACGGTACGGGCGGCGTGGACCTTAGATTTGCCGTCCGGCGCAAACGACAGGCTGATAAGGTCTCGATCGTACTTGGAAAATTTTCCGACAAGGCGATAACCGAACAGGAATTGCTCTTCAAGCTTGATCTGCTCTCGCCCGGAACGACGATCACCGAGCAGACTCTGCGTAACAACGCTGATCAGATCCTCGACTACCTTCGAGAACGAGGGTATTACCGGTCCGAAGTTACATTTGAGCAGACACCCCTGCAGGGCGAAAACTCGGTCGCCGTCGTCTTTAACGTCGTGCCGGGCGAACAGGCCAAGGTTGAAGAATTTAAGATCGACATCGCCGGCCTCGACCGGCCGATACCGCCCAAGACGGTCAAATTGATCCAGGGTGCACCCTTTACCCGCGAGGCTCTCGCCCGTGATATCAGCTCTTTGCGAGCCTTTCTCAGAAAGCAGGATCTGACCGCCCCCGAACTCGATGACCCGCGTGTGAGTTACGACAGCGATAAGAACACGATCACCATTAGCCTTCGCGGCAAGGTCGGGCCGATCGTCAAGATAATCGTCGAATCAGATGCCGGAAAGGTCGGCGATGCAACGCTTGACCGCATATTGCCACTCAGACGCGAAGGTACGCTGGACTATGCCGCGATCGTCGAGGGCGAGCGTCGGTTGGAGAACTACTTTCAGGAAAAGGGGTACTTTTTTGCTAACGTGACGCCGGTCTGCAGCGTCGAACCGCCGCTCGCCGGCGACGGCATCGACGCCATCCCCAACAACACCGAGGTCCTCTGCTCAAATCTGGGCACAGTTGATCTGGAGGGCCGAACCGTCACGATCAATTATCAGGCCAAGGCGAACCGCAAGCTGCGGCTCTTGAGCCTGCGTCTGCGGGGAACTGACCGGCTGCCGATCGAAGAGATACGGACCGTGCTCGAATCACAAGAGGCAAATCTTCTGGGCGTGATACCGCTGTTCGGGTACGGCCGCGGATTTACAAGTCTCAGCATTCTCGAACGCGACGCGGCGACCATTCGATCGCTGCTCAACGAACTTGGCTACCGCGATGCCCAGGTTCGCGTTATTCAGGGCGTTTCGCCGAATGGTGAGGACCTGATCATCACGTTTCAGGTCGAGGACGGACCTCCGTCGATAGTCGAGGACGTCGCGGTCACCGGCAACAAGGCGTTTGCCGCCGATGCGCTGCTGGCCAAAGTGCCGAACCTGAAAGGCCGCGAATATTCGCGTGCTAAGGTCCGCAATGCCGTCAAGGAACTCGCCGAATTTTATTCAAAAGAGGGCTATTTTGACGCCCGCGTGAGTTCATCGATCGTCGAGAATGAACTCGCCGAAGGGAGCGACAAGCGGACGCTGAAAGTGGAATTTAAGATCGAGTCTGAAGGCCGCCGTGTCGTCATTAACCGCGTCCTGGTCAATGGCGTGAACGACACCAAACCACGGGCGATCCTGAAAGCGTCAAGGCTCAAACCCGGCCAATTCCTGCGGGCGGCGGATATCTACGGGACCGAGCAAAACCTTTACGCGACCGATGCGTTTGACCGAGTCGAGATCAAGGCCCAACCGGCCGGTGACACGGCGAACGGCGATCGCGCGTCGGACGTTATCATCAACGTCAATGAACAGCCTCCGCGGCTGTTGACTTACGGCGGCGGCTTTTCGACCGACCTTGGTGCCAACGGTTTTTTTGACATTCGCCACGTCAATCTTCTGGGCAACCTCTGGCAGGGCGGTGCCCGTATGCGGTGGAGTCAGCGTCAGCAGTTGGTTCAGTTCGATTTCATAAATCCGCGCTTTTTGAGCGACGGCGAGGGCAGGTTTGCCCCGCTGACCTTTTCTGCCCAGTACCAACGCGATTCGACCGTCACACGATTTTTCAGATCGGCGTTTGATAAAGGCACGTTCGGCGTAGTTCAACGTGTCGACGCCAACGGCACGCCGATCGATACATTCGGAAATCCGACAGGCAGCCCGACGATCAACCGCCTCTCGGTCTCGGCCGAGACGAGCCGAACTCTGAGTCGCAAGAATCGAAGCATCATCTTCGGCAGATACCGTTTTGAGGACGTCCGCCTTTCCAATATCGAGAGCCTGCTTATCAAAGACCTTTTGACGCCTGACGCACGGGTACGGATATCGGGGTTCGGATTTACGTACGTTCGCGATACTCGTGAAAATTGTTCGGCCAGGTCCAGCCTGCTCGAACTGATCGCAAAGGGCGAGCCGGGCGACAAGTGCCGGTACAACGCCAGCGACCCGACCCGCGGCAGCTACATCACCGCCGAGTACAACGTCTCGATACCCCAGCTCGGCGCTAATATCGGATTTCAGAAATTTCAGGCTAGCTATAACTTTTATTACACGTTCCCAAAGATCAAGAATACGACGATCGCGGGCCGGGCTATACTTGGCCTTGCGACCGTTTTCTCGGCCACTAACCGATTTAACAACGCACAGTTTCCTGACCTGAACAACATCCTGCCGGTCAGCGAACGCTTTTTCGCCGGCGGGGCAAATACCTTACGCGGGTTCGATTTTGAAGAGGCCGGGCCGCGTGTCGTGATCGTTCCGCAGGGAACATTTCTGAACTCGGCAGGGAACAGCGTATATTTGACGCCGTTCACGGTACCGTTCGGCGGCAATGCGATGGCGGTGATAAATCTCGAGGCGCGAGTTCCGGTATCAAAGTCGATAAGGTTTGTACCGTTTTACGACGGCGGTAATGTCTTTCGGCGCATCGGCGATATTTTTAATCCGCCTGATGTGCCGGACAATGACGTTTTTCGTCAAAACCTCCGGGCGCTGTGGACCCACACGGCAGGGATCGGCCTCCGGCTCAAGACGCCGGTCGGCGGCGAATTTGCGGTGGACTACGGCCGTTTGCTTAATCCGCCGCGATTTCTCATACCTCAAACGGCCGGCCCCAACGCAATTTACCAGTTGCGTCAGGACCAGATACATTTTCGCTTTTCACAGGCTTTCTAAAGGGATCTCAGTTGATCGCGGACGAGATCACATGTGACTCATCGAGCTCGATGATAAAGTGCTCGTTAGGCGGACTGTCCGGCAGCGGGCCGCTGCTGACCGTTTCGGTCTTTAGTACATCAGACAAGGCGGCGTGTTTATGTTGGCCCAGATCATGGTTCTCGCGCTTGCGTGCCGATTTTTGCAGGTACATCGCCTTGTCCGCGGCGATGATCAACTCGTCAAATATTACGCCGTTTGCCGGATAGCCCGCCGAGCCCAGACTGACGCCGACCGACGCGAACTTGTCATCGCCGACCGGCAGCCTGAACGCGCTCACGGCCGACTCGATGCGGCCGCATAGGTCGGTCACGTCGCCGTATTCGGCATCGGGAATAAGAGCGACGAACTCGTCGCCGCCGTATCGTGCCAAAAAGTCATAGTCACGCAGCTGAGCCTGGATGACGGCACCGACCTCGCGAAGCATTTCGTCTCCGGCAATGTGGCCAAAATTGTCATTGACGGCCTTAAATCCGTCAAGGTCCATGACGAGGACCTGAAATGTGCTTCCCGAACGGCTGGCCCGGCCGAGTTCCTTTTCAAACTGGAACTGAAGACTGCGTGCATTAGGCAGGCCGGTCATCGGGTCGGTAAGAGCGTTTGCCTTGGCCTCGGCGTGTTCCTGGGTCTTGCCGATCGCCTCGGCGGCGATACGCGAAACTGTTTCGAGGAGCCGCAGATGCTCTTCGTCATATTCGGGGAGGTCGTTAGAGTAGATCGAAACCGCCCCGACGATCTCGTCATCGGCTATCAGCGGCAGCGCCGCCATCGTCGAATATTGCTGAATGAGCTCAAGGTGCGAGAGCGAGAAATCAAGGTCCGGATTTACATTCTTGACCATCTGGCGGCGTTTCAGCGCGATGCCGGTCGCACCCTTACCGACCTTGATATGCCGTTCAGCAAGGATCTCGGAATTATCGCCTGAAACATGCGCCGCCTTGGCCGAGCGCTTGGACGCGTCGAGTAGATACACGACACAGGTATCAAACGGCACAAGGCGTCTGACGTGGTCTGAAAACAGCACGAGCATCTCGTCCAGATTTGCCGACGAGCCAAATTCACGGGCCAGCTCGTACAGCGTGAACACTTCTTTATTGGCCAGTTTGATCTGTTCGATATAGTCCTCGGCCTCGACCGACACGGCCTCTTCCAGCAGGCTCGACCCATCGGTGTACCCGAGTCCCTGTGCCTCGACCTGAGCCTCAAGGCCGGCAAGCCGTTTGAGGAACACGCTTACTATGTTCGGATCGAACTGCGTTCCGGCTCCCTCCTGCAGGAACTGGCGGGCTTCGTCGACCGATTTTGCAGGGCGAAATGGCCGATCGCTGCGAAGCGTGTCATATGTGTCGGCAACGGCCAAAATGCGGGCGGTCTTCGGAATATCCTCTCCCGCCAGTCCATCCGGGTAACCTGTGCCGTCCCAGCACTCATGGTGGTGGCGAACGGCCGGCACGACGGGATAATTAAACCCTACTTTTTCGAGGATCGAGGCACCGACGACCGAATGGACCTTCGTCTTTTCGAGTTCTGCGGCGGTCAGCGGGCCGGGCTTGCTCAGAATATGATCCGGCACGGCCAATTTGCCGATGTCGTGGAGCAGGGCACCCGACCGCAGAGCATTTATTTCACTTTCGCCAAGTCCCATCGCGGTTCCGAGCCCGACCGCGTAGATCTGCGTGCGGCGCACGTGGCCGCTGCCGACCTGGTCGCGGGCGTCGATCGCCGTAGCCAGAGCTTCGACCGTTGCTAACTGGATGCGGCTTGCCTCCATTATTTGCGACGTCTTGACGGCCAGACTGCTGAGGTGCACACGGTAGGACAGCACCGCCAGTATCGAACACGGCAGTACGACAAAGCCGAATGCCAGGCCAAAATATGAGAAAAGCCCGACCAGCGTGACCGAAAACAGAAAAACCGGGATCACCTCAATCGCCCGCTTCTCGATGCGGTTTTCGGTATTCGAACGGCGGCCGCCGTTCCTGTCAGCGAGTGCCGTCAGCGGCTCAAAAGCGAATCGTGCGATCGCGATCACCAGCGTCATCAAGATCGCACCGACAATGATCGTGTCCTGATTACCGACGGTATAGAGATGTTCTTCGCGATAAAGGTCGAGGCCGTAGATGAAATGGTATGACAGCCCGGCCGCACCGGCCGCAAGCGTGCCGCAGGCCGCGGCGAGTTTGCCCTTCAGCGTGAATTTACCGTCACGGCCGGCCTTTGCGATAGAAGCGGCGGCGCCGAGCAGAACGCCGCCGCTTACCCCAAGCCAAAAAACGCCCCAGATCACAATAATGTCACCCACTGCGATCTCGATAGACGATTTTGGCAGCCTCAACTCGTACTTTGAGACGATCGTAGCGGCAAAGATCGCGGCCAGCAAGACCACGAGCCTCTGTCCACGATACTGCGAAACGTAAAAGACCGCCGCCGCCGCCGCGGCAACGGCGAGCGTTACCGTGACAAGCCACATGGCTCTCGGCATCGGATCCAGCTTTTTTAAGTCGGAGAATTTCATTACGTTTCTTTGGCGGCCGCTGCGGGCAGATCGCTTTCGAGCGGCCGCCGAAAAGGAGGATAACCAAGCTGTTGTAAGTACCGTCCGCAACTGTGGCAAGCGGCCGATACACCTCCGCAACTGCGTATTCAAGTTCCGTGCCAATGACGAAACTCTCGCGGAAACGCCGAACTTATTGGGTTTGGGGTAAAAAGTGAGGTTGTGAGAAGGTCACATCGCCGTTCGATATGACCGAGATCTGATCTTTGAGTCGGTCATTATGACCGACTCAAGGTGCGAGTTGATCTGCCGGCTGCCGATCAATAGTGGTCGTCGTCGTAACCGTATTCCGAAAAATCATCGGACTGACGCAGATCATCGTCATCCTCCGTCTGGAGGTCAAGTTCGATGGGGTCCAGCCCGACCACGACCAGTTTGGCACCGCACTCGTCACACGAAACGACGTCACCCTGTTCCGAGTCTGCGTCAACGTAAACGTCCTCGCTGCATTCTGGACAGTTTGATGTAGGCATCTTGATAATCTCCGGGAAGCAAATAGTTTAAGTGGAACAATGGTCGAATATCAGGCTTAGTTGATATCCTTTAATAAATCTATCCTGTCAGGTATAAACTTGGCAAGAATTAAAAGGGGAAAATCCCGCGGCCCGACAGGTGCCGCCGCCGGACGACCGTGAACTATGAAGTTTCCATTCAAACTGCGATCCGACGCCCAATTTGACTGTGTCGGATTCGGCACGAACGCCGTCGATTTTCTGATCGAAGTTCCGCATTATCCGGCATACGATTCCAAGGTCGAACTCACGAATTACGTTCGCGCGGCCGGGGGCGAGGTTGCGACGACGATGGCCGGCCTGACCCGGCTGGGCCTCTCGACTGCATATGCGGGCCGCTTCGGCGACGACGATGCGGGAGGGATCGGCTGGGCGTCGCTGGCCGACGAGGGCGTGGATATGCGCTTTGCCGAACGCATCGCCGGCGCACGGACCCAGATCGCGTTCATCATTATCGACGAGCGTACAGGTGAGCGGACCGTCATATGGCAAAGGGACGGCCGCCTCGGTTATGCCGCCGATGAGGCTCCGGCCGATGCATCCGCAATGGCCAAGGTACTGCATTTTACACCCCACGATACCGGAGCATGTCTGCGGATGGCCAAGGCCGCACGTTCCGCCGGTACGATCGTATCGATCGATATCGACAACGTGTTTGAAGGGGTCGAGGACGTTTTGGGCAATGTCGATATTCTGATCTCGTCAGCTGAGTTTCCCGAACGCTTTCTCGGTATCAGCGATCCGCGCCTCGCCATCACAGAGATGCAGTCACGTTTCGGGTGCGGCATCGCCGGAGTGACACTCGGCTCCGCCGGCTCGCTGCTGCGCTGCGGTGACACGTTTGTCGAAACCGGCGGATTTGCCGTGCCGGGCGGATGTCAGGACACGACCGGTGCCGGCGACGCCTTTCGGGTCGGCCTGCTCTACGGCCTGCTGACCGGCGAGTCGGTCGAGGAAAGCGCCCGTATTGCAAACGCCGTCGCCGCCCTTAAATGCCGATCGCTCGGGGCCCGCACTGCACTGCCGCGGGCGTGGGAACTTGCCGAATTCCTGCAAAAAAATATATAGACATTAAACAATGTTTATACTACACTCGAAATGCGGGATCTCCTATCCTGTATTTTCCGGGCTCCCGACCGTTCTCGCCACATTGCATTTTCACCTATTTCCCGCCTGACCGATATGGACTCGAAGATAGGACTTATCATCCAAATAGCCGGCGTTTCATTAATAACGCTGCTGACGCTCTTTCTGCGGCGGTCGCTGAAAGTAGTCGCGCTGAAGCATTGGACGCACGCGTGGCTCTTTTTGTCATTTGCACTGTTTTGTCTGCGTCTGGCGTTCAGTTACGAAGATTATTCGACCCAGTTGTTCAGCTTCTATTTTCTGACGGAGTACATTTTCGGATTTTTGCTGGTCGCCGGCTGCCGCAGCCTCGGTGAGGGCGGCGACATGCCGATCCGTCAGGAGATATTGCTTCTACCGTTCATCGTTGTCGCCTTCAGTCTGCCGTTCGTGGCTACTGACTTTAACCTCGTTTTCAATCTGCACTCACTAATTCTGTCAGGGTTTTTCACGGTCGCTTTTGTCGAATTGTGGAAGACGAGGATCGGTACATTCGGCTGGAAGGTGATGCTGGTCGCCCTCGGCCTGCTTATCGTCGATTTTGTTCAGTACTTTGCGGTATTTACACTACGACAGTTCTACGATTTTCCATCAGATTATCTGATGTTCAATTCGATCGTTGATCTCGTGCTGCAGATCCTTCTCGGATTTGGAATGGTCATCATCCTGCTCGAGCTCGTACTCTCGGATGCCCGGATCGCGAATGAAAAGCTCCGCAAAGCGCACGAAAAGCTCGAGGAACTTGCTCATATCGACCCGCTGACGACGGCGCTCAACCGGCATGCGTTTCACGGGTATTTGAAGCGGCACGGCTCACGGGACGACAAGGCTTCGGGCAGTGTCGGCTTCTTTGACATCGACAATCTCAAGGTCATCAATGATATGTACGGCCACGCAGTGGGCGACATTGCCATTCGCTCGGTCGTCCGGGCGATCCGCGAGATCATACGCGGCGAAGATCTGATCTTCCGTTGGGGCGGTGACGAGTTTTTTGTAATTATGGTCGGCCTCGATGCCGATGTCGCCTACGAAAGGGTCGCGCGTATGGAGGCGATGCTGACAAACGTACGAATCGAGGGCGTAAATCACCCGCTGACTATCGGCGTTTCGCACGCGTTTGAGAACTTTGAAGACGTCTCACGGCTCGAGGCTACGATCGAGGCGGCCGACGCCAAGATGTACCGGCAAAAGCAGTTGCGTAAGACCGGCGTTAAGCCCCAATTTATGCCGTCATTGCCGCCCGAACCTACGCAGGCCGTTCAGCGTTGATCGATCGCGAGGATGCAAATAAAAGGGCCGGCACGTGTTTGGATCACGATGCCGGCCTTTCTTCTGGATCTGGCTGAAGGGCTTTCTCAGAGCTTGTCGCAAAAGAAACCGGTGACCAGTGCCCACGCGTCACGCGCCGCCGTCTCGTTATAAACATCGGGCCGGGTGTTGTTAAAGAACGCGTGATCGGCGTCATATTTGACCGAGGTCAGCGGCAGCTCAAAACGCTCGACGGCGTCCTCAAGTGCCGCTATCTTTTCGGTATTGATCCATGCGTCGCGCTTGCCCGAGACAAAGATGGTCGGGGTTGTCAGTTTTTGCAAAATGTCGTCATCGGGTATATCGCCGTAGAACGGTGCCGCGGCACTGATGCCCTCTACTTCGCAGGCTGCCCTCAGGGCAAACGTCCCGCCCATACAATATCCCGAGATGCCAAAATGAGTAATGCCGTATCCGATGCCGGCGGCACCGATGGTGTTCCGGATAGTGTCCAGCCCATCTTCGATGGCGAGGCCGTGCATCATCCTGGACGCCTCGTCGGGATCGGTCGCGACCACGCCGCGGTAAAGGTCGGGCGCGATCGCAATAAACCCTTCGGCCGCATATCGTTCGGCAATGTCCTTGATGTGGTCGTTGAGGCCCCACCATTCATGGATCAATATCACCGCACGCTCAGTCTCGCCCTCGGGCATGGCCACGAACGCCGTGGTCAACCCGCCCGCCGTCTCGAACGACAACGATTCTGTTCTGGTAGTCATAAAACTCCTCCAATAAATTGGTTGCGAACCAATAGCCAATTATACCTGAAACCGGCCTCGAATGAGGTAAACCTCCGGTCTCAAATCAATGACCTCGACTAAATACCTTGGCCCCTTCGATCTTCTCGAGGTGTGGTTTTAGGGCCGCAAACTGGGTCACAAGTATTGCAAAGAAATTGATCTCGGTGTCGCCAAACCGATCCGTCACGATCTTTAATATCTCGGATGGACTCAGGTCGCCGGACCTATTAAACGTTTTGGTCGGCCGAACATCGATGAACATAACGTGCATCGGTATTTCCGGATAATATTTAACTACCTTTTTAACGAGATAGATGGCCGTGATCTCCTCGAAAGTTCCGAGTTTTACCGGGATAAGATCGATCAGATCCTGCGGCAGTGAATGAGGTTCGAAATTGTCTCCCGGCTGCACCGTGTCGCGTTCCTTTTGCGCAAGGCCGAGCATCTCATATTGTTTTTCCGCGGTGTTGGCGTATTTTTTAGCTTCGTCGATTCGACCCTTGCCTCGAAGGTACTCAAAGATCAACTCGCTGCCTGCGAGGCGGTAACTCTCGTCAAGTTCTATTGCAAGCTCAGCGTCTGCGATGCCGCGTTCGTCTCCGAGTGCCAACCTAACTCCGGCCAAATTGTATTTCACGAGCGCGCTTTCATGGTATTTTTCGGCGGCGCTTTCAAGCGTGGGAAGCGCAATTTCCGGGCCTTGCTTTTCAGCGATACGCAAGGCGATCTCGACCATTTCCTCGTCGGTCAGGTCCTCGCTCTGCGCTTTGGTATCGAGTTCATCAAGCCGCTTTTGTGATTCCTGAAAATGGTCGTAGCGCGTCTTCCAGTCCTTTGCCGCCTTTTCGTCCCAGGATTCGTCAAAAGTGGCGGCAAACGCATCTGCTGAGCTCCCGAGAAATACCTCGGCCGCACTTTGGCTCGGAACGGCAGGTAAATGCGGCAGGTCACTACCGTTCCAATAACCTATCAGGCGCAGCCGGTCGCCCAAAGACGGATGTGTGTCACCGTAATCTGTCGGAACAGAGACCGCCTTTTCGAGCGTAAGGCGCTCGCGTTCGTGGTCAACGAACGTCATCGCTCCCAACATACGGGAAAAGAGACGCGGGGATGGATCGGGATTTTCAAGATTCTCCTGATGGACCGCCTTCCAGAAATTTTCCTGCAGTTCGGTGTCGCGTGTGTGTAGAGCGATCAGTGCTTCGCCCAGGGGTTTGGAGCCTGCCAATTTAACCGCGTCTCTATCAGCCTCCTTTTCGTTCTCACGCATCAAGACAAATGAATAGGCGGAAAAATACGGAAAATACCATTTCACAAAACGCTCATACAGTGACGCGAATCTGTTTTCCGCGGCTTCCTGCGACTGGATGAATCTATCCCAGGCCTCCTGGACCTGGAAGGCCCATTTGCCAAAAGCACCGTGCCTGCCCGAAACATGGCCCAATTCATGCGCGATCACAGCCTTGAACTGCTCGGGCGATAGAGCCCTCATGAGCGGCAGGCCAAGCCGTAAATAGACCTTGCGGCCAAAAATACCAAACCGCGGCAGAGTTACCACTGAGGCGTTAAATTCATCAGTGATCTGAACTCGCTTCGGCCGTTGTGTGGCGAGAGCCTTGGACGTATCGCTGACAAAATCGAACAATTCGGGAGCTGCGGAACGTTCGATCGCGAGGCCCTCCGGCTCAGGTACTTTTGCAAAGATCGAGCGGATCGCGCCTCCGAGAAAGCCGAAAAAAACGCCAATACCCGGGATTATGATCCACCACAATTTGGCCGCCATTAAGAGGCTCCGGAAGGTCTCACCGGGAGCAAAGATCAGCCCGGTAACAACGATCCCGATCGGCAGCGTGAAAAGAGCTATCAGCCCTATAAAGTACAGGTACCCGAGCATTGCCAAACCGTAAACCCGATATTGATAGGAGCTCGGATTTGAGGATGCGTAATCTTCAAGCCGGCGGATCAGCGAAACATATTGTTCAAATTTCATGGGATGAACGACAAACAGGAGATGTCTAATTTTGACGAGAAACTTATCAGATTTTCCTCAAAAGTGAAAGCAAAAAAGACCCGGCACCAAACAGTGCCGGGCTTTTACGATCGATCGAACAAGTGGGATCAGAAATATCTCAGCGTATAGCTTACTCGCACACCGCGGCCGATCTCGGGTGAGATATCCTTGATGAACGAGATGTGGTTGTAATACAGCTTGTTGTTGAGATTAAAGCCGTTGACCGAAAAGATGTGGGCAATGTGCTTTTTCGAAATGACGTAGTTTGCCGTGAAATTGACCGTTCCGTAGCCGGCGGTCGGAGTTTCGTTGACGAATACGCGATCCTGTTTGCTTACGGCGACGAACTCGGGCCTGAAGCTAAAGTCCTTGTACCGAATGTCGAGGCCGACGCGTCCGCGAAGCGGCGCGATACGCGGCAGAGGCGTGCCGTCCTTCAGTTCGGCGTTGACGTAGTCGAGGCCCGTGAATGCCGTGACATATTTGTTGACCGTAGCGTCCAGACTGAACTCGGTCCCAACAAATCGGCTGTTGCCCTGCAGATAGCGGGCGATCGAAAGCCTGCTGTCCGGATCGACGTTGCCCGTCGGAGCCAGAAAGACAAAGTTCTTAAGGTCGTAATAGTAGAAATTCAGCTCCGACCGAAAACGCTTGCCCTGATGCCGCAGTGCAAAGTCCAGGCCGTCATTCGTCTCGACGCGCAGATCGGGATTGCCGATCTCGAAGGTCAGTGTCCCATCGTGGGGTCCATTGTTGTAAAGTTCCTCGAGGGCAGGGGCTCGCGTCGCGTGAGTATAATTGGCCACGAACGCCCCGCCTTTCCAAAGGTCGACGCGCATGCCGGCCGCACCTGAGAATCCGGTAAAGCTGCGGTTCGGCAGTGCCGTGTTGACCGGATCGTAACGATTATTCTCGATCCGGGCTCCGAGCTGAAAGTTGACGCGTTCAAACTTGAGCTCCTGCAGCGTAAATGCCGAAAATGCATCCTGTTTGACCGGCCCGTCGATCAGTGTTTCATCGCCGACGGTCGAGAAATCGCGCCGGTAACCGTCAACGCCGAACCGGCCGCTCCATTTGCCGACGGCCTTCTGCTCGAACATCGCACGGTAAGAATATACGTTGTTCCTGAACGTAGTTCCGACGATGTTCTCCTCAAGCTCCTTGTGCTGATAACGCGAAACGTCGAACGTGAATTTCATCGACGTCACCGCCCATGTCGGATCGTTGTAGCCGAAATTGAACTTCACGTTGTTGCGGTGCATGTCGATCGTTCGGCGAACCGGGTCGTCGGGGTCGAGCGGCACGCCGTATTTACTCTGAAAATAGCTGTAGTTGGTATTAAAGAAAGCCTTTTTGCCAAAATAGCCAAAACCGGTGCTTGCGGTAACGTTTCGCGTCGCGGTATTGAGGACCTTGCCAAAATCGCCGCCCGCGGTGTAGTCGCCGGTCCGTTGAGCGCTCGTATTGCCCCAGAACATCCAGTTTCCGACGCCGTATTCGATGCCGCCTGCCGCCGATGCCTGGCCGCCGTTATAGCCGCCGGTCGTCGAAAAGGTCATTCTGAGTCCCGGGTGCGAACCTTCGTCATGGCCGCTGATGGCATTGACCACGCCGCCGATAGCGTTGCTGCCGTAGAGAAGCGTCGCCGGGCCCTTAACCACCTCGATGCGTTCGACCGCGAGGGTGTCGACCGGTTCGGCATGGTCGCCTGACTGCGACGCGAGCGAACCGTTTCGCACGCCGTCGTTCGACACCAGCACACGGTCGCCGTCAAAACCGCGTATGACCGGCCGTGACGAACCCGGGCCGGACGAACGTTTTGCCACGCCGGACTCGTCACCCAGAGCGTCGCCAAGCCCGACCGCCGCCCGTGAGATCAGTTGTGTCGAATCAATGGTGCTGACCGTCTCGATCGCCTCGAAAGTGCTCTGCGCCGTGCCGCTTGCGGTGACGGTGACCTCTTCGTTAATGCCGGCTAGCTTTAGCTCGAAATCGGCCGTCGCGGTTCCTCCGGCGGCCACCGTTATTGACTTGGTCGAATCGGAAAATCCTTCGAGATGGGTGACGACACGGTAGGTGCCGGCCGGGACGTTGGTGAATGTATAGACGCCGAGATCGTCGGTCAAGACCGTCCGGTTGAGCTCGACGATCTTAACGGTCACCTGATGAATTACCGCCTTGTCGTCGCCAAAGCTGACAGTGCCGGTGATCTTGCCGCCCGTCTGTCCGAAAGCCGCGGCGGCGATCAGCGTCAAAAGAATTGTTGAGAAGAGAATTTTATTCATTGCCGTATCGATAAAAAAACAAAGTAATACAGCTTAAGTCTAAGCTCCGTCTTTGATATCTATCGACAAGTTTTCAATGAATGGCAGAATGCGGCCAATGACCGGTCACAAACGCAGCAAACGGTTGCGCAGTATCTTGGACTGGAGCCGGCTTGCCGCCAATTCCTGGCCGTTGCTCAACGTGACCAGGTATGTGCCGCCGGGCATCGGGTGGATCGTGCGGATCATTGCGAGATTGGCAAGAGAGCCTCGCGAGAGACGTACAAAGGCGTCGGGGTCGAGCCGCAGTTCGAGGTCCTTAAGACGGTGATTGATAACGTATTTTTTTCCCGCGGCGGTCACGATGTGCAGCAGTTCGCCGTCAGCGGTGATCGAGGCGACCTCGGCGACAGGGATCAGCACTATGTCATCACGCTGCCGTACCGGAATGCGTTCGATCAGGGTTTGTCGCTCAGCGTCGGCATAGGCTCCGGCAACGCGCTTTATCTTTTCGGCCTCGACGCTGCGCCAGTCCTCATGCTCGAGCCGCTCCGCCGCACGGGCTATTGTCTCGGCAATTCGGGCACGCTCGACCGGCTTGAGGAGATAATCGACGGCGTTTACCTCGAATGCCTGTACGGCAAATTCGTCATGGGCGGTGACAAAGGCGACCTGCGGCATTTGAGTCTTGCGAAGCAGCCGAACAGCTTCGAGGCCCGACATCTCTGGCATCTTGAGGTCGAGAAACGCCAGATCGGGTTTGACCGACTTGATAAGTTCGACCGCGTCAGCCCCGTTTTCGGCCTCGCCGACGATCTCGACGTTCTCAAATTCACGGAGTACCGATTTTAGGAACTCTCGTGCCGGGCGTTCGTCGTCAGCAATAATTACTCGCAGCTTGTTCATTACTTTCTGTGCCGATCTAAAGATCGACCGGCAATTCGACCTCAACGGCCGTGCCGCCGACCGCATCCGTTGTAAAGGTCAGTCGGGCGTCGTCGCCATAATACGCCCCCAACCGTTCGCGAATGTTGCGAAGCCCCACGCCGCTCGTTTCGCCCCGGCTTTCGGCCCCGCCGCCGGCCCCGGTGTCGCGAACCGTGAGTTTGAGCGACGGGCGTCCGCCGATCTCGCCGCGGCATGCCGTTATACGTATCGTACCGCCGTTTTTGTTTTCGGAAATGCCGTGCTTGACGGCGTTTTCGACCAACGGCTGCAAAATAAGCGCAGGCACCGCGATCCGCCGCATTTCGTCAGGTACGTCGACCTCAACCGTCAATCGCTCCTCAAATCGCGCTCGTTCGATCTCGAGATAGCTTTCGATCAGCCGCATTTCGTCACCGAGCGGGCAAAATTCGCTGTTCGAACTCAAAACTCCACGCAGAAGCTGGGTCAGACGCAGCAGCGTGTCGAACGCTTTGTCCGGGTCGGCCTTGATCAGATAGCCGATCGTCGTCAACGAATTGAACAAAAAGTGCGGATCGAGCTGTGCCCGCAGGGCCGTCAGGCGCGCCTCGGCCGCGAGTTTTGCAAATTCCTGCTGGCGAAACTCCTGCTCATAACGCTCGTTGGTCACTCTGACCGCGTCGATCCGCCGTGCCGTGATAAGCGATATCGCCTCCAGCGTCGCGACCTCGTCGGAGAGCAGCCGCCGGCCGCCGTAAAACTCGCCCAAGCGGATCTCGAAAAACGGTGATTCAGCCGTCGGAACGAATATGCGGGCTTCGTTAGGCGTAAATCCGACATCGACGAAGGCGAGATCCGATTCCTTGATCAGTACGGGCGACCAACGCGAAGTTCCGGCCGTCAAACCGCCGCCCACGCGTTCGCAGACGTGGCTGAGTATCGCCTCGGCCGAATCGATCGATTCGATCTCAGCCGCAATGTCCGTCTGCAGTTCGGCGTAATCGCCGCGATGCAGTAAGACCGTATCGACGAGCCATGTCGCCAACCGATATAACGCCGGATAGACGAGCGCGGTCGCGATCCAGAGTGTAAGGATCAGACTGATCGCCGATGCGTCGTCGCGGTCGTGTGTTTCGTGATAGCGCAGCAGCGGCGCCGCGACCGCCACGTAAAGCCCAAAGGCTGTCAGGGCCAGAAGTATTAGTGAGATAGCACGCTTCAGGAACAGATCGGCGAAAGCGAACCTGTAGTTTTGATACAGGATCGTCAGTGCCAGCGGCAGCGACGCCTGATGCGCGATCAACTCGATCACCCACGAGTTGCCCTCGCGTTCGCCGCTCAGGTGTAGTGCCGATACCGCAAAAACGAGCAGGGCACTGGCCCAGATCGTCTTTTTCTCGAGCGTTTGCTTGAGGTTGAACAGCAAAAGCCCGCTTGCCAACGCGACCGCCCCGATCGTCTGCGCCTGCAGGGCGAGGTCAGAGGGCACGGCCTTGCCGGCAGCTGCCGAGTAAAGGTGCAGACCCGCCGCCAGAAGGCTCAACGTGTATGCGGCGTAGGTCAGCCAGTGCGTTCCCTCGTCATCGGCCTGCGCCGAGTGGACAACCACCGATGGCAAAAAGCCGAGCGCCGAAAACGATACCGCGGCAAGCCAGGGTGAAATGCCGCCCGAAGCAAAGTCCTTCTGGATGAACGAGTAGAGCTCGCCGAGATTCCACAACAGCCCCAAACCGGCGGTCGTCAGTAACAGCAGATCTACATTGGCGAGTTTTGGCTTTGAACGGTGCCGCAGGACCATCGCGGCCACCAAAGCGTACAACGCCACGCCGACCGTAAAACCGATCAGATTAACGAGCAAAGCGGCATTGAGGGCGTTCATCTCCATCCGATGCTATTCCCCGCGGCAGATAGGCACAATTCTAACTCAATGAATGGTCGATACCCCACAACCAAGTGCCGAATTAACCTGATCCTCGGTTATCCGGACCGTTACGAATTTGATGGCGATATTCGCCGTGTTGGTCTAAAATCATCGCAACGATGAAAACGCTGTATCTGATGCGTCACGCAAAATCGAGTTGGGAAAATGCGGGCATCACCGACTTTGACCGGCCGTTGAACGATCGCGGCATCAGAGCCGCCGAATTTATGGGCAGCATTGCGAGCGAACGCGACATCCTGCCTGATATCATCATTTGTTCGACCGCCGAACGCGCCCGTCAGACCAACGAGTTGTTTTGTGAGGCCGCCGGTTTTGACGGCGTTACGGCGACAGAGGGCCGCATTTACGAGGCCACGGCCGGCCGGCTCATCGAGATCATCTCGGTGTTGGACGACCGTTATCACTCGGCGATGCTGATCGGTCACAACCCCGGCATGGAAAGCGTGATCTATTACCTGACCGGAGCCGTCGAGCCGATGCCGACCGCCGCGATCGCCGTTATCGAAATAAACAACGAAAAATGGTCCGACATCGGTACCGGCCTGAACCGGCTTGTGTGCGTGTTACGCCCGAGGCAGTTAATGGAGCGTTGAACCGGGCCGCGGACCGCCATTGCCGCAACATTTAACATCTTCGTAACATTCTGTTCATACGCTATTAAGGTTGGGGGCATACGATAGCGCCGTCAGCCCGAAAATCGAATAGAATCTACAAACAAGATGCAAACCATTCTGATCGTCGAAGATGACGCCGACATTGCCGAAAGTTTGGAATACAACCTACGGCGCGAGGGCTTTCGGCCCGTAATAGCCGAGTCGGGCGAAAAGGGGCTGCGGCTGGCGATCGACGAAAAGCATACGCCGTCGTTGATCATCCTCGATCTGATGCTGCCGGGAATGACCGGAATGGAACTGTGCCGCCGGTTGCGGCGCGAATCGCTCACCGAAAAAACGCCGATAATAATGCTTACGGCAAAGGCGGCCGAGGGCGACAAGATCGCCGGTCTCGATATCGGCGCCGATGACTATATCGTCAAGCCCTTTTCCATAAAAGAGGTCATCGCCCGCGTCAGGGCCGTACTCAGGCGTGCCGCAAAGGAATCGGCTCCGAAATATTCGGACGAGAATCTTACGGTCGATTTTGCTGATATGCGTGTAACCTGCGGAGGCGAGGACATCAAGCTCACTCGCAAGGAATTTGCCCTGCTCGAGCATCTGATCAAGAACACGGGACGCGTCGCCGCCCGCCAACAACTGCTCGATAACGTCTGGGGGTACAGCTATTTTGGCGATACACGCACGCTCGATGTGCATATTCGCCGGCTGCGCCAAAAGCTCGGGCAGTGCAGCGGATGCGTTGAAACCGTCGTGGGCATAGGCTATCGTTTTGTTGGAACTAAATGAACGAAGTTACTATGGCGGCGGCCGCCTCGGCGGGCTCGTCGGAAATACTCCAAAGGCTGATCGACACGACGCGCGAGTGCGTTTTGATAGTCGATAGCGACCTGCGGATCGCCAGCTGCAACGCTTCGGCGGCGATGGTCTTCGGCCGGCCCGGCATGGAACTTGAACAACGCCGTTTGAGCGAGGTGATCCGCGACCTCGATGTCCATGAGGCGTATCGACGTGCTATCGGCGAACATTTCTCATCAGACGTCCGCCTCGAATTGATCGGAGCCGAGCGTCGAACTTTTGATGTGCACATCGCTCCGCTAGAGATCGACGGGCGGCCGCAGGCGATCGGATTTTTCTACGACAAGACTCAGATCGAGCGTCTCGAGTCCGTCCGTCAGGAGTTTTTGTCTAACATCTCGCATGAGCTTCGAACACCGCTGACGTCGATACTGGCGTTTGTCGAGACGCTCGAGGACGGTGCTCTCGACGATGTTCAGAACAGCCGGCGTTTTCTGGGCGTCATTCGCCGCAACGCCGAACGAATGAACAGCCTGATCGCCGACATTCTCGAATTGTCGATGATCGAATCGGGCAAGGTAACGATCGAAAAACGTCCGGTACGCGTTGCGGAAATGACGGCCGAGATCTATACGAATCTGGCCGCTAAAGCCAATGAATTTGGCGTCGAACTCGTCAATCTGATCCCGCAAGATACGCTCGTACCGGCCGACAGCGTCAGGCTCGAACAAATGCTGATCAACCTGATCGACAACGCGATCAAGTTCAACCGACGCGGCGGGACGGTAACGACGTCATTCGAGCGAGCCGGAAGCGTTTACATCATAAGGGTCAAGGATACCGGCGAGGGCATTCTGCCCGAGCACCTCGGCCGCATTTTTGAGCGGTTTTATCGGGTTGACCGTGCCCGCTCGCGCGAGATCGGCGGAACCGGGCTCGGGCTCGCGATCGTCAAGCACCTCGGCCGGCTCCAGGGCGGCGAGGTTTCGGTCGCATCGACCTTGAGCGAGGGCACGACATTCAGTATCGAGTTGCCGGCTAACTAGCGTCTGACAGGCCAAAAAAATCTGTTCACAACCCCGCTGAACGTGCTATACTGATTCCATATTGAATGTTAATTATCGCAGAAGGCACGGCTTTGCTTAGGCCTCACTTTCGCGACGGCTTCTCACCCTTCAATCCAGGGAGAAATTGGCCATGGAACTCGAAATCGGCCAGAAAGTGGCCTACCCCGGGCAAGGGGTTTGCGTGGTCGAGTCGATCAATACGCGCGAGATCGGAAACCACCCGGTAAGCGTGTACCTTTTGCGCGTGGTCGGCGACAATTCGACGATCTGTGTGCCGACCGCAAATGCCCAAAGCGTGGGCATCAGACCGATAATTTCGTCCAACGAGTGCCGCCGCCTGATCAGGCGTTTGTCCGAGGATTTTGAAGAAGTGACGTGCAACTGGAAGACGCGCTCGCGGGCGTTTATGGACAAACTCCAGTCGGGCGATATCTTTGCGACTGCCGACGTTCTCAAACAACTCACCTATCTCAGCCATGAAAAACGGCTATCGTTTCGCGAACAGACACTGCTCGAAAAGGCAAAGTTTCTGATCGTCTCAGAGATCACCAACGCAAATCTCGCCGACGAAGAAAAGGTCCGTTCGGATGTCGACGATCGGGTGGAAACCGCCTGTACGCGCCATATGCGGCTCGACCGGGCAGCGGCCGAACATTAGTCAGGCCGCGTATAGCTTGCGCGGACGACGGTCTTGATATTGCCGCGCACGTTGTAATCGCCTTCGATCTCGACCCGCAGCGGGTCACATGCCGCAATAAAATCCTCGAGTATCAGGTTCACCACGTGTTCGTGAAAGATCTTGACGCTTCGAAACGAGTTGATATAAAGCTTGAGGCTCTTGAGCTCGACACACAGCTTATTTGGAACGTACTTGAGCCGGATCACGCCAAAATCGGGAAAGTCCGAGAATGGACAAATTGCGGTAAATTCGGGAATGTCGAATTCGACCCAGATCTCCCGGCCCGGAAATTCATAAGGAAAACTATCGAGCGGATACAGATCCATCTCGGCACGCGGTGTCGGCCTGATGTCGAGGCCCTGGTTATTGATCCCTTCGGGGTCACGTTGGTCTAGCATATTTACTTTTTCTATTGCTGAGGTCTCGGACGGCCGCCAGATCCCTGACCCCGTCGTCATTAAGACGAGTCAGGAGATTTACAAAGATATGGGCCGTCGCGTAAGCATCGGCGCTTGCCCGATGGTGGTTGACCAGATCGATCGAATAGTGCTCGGCGACCGTTTTGAGCTTGTGATTGACGATGTCGGGAAGCAGTTTTCGCGACAGCTGCACGGTGCAAAGACAAGGGTTGGCGATCCGATAGTCCTGAAATATCAGGCCGATCTCGTAATTGAGAAATCGCATATCAAACGCCGAGTTATGAGCGACAAGCACCGAATCGCCGATAAAGCCAAGAAGATCGTGGACGACATCGGCAAAGACAGGCGCGTCCTTGACCATTTCGTCACTGATCCCGGTCAAGCCGGTGATAAACGGCGGGATCGGCGACTCGGGGTTTACAAGCGTTTGGAACTCCTCGGTCACTTGCCCGTCACGAACGCGATACGCGCCGATCTCGGTGATACGGCACGGCGGTGCTTTGGCTCCCGTCGTTTCAAGGTCAAACACGACAAAATCTGTCGATGCGATCTCGCGGTTTTCGTAACCGTCGAGCTCAAGTTCAACCATATCACCGTTTAGCGAAAGCCTCGGGTCCCGCTCGATGAGGTCAGCGACCAGCATTTTCGCAAGGTTCGGGTTGGGCTTTCTGATCCGCATCACAAAATCGACCACGCTGACAGCAGAAGCCCTGCCGCCGAAGGAACGCAGCAGCGAGACGGTTTCGCTTATTAGCAATGACTCGGAAATTAAGTTAGGATACGGTGTCATCTATACTTGATTTTAGCGGTTAATCAGCCGAGCGTAAAACCAAACGAATAATGACCGAGATCCTCGAACACTTTTCAAACACAGATGCTCTGCTCGAAGGGCATTTTATTTTGTCCAGCGGGCTGCACAGCCCGAAGTACCTGCAGTGTGCTTTGGCCCTGCAATATCCGCCGGATGCGGCCCGATTCGGACATCTCATCGCCGAGCGGTATTTAGATGCCGGCATCGACACGGTCGCGTCGCCGGCGATCGGCGGCTTGATCATCGGCTTTGCGACTGCCGCCGCCATGAACGTAAGGTTTATTTGGACCGAGAGGCAGAATGGCGAAATGACGGTTCGCCGGGGCTTTTCGATAAGGCCCGGCGAACGGATATTGGTCGTCGAAGACGTGATAACGACCGGCGGCTCGACTCGCGAATGCATCGCGGCACTTGAATCGAATGGCGGCAAGGTCGTCGCGGCCGCATCGATAATCGACCGGTCAAACGGTTTGGCGGACGTCGGAATTCCGCGCACCGAACTCGTCAGATTAGATGTGCCGAGTTATTCGGCCGATGTATGTCCAATGTGCGCACTCGGCATTGAGGCGGTGAAACCCGGGAGCAGGACGGTGGCATCCAAATGAGTCGAAAGTGCTGCTTTCTGTCGATGGACGACATGGCCCACTATGTCGCCGACGATGATCTTGCGATAGGGCCGCTGTCCGAGCTTGGTTGGGAGGTTTCGACCGTTTCCTGGAGCGACCCGACAGTGGAATGGGACGAATTCGAACTCGCGGTGCTCAGGACGACGTGGGATTACCAACAACGTCCGGACGAGTTTATCCGGATGCTGGATGTGATCGATCGTTCCCGGGCGAGGCTCGAAAATCCGCTCGAGATCGTCAAGTGGAATCTCGATAAGCGGTATCTTCGCGAAATAGAAACGCGCGGTGTGCCTGT
The DNA here is from genome assembly GCA_044221625.1 of Pyrinomonadaceae bacterium. Taxonomy (GTDB): domain Bacteria; phylum Acidobacteriota; class Blastocatellia; order Pyrinomonadales; family Pyrinomonadaceae; genus OLB17. The sequence continues at coordinate 64,108 of JBGAOU010000002.1, read as the reverse complement.
AGTTCAGACGATCTGGGAAGGAAGTTATGACATGCGTTCGTTCTATCGCTGGGCGGCTGACCTTGGTTCCGACGAACTGATCGTCAAACCGACCGTCAGCGCGACCGCGATGCACACATATCGTCTCACCGATTATGATCCGGAACTTGAGGGTGTTTTCGCGGGCCGGCCGTTTATGGTCCAGCCGTTTTTGCCCTCGATAGTTGAGACGGGCGAGTATTCGGTATTCTATTTCGGCGGAGAATATAGCCATACGATCCTCAAGTCGCCAAAAGCTCATGATTTCCGGGTCCAGGAGGAACATGGCGGCTTGATCAGCGGTATTGAGCCAAGCGCGGAGATCCTTGCCGCCGCCGATAAGGCGATCTCGGCGATCGGCCGAACATTGTTATATGCGCGGGTCGATCTGGTGCTCGACACGGACGGTAGATTTGTCCTGATGGAATTAGAGCTGATCGAACCCGCGTTGTATTTGCGCATGGATCCCGGAGCCCCGGCTAGATTCGCCGCGGCGATCGACGAATGGATGACAGCCGGCCGATGAAAGAACTGAACGAGGAAGCGGTGCAGTTTTGGGAAGAGTTTTGTGCGGCCACCGGCACGTCTGTCGATGAGCCGTACCAGTCGTGGTATTTCGGTAATACCGCCGACATGGCCGCGGAACTCGCCCAATTGGTGATCGACGGCCGTAAACGGGCCACGGCCAGCCTTGTTGCCGTCAACGAAAGGCTGCCGGACGAAGCTCCGCAACTTGGCGGTTATAGCGTCGTCACGGACAAAGCCGGGCAGCCGAAATGTGTGATCCGCACAACCGGGATCCGACATATTCCGTATTGTGAGGTCGATGCCCAATTTGCATTTGACGAGGGGGAAGGCGACCGTTCGCTGGATTATTGGCGGGAAGTACATAGTAATTACTTTTCGCGCGAAGCGGCCGAATTGGGGATCGAGTTCGGCGAACGGTCCCTGATCTGCTGCGAGCGGTTTGAATTGTTGTACAAGCGATGAACTATAAGCTCCTGATTCAATACGACGGCACCGACTTTCATGGTTGGCAGGTGCAGGAAAACGCACGATCGATACAAGGCGAACTTGAGCGTGTAACAAGTATGCTTGAGGACGCCGAGGTAAAGGTAATCGGCTCAGGCCGAACCGATGCGGGCGTTCACGCCGAGGGGCAGGTCGCAAATCTGCGAATGAACCGGGGATTTACACCGGAAAAGCTCAAGAACGCCATCAACGGCAATCTTTGGCGCGACATTCGTATAATGAAGGCCGAGGTCGCCCCCGACGAATTTCACGCCCGATTTTCGGCAAAAATGAAGACCTATGTGTATCGGGTCGTCAACGCGCCGGTGATCTCACCATTTTGGCGGCGGTATGCCCACCACGAGGTCCGGCCGCTCGATGTTGGTCGGATGAATGACGCCGCGCGGTTGTTTCTCGGCGAACATGATTGGACCGCGTTCTCATCGGCCCAGGCCGATGGTGAAAATCGCGTAAGAACCGTCGTCGATTTTACGGTCGAATCAAAGTGGGACGATCGTGCACAGGCGTCGCTCATCGTGTTTCGGATAATGGCCCCGGGTTTTCTGCGGTATATGGTCCGTTCGATCGTCGGCACCATGCTCGAGGTCGGGCATGGCGTTAAGGATTCTGATACAATTCAGACAGCAATAATTACGGGAAACAGAGAGCTTGCGGGCAAGACCGCACCGGCGCACGGATTGACGCTCCTGCGCGTGGATTACGATTAAATGCGAATTTTTCACATCGTATTGCCGGCAGATTGGGACGCGTTTGACGGCGATGAGTACGCGGCCGCGAGTTTGGCGGACGAGGGCTTTATCCACTGCAGTTACGAGCATCAGCTGGACGCCGTCATCGGCCGTTATTACGCCGGTGCAAAGTCGCTGGTGATCCTCGAACTTGAGACGGAACAGTTGGGAACAAAGCTGGTCGAAGAACCCTCGACCGGCGGCGAGATCTACCCGCATATCTACGGAACCATTAGCCGGAATGAGATCGTCAGGGTCCATAGGCGGGAATTTTGAAGGTCAGGGAAACCTCATCGATCGTTAAGGAATGAAAGAGAATTTTGCGGGCATCGTAAAACCCGATACGGCCGAAGGCGAATTGCTGGACGCGATCGATGCCGAACGAATGCCCGCACACATCGCTATTATCATGGACGGCAACGGACGTTGGGCAAAACGTCAGGGCAAGCCGCGAATATTCGGCCATCGGGCAGGTTCCGACTCGGTAAAGGCGATAATCGACACGTGTGCCCGCTTGGAGGTCAAGGCCGTTACTTTGTACGCGTTTTCGACCGAAAACTGGAAGCGGCCGAAATCGGAGGTCGCAGGATTGATGTCGATGCTCAAGCGTGTGCTGAGACATGAGCTTGATCAGGTCCATAGCAATAATATCCGTTTTCAGACGATCGGGAATATTGAAGGGTTGGCACCTGACGTTCAACGCGAATTAGCGGCGGCAACCGAAAAGACGCGGGAAAATACTGGAATGGTGATGAACGTCGCCCTCAACTACGGAGGCCGGGCGGAGATCGCCCGGGCGGCTCGCCTTGCCGCCGCCGAACTCCTGGAACAGGGGCGGCCGATAGACAGTTTGAACGAAGTGGACATAGACCGCAATTTGTACACACATGGCCTGCCGGAGGTCGATCTGATGATCCGGACCAGCGGAGAGTTTCGGATCTCAAATTTTCTGCTGTGGCAGATCGCTTACAGCGAGATATATGTTACGCCGGTGCTGTTTCCGGATTTCAGACGACCGCAAATATTCGAGGCCATAATCGATTATCAAAGGCGCGACCGCCGATTCGGCGGCGTCAAGTAAACGGGCCCGCGAGTACCTTATGAAAACCCGACTGCTGACGGCGGCGATAGCACTGCCGATAATTATTGCGTCGATCATTCTGCCGGCGTATTTCGCACAGGCTATATGGCTGTTTGTGGCGATCGCGGGGTTTGCCTTGGCGGCGGGTCTTTTTGAATTTTATTCGCTGACGAAAAAGCTCGAGCTGAAGGCAGACGCGGCGATCGGATATGCCGGGTCGGCGGCATTGTTCGTCGGATTTGTATTCGACGCACCGGCCAGGATGCCGGACATCTTGCTGTTGACGATCGCGGCGGTGATCGCAACCGTGCTCATCACGCAGATGTTCCGGTTTCAGGCGGACTTTTCAAAAATGCTCACCGGCATCGGGGTGACGCTGGCCGGCGTTTTTTACGTTGCGTTTCTCGGCGGTTATTTGGTGGCGGTACGTGTCGGTTTTGAGAGTGCGCCAAACCTCTCGACGTACCTTCTGGCTTATTTCTTTCTGGTGATATTCGGCTCCGACGCCGGAGCCTACTTTGCGGGCCGGGCATTTGGTAAACACAAACTTGCTCCGGGCATCTCACCGGGAAAGACCGTCGAGGGGCTGATCGGCGGGCTTGTGTCCGCGGCCGCTTTCGCCGCACTTTCGACCTTTTGGTTCTTTTCGGCATTGCCGTATAAATGGTCGATCCCGCTCGCGATGGCACTTGCGGCGGTTGGCGTGCTCGGCGATCTATGCGAAAGCGCGATGAAACGCGGTTCGAAAACAAAAGACGCCGCATCGATCCTTCCCGGCCATGGCGGACTGCTCGACCGGCTGGACAGCTTATTATTTGGGGCACCGATCCTTTATTACTTTGCAAGATTTTATTTTTAGTGATTTTGTTCGGAAGAGAAATTCTAATTCGGGGGTGACAAATGAGCGAAGAAGCAGAAAAGCAAGCAATGGTTGACCGGTTTGAGTTTTTTGCGGCTATCCTACTGGGATTGGCGGCGATCTGCACGGCGTTGTCCAGTTTTCAGGGTGGGTTATGGGACGGCAAACAGGCCGAAGCCTATGGAAAAGCCAACACCGAAGCCACGATGGCCGCCAGCGAACGAGCACGGGCGATAGTCGAGATGTCAAAGGACTCACAGATCGACATCACAGCCTACAAACTGATCCAGGACGGACTAAACTCGGGCGGCAATCCGGCCATGGCCAAGAGCAACTTTGAGACTGCCTCGTACCTTTACACGCGTCAGCTGAGCGACGCCGGTTACAAGGCTCTCGGCCTGCCGCCTGAGGGTAAGAAGGAGATCGTTGACGATCCGAATACACCCGCTGAGGAAAAGGAAGAGGCCTTGCAATCGGAGATACTCGACAAGGCAAGCGAAAAGGATCTGGTTGGTGACGAAGACTATCAAAAGGAAATGCTCGCCAAGGCGACCGAACTCACGGCTCAGTCGGAAAAGACGTTTGCGAGCGGAAACGAAGCAAACGAAACGGGTGATAAGTTTGAGTTGGCAAACGTACTATTTGCGGTCAGCATGTTCTTTATGGGTATCGCTCTTGTCTTCAGGACCGACGTAAAATGGAAAGTGCTTATCGCCGGTGGCGTGCTGTTGGTGGTCGGCGTTGTTTATATGCTGACGCTTAGCTGGACTTTCTGACCGGAGCAAAATTTGCGCTTTTACAGGTAAATTTAGTATTATCCAGTTTTGATATGAGCGCAGTTCGATTTGTCGACAATAATAATTGACTGGCGAGAGTGTTGATAGTTGACGCTCCGCCTTTCGATTGTCGCAATTCGAAAGGCGTTTTTTATTTTTGAGGGAATTTAGCTCCGACGGGAGAGCAACGGGACGAATCGGTAAGACCGGATCATCATCCCAGCCCGCCTCTGTCGATGGTCTTATTATGTTGGATGTACTTGGCAATTTAGAACGGACCCACACGTGCGGCGAACTGCGCGAGGGCGATGTAGGCAAGAAGGTCGTTCTCATGGGTTGGGTGGCGAAGAAGCGTGATTTTGGCGTTCTGACCTTTATCGATCTGCGTGATCGCGATGGCGTGACTCAGGTCGTGATGAACGAAGAGGACGCGGGCGAGGCTCATTCAAAAGCAAAAAACCTCAGAGGCGAATTTGTGATCGCCGTCAAGGGTGAGGTCGTGATGCGAGAGGGAACGCATAATGCCAAACTTGCGACCGGCGATATCGAGGTGCACGCGTCTGAAATATTGATCCTGAATGACGCAAAGGTCCCGCCGTTCCAACTTGAGGTCGCCGGTTCGGAAAATCTGGCCGATGAATCAACTCGTCTGAAATACCGCTATCTCGACCTTCGCCGACCGCAGCTGCAGCATAATATCAGAATGAGGGCGAAGGCCGTCGCGGCGATCCGTGAGTACTTTGACGGAAGAGGGTTTATCGAAATAGAGACGCCCATTCTGCTCAAATCGACACCTGAGGGAGCTCGTGATTTTGTCGTGCCGTCGCGTATTCATACCGGTAAATTTTTTGCACTGCCGCAGTCCCCGCAGATCCTCAAGCAATTGACGATGATCTCCGGCTTCGACAAGTATTACCAGATCGCGCGCTGCTTTCGCGACGAGGATCTGAGGGCCGACCGCCAGCCGGAATTCACTCAGCTCGATATGGAGATGTCGTTCGCCAATCAGGAAATGGCATATCGCGAGATCGAGGGGATGTTTGGCCACGTGTTCAAGCTGATCGGCGTCGAGCTGCCGGCTCAGTGGCCGCGTATGACATACGCCGAGGCGATGCGGCGATACGGCAGCGACAAACCGGACCTGCGGTTCGAGATGGAATTGGTCGATCTGAGCAGCGAACTAACCGGAACGGATTTTGCACCTTTCGCATCGGTTCTCGACAACAAGGGCGAGATCAAATGCATCACGGTCAAGGGCAAGGCTGATCACTCACGCAAACAGCTCGACGAACTGCAGGAGTTTGTAAAACGCTATGGTGCGGGAGCACTCGCATGGATCAAGGCCGGTGACGAGATCACTTCGTCGCTGCTCAAGGTACTCGGCGAAACAAAGATCGCGGAGCTCGCCGCAGCGGCACAGGCCGAAAAGGGCGATCTTGTATTGATCGTGGCCGGCAAAAAGCCTGTGGTGGCCGCCTCGCTCGGGGCTCTGCGGGTCGAGGTAGCAAAACGCGAGGGTCTTATCGACCGCACGGCGTACAAGCCGCTCATCGTTACCGAATTTCCGATGTTCGAGTATGACGAAGAGACCGACTGTTACGCAGCGGCCCATCATCCTTTCACATCGCCCATGGATGAGGACCTTGAAAAATTTACGACGGCCGTTAATGACGACTCGCAGCATCACCTTTTGGGTGAGGTGCGGGCGAAGGCGTACGACGCGGTAATAAACGGATATGAATGTGCCGGCGGTTCGATACGAATTCACCAAAAGGATATCCAGGCGCTGAACTTCAAGGCCCTCGGCCTGACGGTCGAAAAAGCCCGCGAACGATTTGGATTTTTCCTCGACGCTCTCGAATACGGAACTCCTCCGCATGGCGGTTTTGCGGCCGGCGTCGAGCGGACTTGTATGATCCTCTGCGGTACGGAGAACATACGCGACGTAATGGCGTTTCCCAAGACCGCCTCGGCACAGGATCTGATGATGGACTCACCGGGCGAGGTCGATACGGCCCAATTGGACGAGTTGGGGATAGGCATCAGGCCCGAATAGGTTGAACATTACCATAGTCCGAAATTCGCGCGTTGCGGGTTAAGATCTTGTTTTGGGAACATTGGCGGTAAGATGGTCGTAAAATCACTTTAGAGATGGCGACAAAGTACGATACAAATCCGCTCGATCCGGAATTTCCGGAGAAGGTAAAGGCTCCGGTCGATCCGACACACACTCAGGCGTTGCCTTACACGGGTGCTGAGACCAACGCCCTGCCGTATGCGTCGCCGACCGAGGAGCAAACGCGTCGGTTTGCCGAGCCCGATGTTCGTGCGTATTCGGCGCCGTATTCGCCTCCGTACAACGGCCAATTCGTACCGACGCCTTATACCTCGGCGACCCCGATCGCACCGGATCAGTCGCGAACCCGAAAAGTCGACAAGGTAGGACTGCCGGAAAATATTCTGGTGTCGCTGCCGTACCTGCCGTTTTCGATCGGCCTGGTCGCGGGGATATTGGAACTGCTTTTTGTGCCGAAAAGTGAAGCCAAGGTCCGATTTCATGCCGCACAGGGCTTGGCGGCGCATATCGGCATCCTGATCGTGACGTCAATACTCGGCATTGTAAAAGGTGCTACTGATATTGCCGATATCGGAGCGTTTATCTTCACGCTCGTGACGACGATCATGCTCATTATCTTTGCGGTCAAGGCATTTCAGGGCAAACCGATCCATATCGAGTCGGTCGATACGCTTACGAACTGGCTCGAAGAAAAGATCGCCTACAAGAAATAGGATCCCCACGATATGTTTTGCTCAAACTGCGGCAACTCGGTTCCCAACGATCTGAACTACTGCAACGGCTGCGGAAAGCGCCTTGCCGGCGAACCCGATAAAGACGGAACGCCCGGTAAGATGCTTGACAACGTGTTAACAACACTGTTTCTGATAGTGATGTTCGGATTCGGGATATTGGTCGGGCTGATCGCGGTGCTCCTGGGCAACGAGGTCAAGACCGAGGTCGTGGTCATGATCGTAATGGCCTATCTGTCGACGCTGCTGGCCATCGGCATAACACTGGTGCGGCAAGTGCCAAAACTGATAGACGCAAAGTTAAACAATATGAATCGCCGCGGCGAATACACCTCGCCGCCGCAACTGTCTCCGCGAACGACGGCTCAACTCGAAGATTTTCGTGAGCCGGTAATGAGCGTTACCGACCATACGACCCGAATTCTCGACAAAGTGTCGGTCAAAAACGGCGAATGACGCTATTTGCAGGAAGCGGACGGGCCCATCGATGCTGCACATTTCCCGGCACACGTTTCTGTGACATACCGCATGAGTTGCTTATCCTGGAAGATCGATACTTGTTTGGACGGTGAGCCGGCGGCTTTACCCTTTGGCGAATCGAGCCAGATCCGGTATCGGGCGTCGAACTCGGGATCGGCCTCGCGGCAATAAATATTGCAGGCGTTATTCTTCGCCTCGTCGGCCGTTTTGCCCTTGCCCTCAAAGGCCTTGCCTTGAAAGGTCACCGAACCGACACATCCCGCGTCTGAGCTGCCGCATCCGATCGAGACCAGAAACAGAATGCCGCCGATGAGCGCGAGGGTGAATATTGAACCGACACCAAGGATCCTCATTGCTTTTTCTCCAAATCTCAATCTTCTAGAGGCCGACCTCTCGTCTCAATTACGAGCGGCAGCGTAGCGAGGCCGATAAGTGGTATCACACCGACCCAAAACAACACCGTTATCGCACTATCCAACGCATTCGCACCGCTTGCTGCAATACTTCCGACCAGAACGGGACCAAACGCGGCTATAAAGCGGCCGATGTTGTATGTAAACCCCGAGCCGGTCGCCCGCAGGCGAGTCGGGAAAAGCTCAGGCAAATAGAACGTAAAGCTACCGAAGATACCAAACACCGAAAGGCCGATCGGGAAGTAAAAGTAGAGTCGCGTGTGCGGCGCCAGATCGAGGCCGAACGCCGCCATTATGGACACTGCGGCAACCAAATAAAACACGAGGAACATCGTCTTGCGCCCAAAGTTTTTGGCGATCGGAATGGTCAGAAGCGTGCCGATCAGGCCGCCAAGATTGAAGGCGTTGGTGGCTGTTTTGACCCATTGCTGTCCCATGATCTCCATGGTCGGCAGGCCGGCGACGCCGGCATTGGTTAGTTCGGTCCATTCCCTCGACGCTAGGCCCTTTGCGACGATCGGAATGAAGGCGTTGCCGCTCCACCAGGTGATAAGCGCCGTAACGGCCATGCAAAATCCGCTAATGGTCAACGCACGATACTTCGGCGAAAAGAGCTCAGAGATCTTTGCACGATGCTCGCTGCCGACCTTTTTCCAACGTTCGGGCTCTTTGACAAAAAGACGCACGAAGAATGCGACCGCCGCCGGAACGAGTCCGAAGAGAAAGACGTAGCGCCAAGACACCGCCGCATCGGTAAAATAGACACCGGTAATTTGAAACGTAACGAAGGTCGCAAGAAACAATCCGAATGGAGCCGCCGTATAGAGCAGGGCACCGGCTTCGACGCGGCGCTTTTCGGGTACGACCTCGGCGACCATGGCCGCACCGGCGGCCCACTCGCCGCCGATCCCGAGACTCGCGATTATCCTGAACAACAGCAAGACCCAGATATTAGGCGCAAAAGCACAAGCTGCGGTGCCGACCGAGTACAAGAGCATTGTCAATAGCAGTGTCTTGGTCCGCCCGATCCGATCCGCAACTTTACCGAAGATGATGCCGCCGACGGCCCACCCGACGAGCAGCACAGACGTGAAGATGCCAGTCCACCAAAGGGTCGCACTCTGCGCTTCAGGTGTGCCAAGCGGTATGCCCAAAAGCGTCGGCACCGCGTTCGGCGCGACGTAATTCATCAAAATACTGTCGAAAATGTCAAAACCCCAGCCGAGCCATGCCGCAAAGAGCACGGTCCACTGGTAGCCGTTCATATCGAGAAAGGTACGTTTCATGCGCGCGAGTTTTCCGTTAGAATTCTATTTGTAAATAAACCCGTTTAACTTTACATATTAAATTCGATATGTAAAGAATCGCGAACGACTTTGGATCCGGCGAAGTGCCGGCAGTCAAATGCACGAAGAAATGAATACAGAATTGTCACTTCAGCAACGATATTCGCCAGCCAGTATTTGCTTTGGCTGTGGTCCGGCTAATGAGAAAGGGCTGCATATAAACAGCGTTCCCGATGGCGATGAGGTCGTCGCCGAGTGGCGGGCCGAGAAACACCATCAGGCGTTTCCCGGCATGCTCAACGGCGGCATCATCGGAGCACTTCTTGATTGTCACTCAAACTGGACGGCGACGTATTTCATGATGAAACGTGACGGCAAGACCGAGCCCGACTGTACGGTAACGGCAGATTTTCATGTCAAACTGCTGCGCCCGACGCCGGCGGACGCAGTTATACACCTGCGGGCGCGTGTCGTCGATTCAAAAGAAGACCGTGCCACCGTCGAAGCGGAACTGATCGCGAACGACAAGACCTGCGCGACATGCCGCGGAACTTTTGTTGCCGTGAAGGAGGGCCATCCGGCCTATCATCGTTGGTAGGCAAAAACTATGGACAAAACAGCGATAATCGCAGAATTGAATAGCAAGTATAAATCGTTCGCAGACTATGTTGCCGGACTTTCGGAGCAGGACTTCGAGTTTTCGCTGAACGGCGAAAAATGGAGTGCAGGACAGCAGATCGATCACCTCTGCCGTTCGGTCGCTCCATTGAATAAGGGGCTCAGTGCACCCGAATTTGCGTTAAAAGCAATGTTTGGCAAGTCGGACCATCAGTCGCTGGGCTATAACGCACTTGTCACCCGTTATCAAGCCGAACTTGCGGCCGGCGGCACCGCCACTGCCCAGTTTCGTCCGGAACATATTCCGTTCAGTAACAAGGACGACCTCGTCACGACGCTCAGAGATCTTGTCTCAAAGCTGTGCTCAAAGATCGAGAAATGGGATGAAAACAAGTTCGACGTTCTTGTGCTGCCGCATCCTTTGATCGGAAAGCTGACATTTAGAGAGATGTTCTACTTTACGATCTATCACGCCGACCATCATCATCGGCATACGATCCAGAATCTGGCACAGCGGCCGGGAGAAGGTGCTTGATCTGTTCGTCGTATCGAGATCGCAGTCCAAGCCGATCGATCCATTCGACCTGTTCACGCATCAGCCGGGGCAGATGTATGACATCCGAAAGAGCATAGTCGACCAGTTCATCGGTCCAGACGCCGTCCCACTTGCGGTTAAACTTGGCACGCTTTGATTTGTCGAGATCGACAGCGAAATATCGATATAGCGTTTCGGCCAATGATGCTGATTGGTTGGCCCCGCGGGTCAGTATCTTTTCGGCGATCATCGTGTCAAAGACATTTTCTACGCGGTAGCCGTTTTCGGCCAGAAACTCGAGGTCGAATTTTGCATTGTGAAAGATCTTGACGATCGACCGCTCTTCAAGGATCGACCTCAGTTTTCCGAGTTCGACGCCCTCGCTGACCGGGACCAGGACGTTGTACTCGCCGTCCGAAAACTGCACGGAAAAAAGCCGGCCGTGACGAGCACTCAAGCCGGACGTCTCGGTGTCGCACCCGAGGTGGGCGGCCGAGGCAAGCCGCTCGTATGAAGCGTCGATCTCTATTTCTGTCCGTGCAACAAGTACGTTCACAGGGTAAATTGTAAATTACAAAACTTAAACTTCGGAAAAGCCGTAGTAACAAATCGATCGATATGCCCGAAATACTCAATGAAACCGAAGCCCGCATCGTCGGCTCGCTGGTAGAAAAACAGCTGACCACCCCGGAATATTATCCGCTGACACTTAATGCTCTGGTCAACGCCTGCAACCAAAAGAGCAACCGCGACCCGGTCGTCAACTATGATGAATCGACCGTCACGACGGTATTGGAGAGGCTTCGCGACCGTAATATCGTGTACGTCTATTACGGCAGCACCAGCCGCGTACCGAAATACAAGCATATGCTGCCGAGCATCTACGAGCTCGAGCCGGACGAAGTAGCGGTCATATGTGTGATGCTGCTGCGCGGACCGCAGACGTTGGGCGAACTGCGAACGCGGACCGAGCGTCTGTTCAATTTCGCGGGACTTGGAGAAATACAGGAAACGCTGGACAGGCTCGCACGCCGCGACGATCCGCTGGTCGCAAAGCTGCCGGTGCAGCCCGGGCAAAAAGAAGCACGATTCGCGCATTTGCTGTCGGGCGATATCGATATCGAGGCGCTCGCGGCCGCTCACGCTACACGTTCGAGCAGGGGCGCTGTTGAGAGCGAAAGGGTCGAGAAACTGGAAGAAGAGGTCGCCGGACTCCGGGCCGAGATCGAGGCGATCAAGCAAATGTTTGAAGAGTTTCGCAAGCAGTTTGAATAAAAAAATGGAGAAGCCAAAGGGCTTCTCCTTAAAGCGAGCGAAAGAGTGTGTCTGCGTTTTAGTCCGTGACCTTGATGCGGTGAACGCCGATCCTCATTTTGACCATTTCCTCAACGGTCACATTCGGATTTTCGGCTTTTGCCTTTTTGATGAAGTCTGCATCGATATTGAATATCCGAAACTTTACGATCTCTTCGGACGAGAGCCCGGTAAAGCCCTCAGACTTTAGCTCGCCCAAAAATTCGGGTGTTGCCTTGAAGATCCGAAATTTGACCAAACTCTCAAAGTCCTTTTCGGCGAGTCCCATATCATTGACCTGGCGAACGTAATCGGCGTCGATCTTGAAGATGCGAGCCTTAACGAGGTCTTCCATCGTGAGGTTCGGAAAGCCGGTCGCCTTCATCTCGGACATAAACTGCGAATCGATCTTGAAGATCGCCGCTTTGAACAGGTCATCAACGTCGAGTTTGCCAAAGTTCGCTGACAGCAGATCATCGGCGAGCCGTGTCGTGACATCGATGATCGCCGCGGCGAAAACGCGGTCTTCGACCGTACCATTGCCCTTCGAGTTGAATTTTTCGAAATCGAAACCCCGCGACCGCATTGCTTCGAGGTATCCGGCTGCGGGCGTGAAGCGAAATGTCCCTGAGCCCTTGCCGTCAGTGAACGAGCCTTCGCAGTCGAACGTTCCGGCCTCGCGCGTAAGTCTGAAGCTGACCTTGCCGCCTGCGGTCTGTTCGCGCCCCAGGCCCTGCAGCTCGTCATAGCTGAATGAACGGCCGTTCTGATTGCGGCCCTGCTCAGTCTTGATCGAAAACGAGATGTTCAGCTTTCCGGCGTCGTCGACGCTCCGGGTCTTACTGGAACGAGCATCGGCCTTCCATTCGCCGCTAATAGCCGATTGTGCGACGATGACGTATTTGCCGATAACGATAATGATAAACGCGAGCGACAATCCCGCCGCTGATCTAATAAATTTGTTTCTCATGATTATTGCCTCCGGATCGTAATGATATTTGCTTAACGAAATGGAAACACCGCCGCTCGGCATTTTGTGACAAAAAAGAAAATGCCGTACCGAGTTACTCGGTACGGCATTCACGATCACGATCGACCGGAAACTAGTTCTTTTTCTTGGTCGTCACCTTTTGAGGGGTAACATTCTGCTCCTTCTTGAGCGTGTCGATCAGCCCCAAGGCGTCAGCCTTGAACTTATGTCCATCCGGAGCAAGACTTGCATATTTTTGAAGCAAGTTAGCACCTTCCTGGAGTTTGGTCTTGTCGTTATTGATGTAGCCGAGGTTAACGAGACTCAGGCCGGCTCCGGCGAGGGCGTCGATGTTCTCCGGTGTGGTCTCAAGGATCGCCTTGTATGCCTCGATCGCTTTCTCGGATTCGGCGGCAACTCGATAAAGGTCTGCAACCAGAAGTTTTCCTTCGGCTTTCTTAACGGGATCCGCTTCAAGAGCGACGTACTCCGGCAGCATTATCTGGGCGTTATCCATCACGCCGTCACCGATCTGCTCGGTAACGACCATCAATCTGATGGTTTCCTTGGCTTCACGAACCGCTTCGTCACGAGTACGATTAGCGTTGTTCTGATCCGGAACATCGGCGGGATTGGCGTTCTTGATCATCGTAAACGCCTTCTTGAATACGTCCAGGGCACCGGCCAGATCCGACTTGACCCTGCCAAATGCTTCGAGCTTGGCCGTGATGTCGGTGTTTTTAACGTTCTTGTTATAGGTGTCGACGCCACGGTTGCGAAGGGCAGACCCGCGGTTGAGCAGCATTACCGGTGCGGTCCCGATAAATTCCGGATCAACTTCGTATCCCTCGGTGTACTTGATAATGGCCGTATCGTAGTCCTTTGCTTCAAAGGCCGCAGCACCTTCTTTGATAACGCGATTGACCACTTCATTGGTCTTTTCGGCCTTGGCGTTCTTCGATTCAATTTCCTTGCGTTTCGCTTCGTATTCTGCCTGTGCCTTTTTCTGCTCAGGGGTCAGTTCGCTGCTTGACTCACTATTGCCGGCGGTTTTGCCGCTCGATGCGACTGCCTTTCGAACCTCATCTTCGGTCCACCGCTTACCGTCTCCGGGTTTGAGGGTAATGAGCAATTTTTCCTGTCCGGCTTTGACGTTGGTCAAAAAGCTTGGCGAGCAATTAGGTGCGCTTACCGACAAAACATAGATACCACCCGGCTGAAAACCGGCAAAGCTAAAGGCTCCGTTCTTGCCGGTCTTGCCCGAAGGGAAACCCGACTTAACGTCCGTCCGAAATACCTCGACCAGAGCCCCGCTGACCGGCGTTCTGGTGCCGTCTTCCTTAAGCAGCTCAACAGAGCCCGAAGTAACGACGGTCTGGGCGAACGTCGAGATCGCTCCTGAGATCAAAAGTGCAGCAGTTAAAAATAATATTGAATAAGCTTTGCGATCCATGGAAATCCTCCAAAGTAATTACGGCCGCCACCCCGGGCGCGCTCGTTTGATGCCGGACTCAAAAAAAGAGTTCGTTAATATCACATATTCTAACCCACTTTTGAGCAATAATCGAAGCAAAGCCCGTTTCCGGCATCGATTTTCGGCTGAGGCCGTTCCTAATGAAAATCGAGGGACCGTGTGATATCGTTTACCTTCGGACAAGAGGAACGGCCGCCAGAGGAGCGGCATTTATGACCAAGAGGATATACAACTTCAGCGCCGGTCCGGCAATAATGCCTGAGCCGGTGCTCGAACAAGCTCAGCGCGAACTGCTGTCGCTCGATGGGTGCGGAATGAGCGTGATGGAGATCAGCCACCGCTCAAAGCGATTTGAAGCGATACTCGACAGCGCGGAAAGAGGTATACGCGAGTTGCTGTCGGTTCCTGACAATTATCGAATCCTCTTTTTGCAGGGTGGGGCGACCATGCAGTTTTCGATGGTGCCCATAAACTTCCTTTCCGAGGGCAGATCTGCCGATTATGTGATAACCGGTGCGTGGGGCAAAAAGGCGTTGATCGAGGCTAAAAAGGCCGGCAATGTGAACGTCATCTACTCGTCCGCCGAAAACGGCCATCGGAGTACACCGGACGCGGGCGAACTTTCGTTCACGCGTGACGCGGCTTACGTCCATTACACCTCCAACGAAACGATCGAAGGTGTGGAGTTCAAATACGAACTCGACGGCGGCGGCATCCCCGTCGTATGCGACGCATCGTCAAACATTTTGTCAAAGCCGTTCTCTATAGATCGCTACGCACTGATATACGCCGGGGCTCAAAAGAACATCGGCCCAAGCGGCGTGACGGTGGTGATCATTCGCGATGATATGCTGGATCGCTGCCCGCACGGTATCCACTCCATGCTGGATTATCGGAAGTTCGCAGAAAATGCCTCGATGCCGAACACACCTAATACGTGGGGTATCTATCTCATCGGCCTTGTTTGCCAATGGATCAAGAGCGGCGGCGGCGTCGAAGAGTTTGAACGCCGGAACACCGAAAAGGCCTCGATCCTCTACGATGCTATCGACAGCAGCGACGGATTCTATTCGGGACACGCAGATCGCGCGGTACGGTCATTGATGAATGTGACATTTCGTCTCCCGGACGAAAGGCTGGAAAACGAGTTTTGCGATCAAGCGGCGGCGATCGGCCTTGACGGACTTCGCGGACACCGGTCGCTCGGCGGGATCAGGGCGTCGATCTACAATGCGTTTCCGCGTGAGGGCGTCGAAGTCCTTGTGGACTTCATGCGGGATTTTGCCCAGCGAAACGGCTAAACACGGCGTCTACAGCACTCAAGAGTAGATCTTCTTCGACTTTAGCAACGGTTCTCAGATCGATCAGCACCTTATCATTTTCGATCCGCGTAATGACGGGCGGCGTTCCCTTGCGAAACTCCGATTCAATAGCGTCAGCCGACATCTCGTCATGGCTGAGAGCGATAAGTGACGTTGGCGGGTGAATATCCGGAGCCGATCCGCCGCCGATGACCGAATCGCCCTCAGTGATCGCGGCGGATATGCCGAGGTCGAGCGAAGTGATACGCCCTGCGAAACTCGCCGCCCTTTCCTCGATGGCCTCACGGGGGCAATTTATCATTTGCATTACGGGGATCTGGTGTTCTGCGGCACCGTTCGCAAATGACTCGAGTGTCGCCCCGAGCGCGGCATATGTGAGTTTGTCCACGCGCAACACACGATAGAGCGGATGTTTTCGGAGCGACTCTATCAGATCCCGGCGGCCGGCGATAATTCCTGACTGCGGGCCTCCGAGCAGTTTGTCCCCGCTAAATGTTACGAGGTCGGCACCATTTGCCAATGACTCGGTCGGTACCGGTTCATCACCCAAGCCGAGCAACGCTCCGGACCCGATATCTTCGAACAGTACTACGCCCTTTTTCCGTGCCAGATCGGCCAGTGCCCGGATCGACGGAGATGCCGTAAATCCGATGATCCGATAATTAGAAGGGTGCACACGAAGGATCATCCGTGTATTTTCATCACATGCAAGCTCATAATCCGCGATCTTAGTACGATTTGTCGTTCCGACTTCGCGAAGCCGTGCGCCCGACGCTTTTAGGACATCGGGAACGCGAAAATCACCACCGATCTCAACCAGTTCGCCGCGGGAAATGATCACCTCGCCGCCGCCCGCCAGGGCGGAAAGTACCAGAAACGCGGCCGCGGCGCAATTATTGACCACGATCGCGGCTTCGGCCCCGGTCACCTCAGCGATCAGGCCTTCGACATATTCGCCTCGGCGTCCCCGCCCGCCGGCCTCGAGGTCGTATTCGACCGTGCAATATCCAGAGGCTTCAACAAGTGCCGCCTGGGCCCGATCCGATAATGGTGCCCGTCCAAGATTGGTGTGGATGATCACACCGGTCGCGTTGATCACACGTCTCAATCGTTCCTGCCGGCGCCGAACCCACATATCGACGGCACGTATTTCGGCCAGGCGGGCGAGATCCTGTTCCGCGGCGTTTCCCGTTATTACGTCACTGCGAACCGAATCGACCGCGCGACGGGCAAACTCAGTCACGCGGGCGTGGCCGGCGTCTGCCATGTCGGAGCGGCTCAAAAGCGAGCGTACCAATTCGTCTATCGACGGCAAACTGCGCAAAGTGTTTTGAACCGTGTGTTGTTCGCTGGACATAACGGCATTCTAACTCACAGTTCCGCGTTTACGGAATAAGATCGGACTTAGCAGTGTATATAAAATAGAGGGCTCTCCTGCCTGCCGCGGCCCTGAACTGATCATATGGCAATGATAGGAAACAAGCTGTACCGCGGGGTTCAGTCAAAGAAAGAAGAAGCGATCGAGATCGATATGTCGCTGAAACGGCTTGAGGACGACATTCGAAAGCTAAAGATCGATTTTGATATCTACTTCAACGGTGCCACAAAACGGCCGCCGTTCGAATCGCGCGCCCGGCTTGAATCACAGATCAAAAGGATGGCTGACGACCGTAATCTAACGTTTGCTCAAAGGTACTATTTCAATACACTCGTTTCCCGGTTCACATCATATCGTGAGTTATGGCGTCGAAGTTTGAAAGCCAAGGGCGAAGAGCTTTTGTGACGCAATAGATCACTACAAATCAAAAGGCGGGCCGCATACGGGCCCGCCTTTTCAATTTGCCGGTCGGTCAATTCTTACATGACAGTCGCCACGTTCTCCGCCTGCGGTCCCTTAGGTCCGTTGGTCACTTCAAATTCGACCTCCTGACCCTGGATCAAGGTCTTGTAACCATCACCAGATATCGCGCTGTAATGCACGAAAATATCCTGTTCACCGGGCTGCTCGATGAACCCATATCCCTTGGCGTTGTTAAACCACTTGACCTTGCCGATTGCTTTTGACATCTCTTCTTAAATCCTCCGAAAAATTAAAAAACAAAATTCAATGCCGTGCGTTGTCGCCAATCGCCGCGGACATAAATTCCACGAAAATCCCACCAATGTCACAACTGCGCATCTAGTAACGCAACCACAACAAAACCCGAAAACGGAACAACCATCTCGGGACAAAGTAATCTTAAACTGCAAGATCCTTGGGAATATTTTGAGCGAGTTTTTCGTTTGACGAACGCCAATTTAGCGAAATCATAATGGCGTGTCAAGAGGTTTTCCGCCAAATTGCCCAAAAACCGCGAAAATTGACATAAATATCGGCATAAACGATGATACAGCGTGTACTCAATCCAATTTTATGTCATCAGAATACGGAATCGATCCACCACTCTCGTATAACAAATACCTGAAGGTCCGCGAGTTGCTGAACCTGCAGGAAACACTCTCGGAGCCGACCAGTCACGACGAACTGCTCTTTATCGTTATTCATCAGACGTACGAGTTGTGGTTCAAGCAGATACTTCACGAAATGGACGCAACCGTGCAATGGCTGGGCGAAGGTCGGGCGTTTCGCGTAAACCACAGCCTGCGGGCGGTGACCGCGATCGAGAAGGTAATGGTCGGCCAGATCCACGTACTCGAGTCGATGGCGCAGATCGGCTTTTTGGAGTTTCGCGACAAGCTAAATCCGGCCAGCGGCTTTCAGTCGATGCAGTTTCGCGAGTTGGAATTTGCCTCGGGGCAAAAGGACGAGCGGATACTGAATAGCTTCAAAGAGGACGAATACGCCTATGAGCGTCTCAAGCGCCGATTCGAGGCTCCAAGCCTCGCCGATGCTTTCTGGGCATTGCTGGAGCGATCCGGCTTTACCGTCGAGTCGCACGACGAGCGGGTCGCGGCGATCGTTAAAATATTGTCTAAACCTGAAACGCACGCTGACCTTTTCATAATGCAGGACCTGTTGATCGACCACGACGAAAACATCTCTCTGTGGCGATACCATCACGTGATGATGGTCGAACGGATGTTGGGAATGAAACGCGGCACCGGCGGGTCTGACGGCGTCGGCTATCTGATGACGACATTGACCAAAAAGTTCTTTCCCGAGATTTGGGAGGCCCGAACACATCTGAAGATCGAGGACCGGGGGTGACCGTTATGCTTAGATCCTTTATTACAATTGCCTTACTTCTCTTAACGTCGGCCGCGGCATTTGGCCAGAATGTCCGCATTACGATCCTGCACGTCAATGACGTTTATCAATTCGCCCCGGTTGACGGAGGTAAACGCGGGGGCCTTGCCCGCCTGCTGACGCTGAAAAAGGCGGCGGTCGCCGAAAACCCGAATACGATCTTCACGCTCGGCGGTGATACGGTTTCGCCCTCGGTCGAGACACGCACCTACAAGGGCGCTCAGATGATCGACGCGTGGAACGCGGTCGGCCTTGATTACGCGGTCTTCGGCAATCACGAATTCGATATCAAAACGCCCGACCTGCTCGCGCGTATGAAAGAGTCGAAATTTACCTGGCTCGGTGCCAATGTCATTGATACTAAGACCGGACGCATTTTTGCCGATACGCCGCCTTACGTGATCCGCGAGATCGGCGGAATCAAGATCGGTATCATCGGCCTGCTGCTGCCCGAAACGAAACAAACGTCGTCGATGGAAGAGAGCCTGGCCGTAACCGATTACTGCACGGTCGCCAAGAAGCTCGTCAAAGAGATGCGAAGCAAGAAAAAGGCCGACGCCGTGATCGGGCTGACCCATCTGTCGATGACTGACGACAAAAAGCTCGCGGGTTGCGCCGACTTTGACCTGATACTCGGCGGCCACGAACACTCGCTGCTGCAATCCTCGTCGTACGGTACGCCGATCTTCAAGATGACGGCCGATGCACGGGAAATGGGCAAGTTCAATCTCAATTTCAACGCCGCGACGCGGCGGCTTGAGAGCCTTGATTGGGAGATAGTGCCGGTCACGGACAAGATCGCCGATGCTCCTGAGTTCGCACCGGTATTCGAAAAATACCGCGGCCTGCTGGAGCAGCTTGCGGTGCCGGTCGGGGCGACCTCCGAGCGCCTCGACGCCCTTTCGGTCTCGTGCCGTACAAAAGAGACGAATATCGGTAATTTTATCGCCGATGCTTATCGAAACTCGGTGAACGCGGATGTCGGGTTCGTTAACGGCGGATCGATCCGTGCGGACCTAACGTATGAGCCCGGACCGCTGACCAAGCGCGACGTGCTTTCGCTGCTGCCGTTTAACAACCCTATCGTGAAGGTCGAACTGACCGGCAAGACCCTAAAAGCGATCCTTGAACACGGTGTCGCTCGCAGCGCGCCGGGTGAAGACGGTGAGCCCGGACGCTTTCCGCAGATATCGGGACTGCGATTCGAGTACGATATAAAAAGGCCGGCGGGCAGCCGCATCGTCTCGGTCATGGTCGGCGGAAAGCCGCTTGACGAGACAAAGTCCTATACGGTTGCGACGTCTGATTTTCTGGTGTCCCGTTCGGGTGACGGATATACGATGTTCAAGGATGGAAAGGTACTGGGCAGTGCCGCGACCGCACCCAAGGATTCGGACGTTTTTGAGGCGGCTATACGATCGGCGCCGAACGCGACCATTGCTCCGGTGCTCGACGGACGCATCAAGCGGATAAATTGATCAGCGGCTCTCGTTGCCCAGGCGATCAACGGCGGTGACGATCACCGTCGTTATGCGGCGGCTGGCCGATAGCGTGATCGAACGCTCGGACGCGGGTAATACCGAGTGGCTCCAGCCGTCCTTGTCGCGGACATAAACTACAAACCAAAATGCCTTGCGGCGGCCGGTCTCAGCCCATCTGGCCGTCACAAACCTCTCACCGTGTGATACGGTGACGCGCGGAGAACCCATTGCGGCTGTTTTTATCCACGCGAAATGAGGTATGACGGCGTTCGACGCGTAAGCCTTACCGTTTAGCTTGGCCTGAATGCCGCCGAGGTCATTTCGCAAAGATCGCTGACTGAAAAATATAGATCCCGAGGTCAATGGCGAACGCCGCGTAAGGCCGATCTGTGACACGATCTCGTCCGAGGTGAAGGCCGGCGTCGAGCCGATCCTATATGCCGCGAGGCCCGGCCAAATGAAACGCTTTTTGACGTTCTGGCCTTTCCACCAGTCGAGCAGCACCGGAAAGCTCTGTCCGGCCCGAGCTGTTTCCCAGTAGAGTTGCGGTGAGAGGTAATCGACAGTCCCGTCACGAAGCCATTTCAACGAATCGGCGTAAAGCTTTTCGTAGGCGTTAAAACCCGTGATGCCCTGGTCGGGCATCGGCTGCCAGATGCCGAAAGGCGAGATGCCGTACACAACCTCGGGTTTGATCCTTTTGATCTCACGCCCGACCGTCTCAATGAACTGATCGACATTTTGCCGCCGCCAATCATCACGGCTAAGCTGGCGTCGGGGCTTTTCAAGCGGACCGGTGGCGGCCGATATCCGTCTCAGATACGCGTCGTAATTCTTATCGTCCGGAAAATCTATATCGCGTCCGGCGGCGTCCTTTTCAGCGTAGGGATAGAAATAGTCGTCAAAGTGTACCCCGTCGATGTCATAGCGGCGTACCACGTCCGTTATGACGTCGAGCGAATGCCGTTTGGCCTCCTCGTCCGTCGGGTCTAGCCACATGTAACGCCCGTATTGACGCACGATCGACGGCCTGCTTTTCGAAACATGTTCGGCGGACATTGTCTTTGCCGCCGGGTGATAGGCCCGATACGGATTGAACCACGCGTGAACCAGAATTCCGCGTTTATGTGCCTCAGTGATCAGAAAGGCCAACGGGTCAAGATCCTGAGGCTTGCCCATTCGGCCGGTCAGAAATTCGGACCATGGTTCGAGTTCCGAGCGATAAACTGCATCCGCCATCGGCCGCACCTGAAATATCACGGCATTGAGCCGCATCTTGACGGCAAGGTCGACGATGGCCGAAAGTTCGGCTCGTTGTTGTTCGGCGGAAAGATCTCGTTTCGAGGGAAAATCGATATTATCGACCGTTGCGACCCAAACGCCGCGAAACTCGCGCGCGATTTCAGGCAACTGCCTGTTTTGGCCGTAAACGGCGCAGGCAGAGAGCAAGATCAACAGAGTCACGAGTTTGATCTGATTCACATTCATACAAATAAGGCGAAGACCTCGTTCGAATAGAGTCTGCCAAACCGCGTCAGACGGATGCGTCCATCAGCTATCTCGACCAGTTCGGACTCAAGGAGTGAGGCCGCCTCGTGCTCGTATTTCACCATAAATTCGACCCCAAAACGGTTTCTGAAGTCTGCAATGTCGATGCCGGCATTAAGCCGCAGGCCAAGAAAAATATACTCGGAACACAGGTCAACCGTTTCACGCGTGACCTCGGCACTGCCACCTGACGATATCATTTCGACATACTTTGCGGTGTCGCGTTCGTTGGAGTACCGCTCGCAGCCGTCGAAGGAATGCGCCGACACGCCAAAGCCGAACACGGGATCGAGGGTCCAATATTTTGAATTATGGCGAGACTCGCGGCCGGGTAATGAGAAGTTAGAGATCTCATATTGTGAATAACCGGCTGCCGCTAGACGGTCAAGCATCATCTCGTACATCTGGGCGGCCAGTTCTTCGTCAGGCAGCGGTTGACGGCCGCTATGGATCTGTTCAGCCAGCGGCGTGCCCTGATGGATCTCCAACAGGTAAAGCGAGATATGCTCCGGCGATAGACCGAGAGCCTCGTCCAGATTCTGCTCCCATTGCCCGAGCGTCTGGCCGGGCAGGCCGGCGATGAGGTCGAGACTGATATTGTCGAAACCCGCTTCACGGAGCAGTTTGAAAGTGTTTCGCGCGTCTGCGGCATTGTGTCCGCGTGCCAGCAACTTCAGAGCCATGTCGTCAAATGTTTGTACGCCAAAACTGGCACGATTGACGCCGAGTGACCGGTACGCCGTCAGGGACTCGAGCGTCACCGTCGCCGGATTCATCTCCATCGTGATCTCGGCGTCGAACGTGATCCCGATCCTGTCGCGGACGGTCTCGATTATGCGTTCGACCTGTTGCGGCGTAAGCAGCGAGGGCGTTCCGCCGCCAAAATAGACAGTGTCCGCGGGACTTTGGACAATGATCCGGGAATTTTGAATTTCTGAGGTCAGCGAGTCCACGTACCGCTCGACGGCACCGCTATCGCGATATATGTCGGTCGCAAAGTCACAGTAGGAGCATCGCGATCTGCAGAAAGGTATGTGTACGTAAACGCCGGTGCCGAGCATAAATTCGCGGCCATGACAATTCCATGGCCGCTCACTATCTTAAATCACTACGATATCGATCAGTAGTGCCAATTATTAATTTGCCTAGGTCGCGGGTTTGGTTTCGTAGAATAACTCCGCTCCCGGACCAAGGGGCAAACCAAGGTAGAACCACACGATCAAGAACAGCGTCCAACCGACAAAGAAAGCGATCGAGAAAGGCATCATCATCGCCATTATCGTTCCTATGCCGGCTTTCGGTTCGTATTTTTGAGCGAAAGCGACTATCAGGGGAAAATATGACATCAGCGGCGTGATGATGTTACAGACACTGTCGCCAATACGGTAGGCGGCTTGGGTCAACTCCGGCGAGTACCCGAGCAGCATCATCATCGGAACAAAAACCGGAGCCATGACCGCCCACTTCGCCGATGCTGACCCGATGAAAAGGTCCAGCACGATCGAAAGCACCACAAATGCGATGATCAGTGTAACGCCGCTAAGCTGCATGCTCCGGAGCAGTTCCGCCCCTTCGACCGCAAGTATTATTCCAAGGTTGGTCCAATTAAATAATGCCACGAATTGTGCCGCAAAAAATGCAAGCACGAGGTAAACGGACATTGTCTTCATGGAATTTTCCATGGCATTGATCACGTCATCAGCCTTCTTAAAAGTACGAGCGCCGATACCGTATGCAAGGCCAAGCAGCACTCCGCCGGCGAATATGAACGCTACGATCCCTGATAAAAACGGCGACTTGAGCAAACTACCTGTTTTGGGGTCGCGAAGAAACCCGTCAGCGGGAACCGTACCCCAGAGAATGAACCCGACGAACAGCAGGGCGACGATCGAGGTGAACCACATCCCACGCTTCTCCGCCGTCGACAGCTTTTCGAGGCTCTCCTGTTTCGCCTCGCCTTTATAATCACCAAGACGCGGAGCCACGATGGCTTCGGTGACCCAGGTGCCCAAGGCCGTCACCAACAGTGCCGACGCTGCCATGAAGTAGTAATTTGCGGCCGGGGTTACTAAATAGGCCGGGTCGATGATCCGGGCTGCTTCCTGTGTAAGCCCGGCAAGCAACGCATCTGTCGGCCCGATCAAAAGATTGGCGCTGAAGCCGCCCGAAACACCGGCAAAGGCTGCCGCTAAACCAACCAGCGGATGACGGCCAACAGCTAAAAACAACATCGCCGCCAACGGGATCAAAAGCACGTAGCCAACATCGCTGGCCATATGAGAGAGAACCCCGGCGAAAACAATGACAACTGTCAGGAGTTTTTTCGGAGCGGACAGTACAAGCAATCTCATCACTGCCGATATCAACCCGCTCGCCTCGGCTACCGAGATGCCCAGGATCGCCACCAGAACCACACCGAGCGGGGCAAACCCCGTAAAATTGGTTATTAGTCCGCCCAGTATCTTGTGAAGACCCTCCACCGACAGCAGGTTTACCGCCCGGATCGTCTCGCCCGTTCCCGGGTGTTTTACCGATAGATCGGCCCATGAAACAACCGCGGAAAGCACCAACACGAGGAAAGCTAAAACAACAAACAAAAGTGCCGGATTGGGAATTGCGTTGCCGATCCGCTCGATCCGATTAAGCCATCGATAAAAAATGCCTTGGTTTTCAGCGTTTGACGGGTTTTCAGCTACTGTCATTCAATTAGTACCTCTGTTTTTTTAATACAACCGACGAGGCAATATCCATGAAAACAATCTAGTCGCTCAGTTTACATGTTGTTTGTTTTCGTTAGGCAGAATGGAAGAAATTGCCGCTTTATTTGAAACCTTACTATAAAGTAATGTTTCAAAAAAGGCAAGCCCATCACCGGCTGAAAGATGGCGGATCTATGTTTCTAATCTTGATGCGAGGGACGAGTTCCAGGCGTTCTGCAGTTCAGATACGGCCTTTTCAATGACCGGTTTGCCGTTGAGTGAGATCGACAAAATTTCTCCGCCCACTTTGCCAATGACCTTGAACGGGCAAGTGCCGGCGATGGCCTCGACACGGTAAAGGTCCTCAGGGGCAAAGCTGATGACGATACGTGAAGGAGTTTCGCCGAAAAGCATTGATTCGGCCGAGAGGCCATCGACATCGAGGTCCAAGGCAGCACCGATCGAATCGCGGCCGAGCGAGGAGAAACAACACTCGGCGATCGTTACTGCCAACCCGCCATCCGCACAATCGTGAGCCGAACGCACGATCATCTCATCTGCTAGTTTTAATAGAGTGTTCTGAACCTGACTCTCCAGACCAAGGTCGATCTCCGGCAACGCTTTGTTTGCGATAATATCGGCCGTCGAAAGCCCAAGTATGGTATGGGCATATTCGCTAGCGGCGAGATCGTCCTTTGTTGATCCGAGTATGGCAATCATATCGCCATCGGACTTGAAGCCACGAGTGATCAGTTTTCGGGTGTCGTCGATGATCCCGACCATCCCGATCGTCGGCGTCGGCAAAATACCCGCTCCGTCAGTTTCGTTGTAGAAGGAAACATTTCCGGACACGACAGGTGTTTCAAACGCATTACATGCCTCGGTCATACCGTCGATGACTTCCGAGAAACTCCACATCACCTCAGGCCTTTCAGGAGAAGCAAAATTGAGACAATTTGTGACCGCGATCGGTTTTGCTCCGACACAAACGACGTTTCGGGCGGCCTCGGCGACAGCCAACTTGGCTCCCATCCGCGGATCGATCGCGGCGAACTTGCCGTTTCCGTCGAGACACATCGCGATCGCCCGGCGAGTCTCTTTGACGCGAATCACCGCGGCATCCGCACCCGGCAGGATCGCCGTATTTGTTCGCACCATCGAATCATACTGCTCGTAAACCCAGTGTTTTGAACAAATATTGCCCGAACTGAGCAAACGTACGAGAGCCTCGTTAGCGTCGGTCGTATCCGGTTGGAGCGCAAAGCCCCGGCCTTCGACCGGTGCCGGCGGCGACATCGGGCGCTGGTATTTCGGTGCTTCGTCGGTGAGCGCCATTACGGGCAGGTCAGCCTGAAGTTTGCCGTGGTGAAAGATCTTCAGCCGGTCACCCTCGACGACCTTGCCGATAACGACCGCGTCGAGATCCCATTTATTGAATATCTCGACGACCTCTTTTTCGCGGCCCTCGCGGGCGACGATCAACATACGCTCCTGCGACTCAGACAATAGCATCTCGTATGCGGTCATTCCGGTCTCGCGTTGAGGGACGAGCGTCAGATCAAGCTCGAGGCCGGTGCCGGCTCGAGCCGCCATTTCGACAGACGATGACGTCAGTCCGGCTGCTCCCATGTCCTGAATTCCTTTGATCGCTCCGGAGCGCATTGCCTCAAGACAGGCCTCAAGCAGCAGCTTTTCGAGAAATGGGTCGCCCACCTGGACCGTCGGCCGCTTTTCAAGTGCTTCTTCATCAAATTCGGCCGAGGCCATTGTGGCGCCGTGAATGCCGTCGCGTCCCGTTTTCGCTCCCGCGTAGAGTACCGGATTACCGATCCCGTCCGCCTTGCCAAAAAAGATCTGATCCTTGCGCAGGATGCCCAAGGCAAAGGCGTTGACCAACGGGTTGAGGCTGTATGATTCGTCAAAGACCACCTCACCGCCCACCGTCGGGACACCGAAACAGTTGCCGTAGTGGCCGATGCCTTCAACGCAGCCTTTCAGGATCGAGCGATTTCGCCCGCCGTGTTTTGCGTCGTCGAGCGGGCCAAAGCGAAGCGAGTTCATCGCTGCGATCGGCCGGGCACCCATCGTGAATACATCGCGCAAAATGCCTCCGACGCCGGTTGCGGCACCCTGAAAAGGTTCAATAAAACTCGGGTGATTGTGCGATTCGACCTTAAACGCAACGCACCAATCGTCACCGATATCAACGACGCCGGCATTTTCGCCCGGTGGGACGATGACGCGCGGGCCCGAGGTCGGAAGTCTTTTCAGATGAACGCGTGACGACTTGTACGAGCAGTGTTCTGACCACATCACGCTGAAAACTCCAAGTTCGGTGATGTTGGGTTCGCGGCCCATCAGATCGATTATCTTCTGATACTCTTCCTCAGTAAGCCCGTGCTGAGCGACAACGTCCGGAGTGATGTTTGTTTCGTTCATCTTCTGTTAACTTCGCCAATGGAAAACGAAACTGACATTTTAGAACGTTTAAGGATTGATGTCGATTTGCGCGAGCGAAAGAAAGGCCGCGCCTCGGGGACGCGGCCGGATCGGCGATCTTGTTGGAAACCAGCGTCAGGGCATTGCGGGAGCACCGAATGCGGCCCATTCCTCTTTGGACGGACCGTAGATCCCCGGAACCGAAAGTCCGGCTTGTCGCATGAGAACCGTCATTTGGCCCCGATGATGTCCCTGGTGGGCGATCAGATAAAACAGCGTCATCCCCCGCGACCAGGTTTCGCCGTACATTTCGTCTTCAAGCAGAAGCGTTTCATCGGTCCAGTTTTCCGATACTTGCGCCGCAACGGAACGGGCAGCCGTTTCAAACGCAGCGGCGATCTCGGCGGCACTTGACGGACATTCGTCCGAAAACTCCGGTGCCTCGACCGTTAAGCCGACCAAACCGGGCATTTCACCAAGTGTTTGCGTGATGTGCCAGGCGATAAATCCGAGTGAGCGCCCATCGTCGGTGACCTTTTGCGAGATCGACGCATCAGTTAGGGCATTCATCACTTTGGCGGTCGCCTCGGTCTCATAGTCCCAGGCCTTTGCAAAATCTTCTATCTTTCTGAACATTTTCTCCACTCCTCTTATTTAATTGAACCGTATATCGCCTTTCCGCGAAAGACAAAAAGGCTTTGTCGAAAATCATCGATCCCGATACTGTTCTTGAGCTTCGGGCCGGTCGGGCGAAGCTCTTTCAGGATAGGTTCGAAGTTCTTTTCACTATTATTGTGCTGCTCTTCGTTTTTGTACCAGGTGATCAAAATTAGGTCGAAAGGGGCCGTTGTCGAAGGAATCGACTCGAGCATCTGGTACGAGTGGATGACACCGCGCTTTAGAGCCTCATCGCGGTACAGTTTCCAGTTATTCTCGTAAAAATACAACGCCTCATCGCGGCGGCCATCCTTGATCCTGACATAGTCAATGGTGACATACATCTCATCGACGGGCGGTTTTGCGACGAGCACCTTGTCGATCTCAGCCACGAGATTCGGATACCTGATCTTGCCGTTTCTCTGATATGCGGGTTTGCCGTTCGCGTCCAAAAGCACGGTCATTGGCAGGTTGCCGGCCCAGTCGTTCGAGACCATCTTGATCGCTGCGGTCTCGTCATCGGTCTTTAACAGATACGCCGGCATCGTCGCCTTTACCTCGGAGAGAAACTTAGGGACAAACGTGTCGATGTCCGCCAGGTCGTCAAGCGAGATCGTGATGAAATCGATCTTACCGCAGTATTCTGCGTCGATCTTGACAAGGTCGGGAAACTCCTCGCGGCACGGGTCACACCATGTCGCCCAGAAATTTATCAATAGTGGTTTGCCGTTCGGTTTGAGCAGCTTTGACAGCCCGTCAGTGTCGATCTTCGTGACTTTTGGCATTGCGGCAGACTGACCGGCCGCCATCTGGATCCCCGCGAAAACAAGAGCGGCGCATATGGCCGCTCTCAGGAAATATCTACAAAATAGAGACATAGTCTTAAATCACTCACCCACGCGTTTTATCGTACATCCAAACGCGTTCGCCCTGGTCCGGACGATCTTTTGGCCTGTCAGGGCCTGATCAAATGCAGTTCGAAGGTACTGTTCTGTGACCGCTTTGCCTGAGCGGTCGTTATCGATCGCTCCGTGATAGAGCAGTACGTTATCGGCGTTTAGGTAGTAGATCTCCGGCGTCACGGTCGCACCGAGGCGATCGGCGAATTTATTGCCTTTGTCGATCAGGACGGGGAATTTGTAACCGACCTTCGCCGCATCGGACTTCACCCAGTCGAGCGACTCGGTGGCGTTTGAGTTGATGCCGATGAATTTGATCCCTTTGGCGTCATAGTCCGCCGCGATCTGGTTGATCCGATCGTTGTAAAGCTTAACTACCGGGCACTGGGCCGACAAGAAAACGATGACCGTACCATTTTTCCCCTTAAGGCCGTTCAACGTTTGAACATTGCCGTCCAGGTCGGGCAACGTGAAACTCTCAAGGCTCGAACCAACCTCGACGCTCTGCGCATTCGCAGCCAAAGCAAGTGAAAAAAGTATCGTGAACAAAAATACTGCTCTTTTCATAGAATATCTCTCCTTGGCGGTAAACTTTTTGTTTTACAAGTCTATCAATCCGGACTGATCCGGCACAAGTTTTATTAACAATACGCGGCCGACGCGGTACCGGTTTCGCACGGCTTGCGTGACCGCTGCCAAGTGCAATATTCTTTACCGAAAGTTTGGGATCCTTTTGCGCGTTATGATGCTATACTTTCCCAACCTCGCACATTGAGCTGATCTTGTATTGAGATGGTGCGGGCATGAAATGATCGGCGGCCTCCCAACGACAGCCCGCTGCGTTTAGGGGCCGGATGCGCCCGAGGCACTAAAGCGTGCGGCGACATCTGCATCCCGGAAAGCGATGCTTGTAATATCTCGGGCTTTGTGGGGCTTCAAACAGATCTACTGCGTCTCGAACGCACGAATCTGATCGGATGGCTCGACGGGACCACGGTACGTAAGGTCCTTTTTTAAGATCACTTGGCACGGAGTTAGGTAAATTATGCATACGATAAGAAACGATGCAGATAGGGACTATCTTGTCGGGCGGGTGGACAAATTGTCCGGCGATGAAAAGCCGCTTTGGGGCAAGATGACTTGCGATCAGATGCTGTCGCATCTGGTGCAGGCGAGCGAATTGCCGTTTGTGGCCAGCGTGCCGGAACGAAGTACGTTCGCCTTTCGAACGATAGTTAAACCACTCGTGCTGTATGTCCTGCCGATGCCAAAGGAGGTCAAGGTATCAGCCGAGTTCGATCAGCAACAAAAGGGAAGGACGCCGCAAGGTGCCGCGGCGGACAAAGAAGCTCTGATCGGGCTGCTTTCACGCGTTGGTACGCTGTCGGCCGACCACGAATGCCTTAACCATCCAATGTTCGGAAATTTGACGCCTAAACAGTGGGCCGTGCTGATGTATAAACACACCGACCACCACCTGAAACAGTTCGGTGTCTGATATTGGTCGGTAAAGGAAATGGCTCGGCCCTGACAAATATCGTCAATTGCGTCGATATCTGTCAGGGCCGAAATGCGCAGGGGAAGGCGGCCGCTATTGCGGCAGGCGTCCCGGAGTTAAAGGTGCACCGGCCGCCTCGAGTGCTTTTTCAAAATTAGGCAGATCGATCTCGACCAAGGTTCGAAGCCTGGCCAGCACCGGAGCAAATTCGGTATTCGACAGTTCATACTGATCCAACTGAGTTTGCGTCGGCTTGATGGTCGAAAGCCGGATCGTGCCAGCGACATTGCCGATCCTTGAGGCGATCGACGGCGGAGGAATGTCGGAATTCTCTCGTCCGCCGCGAAGTTCGTTGATCAGCTGATCTATCTCATTGTCAAACGCCTCGGCCTGATCCATTAATTTCTTGTTATCGGTCAGAGCTTCCATTGCGGCACGCTTGAGCAAGCCAATTCGACTCTTGACACCGCCCGAGACCTCTACCGCTCCGCCGACCGCTCTCTGCAGTTTCGCGACCTTTCGCTGGAAATCGGCCAGCAGCGTACGTTCGGCATCGGTCATCTTCTCCTTGCCCTCGACCACAACGTTGAAACTCTGAGAGCCGGGCATCGCTGAAACGACGCCGTTCACTCGCGTCGCCATCGAAACGCTGTACTTTCCGGGCATTACGAACTGTCCCTGCGGGCCCTGGCCAAATCCGCCTCCGCCTCCATCGGGCGGCCCGCCGGCACCTTGGGGCGAAGCAGCTGATATCGACGGCGGAGTGTAGCGCATATCCCATACGACACGCTGAACGCCCTGTCCGGCAGGAGCAGTGAGTCGACGAACGACCGAGCCCTCGGCATCGGTGATAGTGAATATAATTGTCGGGGCCTCCTCTTCAGCTTCGGCCCGGAGCTCGGCAATGGTCGGGTAGCGAGACGCCGTTTTCTTTCGCTCAGCTTCGCGTTCTGCCTCCTGCCGTTTTTGCTTGAGGGTCTTTGGCGATTCTTTGAGAAAATATGTGATCGACGCTCCGTATGCTGGGTTAGGAGCCGTATAAAATGATGCACCCTGCGAACCGGCGAACGACGAATTTGAGCGGTTGTACATCAATGCGTCCTTGATCGGAAATATCGCCGAACCTTTATCGATCATCGCCCGATCGACCTGACGCAGCGGCGAATAATCGTCGAGGATGTAAATGCCGCGCCCGAATGTGCCAAGCACGAGATCATTCTCGGTCCTTTGGACGGCGATATCGCGTACCGCGATCGTCGGCAGGCCGCTCTTCATCTGCACCCATTTCGCGCCGCCGTCAACGGTGAAGAAGGCTCCGAATTCGGTTCCGATGAAAAGGAGATTCGGGTTTACGTGATCCTCGGCGATCGCATAAACCGAACCGCGTTCGGGCAGATTGCCCTTGATCGAGGTCCACGTCCGGCCGGTGTCAGTGCTCTTCATCGGATAGGGTTTGAAATCACCGTTCTGATGATTATTGAACAGTGCGTACACGGTACCCGCATCATGCTGTGACGCGAGGACGCGATGAACATAACTGTTGTCCGGCACGCCTGCGATCTTGTCGACCTTTCTCCAGCTCTGTCCGTCATTTTCGGTGATCTGGATCAGACCGTCATCGGTGCCGATGTACAAAAGGCCCTGCTTTTTCGGCGATTCAGACAATGCTGATGCGTTGCCGTAAAGTGCGGTCGACTGATTCTTGGCAACCGCGTCCGGTCCCCAGACCTTTCCCATAACGGGCAGAGCGTTGCGGTCGAGGCCGCGAGAAAGGTCGCCGCTGATGACTTTCCAGTCGTCGCCGCGATTGTCACTCTTGAACAACTTGTGGCCTGCAAAATAGAGACGGGTGTTTGAGTGCGGGCTTATGATCAAAGGCGAATCCCAGTTATAACGCTGCGATTCGATATCCTTGCCCTCGATCGGGGCGATGCTCACGCGTTCGCCGGTCCTCTTATCAAATCGCACAAGGCCGCCGTTCTGGCTCTCGGCATAAACGATATTCGGATCGAGCGGGTCGATACGTGACGTAAAACCGTCGCCGCCGTTGGTCGTGTACCAGTCAGAATTGAGAATGCCTGCCGAACTGCGGGTACGAGCCGGGCCGCCAACCGAATTGTTGTCCTGCAGGCCGCCGTAAACGTGGTAGAAGGGGAGAGCGTTATCCGTTGTAACGTCGTAAAACTGGCCAACGGGCAGGTTGGCCTTGAAATTCCAATTGGAACCGCGGTCAAAGCTCTCATACACGCCGCCATCGCATCCGACGAGTAGATAGTCGGTATTGTTCGGGTCAACCCAGATTGCGTGGTTGTCGACGTGTTTCAGACGTTCTCCGAGCGCCCGCTGAGTCCGTCCGGCGTCGTCCGAGACCTGAAAGACCACGTTCGGGATATAGACGCGGTCAACATTTTTCGGATCGGCAACGATCTGACCGTAATACATACCCTGGGCAATACTCGGGCTGGTTCGTTCCCAAGTCGCTCCGCGGTCGTTCGACCGGAAGATGCCGCTAAGGTTACCGCTCGCTTCGACCGTGGCGTAAACCACATTTGTATTTGCCGGCGAGATCGAAAGGCCGATGCGGCCGAGGTCGCCCGGCGGCAAACCGGAACGCAATTTTGTCCAAGTATTGCCTCCGTCCGTAGATTTGTAGACCGCGCTCTCGGGCCCGCCGTTGATGAGCGTGTAGAAATGTCGACGTCGCTGCCACGTAGCGGCATACATGGTGTCCGGATCGGACGGGTCGATCACTACGTCGGTCACCCCGGTGTTTTCGCTGATCGAAATAACGGCTTTCCAGGTCTTGCCGCCGTCGGTCGTCTTATACAGTCCGCGTTCGCCGCCGGGAGACCAGAGCGGGCCTTGTGCCGCGACGAAGACAACATTGCTGTCGCGAGGATCGATAGCGATTCGCCCGATGTGTTCGGATGTCTTGAGTCCGACATTGCGCCAACTCTTGCCACCGTCGTCGGATCGATAAACGCCGTCGCCGTATCCGACGCTGCGTTGGCTATTGCGTTCGCCGGTGCCGACCCAGACGGTTGAAGGGTTTTTGGGGTCAAGTGCGACCGCCCCGATCGAAAAGGCGCCTTCGTTCTCGAAAACCGGTGTCCATGTCGTGCCGGCGTTGACCGTTTTCCAAACGCCGCCTGATGCTACCGCGACGTAGTACTTCGTTCGATCGCTGGGATCAACGGCAAAGGCGATAACGCGCCCCGATGTGACAGCCGGGCCGATCGATCTAAATCGCAGCCCCGAAAATACGCCTGACGCCATCGGGTCAGGCGTCGGTGTCGGCGTTGCGGCCGGAACGGGGGTTGCCGTCGGCGTGACCGCGGCGGTTGGTGTCTGGGCAACGATCGCCGAGGTGATCAGAAGAAAGCTGCAGAGCAGTAAGCAAATTAGACGCATTTTAAACACAATTTGAACTCCCATTTTGAAAGGTAAGGCGATCGCAGCACCGGCCGGGATCGGACAGGTTCTTAAAAATACCGCGCCGAATGATCTGTCTACTCAACCGCCGGCCGATCTATCCGAACAGCCGGGGAAGCCGCCGCTGAAAGTTCTTCGGCAGCAGGATCTCCATTGCGTCATCAACGGTGACGATGCCGGCGATATCTCCCTCGTCGTCAATGACAGGCAAGGCAAGCAAGTTGTACTCAGATATCGTTTGAGCGACATCAGCGGCCGAATCCGACGGATGGGCGTAGCGAAATTCGCTTCGCATTACGTCCTCGAGTGTGAAGGTCGGGTCGGCGAGGATCAGCGATCTCAGTGAGATTAGGCCTGAGAGCTTCCACGACCCCTCTTCTTCGACTACGTAGAGGTAGTAGATCATGTTTGGCGTCTCGGCCATCTCGCGGAGCGACCGTATCGTCTCGCCGACAGTATACTTTTTCGGAAACACCACAAATTCGGTCGTCATCAATCCGCCGGCAGTGTCGTGGTCAAAATGCATCAGCTCGGCGACATCGGCCTTTTCGTCGTCCTCCATCAGGTCGAAAAGCTCCTGGGCCTTTTCGTCATCCATTTCGTCAAGAACGTCGACAGCGTCGTCGGGCGACATCTCCTCGAGGATATCGGCCGCCCGCTCTTCGTCCATATCCTCAAGGATCCTGGCTTGAGCCTCGGTCGACATTTCCTCAAGTGTGTCAGCGGCGATCTCGTCATCGAGACTCTCGACGACCTCCGTCCGATGGATCGGCGAAAGTGTTTCGGCCAACTGAGCGATCTCGACCGGATGGAGCCGCGACAGCTTGTCCTTCGAAGATTTAAGCTGAACGGTCACGGTCGCAGTGTCGGTGGCAAGGTAGCCAACGTCCGCCCAATCGATGACCTCGACAGGTCGATCGCTGCCATAAAATCCTTTCGGCATTAAACGGCGGACAAAGCCCTGGAGACTGACATCTGCCCCCGACACTCGCCACATCGATCCGGCCTGGATTATCTGCACGTCGTTCACCCGAACCACTCGTTTGCCGTCGACGTCGATAAGCTGGTTGTCGAGCACATCTTTTCGCAGCAGCACTTCACCGTCACGCCGGACAAAAGGATTGAGGTCAAGTATCGAAGACCGCATCTTTGCCCCGCTAAGCCCAAGCTCAGAAATATCACGTCGGGGCATAAAGAAGTTGCGACGGCGATATCTGGCCACCAATCCGATCACCGGGGGGTAATCTTCACGGCCGTATCGCACGATCACATCTTTAATGACCGCGATCTTCTCATTGCGGGCATCAAAGATCGGGCGATTGATGATCTGCGACACGTACAGCATAGGTAAACGATAGCCCAACTTTGCCACAGGTAGAAACCAAAAACTACCCCTGAGGCCCGTAAGACTCACAATTTCATTCGTTGCAGAAGATCGCGTGCATAACAATGTTGAATTTATTTCAAAAATGTGGAAACCATTCGGGCTTCGTTCTTTCTATTAAATGGAGAGTTGAAACGCGGTTCAGGCATGCTCACACTCTCTGCCTCAAACACACCAACCAAAATGAAAAAGTCTCACCTGATCTTAGTCGCAATCCTACTCTTAAGCGTCTCCGCATTTGCCCAACAGCGTCCCCGATTTTTTGATAATTTTGACACGGCCAAGGGCGTACAAGTTTACCGCCCGGCCCCGCCAGTTAGTGTGCCGATCGCTAAACAAGCTGCGAAAAGCAAAAAGCTTACCCAAAAGACCGCTCAGGTCGTAGTCACCGGCAGATCGCGCATGAACGCGGGCGACGGCCTTGCACAGCGTGAATCCCAACGTTCCGCCGAGGTTACACGCTTGATAATGGCCGCCGGATCGAGCATGAAAGGATTTACGACCGGCGATCCGGCCATCGATGCCTACATTGTCGATTCGAGCCGCCGATATAATATCGACCCGCTCTTGATCTATGCGCAGATGCATCAGGAGTCGTCATTTAAGCTGCGGGCAACCTCTTACAAGGGCGCGAGCGGCTTGATGCAATTGATGCCGGCTACTGCCCGCCGCCTCGGGGTCACCAATATCTATGACCCGAAGCAAAACATCGAGGGCGGCGTGAAATACATGCGGATGCTGCTCAATATGTTTGGGCAGGACGTCAGTCTGGCACTCGCCGGGTACAACGCCGGAGAGGGTGCAGTAATGAAGTATGGCAATTCGATACCGCCATACGCTGAAACGCGTGAATACGTGCGGCGAATCTCGGCACGATATAGTTCGATAACCAACCCGTCATACATACGCACGGCTAAGCGGGTAAATGACGCGACGGCAGTCAAGCTTGAAAAGAAGGAGGCCCGTCCGCTGGCGGTTTATGAACCGAACGCGATCGCTATTCGTTTAGCTGACGGCCGGATGAGGTTGGTGAATCAATAAGATTTGAGGCCGGCACGCCAGCCCCGTGTGTTGACCCCAAAACCACTTCCCACCGAGTTAGTCTCTTCTCCACTAGTCCATTGAGACATGCGGCCGGTTCGTACACCGGCCGCTTTTTTTTTGCGAGCAAGGCCAATGTTAGGAGTACTCTGTCGTGCACAAGGAAGGCTGAGATATCTGCGATTCAGGCCGGATCGGTCGATCACAGGTTCAAGCAGTTTGTTGAAAAAGGCCGGCGGCTTTTCAACCACCGGCCATACTATACCGCTTGTCGCACGGTATCAGAACGCCGTTCACCGTTAACGAACTTAACGGACGTAGGCGTTCGGTACCGGAACATCGCCGTTTTGACCAAATTGCTGGATCAAGGTTCCGGCCGTAGAACGATTTACATACCAGGTCGAATTTGACGGACGAAAGACACCCGCATCCTGTTTGCCGTCGCCGTCATAATCGCCCGGCACCGGAATATCGGTGACTGTGCCGAAAGGGAACGAGTAGAAGCTTGAATTTTCGCTTCGCAAAATAAACCATTCGCCTGACGAAGGCCGCCAGAATGCGACGTCCGCCTTGCCGTCACCGGTGTAATCGCCCGACGCGGGACGATCACTGATACCGCCGAATGCAAAGGCGATCAAACCTGCTGTGCTCCGATCGATCCACCATTGGCCGAGGCTCGGGCGATAGATCGCTACGTCGGACTTGCCGTCGCCGTCATAATCGGCTGTAACGGGCAGATCGCCGGATGAGCCGAACGTCGTGATGGTGGTGCCGCCCGTCGACTTGTTAATGTACCAAGTCGAGTTTGACGGCCGGAAGATCGCCGCGTCAGTCTTATCATCTCCATCAAAGTCAGCGGGCGCCGGGGTGTCGCCCGTCGTTCCGAACGGAAAAGCGTAGAATGAGAAATCCTCACTGCGTAGTATGTACCAAAATCCTGTCGCGGGCCGGAAAAACGCCAGATCAGTTTTGCCGTCGCCGGTGTAATCGCCGGGCGTAATGCGGTCGGTCGATGTACCGAACTGGGCTGCACTATTACCGCCGTTACTGCTCCGCTGCCACCACCATTCGCCCGGAACAGGACGGTAGATCGACAGATCGGTCTTGCCGTCGCCGTCAAAATCCGCCGGGCTTTGGGCGGTCGGAGCGGCGCAATTAGGAAACTTGAACGACGCGATCCGGGTCGAATAGCCGGTCGTTGACGTGGTTGCGTAGTATTCGTTGGTGTACCAGAACGTACAGTCATCCAGCGGGTCGACGCTCATTGAGGTGTAATCGCCCCAGCGGCTTGCGGTGCTCGTTTGCGAACCGCCGCCGTTGATGATCGTTCCCTCACCCTGCGGCATTTGACCCAGCGGGTCACCAGCCAGACGGCCGGTGTAGCGGATGCCGGGAAACACGCTCGTCGCATCAGAGACACTGTAGCCAAGGCCCATGTTTCCGAGCCGATCCATCGCAATGCTGCCCATCCAGCGATGGATGCCGTCGGTCGCGCCTGGTCCAAATGTACCTTCCTGATAGAGCGTCGGCGTCGAATTAGGACTCCGAACTTCCCACCAACGCATACCCGCCATCCCGGTACTTGCCTCGACGGACTGGCTGGTAACAAGCGATTCGTGAGTACCAAAATTGCGATAAGCCAGCCTGAATGTGGGCCTTTGCCGATATGACAGGATATCGATCTTGGTTGTGGTGCCGGGCTGCGGAATGCAGTTTCGGGACGGCGTCGAGCCGCCAGAACACGGGAAAACCGTGTCAAACGGGGCGATCGGGATCAGCGTCGGACCCGTTAGGGTCGAATTAACAGTATTCACCCAATCAACATGATACTTGTACAGCATTAGCGAATCAGACGCGGCGCCGATGTCGTTGTCCATCGTGCCAACCAGGTAATTGGGGCTGCCTGCCGGAGGTAATGTCGCACCGTCAAGATCGGCGTTGAGGAGGCCATTTGGGCCGGAAGCTCCCTGAGCTACGGTAAACCTGACCGATCTGGCAGCGGGGTTTCCGGCCATCATTTCGGTTCGCTCAAGTGCGTATAAGCCCAAAACGCCGGTCTCGCGGGTGTTCAAATAATATGCGTCGGGCCAAACACCGTATTTTGGATAATCAGGAAATGTAGGTGTTTCAAAGGCATACCGATAGTAGGTTCCAAGGGGGTCAGCCGTGGTCGAGATCGCCACACAGTTGAAGAACGGCCCGGTCGAGTCGGTAAATTGGCTGATCAACCACCGATCAGCGAGCTGATCGTACAATACTACAGGGTCACCGGCGTTTTCGGTCTGACAGGGGCCGCCGAAGCCGGCAAACAGAGTATTGATATTTGATGGCCCAAAGAGTGAAACACCGGAACGGTTAAATATCTGAAATCTCGAGTTTACAGTTTGAACGTAGTGATTCGGGCCGATATCGCCATTAGGGTCCGGCGGCGTACCGCCGGTAGTGCCGTTCATTCCGGCAAAATTTGCGATCGTTGACGGGATCGCAGAGTCACGCTGGGTAAATACACCGGTCCCAACTGTTGACTGAAGCACCGGGTCAGGTTCGTGATCGGTCCTTCCGACCGGACCGCCCGAGCCGACATCGTCATCGGCCTTCTTCACCTTTGTCGAAAGATCGGGCTTGATCGATCTCAGCGGCGGCGAAACATCAAATTTGGCCGCCGATCTGACTTCCATCCCCTCGTTCACTGCCCCATCTTGGGCCGCAACCAATTGTGCCGATCCCAGAAAGACCAGACCCAACGTAAAAAATGATAACCATGCCGCCGCGCCGTAGAAATTTCGACTCAGTTGACCGAAAACAGAACTCATCAATTCAAACCCTCCGTGATCAAGTTATTTAGGCGACAATATCACGTATCGAGTCAAAATTATAGTTTCGCAATATGAGTCATTGAAGCTTTGACGATAGTTCGCAAGAAAAGTTTGAGGCCGCCCGATCATATTTCGATCGGGCGGCCTCGGTTATTGGACAAGCACGGATCTGTGCTTGCAAAAACTCAAACTCCTAAAGCGGTGTTTGAAAACATAATTGCCGGGGTTACTTTGCGCCTCCGGCGAGTTTGCCGATAAGCGAGAACAACGGCAGGTACATCGAGATGACGATGCCGCCGATCGTGACGCCGAGAAAGGCGATAAGGACCGGTTCCATCAGGCCGAGCAGGTCGGCGATAGCAGTATCGACTTCCTCTTCATAAAAGTCAGCGATCTTGCCAAGCATAGCGTCGAGTGCACCGGTCTGTTCGCCGACACCGATCATCTGTCCGACCATATGCGGAAACACGTTGGTCGATTTCAGCGGGTCGACAAAGTTCTCGCCGCGTTCGACGCCGGCCCGAACCTTGAGAATCGCGTCTTCGATGATCACGTTTCCGGCGGTCTTGGCGGTGATGTCAAGCGACTGAAGGATCGGCACACCTGACGAAAGAAGTGTCGACAAGATCCTGGAAAAGCGGGCAACGGCGACCTTTCTGAGGATACTGCCGAAGATCGGAGTCTTGAGCAGCAGAGCATCGATCTGCCAACGCCCCTTCGGCGTCTTGTAATAGGTACGGATGCCGACCGCGGACGCGATCAAAACCACGAGTGTGGTCAACCCGCCCCAGCCTGCGATAAAGCCTGAGATCGACATCACGATACGGGTCGGCAGCGGCAGTGCCTCGCCCGGTCCGAGAAGTCCGAGGAAGATCTGTTCGAACTGCGGGATAACAACGATCATAATGATCGCGATCGCACCGATGGCGACCGTGATGACCGCGGCCGGGTAGATCGACGCTGACACGATGCTTCGTTTGAGCTTGACGACCTTTTCGATGAGTGTCGCCAAACGCTGAAGGATCAGATCGAGCACACCGCCCGTCTCACCGGCCTCAACCATATGTGTGAAAAGGCTGTCGAAGACCTTCGGGTGCTTTTGCAAGGCGGCAAAAAGCGTCGAACCTTCTTCCACGCTCTGTCGCACCTGGCGTAATACGTCCTTGAAGAATGCATTCAGCTGCTGCTCGGCAAGAATGTCCAGGCACTGAACTAGGGGCAGACCGGCATCGATCATAACCGAAAACTGGCGGGTGAAAACTGCCAGTTCTTTGGCTTTGACCTTCTTGCGTGTGCCGAGTTTCGGGATCGATATCTCGCGCCCCTTTTCTGAGGCTTGGGTCATAACGATCTGCTCGCGACGCAAAAGCGCTCGCAGTTCATCCTGAGTCGCGGCCTCGCGTTCGCCGGTTACTAGTTCGTTAAGGCGATTTCTGCCCTTAAATGCAAATGTTGGCATGGCTTTATTAGCTCCTATTGATCAATTGGCGACTAGCGGGGGCGCTCGCCGATATTTCTTGCCTGGGCATACGGACTGCCGCCGGCGGGCCGGGTCACAGGGCGGCCGGTTCCGCCGTAAGAATCGTTCAGTCCGGAACCGCGTTCGATAAGCTCCCTGAGTTCATCGGGGTTCGATGATCGCTGCATCGCCACTTCGAGGGTGATCTGCTTTTTGTGGACCAATGTCGCCAGCGATTGGTTGAAAGTCTGCATTCCGAACTTGTCCTGACCGGTCTGCATCATCGAATAGATCTGGTGGATCTTGTCTTCGCGAATCAGGTTTCGGATCGCCGAATTCGGCACGAGGATCTCGAGAGCCATCGCTCGGCCGTCACCGGACGCTTTGGGCAGCAGCGTCTGACACATTATCCCTTCGAGAACCAGAGACAGCTGGGTGCGGACCTGGGCCTGCTGGCCCGCCGGGAAAACGTCGATGATACGGTTGATCGTTGAATATGCCGAATTGGTGTGCAGTGTGGCAAACGTCAAGTGTCCGGTCTCGGCGATTCGGAGAGCCATCTCGATCGTTTCGAGATCTCGCATTTCGCCAACGAGGACGACATCCGGATCCTGACGGAGGGCCGTACGCAAGGCGGCCGCGAACGAATGTGTATCGGCAGCGACCTCGCGTTGATTTACGACGCAGTTCTTGTGATTGTGCAGAAATTCGATCGGGTCTTCGATCGTTAGTATGTGATCGTGACGATCGACGTTTATTTTGTCGACCATTGAGGCGAGGGTCGTCGATTTACCGGAACCGGTGGGGCCAGTCACCAGGATCAGGCCGCGCGGCTTTTTGCAGAGGTCTGACACGACGGGCGGCAGCCCCAGGGCATCAAACGACTTGATCTCGTACGGGATCGCGCGAAATACGGCACCGACAGCGCCTTTTTGATTGAAGAGATTGGCACGGAATCGTGACATCCCCTTGAGGCCGAACGAAAAGTCCAACTCAAGATTCTCCTCAAACCGGTGCTTTTGCGCATCGGTCAGGACAGAGTAAGCCAGACGCTTGGTATCGCCCGCCGTCATTGCCGGGATACCCGGCAATGGTGACAGATGGCCGTTAACTCGGACCTGCGGGGCTGAATTGGTGGACAGGTGGAGGTCCGATCCGCCGAGGTCGGTGAGTTTTTTTAGGAGGTCAGGGAGTGTCAATTGTGATTCGACACTGGCCTGTTGATCAAAGTTCATAGTGTTTATTCCTTAACGGAAGCTCGTTGAGCCGGCCGAATGCGGCTCTGGAGGGAATTGATGACCTTCTCTGATTCTTCAGCAAGACGCTCTGCCTCTTCGACCGGAGAATTTGTCGCGACATTGTAGATACGGCCGTCGACCTCGGTGAAATAGAACATTCTGGATTGAACCTTCCCGTTCTTTGACTGCGACTGAGCGACAACGACATAAACGTCGCGTCCGCCGATCTGCTTCTGATAGTCGTTAACGACCCAGCCATTTTCCTGGATCATACGATTGATGATGTCGCGGCGAAGCGAGACGGTCGAAACGCCTCCGACAGCCTTATTGCGGCCTTCGATGGCGGTTTCGCCAATGGACGGCCCAACGACTGAAATTGACGCGGATCCGACCTGCGAGCCGGCCGAATCATCCACACGAAAACGGATCTCGCCATTCGTGCTCTGTGCTGCATTGACCATCGACGGCGCATTTTCGCGGGCCGGCTGTGTCACCGGCTTTTTGCCTAACTGTTTGGCAACGCTGACAGCGGCCTTATCCGTTTTGCCGGCCTCGCGCATCTTCGCAAGTCTGATCTGGCGCAGCCGTAATGCCCGTTGGCGAGCCCGCAGCGCTTTGCGCTTGGCCTGACGTGCCCGGTATTGCCGCCACCATTTCTTGGAATATTTCTTGTAGTGCTTGCGCTGCTTTCGCTGTTTGCGCGGCCCGGCCTCTGCATTGTCGGTCGCTAACGGAATGATCACCCCGATGCCGAACAATAGTGCCAATGATAATGCGATTGCCCTTAGTAACATATTTCCTCCAATCGGTCCTATAGAACCGTTTCCTTCACGACCTCCTCGATGGTCGTTATGCCCTCACGGATCTTGCATAGTCCTGATTCACGCAATGTGATCATTCCCATCTCGATCGCCTTTCTGCGAAGTTCCATGGCGCTGGCGCCGATAATTATCAATTCACGGAGTTCGTCATTGATCTCCATTACTTCATAGAGTCCGACGCGGCCCTTGAACCCAGTATTGTTGCAGGTCTTACAACCGCGGCCCTTGTAGAGTTTGAGCGTGCCGATCTCATCAGGAGAGAATCCGACTCCGGCAAGGCCCTCGGGCGGAAGACTTACCTCCTCCTTGCAATCGACGCAGATGCGCCTGATCAGACGCTGAGCCTGAATGATGTTGACCGAGGTGGCGACCAGAAAAGGCTCGATGCCCATATTTACGAGTCGCGAAACTGTGGACGGTGCATCGT
This sequence comes from Pyrinomonadaceae bacterium, assembly GCA_044221625.1. Taxonomy (GTDB): domain Bacteria; phylum Acidobacteriota; class Blastocatellia; order Pyrinomonadales; family Pyrinomonadaceae; genus OLB17. The sequence goes on along the minus strand of JBGAOU010000002.1, from coordinate 21,329 downwards.
TGGTGTGCAGCGTGGAAAGGACAAGGTGTCCCGTGAGGGCGGCTTTGATCGCGATCTCGGCGGTCTCGAAATCACGTATTTCGCCAACGAGCACGATGTTGGGATCCTGACGGAGAAATGATCGCAGGGCAGCGGCGAAATTCAATCCGATCTGCTCTTTCATCTGCACCTGATTGATGCCGGTGAGGTTAAACTCGACCGGGTCCTCGGCCGTCATGATGTTGGTTTCAGGAGTGTTCAGGGCCTGAAGAGCCGAATACAGGGTATTTGTCTTACCCGAACCGGTCGGCCCGGTGACGAGCACCATTCCATATGGATTGGAGATCGCCCGTTTGAACTTATCGAGGCTCTCCTGCTCGAAACCAAGCTTGGTCATGTCGAGCATCAGCTTGTCTTTGTCCAGCAGGCGGAGCACGACCTTTTCGCCGAACAAGGTCGGCAAGCTCGAAACACGAAAATCCAACTCACGCGATCGATTGTCGATCTTGACCTTGATCTTGATGCGGCCATCCTGAGGCAGGCGTTTCTCTGAAATATCGAGTTTCGCCATGATCTTCAGACGCGAAATGAGCGGGTCGCGGATCTTCATCGGCGGGTGCATCACATCATAGAGCACACCGTCGATGCGGAAACGTATCCGAAAATCCTTTTCATATGGTTCGACGTGGATGTCCGAAGCTCCGCGTCGGAGAGAGTCGACGAGCAGGACGTTGACGAGCCGGACGACCGGAGCGTCCTCGCTCGCCTTTGCCAGAGCCGCGAGGTCGATCTCGTCGTTGTCCTCAAGAACCTCAAAATCTTCGGCGTCGTGAGCGGCCCCGAATTCAAATCGGTCCAACGAAACGTCGAGATCGGCATCGTTCAATCTTTCGCCGACCGCAACGCCGGATCCATTAGTGTGATGGCCGTTCGAACCGTTCTTCGAAGCCTTCTTTTCGCTTTCGATCGCAAAAGCGGCGTCGAAAATGTCGATCTCGTTCGACCCGATATAGTACTTGCCTATCGCAAATTGAATTGACGATTCCGAAGCGATGACGGGCTCAACATTAAAGCCGGTCATAAACTTGATATCGTCCATCGCAAACACGTTCGTCGGGTCGGCCATCGCGAGGGTCAGTGTGGCGCCGACCTTTGAGATCGGAAGGACCGAATATTTGAGTGCGACTTCGTGCGAGATGAGCTTGATCACATCGGGCTCGATCGAAAAAAGCTCGAGATTTATGGATGGCACTCCGTACTGGCGGGACAAAACAGCGGTAATTACATCATCGGAGACGATGTTGAGCTTAACAAGGTTTGAGCCCAATCGACCTCCGTTTGTGCGTTGGTAGTCCAGTGCCTCACGCAGCTGTTGCGACGTTATGAGGTTTTCGCGGACAAGTATTTCCCCAAGTTTTGCTGACATTTAAGTGTAGGTGTTCTCTCGTCAAGTGCGTTCCAAAAAGGCCGGAAACTGCTGAAGAGATTTGCTCGATCTATTTGCTGGGATTCAAACGGACTAACGATGATAAACATCGTTGACACCTAATACTACAATGTTTAACTCGAGAGTGTCAACAAATCTTTTCCGCAAAATGAGTGGAAATCGGTCAGTCTGACAGGCCGAGACTAAAAACCGGTCATTAACGGTCGTTGGTGGATTGTTTTTTTAGTTGGACAATGAAAGAGCGGATAGCAGTCGCCTCAGCGCTATCTGGGAAAATGCGCAGGAATTCTTCGTAGACCGCTATCGCATCCTGATATCTTTGCATCCGCTCATAAAACAGGCCAAGCAGCTGATATATCACAACGGCATCGGGAGCCCCGGATATTTGCTTGACTGAGCGTTGCAGATACTTTGCGGCCTCAGTGTAATTGGCCTGTTCGTCCTCGAATTCGCCCGAGCCGCCAAAGCCCTCGGCCTTTTCCTTATATAGCAGGCCGAGCCCGGCAAGCGCCTCAGGCTGAAATCCCTTGCCTTCGGTGATCGCACGCTGGAATGCGGCAATGGCCTTCTCCTCCTGCCCGAGGTCCTTGTATATTCGGCCAAGTACGGCTGACGCCTCGGCGAACGCGGGCCGGAGTTTTCGGGCTGAGGCGATCGCCTTCTCGGCATCCTCGAGATCGCCGGTCTCCGACTGGACGCGCGCAAGAGCCACAAAAGCATCAGGGTAGGCGGGCCGCAGCTTGATCGCCTTTTTATAGGCTTCGATCGCCTTATCGCGATCGACGAGCGTCAGGCGTTCGGCTTCCTGGAACGCCAGTTCAGCCGCGTCGGACGTTTTCGTCAGATCGGCTCGGACCTCTCCCTTTTGGGCGGGTGCGAGATTCAGGACACGCTCCTTGTAACCGTCCGCCCGGACACGAAGCAGGTGGCCGCCGGTCGAGATCGTTCGGACCTCGAGTTTGCCGTCTGCTCCCGTCTTGCCAAAGCGAACTCCGTCTACCCAGACTGTTGCATCCGGTACCGAAACGATGCGTATCACGCGGAATTGCCCGGCCGATGTCCCGGTGCGAACCTGCGAAAGGGTCGCCGCCGATCCTATCGTCAAAAGCAAAAGGCTGACCGCTGCAACACGTCCGAACATATTAACCATTACCTGTTTCGACGCCTCTCGAGCGTAGCAAGTTGTTCCAAATTAACCGATCCGGCCAAAGTCGTTCGACACGTCAACCTCTGGCAGCGGATCCGGGATACCATCGCCGTCGGTATCGACCGCAAACAGCATTTTGATAAATGGCGGTGCGATCAGCGTCGTCGCGACGGCCATAAAGAGGACCGCCGCAAAAAAATCCTTGCCGATCACGCCTAACCCAAGCCCGATCTGAGCGACCACGATGCCGACCTCACCGCGAGGGACCATTCCGATGCCGACCTGGGCCATTTCACGTCGTGGCAATCCCCATGCCCCGACGCCGCAGCCGACAAATTTGGTAATGACCGCAAGAAGTGTCAGTACGATAGCAAACAAAATGACCGAGGTCTCGCGAAAGACCGAGAGGTCAAGCTGCATACCGATATTGACCAAAAAGAACGGTACCAAAAACTCGGTGACGCCGGTCGTCAGCTGATGCATCTTCTTGTTGTCTTCAGTCGCCTCGGCAAGAGCCATGCCCGCCAGAAAAGCACCGATGATGGCCGCGACGCCGACATAGGCGGAGGCCACCGACAATCCCAGGCACAGGATCAGCCCGAGAGCGAAGAAGGGCCGCTCGAGCCTCAGACGCGCAAACATCGGCGCCAGCCGATTGATCAACCGCGAGCCGACCAGAGCCACAAAGAGCGTGAACAATATCGCAGCCCCGGCCGTTTTTGCGAGGCCCATAATGCTGACGCTGCCCTGGCTGACCGATGAGACGAGCGACAAAATGATCAGGCCTAGAATATCGTCAATGACCGCCGCACCGAGGATGATCCGTGCCGTGTCGCTGTCTAAAAGGCCCATTGAACCGAGTACACGCGCCGTGATGCCGACCGATGTGGCGACGAGCGCGGCAGCGATGAACAATGATTCGATGAATGAACCGCCCCAAGCATGAGCGAGAAAATAGCCAGCGACAAAGGGCAAAATGACTCCGGCTACACCGACCATTGCCGCCCGCCGACCGACCTGAAAGATCGATTGCGGCTTGGTTTCGAGCCCAACGTTAAATAGGAGAAAAATGACGCCAAACTCCGCGAGGACACCGATCATGTCCGACGGTTCGACCCATCTGAGCAGACTCGGGCCGACGATCACACCGGCCAGTATCTCGCCGACAACGGCGGGCTGCCGTAGCCGCTCAAATATCTCCGCCATCAGCTTAGCAGCGGCGAGCATTATAAACAGGTCAAGCAATATCGCGGTATGCTCGACGTTTGCACCAAAAACGATCGGAATATTCATAATACTCAAAGGTCGCTGATACCTAGATATTAAATCCTCCTGATGCGTTTGTGAACCCCGCCCGCCCGCGGTGCAGCCGTCTGCGTCGCCGACTCACGTTGTCGGAACTTGATTTTTTCCATAGCCGATCTATAATCAAATGTTCGTGGCTGGGTAGCTCAGCTGGTTAGAGCGCGGGATTCATAACCCCGAGGTCGGGAGTTCAAGTCTCCCCCCCGCCACCACAATATGCAAAATGAAAGGGCGGCCATAATGGCCGCCCTTTATTGTTCGTTCTGTTAAAAACAAAGGGCAAGTTCGTCTGAGTCAACGACCGGTCAAATGTCTTAGCCGTCTCGCTCTCTAGAGCGACCTGCACGAGAGCCCGATCGGTGGGCTAAAAGATGACGGATGACGTTTTTCGTCCGCCGCGATCACATAATCCTCGGGCCCAAGGATTTGATCCACTTATAGGGTGCCTTTATGACCGACAGAGATCTGGAGAAGAATGAACGCTTTCTCGAAGCACCTTCCGACACGGAAATCGTCATCTTTGCCGGTTGAAAGGCGGGCCTAAGTTCCGCGTCCTGAGAAGGCGGCGTTACGGGTTGTGGGGTTTTGACCGAAATGACGACCGGATCAAATCTGAAAGAGGGCTTTGCCGGCTTCAATGTCACGTTTGCGGGCAAGGGCTTGCCCGGACCTTTGCGGGCGACATCGCTTCGAATCGAATATGGCGGCCGGTGGAGACGCGTCGCGTCAGCGTCAGAGTAGATACCGATGTCGAGCCCCGCCACTCCGAGATCTGCGATAGAGTCATATTCAATGCTCCCGGGAGCAGAAATGATCGGCGTGATGCCCGACGCGCTTTCCGTACTTCGATCGAGTGACGTTAGCGAAATGAACCCGGCCTGGATCAACAATACGACGAAAATCCCCAAGATCACTTTTTTCACACGCCCCTCCGTTTCCGAAATTGTGTTCATCAATGATCAACACTTATGCCGTTAGAATAGCATTTGCCGCAAAAGGTTGTCGCCGGTCGTCCATTTTCACTGACGTCCGAATCGCGGGACACGTCGAAAGGCAAGTCGCCAGACGGCTAATAAAGAACATCGTCCCCGATATAAAATGCCCGACACGATGGATATGACACGAGCAAATCGGAGACAATTTAGCTACAATCTTAGAACGCAAGTTTTCGGGGGAGCTGAAGTTAGCTGAGAGTCGCCAATTGGCGTTACCCCAAAACCTGATGCGGATAATACCGACGAAGGGAGAAAAACAATGAACGAGGAAATAAGAGATCAAAAGTCAGAGATCAGCAGCGGTCAGGTAAAATTGCCGGCGTCGCGAAAAATATATGTCGGGACCAACGGCTCGACGGTCAATGAAAATAATCACAATTTGAAAGTGCCGTTTCGTGAGATAGCCCTGTCGCCCTCAAAAGAGATGGACGGTACCTTGGCCGACAATCCGCCGGTTCGTGTTTATGACACGAGCGGCGTATGGACCGACCCCGAAACGAAATGTGACGTCCGTGAGGGTTTGCCGGCATTGCGCCGCGAGTGGATAGTCGGCCGCGGCGATGTCGAGGAATACCAGGGCCGCGAGATCGTCCCGCAGGACAACGGCTATTTGACGAAAGGAGCCGAGGAGATCGCCCGCGTTAAGGATCGCGGAGCGCTCGAAGAATTCCCGGGCCTTCGCCGTGCTCCGCTGAGAGCGAAACCAGGCCATTGCGTCACCCAGATGCATTATGCCCGAAAGGGCATCGTCACGCCGGAGATGGAATACGTCGCGATACGTGAAAATCTGGGACGGCAGGCCGAGTTCGACAAGCTGACACAAGCCGAACGCAGCGACCGATCGTCGCTGAATCACCAGCATAGAGGCGAGTCATTCGGGGCCGCGATACCGTCATTTGTAACGCCGGAATTTGTCCGCGACGAGGTCGCCCGCGGCCGTGCGATCATACCGTCAAATATTAATCACCCGGAAAGCGAACCGATGATCATCGGCCGCAACTTCCTCGTTAAGATCAACGCAAATATAGGCAACAGTGCAGTTGCATCCTCGATCGAAGAAGAGGTCGAAAAAATGCGTTGGTCGACGCTGTGGGGAGCCGACACGGTGATGGACCTCTCGACGGGCAAGAACATTCACGCGACGCGCGAATGGATCCTGCGAAATTCCCCCGTCCCGATCGGCACCGTACCGATCTATCAGGCACTGGAGAAAGTGAACGGCAAAGCCGAAGACCTGACGTGGGAAATTTACCGCGACACATTGATCGAACAGGCTGAGCAAGGCGTCGATTATTTTACGATCCACGCCGGAGTTCGTTTGCCATACATTCCGATGACGGCGAAGCGCACTACCGGAATCGTCAGCCGCGGCGGTTCGATCATGGCCAAATGGTGTTTGGCGCATCACGAAGAGAGCTTTTTATACACGCGGTTCCGCGAGATCTGCGAGATCATGCGGACGTATGACGTTGCTTTTAGCCTAGGCGATGGATTGCGGCCGGGCTCGATCGCTGATGCGAATGACGAGGCTCAGTTTGCCGAACTCGACACGCTTGGCGAGTTGACCAAGATCGCATGGGAAATGGACTGCCAGACGATGATCGAGGGGCCGGGCCACGTCCCCATGCACCTCATCAAAGAGAACATGGACAAGCAGCTCGAGGTTTGCGGCGAGGCTCCGTTCTACACGCTCGGACCGCTGACGACCGACATCGCTCCGGGCTACGATCACATTACGTCAGGCATCGGTGCGGCGATGATCGGCTGGTTCGGAACGGCAATGCTCTGTTACGTTACGCCAAAGGAACACCTCGGCCTGCCGAACAAACAGGACGTCAAAGAGGGCGTTATCACGTACAAGCTCGCCGCTCACGCCGCCGACCTCGCCAAGGGCCATCCCGGAGCTCAGTACCGCGACAACGCTCTGTCGAAAGCCCGATTCGAATTCCGCTGGGAAGACCAGTTTAACCTCGGACTTGACCCCGAAAAGGCAAAGGAGTTTCACGACGAAACGCTTCCTGCCGAAGGCGCCAAACTCGCCCATTTCTGCTCAATGTGCGGCCCGCATTTCTGCTCGATGAAGATCACACAGGACGTACGCGAATACGCCGATGCCCAAAACATCGAGGCCGAAAAGGCTTTGGCAGTCGGGATGAGTGAGAAGGCTAAGGAGTTCGTCGATAAGGGAGGCGAGATCTATCAGGGAAATGTGCCTGATGGGGCCAAAGAGCTTCATTGATCCACAAATGATCTGTATTCTAACGCTGAGTCATGTTAGGAGTGGTCGAGATCTGAAAATTATGGCAATTCATACCGCGCGAGTTTTGCTTTGGATCATTTTCGCATTTTTCTTTGTAGTTAATGCTTCGGCTCAATCCAGAGACGAGTGGTGTCCGAAGGTTGCAAAAGAACTGGCAAAAGCGAAAGGTGAAGCTTCGACCGAGAAACGCACGGCCGCTCTCGGAAATGTCCTGAGCTTTATCAACCGCAACCAGTGGTCTAACGTGCTCTGCTCCAATGGAGCCAAGTCATACATTCTCAGCGAACTTGGCAGGTACGACGAAGCGTTTGCCATCGCCGAAGAGGCATCCGAAACCAACTATCCGCGAGGCGACCGCGAGGTGATAGATGCTTTTCGGTTGATGTACCCTGTTGCTCTCAAATATATGCGGGTCCAGATCGGTAATAAAGAGTGGATCAATGCGGGCAAAGCGTCTCTTGCGGCAACAGCCCTAACTACCGCGGGAAGCGCTGAACGGCGAGAGGTTGATGAAGCACGCGGAGATATGTTCGTTGCCACTGATTTTCCCGAGAAGGCGATCAAGGCGTACGAGCTCGCGGGTGCGACCGGCAAACTTCAAGAACTGAAAAACAAAAGATCTCAAAAGGAATCCGGCGAGGAAAACGCAACGCTTCCCGATGGCAGCCCGAATTACAACCGGCGTTTTATGTTCTACAGCCGAAAAATAGAAGAACTCCGCAAGGACAAGAAGTTCGAAGACGCGATCGTTTATCAGGAAAAACGGCTGCAGCTACACGGCAACGAAAAATACGCTGATGCTTATTACATCAGCCGCGCGCAGGACTATCGTTCAATAGCGCAGCGTGATAATTCGGCGTCGGCCGCCAACTCGTGCCTGAGCGATATCAAAAAGGCGCGCTCGCTGCCGGAGTTTAACAGAGCTGAAACAGATTCGGGCGAGATCGCGGCAGATTGTTATGCCGTTGCCGGCCAGTTCCAAACAGCTTATGACGAAATGGTCACGGTCGCCTTCAAACTCTCTGATACCTGGTGGGAAACCGATGCCAAGGGCGACATTGTTGCCCGCTACGCGAACATAATCCAAAGGGCGCAGGCCGCCGGAAAGACCATCGCCCGCAACGCCGCATTTGAAACCGGAGTGAAAACTGGCGTATTGGCCGAGTGGGAGCAGCGGCTGGCTAAGCTTGCTGCCGACCCAAAGGCGACCAGCGGGGATATCTATATCCACGATCCTTATATCAGCTATTTCGACACGGCGGTTTACATCTTGCAGATCGATCCCGATAACGCAGCGGCAAACCGTGCACTGCGTGAGATCTACGGATTCTTTGAAACCAAGCCAAGCTTTGCGCCGCCCGAAAAGTTTCGCCAATTCTTAATTCAGTGGAAGAATGACGGTTATCTTTTGACCAGCTACTACAGGGACATCGGGCATTATTTCGGTATGGCGGATGCCACGATCAGCAACGCCACGCAAGCCGCCCAGATGTGGGAAAACGAAACGGCTAAACGCCAGCTGACAGGTACTGTGGCCTATTGCGGAAAGGCGCTCGAAAACGCGACTTTCTTTGAAAATATCGCAAAGGGATTTTCGGATCCGACGGTCGTGCCGCCGTCGGTCTATGACATGATTTCGGGCCTGCGGAAAAACCTGCCGGCCATTAAAAAGAACGCCAGTAGCTGCATCGACAACGCGCTAAAGACCCGAACCAAGGCTCCATAACGTCTCTTTCGCGATCACACTCATTCACCGTTGGGATGGTCGATAAATGGGGTGCGGAAGGCCATATGCTCCACGATGGGTTCATTTACGCATACGAGGAGAACCGAAAAGACCAATGTAGCGAGACTCATTCTCCATTTGCGGTGCGAGACTTTTTGTCGGAGGCCGAAAAAGCACATGCCTTTGGCATGAGCGAGTTGGCCCCTGAGTTCAAATCTGCCGGGTCCGAGATTTACCACGGCACCTTTCCTGACGCGGCAAAAGAGCAATATTAGAAATCGTTGCCGTTTAATACGTATGGAATGCGAAACATTTGAGGGCGTTGATTTTGCGCAGAACCTGCCGCAGGAAAGCGAATACCAGGACTGTACGTTCACGAACTGCAACTTTTCCAGTATCGATCTTTCGGGAATTCGGTTTGTCGATTGCGAGTTTAGCGACTCTAATTTAAGCCTGGTGAAAATGATCGATACGGTTTGGCGTGATGTGATATTTAGGAATTGTAAAATGTTGGGAATGAGTTTTGACGTTTCCAACCGGTTTGGACTGGCATTTTCCTTTGATGGCTGTTCGTTAGATCATTCTTCATTTCACAACACGAAAATTAGAAACACAGTCTTCAAAAACACTCATTTGAAGGAGGTTGATTTTTCGCAAAGCGATCTGACCGGCGTGATCTTTGACAACTGCGATCTGAAGAACGCTGCCTTTGACCAAACCATACTTGAAAAGGCGGACTTTCGGACCGCGTTTAACTACTCCATCGACCCGGATGTCAATAAGATCAAAAAAGCGAAGTTCTCGATCTCGGGCTTAGGCGGACTCCTGGAAAAGTACAATATTGAGATAGAAAAATGACACCACGAATCGAAGTATCTAATGAAAAAAAGCTGGTCGGTAAAAAGCTTACGATGAGTTTGGCAGATTATCTCGTCGGCGACCTGTGGCGGATGTTCTTACCGCGGAGAAACGAGATAACCAATAATCTGACGAACGAATTGATTTCGATGGTGATCTATCCGCCGCGGTATTTTGCGGATTTTAAGCCGGCAAACGAGTTTGAAAGATGGTCTGCGGTCGAAGTTTCCGACCTTGTGAACATACCCGAAAACATGGAGACATTCATCTTGGAAAGCGGACTTTACGCTGTTTTCGATTACAAAGGCTCAGATGCAAACTCCATTTTCAGGCATATTTTCGACGTTTGGTTGCCGGACTCTGATTATCAACTGGACGACAGGCCTCATTTTGAAGTTTTGGGTGAAAAATACAAAAATGGCGACCCAAATTCTGAAGAAGAAATATGGATCCCGATCAAACCAAAATAGTGAGCAGGCCACAGCCGTCGGCCTAAGCATAATTACCGTTGAGTTCAATAGCTGCCGGCCCCGAGATCTGCCGCGGGCTCTGAGGGTGCGACCGGCGGTCATCATCATTGACGCACGATCGTCGAAAAGCACGCGGCTTATTGCCAAGAATACGAAATCAATATTACTAGATTGAAATGACAAAGAGCTTCTCATTTATCGCCGCGGTAATTGCCGCCTGTCTTTTGTCTGTCACGGCGGTCGATGCTCAGAAAGTGCGGCCGACACCAAGGCCGACGCCGAAGGTGACGCAGCCGAAGCCGCTGCCGGCCGTTCAGACGACGGTCCCGGCGAAAGCGGTTGAGTTCTACGCTCAGGGAAAGGCGTTTTGGAAATCGTTTGATATAAGCGACGCGATCGAAGCATTTACCAAGGCGATCGAGATCTACCCCAATTACATCGACGCTTTGAGCGAGCGCGGAACGATCTATTTTCTAACCCACAAACATCAGCTTGCGGTCAATGATCTGGACAAAGTTTTGGCGGTTCAGCCAAACAACACCAAGATCCTGCACTATCGCGGACTGGCCTTGACCGAAATTGCCGTCAAGACCAAAGACGATGACAACGACCGAAAGACCGCCGGCGACATTGCTCAAAGGGCTTTAGCGGATCTGAGTAAAGCGATCGACCTGGCACCGGGTGAATATCCGTATTACAACGCCCGCGGCAAACTGCTGCTTGCCTTCGGTTTTTACAAAGAATCGATCACTGATTTCGACAAGTCGATCTCGATCAAGGCAAACGGCGTCGCACTCTCACATCGCGGTTTAGCCAAATACTATTTGGATGATGCGAACGCGATCGACGACCTGAACCAAGCCGTCAAAATTGCTCCGGATTATCCCGATGCGTTTTACATTCGCGGAACGGTCCATCGTGACAACGGCAAACTCAAGGACGCTCTGCTCGATTTTGACGAGGCGATAAAGCAGAGCAAATACAACGAAAAATATTTCAACACACGCGGAATGCTCTATTTTCGTCTGCAGGACGGCTATTTGGCGGTCGCGGATTTTACAAATGCGATCAAGGAAAAGCCCGACTACGCGACGGCGTATTTTAACCGGGCGGTTACCTACAAGAGATTTCCTTACAGCGTCAGCACCGACGGCAACGCGATCGACAAAATTCGCCTTCAGCACACGAAAATGCTCGAGGACCTTAGTGCGGCTATCCGATACAAACCGAATTTTGACGCGGCACTGGTTGAACGCGGCCTGATGTATTCGACCGATATGCGAAATAAATCGACGCCGGATGCCGAAACCATCCAACGATTGAAACTCGCACTTTCCGATTTTGAACAAGCGATCAAACATAACCCGAAAAACGCCGATGCCTACAACGGCAGAGCAAGCGTAAACGATGACCTCGGTAAAAAGGATCTCGCCCTTGCTGACTATACAAAAGCTGTTGAACTCGACCCGACGCTCGCGACCGCGTATATGGGCCGAATGGCGATCTATTGCGAACAGGGCAAAAAGGACCTCTCGATCGCCGACGAACGAAAGGTCAGAGAACTGGGCCTCGCAACGATCAACATCTGCAATCTTGGCGGTAAGTGATATGAAACGATCATTCTACATTTTTTTGCTTCTCGTCTTATTGGCTGCTGATCAGACCTTCGCTCAGGGCAAGGCTGACCTGAAACGGCAGATCGAGCAGATACTGTCGGCCAGAAAAGCGACCGTCGGCGTTGCGATCGTAGGCGGCGACGGTAAGGACGAGGTCGTTGTAAACGGCAAACGGCGCTATCCGATGCAGAGCGTTTTTAAGTTCCACATCGGGCTCGCGATAATGTCTGAGATCGATAAGGGTAATCTTAAACTCGATCAGCAGGTCGAGATCAAGAAAGAACAAATGTTACCCGGAATGTGGAGTCCGCTCCGCGAAGAGAACCCCGAAGGCGGGAGTTTCCCGATCTCGAAATTGGTCGAGTACTCAGTCTCGCAGAGCGACAATGCCGCTTGCGACGCTCTGCTGCGTCTGCTCGGCGGCCCGCTGGCGGTTGAAAACTATTTCAAGACGCACAGCGTCAAGAACATCGCGATCCGGATCAACGAAGAGACGATGCAATCAAATTGGGACATGATGTTCCAGAATTGGACGACTCCACAGGCCGCGAACGAGGTCCTCAAAAAGTTCTACGAAAATAAAAAGAAGCAGCTTTCACAAAAAAGCCACGACTTCATTTGGCGAACAATGCGCGAAACTTCGACCGGCCCAAAACGTCTGAAGGGCCAATTACCCGAAGGCATAGTCGTTGCTCACAAAACAGGCTATTCAGGTGCCCACAAGACTACCGGCATCCATGCCGCCGTCAATGATATCGGGGTCGTATTTCTGCCCAACGGAAAATACTTTTACATCAGTGTTTTTGTCACCGATTCCAAGGAGGACTTTGACACGAATGAAAAGATCATCGCCGACATCGCCCGGGCCGCCTGGGATCATTTTGCCGCAAGATCAAAATAGTCTGCCGCCCCATGCAGTTTGGGTCAACGCCGCCGGATCGCGAAGGCAAAATCGCGCTTCAATTCGCTGGTGAAGGCCAGGTGGATCCAGAGCATCGCCAGAGGTTCCAGCAATCTCGAACGTGAAAGGCCGCCGATGTTCATCGCGTCAAAACCGATCGACGCAGCAAGGTCGGCCACAATGTCCGCGGCCTCTTTGTCGTTCCCGCAGGCAAACATCATCGACCCGTCGGGTTTGGCCATATTGCCGAAGCCGGTCGTGTTAAAGCACTTGACGACCCTTGCGTTCGGCACCATCTCCTGCAGCTTTTCGCCGCCCGACGTTTCAAAACCGAGCGTTAGGCCCAGACCGTTCGATGTCATACCGAGCGGATTGGTCGCGTCGACCACGATCCTGCCCGAAACGTCGCCGCAGGATAGAATTGCTTCCTTGACTGCATCGAACGGTACCGACAAAACAATGACCTCGGCCCCGTCACACGCTTCGGCACATGTGCCGACCCGGCCGCCGAGGGCCCGCTTGTCATACGCGACAGGATCTCGAACACCATAAGAAACCACGTGGCCGATCTCGTCAAAACGCTTGCCGAGTGTGGCTCCGACATTTCCCGCTCCGATAATCGCTATCTTCATAGATCATTCTCCAAGTGCCGCGATGATAAGCTTCGCGGTTTCGCTTCCCGAAAAATTTTGCTGACCGGTTATCAGGTTTCCGTCTCGGACAGCAAAGCCCCTCCACATTCCGGCCTGAACATAATTTGCACCCATCGCCTTCATTTCGTCTTCGATCCGCCACGGCATGATATTCGCACCGGGCTCAAGCATACCGTAATCCCAGACGGCCTGATCGGCAAAGTCTTCCTCGACATTCGCAAATCCGGTAACGGTCTTTCCGGCTGCCAAATATTCACCGGTCGATAATTTGGCATATTTCAGGATAGCTACGCCGTGACACAATGCCGCCGCGATCTTTCGCTTTTCATAAAAGTCTACAAATTTGCGATGGAGGTCAACCGCCGCTTCAAAAGTGAACATCGGCGCTTGTCCGCCGGCGACGACGATAGCGTCAAATCGGTCCGTATCGATATCGGCAACCCTCTCGGTGTTTTCGATCAGGTTTGATAGGCCGGGCGTGTGGATAAAGCCCATTGAGATCAGATCGGTGGCGGAATATCCGCTCGGGTCACGCGGGTCGCTCATCGCGTCAGGTTCGCATTTGCCGCCTTCAGGCGAAAAGATCTCGACCTCGTAGCCTTTTTCAGTAAATTCATAATATGGATGTGTTAATTCCGACCACCAAAACCCGACCTGCCATCCCGTTGTCGTCGAGACGGACGGGTTTGCGATGACGATCGCTATGCGTTTCTTTCGCTCTGAATTTACAACGTTTACATTTTTCAAGCTCATAACTTAACTCCCGATTCGGTTTGAAATATCACGGACATTATCGGTAGTATGAGCTCAGAGGGTAGATACTATCCAAATCGAAAGTATGAAGAAAAGCTGCACACAAGAGAAGATGGCATTTTGTCCGGTCGAAACCGGGATCGAGCTCCTTTCCGGAAAGTGGAAAGGGCGGATCTTATGGAAACTCCACACCGAGAGGACGATGCGATTCGGCGAACTGCGAAAGGCGTTGGGCAACATCACCGAAAAAATGCTGGCTGCCCAACTGCGCGAACTTGAAAGCGTGAAGCTGATCGATCGAAAGGTCTATACCGAGGTGCCGCCCAAGGTCGAATATTCTCTGACCGAGTTTGGCCTGAGCGTGACACCGATCTTGGAACGATTTGCTGAGTGGGGCGTTAACAATCAGGCGAGATTGTCCCGGATATTTAACGAAAGGCGATAGGCCCCTTTCCGCTGAAAATGCGGTTATTGCATTGCCCGGCCAACTTGGAAGCTGGTCACCCGTCCCACTCACTCGAAAAAAAGTCCCGCAGCGGCGAATCCTATCCCGCTGTGCGACGAATCTAATAGATCGCTCGAGCGGAATGCGGAGCGGTCTTTGTTTTTGGCCGTGAGCCTTAAACCGCATAAAGCCATACCGGCCCGCAGCGCGTCCTCTGAGGCCGGCATTAATATGTTCGAAACCGAACTCTCGAAGATCCTGGAGCAGGCTGAACAGGCCGATCCCGTCCGATACGCCCGCAGCCGCAACTTTCTGGGCGGTGCGGTCTCTCGCCTTTCGCCGTACATCAGCCGCGGCGTGATATCGACCCGGTATCTGATGGAGCGGACGTTGGAGCGGGGCTGCAAATACCACCAGATCGAAAAGTTTCTGATGGAACTTGCCTGGCGTGACTACTTTCAGAACGTCTGGCGCGTCAAACAGGAAATGATCGACTCCGATCTGCGCCGGCCGCAGCCTGATGTCGCCAACCGCTCGATGCCGCGAGCGGTGCTCGACGCGGCTACGGGGATCGAGGCGGTCGATGATGCGATACGCGGCCTGTACGCGACCGGCTACGTGCACAATCACGCCCGGATGTACATTGCCGCGGTCACCTGCAATATCGCCCGCAGCCATTGGCGTCTGCCGGCACGGTGGTTCTACTATCATCTGCTCGACGCCGACTGGGCCAGCAATGCGCTGAGTTGGCAGTGGGTCTGCTCCGCATTTAGCGGCAAAAAGTACTACGCCAACCAGGACAACATCAACAGATACTGCGGGACCGATCAGCATGGCACATTTCTGGACGTGCCGTATGAGGGCTTTCCCGCAATGGCTGTCCCGCCGATACTGCGCGAGTTAGAGACGCCACGGTTGCGGACGACACTGCCCCCGCGGCGGCCGATCACGATCGACCCGTCGCTGCCGACGTTTATCTATAATTTCTACAACCTCGACCCGTTTTGGCGCAGCGGCGAGGCGGCCAATCGGGTGCTGCTGCTCGAACCGTCACATTTCGAGAAATATCCGGTCTCGCCGAGGACGATCGAATTTGTCCTAAAACTGGCCGGCAATATTGAGCGAATACAAGTCTATGTCGGCGAATTTGCTGAGCTGACGAGCGACCCGGGCGCGGGCGAGGTTTTCTATAAGGAGCATCCAGCCAACAATCATTACACCGGAACGCGTGTCGAGCGCGACTGGATGTTCCCGGAGGTCCGCGGCTATTTTCCATCGTTTTTTGGTTACTGGAAAAAATGCGAAGTCATCCTCAGGCAAAAATTGCGGCCCGGTAACTAACCTCCCGCGAGGCGAACAGGTTCCCGGCCCCGGCCCGGCCAAGATACTATATGTGTAAGATCAGGATCATCAACAGCGTTTTGGCTGCCCTCGCGGTACTCGTCATCGCGGCAGGCGCCTACGGCGGCGACCGCGAATTTGCAAAGATCGTCACTGCCGCCGAGGCCGAGTCAGGCTTTAGCGGCGTCGTTCTCGTGGCGACCGGCGGCAGGATCGACTACGCCGCAGCTGTCGGAATGGCCGACAGCCGGGCAAAGACTAGGATCACCCCGCGATCTAAATTCCGGATCGCGTCGATCACCAAGGCCTTTACGGCGGTCCTGGTAATGAAGCTGTTCGAACAGGGCAAGATCGACCCCAACGAGACGATCGGGCGCTACTTTCCCGACTACACCGGCCCGGGCCGGGACCGGGTCACCATTCACCAACTGCTCACCTATTCGTCCGGGATCGCCGACGAGAGCGGACAGGCCGGAATGCTGCCCTACCGTTCGCCGCTCACGCTCGACGAGTTTATCCGACGTTATTGCTCCGGCGGCCTGACGTTCGAACCCGGTTCACGGAGCGTCTATGCCAATACGGAGTACATCATCCTCGGCAAGATCATCGAAAATGTCGCCGGGATGCCGTTCGAAGCGGTGCTGCGGACCGAGATATTGTCCCCGCTGAAAATGAGGGATTCGGGAATGGCAAGGTCCGGCCGACCGGTTCCCGGCCTGGTCCGGTCATATACGGGCGGCACGAGCGGCAAAGCCCTGACCGAGGACGAGGCCTATCTGCCCGAAAACTACTTTGCGGCCGGGGCGATGTACTCGACCGCCGCCGACCTGCTCAAATTTGACACGGCACTCTTTACGGGCCGGTTGCTGCGGCCGAAAACGGCCGAGCTGATGCTGAAGTTTTATC
The DNA here is from genome assembly GCA_044221625.1 of Pyrinomonadaceae bacterium. Taxonomy (GTDB): domain Bacteria; phylum Acidobacteriota; class Blastocatellia; order Pyrinomonadales; family Pyrinomonadaceae; genus OLB17. The sequence goes on along the minus strand of JBGAOU010000002.1, from coordinate 4,527 downwards.
CCGAACTGGGCTATACGGCCTACGGCCTCTGGGGCTCGGACGGCTATGGCTCATTCGGCGAGCGATTCTATTACCGGACGGGCGGCATCCTCGGTTCGACCTCGAACTGGATACGCACCATCGCCAATAAAAAAACGATCATCGTCATGAGCAATACAAACGCAACGGACCTTTTCGCCTTGTCCGAAAAACTCTATCTTGCGAGCATCGGCACGAAATGAGGGCGACGGTCATCTTTCCCCATCAGCTGTTCGAGCACAATCCGGCGATCGTGCCCGGTGCCGACCTGTACCTGATCGAGGAATATCTGTTCTTCAGGCAATACAGATTTCACCGGCAAAAGCTGAAATATCATAGGGCGACGATGAAGTTTTACGAGCGGCACCTGCGTCAGGCGGGAGCGAATGTCTTCTATATCGGGTCCGGCAGCGAGCTTGCGGACATCCGCCGCCTGATGCCGGAGCTGATCAGCCGCGGCGTGACCGAGATCCACTATTGCGACGTTGCGGACAACTGGCTCGATAAGCGGATCAGGAGCTTTGGCGGCCGGGTGCGGCTGGTCGAACATCGCTCGCCAATGTTTCTCAACTCGAGCGATGAGCTGCAGACATATTTTGCCGGTAAGCGGCATTATTTTCAGACCGATTTTTATACCCGCCAGCGCAAGCAGCGGCACATCCTGGTCGATGACGGCCTGCGGCCCGCCGGCGGCAAGTGGAGCTTTGACGCCGACAATCGCCTGCGGTACCCCGCGAAAAAGGTTCCGCCGCCGGTCGAGTTTCCCGCCGAGGGGCCGTTTGCCCGCGAGGCCGCCGAATATGTCAGGGCCAATTTTGACGCCAATCACGGCCGCCTCGACAGCCCGTTCACATACCCCGTGACGTTTGACGAGAGCCGAGCATGGCTCAGGCAGTTTCTCGAACGGCGTTTTAGCGAATTTGGCAGGTACGAGGACGCTCTGGTCGCCGCCGAACCGATACTGCACCACAGCGTCCTGACGCCGATGCTCAATGTCGGCCTGCTGACGCCCGCCGAGGTCATCGATACGACGCTGTCATTTGCCGCCGCAAACGATACACCGCTCAACTCGCTCGAGGGGTTCGTGCGGCAGATCATCGGCTGGCGCGAATTCATCGGCGGCGTTTACCGCACGGCGGGCACGCGCCAGCGGACGACGAACTTTTGGAATTTCAAACGCAAGATCCCCGCTAGCTTTTGGGACGCGTCGACCGGTATCGTGCCCGTCGACCTGACCATCAAAAAGGTGCTCGACACGGGCTATTGCCACCATATCGAGCGGCTGATGGTACTGGGCAACTTTATGCTGCTGTGCGAGTTTGACCCCGATGAGGTCTATCGGTGGTTCATGGAGCTTTTCATCGACGCTTATGACTGGGTGATGGTGCCTAACGTTTACGGGATGAGCCAGTTTGCCGACGGCGGGCTGATGGCAACCAAACCCTACATCAGCGGGAGCAACTATCTGATCAAAATGGGCGACTACCCCAGGGGCGATTGGCAGCCGGTCTGGGACGCCCTGTTCTGGCGGTTCCTTGACGTCCACCGCGGCTTTTTCCTGACCAACCCGCGGCTCGGGATGCTCGTCCGCACATTTGACAAGATGGCCGCCGACAAACGGTCCTCGCACATCGAAACGGCCGAGCGGTTTCTCGTCGGCCTCGACCGCTAAGCACCTGTGAGCGGTGAGGGAGATAGGGGGAAGCGGAGAAAGGGAGATAGGGGGAAGCGGAGAAAGGGAGATAGGGGGAAGCGGAGAAAGGGAGAGAGGGGGAAGCGGAGAAAGGGAGATAGGGGGAAGCGGAGAAAGGGAGATAGGGGGAAGGGGAGAAAGGGAGATAGGGGGAAGCGGAGATAAAGAAAAGAGGAGTCGTGGAGTATAGTATTCGTCCGGGGTCCAATGAGTAAAATACTGCATCATCAGGATCTGATCCTTCACAAAAAAGCATTTGCCGCGGCAATGGAGATCTTCGAATTGAGCAGGTCGTTTCCAAGAGCTGAGGTCTACTCGTTGACCGATCAGATACGTCGTTCGTCCAGGTCTGTTTGTGCCAACACGGCAGAGGCATGGCGCAAACGTCGGTATTTGGCCGCATTTGTCGCCAAGCTCAACGATGCTGAGGCCGAGGCTGCCGAGACTCAAACCTGGCTCGAATTTTCGGCCGCCTGCGGATACACCGATGCCAATGTCGTCCAGAGCCTCCTGGCCGAGTACAACGAGATAATTGCGTCGATCGTGTCGATGATCAACGCCCCTGATAAGTGGGTGCTGCCATCCGCTCGCCGATGAGTGCAGTTGCAGAGAAGAGAAGATACGGAGACGGGGAGATTGGGAGATAGGGAGACGAGGAGATTGGGAGATAGGGAGACGAGGAGATAGGGAGGCGAGAGGGGGAGCCTCAGGCGGAAAAAAATCCGGGTCGAATAGAGATATTTCGGTGAGCTGTGATTTCGAGTCTCATTTTGTCTTTCCGATCTTCTAACTCCCCCGCTCCATCTTTCCCCCGTTCTCCCTGTCTCCCCCTTTTTGGGATCTTCTAAAGGCCTCCTGTCCGCTTTCCCCCTTTTCCCTCTCTCCCCATCTCCCTTTCTTCTTACACCGCGCCGTAAACGACCGCCGAGTTCGAAAAATTGGACACCGACCGGGCGGCGACGGCCCGCACCTTGTACTCGTAGTACTGGCCAGGCGTGACCGGCGTATCGACATAACGCTGGCGGCGCGTCAGGGCGTGTATCCCCCAATCGACGGTGTCGCCGTGGCGGCGCCATATCTCGTACACGACGCGGCCCGGTTTGTTATTACCCGAAAACCGCATGGTGATGACCCCGTTCGAATAGCCAAACGCCGACAGGTCGGTCGGGTCCTGGGCCGAATAGTTGGTCGGTACCGGGTCGGGGGCGTCAAATCCGGCGACCGCATACTCGTCCTTTGGCGCGTTGTTGGCGGTCAGCGTATCGCGGACCTGCTTGAGCAGGGCGATCAGACCGCGGCGGGTCAGGTTCTTTTGTGCGACAGCTGCCCGGCTAGCGTCGCGGGCCACCGCGGCGGCGGCCGCCTCGGTCTCGAGCGTTGCCGGCAGGCTGCCGATCGCGGTCGCCAGTGCCGAGCCGACATGGCTGTCGATCGCCGCCATCGACGAACCGCCGAGCTGTGTAATAACGTTGGTCGCAAACCCCGCCAGATCGAGATCGCCTAGTTTTCTGAAATCCATATTGTTTATCTTCTCCTGTGTGTGTTTTTGTGTAAGAAACGTCTATGACGTGTTCTATAACAAATGTATCATTCGCAAATTGCATGTGTCAAGCATTATTTCACATATGATACGCGTGCCCGACGCGCCTCCGCTCTGCAAGATGCCGTTATCCGCGTGTCTTTCTCGCCGATAGTGGACCATCTTTCGACAAAAACTGCCCAAAACTCGACGATCCTTTGCCATTTATGCTCCGTTTCGCCCCAAAACTGCTTAGTTTTGGCATAAAACTGTACAGTTTTTTCCCGAAACGCGCGCCTTTTCCCGCAAATTTGCGCAGTAGTGCAGCATTTTCATCGAGTTTCCACCCCAAACCCGCGCACTTTTCGACCTTTTTGTCTCCTTTTCCGGCGTTTGTCTCCTCTGCTATGTGTCTTTTGACTTGTCTCTCGTTTCCTGTCACTCGTCCAACTGTCATTTCTTCACACTCTTGCGGCCGCACGACTTTTTGACATCTTTACTTTTTCACTTTTCCCAATTCCGCTAAACTTCTCACTGTGACACCCGACCCAACATTGACCGATGATCCGCCCGAAACGAGATCGACCGCCGGAATGACCACTAAGGTCGTCAAAGGGAGCCTGTGGACTCTCGCCGGACAGGTCATCCCGCTGGGTGCATCCATTGTTGCGACGCCGTTTGTGATTCGGCTGCTTGGAGCTGAGGGCTATGGGGTCTTGATCCTCGTTGGACTGATACCGACCTATCTGGGGTTTGCGGATATGGGGATGTCGATTGCCTCGACAAAGTTTGGTTCGGAGGCGTACGCCGCGGGCGACGCTGAACGCGAAGCTCTTACCGTCAGGACGGCAGCCGTGATCGCGATGTTTGCGGCGGTACCGGCGGCGACGCTGATAGCATTATCTTCGGACAGACTGGTCACTCTGTTCAATGTGCCCGATCACCTTGCCGCCGAGGCGGCCCTGGCGCTGAAGGTCGCGGCGGTGACGTTCGTGCTCAATTTTCTGAATGCGATATTCAACACGCCGCAGTTGGCCCGGCTACGCATGGATATGAACACGCTGGTTACGTCCGGTTTCCGCATGGCCGGTATCATCGCCACACCAATCGTCATATATCTTGGAGGCGGCTTGCTCGGTGCCGTCATCGTCCTTTTAATCGCGTCGTTGGCAACACTCATCGGCCACATATGGGTGTCCGGCCGGCTCCTGCCGCAGCTTCTCGACATCACGATTGACCGCAGCAGCATCCGCCCGCTCCTCAAATTCGGAGCGGCATTAGTTCTTTCGGGAATTGC
>JBGAOU010000029.1:0-42798 GCA_044221625.1 Pyrinomonadaceae bacterium | reverse complement strand
CGCCTTGCGGGCCGCCGTGGATGAGGACGATCAGCGGATATTTGCGTGTTTCGTCAAAATTTGCCGGCTTGAGCAAAAATCCGTGAATGTTCTGGTTCAGTGCGCCTTTCCACTCGACCTCCTCGGGGCGTTTCAGGCCGAAGGGCCGCAGCGTGTCCTCGTTGGCCTTTGTGAGGGCTCTGAGGCCCTTGCCGTCGGTTCCGATGCTCATGATGTCGTTCGGGGCACTCATCGAGCTCCAGGCGAAGACCAGCGTCCTGCCGTCGGGCGTAACGTTGAGCCCGCTCGCAAATCCGACATCGGCGACCTTCTTGACGTGTGTCGCGATCCTGAGCCTGAAGTCCGGCTCGACCGGCACGCTGAATATCGGTGCCTTGCCGCGTTCGCCGGCGGTAAAGTAAACGGTCTTGCTGTCGGCCGAGACGGTCATCTCGTCGACCTGCTGGTCAAATCCGGCCGTAAGTTCGACGATCTGGCCGGTCTGCGGGTCGTAACGCATAATACGCCAGCGGTCCGCCTCAAATGTCGCCCGTTTTTGCGAGCGGAACAAAAGGTATTTGCCGTCGGGCGTGTACGTCGGCGAAACGTCATAGCCGTTCATTCCAGCGGTGATGTTCTTGGCACCGCCGTCGCTGCCGGCGATCTTTGAGATATAGATGTCGCTGTTGGTGGACATCGCCTCGACACGGTCAGGGTTTCGCAAATAAACGATGCTGCCGCCATCAGGCGAAAAGGTATAATCGACACCGCTCGCGGCCGCGTAGGGCGGCGAATCAAAATCGCCCTTCGTCATATCGCGGGCCGGGCCGCCCTTTGCCGGGACGATAAATACGTGCGAACGTTTGCGGTTGCGCCACTCGACCCAGTGCTTGAAAAGCAGGCGGTCCGTGACCTTGGCCTGGACCTTGCTCTTTTCGGCCTTTTCGTCCTCGATCCTGTTGCATTCGTCCGAATTACATTCCGGATAGACTTCCGACCCGAACGCGATCCACTGGCCGTCCGGCGACCAGACAGGGCCGCCCGCACCGGTCGAAATGTTCGTGATCTTGTCCTTGTCGCCGCCGTCTGGTTTCATCGTCCAGATCTGGCCGCCGTTCATATAGGCTATGCGTTTGCCGTCCGGCGACCAACGCGGCCCGCTGCTCGACGACGAACCGTTGGTCAGCTGTTTCTGGCCGCTGCCGTCGATCGACATTACGTAGATCTGGTTCAGCGTCCGGTTGGCTTCTTTATTGACGACGCCGATCGTGAACGCCACGGTTCTGCCGTCCGGCGAAAGCTGCGGATCGGCGACCCGCTTGAGGTTGATAAGGTCGTTTACAGTGAACGTTAATTGGGCATTGGCTGCGAGCGCCAACGCAAAAACGATAGCGACAGAGAGGAATAAGCGTTTCATAAAGTTATCCTGTTTGAAAATAGTCTGGAACACCGTCATTATCGCACAGAATTTTGTAAGTTTGAACGGTTCGGATACTATGAGTCTATGAAATTATTTGTTTTGCTTCTCGCGGCATTTATTCCGTCTGCCGCGGCCGTTGCACAGGTAGCCGACGCCAAACCGACACCTCAGCTTTATTCCGAACAGACCGTGCGAAATATGCGTGAGATACAGCGAGCGGCCGCCTCGAGCAATTACGCTTACGATCAAACGAGGTACATGTCGTACAACATCGGGCCGAGGCTTTCCGGTTCGCCGCAGGCGGCCCGTGCGGTCGAGTACGTCGCCGATCAGATGCGAAAACTGGGCCTCGACGTTCGCCTGCAAAAGTGCATGGTGCCGCATTGGGTCCGCGGCGAAGAGCGCGGCGAGCTGGTCGAATTTGTCGGCATGGCTCCCGGAACCGTGCAGAAGGTGGTTCTGACCGCTCTCGGCGGCAGTGTCGCGACGCCGCCCAGCGGCATCACGGCCGAGGTCATCGTGGTCGAGAGCTTTGAGGAACTGGCGGCACTCGGACGCGAGAAGGTCGAGGGCAAGATCGTGCTCTTTAATTTCAAATTCGATAGCGAGCTTCAGTCGTCGGGTTTTGGCGGTGCTGCGTACGGCCAGGCCGTGCAGTTCCGGTTTGGCGGTGCGATGGCGGCAGCCCGTTTGGGTGCCGTCGCGGCACTCAATCGCTCGGCCGGCGGCTCACAGAATCGTCTCGCACACACCGGCTCGATGGGCTATACGGACGGAGTACCCAAAATACCCGGTGCGGCGGTGTCGTTCGAGGACGCCGAGACGATCGCCCATTTGGCAAAGGCCGGCAAGGTCAAACTTCATCTGACGCTCACTCCGCAAACGCTGCCCGACGTCGAGAGCTTTAACGTGATCGGCGATCTGAAGGGAACCGAAAAGCCGGACGAGGTGGTTATCGTCTCGGGGCATCTCGATTCGTGGGACCTCGGGCAGGGAGCGATCGACGATGCTTCGGGTGTCGCGGTCTCGATGGCGGTCGCCAAACTGCTCGTCGATATGAAGATCCGCCCGAAACGAACCATCCGTGTTATTGCCTGGATGAACGAAGAGAACGGCGGCCGCGGCTCGGCGGCATACGAGAAAGAAGAGTCTGCCAATATCGCCAGGCATTTCGCGGCCGTCGAGGCCGACCTCGGGGCGTCGCATCCGCTCGGTATCCTGTTTACCGGCAAGCCCGAGATACAGGCGTTTCTCGCGCCGATCACGCAGGTGCTTTTGCCGCAGGGAGCGACCCAGACGCAACTGCAGGCCGGCGGCGTCGGAGCCGACATCGGGCCGCTGACGCGTGCCGGCGTGCCGTCATTTGCCCCGTGGTTCAATCAACAATCGTATTTTAACTATCACCACACGGCGGCGGATACATTCGACAAGATCGATCCGCGTCAGCTGCGTGAACTTGGCGGCGTGGTCGCCGTGCTGGCGTACGGACTCGCCGATCTCCAGCAGCCGCTGCCGAGGTAGGCAGCTGACGGTGGCAAGGCGGTTTGGAACCTCGATGCCGAACTGCTAAGCTGAAATTTAACAAACGTAGAAGGGAAGTTACCTAAAATTATGAACAGGCCGCCGCCATATTTTCCGCAGAACCAATTGTCGCCGCCCGACGAGAACCGCTACCGCAAATTCAAATTTGTGGTCGCCGCTCTCATTTTGCTGCTCATCGGCATCGTCGTCGGAGCCGGCTTCGGCATCTACTATCTGGTCCGCTGGCTTTTCTAGGGCCGGCTAACCGCTGGAATGCAAAAAGCACGATCTGACATGTGAGTCGGATCGTGCTTTTTGGCATTTTGAGAAACGTGCTTACCTGATGCCGGGATTCGGCTTGTTAGCGGTATTTTTCGAGCTGTCGAGAGCGAGCTGTTTGGCCTGCGGCAGCAGTTCGATCGCCTTCAAAAGCTGATCGTCGTACTCGTTGAAGACCTGTCCCGACGTCTGTGAACCGTATGCGGCAGTAACGAGTTCGGTCCTCAGCGTGCGTTCGATGAACTCGCGTTCACGGTCAAGCTGGGCCGGCGTCACCTTGTATTTGCTGACGGCAAACGTCTTGAACGAATCGAACAACGCCTGCGTTACCGGAAAATCGTTCTTCGTGATGTCATAGCCGAAGGTGATCGGCTTTTCGATCTTGTAATTCTCAAATCCCTTGACCCGTCCGACGACCAGATCGAGTGCAAAAGCGAAGATCGGGTTCGTCAGCTTTTGCTGGGCACGGGCCCGCTCGAGTTCGATCGTCTCGGGCTTGATCGGCACGTCCGGATTGATGCCGCCGCCGCTGTAAACCACGCGGCCGCCGTCGGTGCGGCTTTCGGCACCCGTCGGTTTGGCCGGGTCGGCCGTAATGTCGCGAAAGCTGCCGCCCTCGGTGTAATAGTCATAGAGATTGCCGTTCGAATAATCGCGTTGTATCAGGCGTCCGGCGGGTGTCTCGTATTTGGCGATCGTCAGCAGCAGCATCGAACCGTATTCGAGCTGGAACGGGTTTTGAACAAGGCCCTTGCCAAAGGTGTTCTCACCGACGATCAACGCCCGGTCGTGGTCCTGCAGGGCACCTGCTAGGATCTCGGAGGCCGAGGCCGTGTTGCGGTTGACCAGCACGACGACCGGCGACTTGTCCGGCGACGGATTATCGGCCCGATACTGGTCCGAAACGCCCTCGATGCGGCCCTTTTGCGTAAAGACCGTCTGATCGCGTTTCAAAAAGCTGTTTGCCACGCGATAAGCCTGGCTGACGAGGCCGCCGCCGTTGTCGCGGAGGTCAATAACCATCTGCTGCATCCCTTTTGCACGAAGCTCGCGGGTCGCGGCGACGAACTCAGCGTATGTCGTCTGGTTAAACCCGCCGCGCATCGCCAGATAGCCGACGCCGGGACGGATCATGTAATACTCGCCGATCGACGGCTGTGACACGGCGTCGCGGATAATATCGACGGTTTCGCGTTTGCCGGTCGCGAGGCGTTCGACCACCAGTTTGGCGGGCGTCCCGCGGGGACCGCGCAAAAAGCCGCGAACGTCCGCAAACGGCTTGCCGAGCATCGACGTGCCGTTGACCTCGACGATCTTGTCGCCGTACCTCAGGCCGGCACGGTTCGCCGGAGCGCCGTCAAAGGTCGCCTTGATATAGGTCGCAATGACCTTGCCGTCAGCGTCGCTGAGGTCGCCGATCGTCGCCCCGATACCGTAGTAACGCGAGCTCTGGTCGGTACGAAACTCCTCGTACTCCTTTGCGTCAAAATAGTTTGAGTGCGGGTCGAGCGTGTGCAGCATCGAGTCGATCGACGCCTTCACCACGTCATTGTAATTGAGCTCTTTGGTGCCGCCGTAGTTTCTTTCGATAACGGTCAGGGCCTCGGCGATATCCTTTTCGATATCTTCGACCTTGACGACCTTTTTCGGCGTGTCGGACCTGCGTTCGCCCGGCTTCAGGTTGTCGGCACGGGTCGAGCCGGCCGGCTGCTGCCCAAGGCCGGTCAGAGCTATTGCGATTATCAGTGTGAATGCGAATATGCCGTTAAATCTTTGGTGCACTAACAAAACCCCCGATCGTTGCTTCGCTTATAGAGCGACATTTTGGCTGTCGATAAGAATATCATCCATTTGAGTTGAATGCGATGCTTTGAGTTGCCTGCCATTGGCCCGAACTATTGAAACATACGTTCTTTTTGATCGTAATGTTTTGAGTTAAACTTGCAACTGTCCAAAAGATCATCGGTCAGAGGTTCTCAATATGTCAAAACGCTTTGCCGTCACGCTTTTTCTGGGTCTTTTTCTCGCCGTCGGAGCGGCCGCTCAGACCAAATTGCTTCGCTTTCCCGATATTCAGGGTGAAAGGGTCGTTTTCACATACGGCGGCGATCTCTGGACCGCCTCAGCCTCGGGCGGAACGGCCATTCGGCTGACATCGCATCCGGGCGTCGAGACCTACGCAAAATTTTCGCCTGACGGCAAATGGATCGCGTTTACGGCCCAGTACGACGGCGACGAACAGGTTTACGTCGTCTCGGCCCAGGGCGGCGAGCCCAAACAGCTGACATTTTACCCGTCGCGAGGCCCGCTTGCCCCGCGTTGGGGTTTTGATAACCAGGTCCACGGCTGGACGAAGGACGGCCGCATCGTGTTCCGCAGCCTTCGCGATTCGTGGTCAACGCCGATCGCCCGACTTTACACCGTTTCGCCGCAGGGCGGCCCGGCGACCGCGCTTCCGATGCCCGAGGCCGGCTCGGGCGATATGTCGCCGGACGGATCAAAAATGGTCTATTCGCCGCGGTTCCGCGATTTCCGGCCCGAGAAACGCTACGCCGGCGGCCAGGCGAACACGCTCTATATCTACGAGCTCGCGACCAACGACGCCAAAAAGATCTCGGACAATCCGCACGCCAGCCGGGACGCGATGTGGATCGGCAATACCATCTATTACAACTCCGATAAAGACGGCAAGTTCAACCTTTACGCATACGACACGGCCAGCGGCAAGACCGCTCAGGTCACCCGCAACCGCGACTGGGACATTCGCTGGCCGAGCTCGGACAATATCAGTCGGATCATTTACGAACGCGACGGCGAACTCGAAATTTTTGACGTAAATTCCAAAAAGGCGACCCGGCTCAGCATCAGCGTGCCCGACGACGGCGTCAATCGCCGCAAGCGCGTGGTCAATGCCGCCAACTATATCAGCTCGTATTCGCTCAGCCCGAAAGGCGAGCGGGCACTGTTTTCGGCCCGCGGCGACATTTTTACAGCACCGATCGAAAAGGGCGGCGTGCGAAATCTGACGCACTCGTCCGACGCTAACGACCGTTCGCCGGCATGGTCGCCCGACGGCAAACAGATCGCCTATATCTCCGATAAGTCGGGCGAAGAGGAGATATGGCTCGTCGCCCAGGACGGCTCGACGCCGCCGGAACAGGTCACCACGGGCGGCAACGCCCAGCGATATTCGCCGACTTGGTCGTCCGACGGTAAAAAGATCGCCTTCAGCGACAAGGACGGCAAGCTTTGGGTTTTGACGCTCGCGACAAAGCAGCTTCAGATGGTCGTTGACGCCCCGATCGGACTGGTTCAGAGCTATGAGTGGTCGCCGAAGGGCAATTTTATCGCGTATTCGATGCAGCCGCGCAGCGGCATCTCATCGGTTTATATTTGGAGTGCCGACGAGAACAAGAGTTATCGCGTCACGCCGGCGATGTTCAGTTCGTCCAGTCCGACCTGGGACCCGACGGGCGGTTACCTTTATTTCCTGAGCAACCGCGAGTTTGCCCCGCAGGTGTCGAGTTCCGAGTTTAACTACGCCACCAATCGGATGACGCAGATCTACGCTCTAGCTCTCCGCAAGGACACCAAGAACCCGTTTCCGATCGAGAGCGACGAGGTAACCATCGCTGAGGACAAACCGGCCGCACCGCCCGCGCCCGCGGCCCCGGCGGCCCCGGTTGCCGAGAAGATCGATTTTGACGGTATCGAATTACGTGCCGCGAAGGCACCCATCGGCGCCGATAATTACGGCGCTCTTTCGGCCAACAAGGGACATTTGATCTACACGACACAGCCGGCCTTTTATTACGGCCGTGGTTCCGACGGAGCACCGTCGCTGCGTATCTTTTCGCTCAAGGACCGCAGACGATCCTTGTGACGCCCGCCGACGTTTTGCCCTCTGGAGGACGGCGCCAAGATCATGACGTCGTCATTTGGCGGATTTTCGATCCTCGACGCGTCACCGGCCGGCGAACGGTCGAAAAAGCCGGTCTCGGTCAACGGCCTGATAGCCGAGATCGACCGAGTCGCCGGTGGAACCAAATATTCAACGGAGTGTGGCGGCGTTACCGCGACTGGTTCTACGCGGGCAATATGCATGGTTTCGACTGGGTCAAGATCCGCGAGGATTACAAAAAGTGGCTGCCGTACGTCGCCCATCGCTCGGACCTTAACTACATCATTTCCGAAATGTGCGCCGAGCTCACCGTCCAGCACGCGTATATCGACGGCGGCGATTTCAATTTGCCGTCAAGGGTGCGCGTGGCCCTGCCCGGGGCCCGCTTTGAGGTCGATAAGGCCGCTAACCGGTACAAGATCAGCAAGATCTTCGGCGGGCAGAATGAAGAGGATATTTACCGCTCGCCGCTGACCGAGGTCGGCAGCGACGCCAAGGTCGGCGATTATGTCATCGCCATCAACGGCGAGAACGTCACGGCCGACCGCGACATCTATTCGTACCTTCGCGGCAAGGCCGACTCGGCGGTTTCGATCACGCTCAACTCGTCGCCGACGGCGCAGGGAGCACGGACGATCGCATTTCGCCCGGTTACCAACGAAAGCGACCTGATCTATCTTGATTGGATCGAGGGCAACCGCCGCCGCGTCGATCAGATGTCGAACGGACGTCTCGGCTATATCCACATACCGGATATGGGAGCACCAGGCTTGCGGGAATTTATCAAGTGGTATTATCCGCAGCTGAATAAAGAGGCGTTGGTTGTCGATGTCCGTGCCAACGGCGGCGGCAATGTCTCGCGAATGCTGATCGAAAGGCTTCGCCGCAAGGTGCTCGGTATCAACTATCGCCGTGCCGACGACGAGGGCGGAACGTATCCCGACGGAGCGTTCCTCGGGTCGATGATCGCGATACTTAATGAAAATTCGGCGTCTGACGGCGATATTTTCCCGTACATGTTCCGCGAGGCGGGCCTCGGGCAGCTTGTCGGAAAACGTAGTTGGGGCGGCGTGGTCGGTATCACCAACCGCGGCAACCTGATCGACGGCGGCGTGGTCAACGTGCCCGAATCGGCTCTCGCGAATGCTCGCGGCGAGTACATTATCGAGGGCTACGGCGTCGATCCCGATATCGAGGTCGAAAACGACCCGCGGTCCGTCATCGCCGGCGGCGATCCGCAGCTCGAACGCGCGGTCAATGAACTGTTGAAAAAGATCGCGACGCCCGTAAAACTGCCCAAACGTCCGGCCGACCCGGTCAAGGTGCCGAAGAACTGAACGGGGAAGACGACATGTTTTTAAGTGATGGTGTTTGCTCCCACGGATTATGAGAAGTTATTTAATTATTGCTGTTGTTGTTTTGGGTTCGGTGTTTGAGGCAGCCTCTCAGACTCAGGAGAACACAGCCCCGGTCAAATGGGAGCGTTATAGCGACGGGAAGTTAAAATTATCGGTCCTACTGCCCAAACCGCCGATCAGGATCGACTCGGTAGAGCCGTGTTCAGAACGACTGATTACTGAATACTGGGCGTACGCGGAAAGTGCGGCATACATGGTCAAGGTGACATCAAAAAGGTCCGGCTACAATGCATATTGCGAGAAGGTCCGAAAATTCAACGGGGATCTTTTCGACGAGGAGATGCGGGCATATGCCGCTGCTAAGGACGTCGCGACGGGGACTGCCAAGATCGGGCAGTATCAGGGCGTGCGTACGTTTTCCTCGCGATTTCGAAGGAAGTACGTCTTTGACGAAATTGCAAAAGGCCGATGGATAGAACTCGAGATCGTGTCACGCAGTGAGGACATCAACAAAGTGAGGCACTTCGTGGCGTCCCTCGACGGGACGGGCAAGCAAAAGGGGCTTAAACTTGACGATGGAGCGGTAGCGACGATCGGCGACCGGATCGATCCGCCTGCGACGGGGAATGTCTCAAAACCGGAAGAGTTGACGAAGGTGCTCAACGGACAAGGAAATGGGCAGGGAAGCGGGAAAGCTGACGGCAGCGTCCCGTCTAAGGAAACGCCTGCTGTTTCGGCAGCGCCTATAATTCCGCTGGTGATAGTTGCAAAACCCAGTGCACGTTATACAAATATGGCTAGGCAAGCCAGCGTTCAGGGGACGGTGATCCTTAGAACGACGTTTCTCCCGAACGGAAGTATTGGAGCTGTTGGCGTTGTCAAATCACTGCCGTATGGCCTATCTGAAGAGGCGGTCGCGGCTGCTCGTAAATTGGTGTTTTTGCCCGCTCAGATCAACGGTGCTAATGTGGCGGTGACAAAACAGTTGGAGTACACGTTCAGCATCTATTAACCGCTAATTGCTCGTTTGCATAGAAACTCCGTAATTGATGTACCACATGGTGGTATAGTAGTATATGCTATGGCAATCCGAAGTTTTTCCGATTCGGGCTCCAGAGATATTTGTGACGGCGTCAACTCTAAACAGGCTCGTCAGTGCTTGCCGGTTGAATTACATTTTAAGGCTCAGGTCAAGCTTGCCCGTGTTGCGGCGGCCACATCCGTTTCAGACCTGTCGGAATTGCCGGGTAATAGATTTGAACTGTTAAGGGGTGACCGGGCAGGCCAATTCAGCATTCGCATCAACGATCAATATCGAATTTGCTTTCGGTGGGTCGATAATGACGCTTATGATGTTGAGATCGTTGATTATCATCGGTAGGGATCAATATGGTGAAAGATAGTATTCATGTGCCAAGGGTTCATCCCGGATTTGTCCTCAAGGATGAACTTGAAGAAGCGGGGATCAGTCAAAGTGCACTAGCTGAGCATATTGGCGTACTCCCAAAGACGATCAATGAGATCTGTCGGGGAAAACGCGGTATCAGTGCCGAAATGGCATGGAAACTGTCGCGGGCACTGGGTGCCAGCCCTAATTTCTGGATGAATTTGCAGAATAATTGGGAATTGAGTGAGGTCAACGCCTCGCGTTTCGAAAACGTTACTAAGATCGCCGCTTGATCAAGATGAGCAAGCTTTTAGAGGTCACCGACCTTCAAACCCATTTTCCGACCAAGGGCGGGCTCGTCCGCTCGGTTGACGGCGTGAGCTTTACGATCGGCGAGGGCGAGCTGCTCGGGCTGGTCGGCGAATCCGGCTGCGGCAAATCGATCACGGCGCTGTCGATAATGCGGCTTATTTCGTCACCGGGAAAGATCGTCGGCGGTTCGATCAAATTTAAGGGCGAAGAACTCACGACGGCCGGCGAGGAACGTCTGCGGGCGATCCGCGGCAACGACATCGCGATGATCTTTCAGGATCCGATGACGTCGCTCAACCCGGTCTTTACGGTCGGCGAGCAGATCGCCGAGGCGCTTCGTCTCCACCGCAAACTCGATAAGAAAGCAGCCTGGCAGGCGGCGATCGACGCCATGCGCGAGGTGGCGATACCGTCGCCCGAGCGGCGTGCCAATGATTATCCGCATCAGCTTTCGGGCGGGATGCGGCAGCGTGTGATGATCGCGATGGCGCTCGCCTGCGACCCCGAACTGCTCATCGCCGACGAACCGACCACAGCGCTCGACGTCACGATCCAGGCACAGATACTCGAGCTTTTGGATGGGCTGCGGGTCAGCCGCAAGCTGGCGGTCCTGCTCATCACGCATGATCTTGGGGTGGTCGCCGAGGTCGCCGACCGCGTTTGCGTCATGTACACGGGCAAGATCGTTGAAGAATCGCGCGTCGAGGAGCTTTTTGCCGACCCCAAGCACCCGTACACCCGCGGCCTTTTGCGGTCCGTGCCTAAACTGTCCGAGGCCGGTTCGGCAAAGACCGAGCGTCTCAAGACCATCGACGGCACCGTGCCATCGCCGACCGATCTGCCGAAGGGCTGTCATTTCGCCCCGCGTTGCGAAGATCGGTTTGACGCGTGCTTTGCCGCACCCGTGCCGCTGATCGAACTGTCGGCCGAAACGAGGGTCCGGTGCCTGCTCTTTGACGAGGCTCACAAATTTAAGGCGGCGCGGCAACGTATTTTGGCCGAATCGGCCTGATCGATCATGGAAATTGCGACACCACAGGTAAGATCACAGCGGCTGGTTGACGTGCGAAAGCTCGTCAAGCACTTTCCCGTCGAAAACAGTGACGACGTCGTCCAGGCGGTCGACGACGTCTCGTTTGACATCATCGGCGGCGAGACGCTCGGCCTGGTCGGCGAGTCAGGCTGCGGCAAATCGACCGTCGGCCGCTGCATCCTGCGTCTTCACGAGCCGACGGCCGGTGAGGTGCTCTTTGAGGGCCGGAACATCATCGGCCTGCCGAATACGGAAATGCAGGCTCTACGGCGCGAGATGCAGATCATCTTTCAGGATCCGTACGCGAGCCTCAATCCGCGGCTGAGCATCCGCTCGATCATTTCCGAACCGCTCAAGATCCACCGGATCGGATCGCGGAGCGAGCAGGACGAACGCGTCGCCGACCTGCTCAAAAAGGTCGGGCTCGACCCCAAATACGCCGACCGCTATCCGCACGAATTTTCCGGCGGCCAGCGGCAGCGCATCGGTATCGCCCGTGCTTTGGCCCTAAACCCAAAACTGATCATCTGCGACGAGCCGGTCTCGGCACTCGACGTTTCGGTACAGGCACAGGTCGTCAACCTCCTGCAGGACCTGCAGGACGAGTTTGGGCTGACGTATCTTTTCATCTCGCACGGGCTCGCCGTGGTCGAGCACATCTCGGACCGCGTAGCCGTGATGTATCTCGGCAAGATCGTCGAGATCTGTGAGGCCCGCGAACTGTACGAGATGCCGCTGCACCCGTACACCAAGGCATTGCTGTCGGCGATACCGCTGCCCGACCCGAAGCAAAAGCGCGAACGCATCGTCCTGACCGGCGATGTGCCGACCCCGATAAATCCGCCGTCGGGCTGCCGCTTTCGCACGCGTTGCCCGCTCGCCATAGATGATTGTGCGTCCGTGTCGCCGGAACTCAAGGAGATCACTCCGGGACATTTCGCCGCGTGCATTCGCGTCGACGGTTATTGAAGGGCTGGCGCAGCCGAAATCTGAAACTCACGTCGGAAAAGGTTCGTATTCGTAGTTGTCTTATTCAAAACTCGCTTTTTACTGAGGAACTTATGAATCGTATAGCTGGAATAGTGGTTGCGGCGATCGGCTTTGTCATCGCCGTTTTGAGTATTCTCAAAGTCGTTCCCGGCGTCACCTCGGCTGGTGTGATGCTCATCATTCTCGGCGGCCTGATTATCGGGCTCAGCTTTGTTTCCGCTCCCGATCAGGGCGACACCGAGCGGATGTCGACGCCCTCGTCGCTGATCAACATATTTCTGTCGCCCAGCGAGGTGTTTCAGAACCTTCGGCGACATCCGCGTTGGCTCGTCGCGGCGCTCATTATGACGCTGATGTCGGCGGCGTTCACCAATCTTTTCCTTTATCGTCTGACGCCCGAGCGGGTGACCAATTTTGCCATCGACAAGACGCTCGAGATGCCGATGATGAACGATGATGCCCGCAAGCAGGTCGAACTGGGGCGTCCGGCGGCACTTGCCGATGCCAAAAATCCGGTGATCCGAGCCGGCCAGGCCGTCAGCGGCTTTGCCTGGGCGATCATCGGTTATTCGCTGCTGGCGTCGATCTTTTTGCTTTTCGCTTTGGCGATGGGCGGCAAGATCAACTTTTTCCAGGCGTTCTCGATCGCGGTTTACGCTAATTTTCCGATCGCGGTGATACGCTTCATTCTCAACACGGTGCTGCTGTTTATCAAGGACCCGACCGATATTCACCCGATCACGGGCCAGTCGTCATTGATCCAGGACAATCTCAGTTTTCTGGTCGTACCGGCCGAACATCCGGTCATCTATACGTTCCTGGCGACGGTCAGCATACTCGGGATCTATTGGATCTGGATGAACGCGACCGGCCTCAAGAACGGCGGCGAGCGTGTCACCGGCACGACCGGTTGGGCGGCGTCGCTGACGGTCTATGGATTGCTGATGATGCTGGCGGTCTCGATGGCGGCACTGTTTCCGGGATTTATCGGCTAGGGCCGGCTATAAATCGATAACGGCCCGGGCAGCGGCCTTTGAAAATAAGAATGACGCGGATATCAAGCCGATAGCCGCGTCATTTTCGTTATATGATCTCGCTTTTCTATTCGTATCGCAGCGATTCGATCGGGTCGAGCCGTGCTGCCTTCCACGCGGGAAACAGCCCAAATGCCAGCCCGATGCCTACACTCGCGACAAAACCCGCGATCGGTGCCCACAACGGCACGTATGAGGGCAGGAACAGCCGCACAAGCAGCGTCAGCAGCCATCCGATAAGCAATCCGACGATGCCGCCAAAACCGGTCAGCGTTGCGGCCTCGATCAAAAACTGCAGCAGGATATCGTTTTGCCGGGCACCGATCGCCTTGCGGATGCCGATCTCGCGGGTGCGTTCGGTCACGGACACGAGCATGATGTTCATCACGCCGATACCGCCGATCATCAGACCGACCGACGAGATCACGACCATCGCGATAAAAACGCCGTTGGTGATCGCGGCAAACTGATCGATGATACTCGCGGCCGTTTCCATCGAAAAATTGTTCTTCTCGCCGTATTTCACCTGCCGCCGGATGCGGAGAATGTCCTGGACCTCGTCTTTTGCCTTCTCTAGCTGGCCGTCCTTGGCGATGGCAAGGATAAAGAGGTCGTCGGCGTTCGGCTTGAGCTTGAGAGCCGCTCCCATCGGCATATAGATGACGTTCGACTGGTCGTTATTACCGCCGCCGCCGCCGAAAAGCTGCTCGCGCTTTTGCAGCAGGCCGATGATCCTGAATTCGGAACCGCCGATCTCGATCGTTTCGCCGATCGGCGACGAGTTAGGGAAATAAGCGTCGCGGACCGAATCGCCGACAACGCAGACGTTGGTCTTGGTGTCGTTTTCGGCGTTTGAGAACCAGCGGCCGTCCACCAGCACCTCGCCCGGAGCCTTTTCAGCGTCGGGCAGCGTGCCCTGCAGCTGGACCGAGGATGACGTCTTGCCGTTCTTGCCGGTGACATTTATCTTCTGCCCGAAAAAGTTGTTCGTGATGTTCAGGTACGGCACCGCTGCGTTGATCGAACGAAGATTGGAGATCGCGGCAGCGTCCTCCATCGTCAGTGGCTTGCGCATACGCTCTTCGCGGGTCGGCGAACTTGTACGGATGCCGATGTCCATCTTGTAGAGAAATATCGACGTCGTACCGAACGATTCGACCTGTTTTTCGACCGCGACCTTGATGCCGCTGATGAGCGACGAGATCAGCATCACCGTAATGACGCCGATGACCACGCCGATGATCGTCAGAAACGAGCGCAGCTTATTGCTCCGCAGCGTGTCGAACGCCATCTTGAAATTCTCGTAAAATGAGCTAGTTACGACAACCATTGGATCAGTCCGCCCTCAATGCCTCGATCGGGTCGAGACGTGCCGCCTTCCACGCCGGATAAAGCCCCGCCAACGCCCCGACGACCCCTGAGAACGCGATCGCAAAAAACGCCGCGAGCAGCGATATTTTGGTCGGGAAAAAGACAGCCGTAATGACAAAACCGGCGATCTCGGCGATGATCAGCCCGATAATGCCGCCGAGAGCCGACAGCGTCGCCGATTCGAGCAGAAATTGCCGCAAAATGTCGGATTGGCGTGCCCCGAGGCTCTTGCGGATGCCGATCTCACGCGTCCGCTCGGTAACGGCAACGAGCATGATGTTCATGATTACGATGCCGCCGACGAGCAGTGCGATCGACGGTACGGCCAGGATCACGGTGCCGATCGGTTTGGTCACGCCGCCGATGAGATTGGTGATCGCGTCCGGCGTCAGGATGCCGAAAGTGTCCTTTTCGCCAAAGGGTATCTTGCGCTTTATGCGCATCAGCATCCGGACCTCTTCGACCGCGTCGGCGACCTTCTTTTCGTCCTTCGAGGTCACGACAAAGTATGGCGCACGCTGCCGCGTCAGCCCGCCAAAGGCCGAGCCGAACGTCTTGATCGGCAGCGTAATGAAATTGTCCTGCGGCTGGCCGAAGACCGTCCCTTTTGCCGTCTGGACGCCGATAATGCGGTACGGAATGCCCTGGATCGTTAGTTCGCGCCCGATCGCCGATTCGCGCGGATAGAGCTTTTTGGCGACGTCCGCACCGACATAGGCGACGCGGGCCGCGTTGTTATTTTCGGGCTCGGAGAAAAAACGCCCTTCAGCGATGTCGAGCTTATCGATCTGAGCCGTGACCGGTTCGGCACCGCTGATCTGCACGCTCGAGAGCGTCTCGCCGCCGCCCTTGACTTCGCGGCTCATGCCGCCGGCCTTGGCACCGATCAGGCCGACCAGTTGAGCCCGCTCGCGGATAAAGGCCATCTCGTCAAAGGTCAATTCCTTGTTCCGACGCTGGGCCGCCGCGATGGTGTCGGTGTCCTTAAAATCCTCAAAACTGAACCGCCGAACGGTAAATGAATTTGAACCGATGCCGGCCAGCTTTTCGTCCACATAGGCACTGAAACCCTGCAGCAGCGACAGCACGATCATAAACGCAGTCACGCCGATGATCATCCCCAACAGCGTCAGGAACGACCTCAGCTTGTGGGCGAGGATCTGGTCAAATGCGAGTTTGATGGTCTCAGAAAAATTCATCAGCCTTCTAGCTTAACTAAGTCAAGCGATTGTTACGAGTTAAGCGGGCGAAAAGTTTCGTATCGCGGGCGTGATCAATCGGCTTTTGAGATCAATGTGCGATACAGCGATACGAGATGTGAGAACAGCACTATCGGAACGACGATGGTCGGCAGGTAAACGTACGGAAAATAGAGAACGGCAC
Source organism: Pyrinomonadaceae bacterium (assembly GCA_044221625.1). GTDB lineage: Bacteria > Acidobacteriota > Blastocatellia > Pyrinomonadales > Pyrinomonadaceae > OLB17. The sequence continues at coordinate 26,830 of JBGAOU010000029.1, read as the reverse complement.
GGTTCGGCTGGTCGATATTGAGCTGCTGGATCGCCGACGGGATCGAAAGTGCCGCGATCGAAACCACATTTGCGAGCAGTATGAGCCCGACGATGTTAAAGGCAACAAGCAAGCCCTTTCGCGTCTCGCCGCCGCGAAACGCCAGCCACGCGACCAGCGGAGCGGCGATCCCGGACAAAATATCAAAATTGGCACCCTCGAACGTCATCATCCGCGGCACCTGGCCGGCAACGCTCAGCCACAGCAGGACGAGTTCGACCGGAACTCGGACGATATGCACCATCGTGAGCATCCGCAGCGGCAGCCGTTCGATAAATGTTTGCCGAAACACTGTCAGGTACAGGACGATCAGCAGCAGAGCGGGAAGTACGCCAAACAGCACGAGCCGCGGCGGCACCGACGTAAATTCTTCGTAAAAGCCGGAAATTGAAAGTGCCGCCTGGAAAAAGATCCAAAGCGGCAGGATAAAGACCAATATTCGTGACGGTATCCGGTGAAGTCCGGCCTTGCGGGTCGCCCGCAGGAGAAATCCGATCGCCGTAAAGGTCGTCAAAATAAAGACGATCGATACATATGGCGGAACGGTCTCCATTATTTGATGCGTTCGTCCTTTTCGATCAGGCCGTCGCGGATCGTGATGACGCGATGGGCGCGTTCGGCGATGTCGTGCTCGTGCGTGACGAGGATGATCGTGTTGCCCTCGGCGTGGAGCTTTTCAAACAGCGCCATGATCTCGTAGCTCGTTTTGGTATCGAGTGCACCGGTCGGCTCGTCCGCAAGCAGGATCGACGGGTGATTGACCAGAGCCCGGGCGATCGCGACACGCTGACGCTGTCCGCCCGACAGTTCGTTCGGCCGGTGCAGCATACGGTCGCCGAGTTCGACGGCCGTCAGCGAAGCCTCAGCCTTGGCGTGCCTTTCGGCGGCGCTCATGCCGGCGTAGATGAGCGGCAGTTCTACATTGTGCAGTGCCGTCGCCCTCGCCAGCAGGTTAAACGTCTGAAATACGAACCCGACCTCTTTATTGCGGATGCGGGCGAGCTCGTCGTCGGTCATGTCCGAAACGAGATGGCCGTTGATCCAGTATTCGCCCTTCGTCGGGGAATCGAGACAGCCGATCAGGTTCATCAGCGTCGATTTGCCCGAGCCCGACGGCCCGATGATCGCGAGATATTCGTTGCGCTTTACCTCAAACGAGACTCCCTGCAGTGCGTGCAGTTCCTCGGTGCCCATCTGGTACGTTTTCCAGATGTTGCGCATCGAGATGATCGAGTCTGACGGGTGTTCCGCGGCGGTGCCGTTCCCGTTTTCGTTTCCGTTCTTTTGAGCCATAATTCCTCCGTCGGAAACTACTTGGCGGCTTCGCCTTCTTTCTTGGTTTGCCGTTTGACGACGGTGCCTTCTTTGAGGGTATTTAATATCCTGCTTGGCCCCGTTATGACCTCGTCGCCCGCGTTTAGCCCGCTTGTGATCTCACGGTCTGATTCGCCGACGATGCCGGTCGTCACTTCGACAAATTTGGCTTTGTTGCCGTCGAGGACGTAAACGCCGGTGATGGCCTTCGGCTTGTCGGCCGGCTGCGGAGCGTCGCCCTGGACCGTCGGTGACGGCGAACCCTCAGGTTTCTTTTCGATGACGGCCTGCAGCGGCACGGTGATGACGTTGCTCACGGTCTTGGTGGTAATGGTCGCGGTCGCGCTCATTCCGGGGCGAAGGCCGGCCCGCATATCTTCAGGCAGATCGATAAGCTTGATGACGACACGAAACTCTTTTGCTTCCTGCACGTTGATGTTGACGGAAAGTCCGCCGCTGGTCTGCGATTTACCGACCGCAAGCGGTGTTTTCTGCATCACTTCGCCGGTGATCTCTTTATCGCCAAAAGCATCGACCTTGACCTTCGCTTTTTGTCCGACCTCGACCTTGTCGATCTCGGTCTCATCGACCTTGACCTCAACGTTGATCTGCGACATATCGGCGATGGTCAAAAGGGCCGTTGTCGAGAGTCCGGCGACGGCGAATGTACCGACCTTCGACGGGATCTCGGCGATCACGCCGTTGATCGGGGCGACCTGCAGCGTTTTGTCACGCTGGCTCTTGCTGCCGCGTAATGTCGCCGCCTGCTGATTGGCACGCGACTGGCTGCTCTGGACGCTGATCGAGGCGGTATCGACGGCACGCTTGGCGTCACGTACGGCGACGGCCTGCTGGTTGCGGCGGGCGATGGTCTCGTTGACGCTCAACTTGGCCGACTCGAGGCGGGCCTTGGCGGTGCGGAGGGCGACCTGTGCGGTCTCGAGCGAGTCCTTTTTAAGGTCGTACTCCTGACGCGAGATCACGCCCGACTCCAAAAGCTGTGCGTTGCGGTTGAGTTCACGCTGGGCCGTATTGACATCGACCTGAGCCCGGTCAACGTCGGTCTGCGACGTGACCACATTCTGCCGGGCGGTCGTAACTGCTGCTTCCGAAGCGTTGAGGCCCTGCTGAGCCTGCGAATATTGGTTTTGAGCGGCGGTCACCTGCGTCTGTGAAACGCGTACCTCGTCCTGTGCGGTCTGAAACGCCGCGACCTGGGCGTCGGTGCTCGAGTTCAGCTGGTTCGGGTCGAGTTTGACGAGCGGCTGTCCTTTGGTGACGGTGTCGCCTTCCTTGACGTAAATCTCCTGGATGCGGCCCTGCACCTCACTCGTCAGGTTCATGAACTGTATCGGCCGGATCTCGCCTGACGACGTTACGGTTGACCGCAGTTCCTTTTTGGTCTCAAGTTTAACGACCGTCACCTCGGGCGTGTCGGTGCGCGTGGCCAGAACGCTGCCCACTATGATGATCGCCAATAAAACGATCGCCGATACGCCGATGATGATCTTCTTTTTGCGGCTCAATGCCATAATCTACTCTTACCCTCGCAACTGGTTACTATTATTTCCGACCTAACGGATAAAAATGAATTGCTAATTGATTCAGCAATCAGGTATTACGACCATATTTTGCGTCAAGTTTCAAAAAAGTGAGCGGCCTCAGCGGCCATGATCCGGTGCCCGGAACCTTATTTTATTTGTTGACGTAATCTCGCCGTAGATTTACGATTTACGAACATTAAATTACACGCTAATATGTCATTAGTCGAATAAGGCGGTTAGCGTAACGGTTGCGACAATGATCAAGTGCCATAATTGTGGAAAAGAAAGTGCGGCGGGATCGCGGTTTTGCGATGAATGCGGAACGATGCTCGCCGCTGCCCCGGGAGCGGCCGAAGCAGCACCGTCGACGCCGCTTTACAGGCCGCCGATGACTACGGACGCTCCGCCGGCACGTGCGGTCAGCGTAACGTCGATCGGTATTCCGCCGGTCCATGCCGACATCCAGTCGGTCGAGCCGCTGCCGCCGTCGACAACGTCGGGTGCGGCCGGCACGATGAACGCCAAGCTCGTGATCGAGCGGGGCGATTCGCCCGGCGTCGAATTCAAGATCACCGGCACCGAGGCCGTCATCGGCCGCTGGGACGCGGACAACGGCGTTTTCCCCGATGTTGACCTCGACGTCCACGACGGCGAAGCAAAGGTTTCGCGGCGGCACGCCCGGATCAAGTTCGTTGACGGCAAGTATCTGATCGAGGACCTTGGCTCGACTAACGGTACATATGTTAACCGCGGCCGCCGTTTGCTGCCCGGTAACGCACAGGCTCTGGTTGACGGCGACGAAGTTATCGTCGGGAAAACGTTTATGCGTTTTCATATTATCGGTTGATTCTCGTTGGTAAATTTTCCAAATGTCGATCTGTCAGGAATGCGGCTCCGAAGTCGCTGAACAAGATTTGTTTTGTCCGTACTGCGGCATCTCGCTGCAGCCTGTAGCCGTGCCCTCCGGCGTCGACGCCGCGATGGAAAGCACGATAGTCATGCAGGCTCCCATGCCCGAGATACTGTCGGATATTCTTCCCACGGCCGATGAGGCCAAGGCTCCCGAACCCGAATCGGAGATCGCAGACGAGACTCCGTCGGTCCAACCGGTTTTCGACGCGGACGAAGAAGACGCTCCTGCCGCCGCCGATGCTCTCGAAATACCGGAGAGCGACGCCGTCGAGGCCGCTCCGGCCGAACTTCCTGAAGAGGAACCGTTCGCATCCGCGGCAGTTGAAATTGCCGCAGCGGACGAATTGCCGCCGCCGCCCGTCACGCCCGATGACGCCGGCGATGAGAGCGCCGTAGAGATTTACGACGAGACCGCTGCTCCCGAAGCGTTGGTGATCGAAGAGATCTCCGCCGAACCGACTGCGACAGTGGAAGCTCCGCCCGAGATCGACGAGCCCGCCGCGGTTGAGCCCGAGGCATTGGTCATCGAAGAGATCTCTGCGGAGCCTGACGCCATCGTCGAAGCACCGATCGCAACCGCTAAACCGGCCATCGACGAACCCGCAGCCATTCCGGCCCTTGACGAAGAAACGCCGCAAGCCGCCGATGCCGAGGTTTCCGAAGCGATCTCCGAGCCGGAACCGCCCGCCCAAGAGACGTCAGAGGAGACTCCGGATGCGACTCTTGACGCGGAGCCGGAATCCGAAGCTCCGAAATATCCGTTTTCACTTGTCGAATCGGATGTCGTGATCCAAACCGATGTCGAGTCGGTCGAGCAGCCGGTATCACACGAGCCGGTAGAGGCCGTCGTGCCGGAAAGCGAAAGCGCCGACCGCGGCATCATGCTTGAAGAAGCGGACGTCATTATGTCCGCCCCGATCGCGGCCGCTATCGAGGAGCCGAAACAGCCTGATACTTCGTCAGGCGAGATCGGGGCCGAAAATAAAAGCTCGTTCACGAGCCCCAATCTCGAAGGCGGTACCGATGGCAAACGCTCGGGACTCAAGCCCCTCAGCGAGGGAACGCTCCTCAACGGCCGTTACAAGATCGTCAAAAAGATCGGCGGCGGCGGCATGGGCGCCGTTTATCTCGCGGTCGATCAAAACCTCGGCGGCACCCAGCGTGCGGTCAAGGAGATGGTCCAGTCGCACATCGAGGAAGAGCAGCAGGCAAAGGCCATTGAGGATTTCAAGCGCGAGTCGATGATCCTCTCGACGCTCGACCACCCGTCCATCCCGACCATTTACGATTATTTTTACGACGAGGCCGAAAGCCGCTTTTACCTCGTGATGAAGTACATCTCCGGCGGCGATCTGGCCGGACGCCTGCGGGCCGCACCCGAGGGACGCATCGACGAGCGTACGGTAACCGAATGGGCCGTTCAGGTCATCGACGTGCTCCATTATCTGCATTCGCTGCCGACGACCATCGTTTATCGCGACCTCAAGCCGTCAAACGTCATGATCGACGGCAACACGGGCCGCATCATGCTTATCGATTTCGGCATCGCGCGTTCGATCAACCAGACGCAGGAAAAGGGCGTGACCGCCGTCGGAACGATGGGTTACGCTCCGCCCGAGCTTTTCAGCGGGCAGGTCGAGCCGCGTTCGGATATCTACAGCCTCGGTTCGACGATGTTCCATCTTCTGACCGGTGCCGATCCGCAGAATAATCCGCTGCTGATCTTCGACTTTCAGAAAAATCCGCGTCCGCGACAGATCAACCCGCGTCTTTCCGACCAGATCGAACGCATTCTGATGCGGGCGGTCGAATACAACGCCGACGCGCGATTTTCGAGTGCTCTCGAGATGAAACTCGCCCTGCAGCAGCATCTCGACGACCTAAGCACGGGCCGCGTAAGCTACGGCATCACTGAGGCACCGGCGGCGATCAGCCTCGCCAATCAGAACGTCTTTTGCGGATTTTGCGGCCAGCGGATCGTCGCGACCGACCTTTTCTGTGCGTTTTGCGGTTCGAAGCAGCCGCTCGCCCAGCACGGCGTTCATTCTGAGATATACAGTTCGCGCTCTTCGGCGACCGCACGGCTCGTCATTGAGGGCACCAGCCAGCTCGAGATGCCGGCGTACCTGCTCGACAAGAACGAAAATCTGATCGGCCGCCGCGACCCGACGTCGAACATATTTCCCGAGGTCGATCTGTCCAAATTTGACCCGCAGACCAAGATCTCGCGGCGCCACGCGCGGGTCTGGCGAGACGGCACTTCGTTCATGATCGAGGACCTCGGTTCGTCGAACGGCACGATCCTGCTCTCGACGGTCAGCGACACGCTCAGGCTAACGCCGCACCAGGCACATCCGCTCGCTAACGGCGACCGCATTCGTGTCGGCGATACGACATTGCACTTCATGATCAGCTAGACAATAATCGACCAATATGACGACAGAGGCATCCGATACGATCCAACCTGTTTCAGGCAGCGGTGAGACCATCGTTGCGTTTTCCGCCGAGGACCTGCAGGCTCCGTTCATGCTCCGCGTGGGTGCGTTGCTGATCGACTATATGGCGTTGATGATCGTGCCGGTTCTTGGCCTTTTATCCAACAAGCTGTTCGGCGATATGAATATCGCCACCGAGCGGACGCTGTGGTTCCTGTCGGTGCTGCTGTTCCTGTTCAATATCGTCGTGCTGCCGGCGTTTACGGGCCGCAGCTTCGGCAAGGTGCTCACCGGGCTGCGTGTGGTCAACCGCGACGGCAGCATCCCGAAACACCGGACGATCATCTTTCGCCAAACGGTCGGGCTCCTGCTTACGGCGCTGACCTTCGGTTTTGGCTTTTTGCTCAGTATTTTCGGCAAGAGCGGCCGCACGCTGCACGATGTCGTCTCGGGCACGGTCGTCGTGCATGGCAAGCGGCGTGTAGTTTAGGGTAATAAAATGGCGCATCTTCTGATCTCAAACGCGGGAATGGCGGACCTCAATGTGCCGCTCAACCGCCTTCGCACGACGATCGGGCGTTCGGCCCGCAGCGACGTCTGTATTCCTGACGCCTTTGCCTCGCGCCTGCACGCCGAGGTCCGCAAGGAGGGCGACGCCTTCTGGCTGCACGACCTCGGGTCGGCAAACGGCACGCGCTACAACGGCAATCTCGTCAGCGGCCCGACGGCACTGGCCGACGGCGGCGTAGTTCAGATCGGCGAGACGACGATCGTTTTTCACGGCGACAAGGTAAGTACGCCGTATATCAGCGCGACGCTGATCGGCGATTCGACATCTACACTCGACCCGGCCAAGACCATCGCCCTGACCGGCAAACGCAATCCGACCACCGAGTTTCTCGACTCGACGATGACCACGCGCACCGACCTGCTCGGGCTTATCAGCAAGGTTGGCGTCGCGCTTCTGTCCTCGACCGGGCTCGATGAAACGCTCAATCAGGTCGCGTCGCTGGTCTTTGACGCCGTGCCGGCCGAGCGTGTCGTGATCATGCTCCGTGACGAAAAGGCCGACGACGGTATGCACATCCGTGTCGCCCGCGAACGCGGCAAGGACGTGCCGGCCGAAGAGATCCGCATCAGCCGCAGCATCATGAACGAGGTCGTCGAGAACGGAAAATCCGTACTCACGTCGGACGCGCAGCAGGATCCGCGTTTTGCCAGCCAGACCATCGTCCTGCAGGGCATCCGATCGGTGCTAGCGGTGCCGCTGTGTGTCGACGAAAGGCACGTCTTCGGTATAATTTACGCCGATTCGCCGACCTACGCGACCAATTTTAACGAGGAACACCTCGACATCCTGACCACACTTGCCTCGGTCGCGTCGATCCGCGTCGAAAACGCCAGCCTGCTCGACGAGCGGCTCAACCGCGAGCGTATGGAACGCGAACTCGAGCTTGCGACCGAGATCCAGCAGCGTTTTCAGCCCTCGGGCCCGCCGCACGTCGAGGGTTATGAGTTTCAGGGCATTTCATTTTCGTGCTACGAGATCGGCGGCGACTATTACGATTTTATCGAGCGCCACAACGGCAAGATGCTCGTCGCTCTCGGCGACGTTTCCGGCAAGGGAACGGCCGCGGCACTGCTGATGTCGAGCCTGCACGCCGCGATCCACGCCCAGGTCGCGGCCAAGACGTCGCTCGACGAAACTGTCGTTTCGATCAATAAATACCTGGCTGAGAATACGCCGGCCAACCGATTTATCACCCTTTTTATCGCCGAGCTCGATGCCGCGACCGGCGAGATCACGTTTATCAACGCCGGGCACAATCCGCCGCTCATCGCACGTGCCGACGGTTCGCTCGAACTGCTCCAGTCGGGCGGGCTGCCGCTCGGGCTGATGGGCTTTGCCGAGTACCAATCGAGCACCGCACGGCTCGGCCATGGTGACGTCCTGTTTATCTATTCCGACGGCGTTTCCGAGGCAAACAACCTCAACGAGGACGAATTCGGCATGGAACGTCTAAAACAGGTCATCAGCACCAACGTCGGCCGCTCGGCCTCGGGCATTCGCGACCGCGTCGAGAGCGCGTTGTCCGATTTTACCGGCACGGCGGCCCCGAACGACGATATTACGCTCGTTATCGTCAAGCGAAATTGACCCGAAAACACCGCGTTAAAACTTGTTGACCATACTGCGGGGATTAAGTTAGAATCTTAATTGGCGTTTCCCATACGCCGTTCCCCGCAGATGCCCCGAAACGCAAAAAAACTCAGCCTCATATATTTCGTCATTGCCACGCTCTTGGTCGTCGGGATGGTGCCGCTCGTCCTGACGGGCTGGCTATTGTCGAATAAGAGCAGTCAGGAACTGCGTTCGGCGGAAAACCGCTATCAGATCCAGCTCGTCCAGGAAAAGGCACGTCAGATCGAGGCTTTCGGCAAGCGAAACGCCGATCTTGTGACCGGTATCGCCGGCGGCATCGAACTGTCGGGTAATTCGGCGGTATTCTCGTCGCCCGCCACGGAATCAAAACTCGGGTCGATGCTGAGCACGAGTCCCGAGGTTCTCGCCATCTACGTCAAGCCCGACGGTGCCGATTCGCTGTCCGTTTTTCGGGCGAACGGCCTGACCCGCGATGACGTCGAGCAGATCGCTGCCGAGGCGTCAGCCGGAGCCTCCGTCGGCAAGGTCAGCATCGGCGACCGCCGGACGATCGGGTCATCGGGCGAGACGGTAATGACATTTTCGACCGTCGCGGCGGTACCGGGCGGCACCGAGGCCCGCATCGTGGCGATCACGTCGCTCCGCGACATCGCCCGCCTGACGGTCGGTTTTAGTTCGGTAAAGGAACAGGACCTCTGGCGAAGCGGCCTGCCGATCATTTTTGTCGTGGACGAGGACGGCCGTGCCGTTTTTCACCCCGACGCGGCACTTCAGGCTTCGCGGCGTCCGCTCAATGACCTCAAGATCGTCAAGGACTGGCGCGAATCCGGCACGCAAGTTCAGTCGGCTCTCGTGCCGTTTACGGCGGAGTTTGAAAAGTCTTCGCACGACATGATCGGAGCCTATTCGACCGCGAGGATGACACCGGACCGAATGCTCGGCGTCATCACGATGCAGGACGAAAAGACCGCACTTGCCTCGGTCGGCGAGATGCGTATGCAGACGTGGCTCATCAGCCTCGCGTTTGCGGTGTTTGCACTGATCGCCGGACTTGTACTTGCACGCCTCGTCACGGCACCGCTGCTAAAGCTCGCCGCGGCCGCCAAGAGCATCGCCGCCGGCGACTATTCGACCCGCGTTGACAGCCGCAATATTACCGAGATCGGCACGCTCGGCGACACGTTTAACCTTATGTCGGGCAAGATCGAGGACCAGATCGCCAATCTCGCCAAGGCCGCGGCCGAGAACCGCGAACTCTTCGTCGGTACGGTCAAGGCCCTCGCCGCCGCCATCGACGGCAAGGACAAATACACCCGCGGCCATTCCGAAAGGGTCGCCCGCATTTCCGTCGCGATGGGCAAACGCCTCGGCATGGACGAACAGGAGCTCGACACGCTCAGGATGAGCGCGCTGCTCCACGATATCGGCAAGATCGCCATCGACGACGCCATTCTCAAAAAGCCCGCCGCACTCACCGAGGACGAGTACGAGATAATGAAGACCCACCCGCAACGCGGCTACAAGATAATGTCGCAGATACCGGCGATGAAGGACTTTTTGCCGGGAATGTACATGCACCACGAGATGGTCAACGGCATGGGTTATCCGCAGGGCCTGTCGGGTGACGAGATTCCGATGCAGGCAAAGATCATCTCGGTCGCCGACACCTTTGACGCGATGACGATCGACCGTCCGTATTCCAAGGGCATGGACCTACAGTCGGCGCTCGAACGCCTTCGGACCTTTATCGGCACGCGTTATGACGGGCGGGTCGTCGAGGCCCTCGTCGATGCCTGCAATGCCGGCGAGGTAGCCAACGGCATCGTCCGCCAAATGGCCGCGATCCGCGAGGCCGAACGCGACGAGGCCGAGCCCGCCAAACTTGTTGCGTAAGCGGCCCCTTTAGGCCGCCGATCAAAATGAACACCGAACAACTATCAGAAAAATGGCAGGTCGAGTCCAACGGACAGGTTATCGACACCAATTTTGCCGAGATCACGTCGTGGATCGAGGATGAGACGCTGCTGCGTATGGACCGCGTCCGCAAGGGCAATCTTCGCTGGATCGAGGCGGGCCGCGTGCCCGCGTTGATGGCGGTCTTTAACGCGAAAGAGAACGGCCAGCCCGCACCGCCGGTGATCTCGACCACCAAGATGGAGCCGACACGTCTGGCGTCGCAAAACACACCTACGCGGAACCTCGCTCCTGCCGCGATGCCCGCCGAACGCGTCTGTGCGGTTCATGCCGACGCTCTCGCCGATTTTGTTTGCGATACGTGTCAGAGCGAGTTTTGCCGGGCGTGCCCCAATTCATACGGCGGCACGGTCAAGATCTGCCCCTTCTGCGGTGCGATGTGCAAGCCGATCGCAGTTACGCCCGCGATGCCGCCCGTCGGCGGCCATTCCACGGCTTACACGGCGCCGGCAGGTTCGTTCGGCTTTGGCGATTTTGCCAACGCCCTCGCGTATCCGCTCAAATTCAAAACGAGCCTGATCATCGGTGCGGTGATGTACATGGTGTTCTCGATCGGCCAGTCGTCGATGATGTTTGGCGGGTTTGTGCTGATGGGCTCGGCGCTATTCTGCTTTTTGCTTGCAAATATGCTGACCGTCGGCATCCTGACCAACACGGTCGAAAATTTCACTCAGGGCAAGCTCGACGCCAATTTCATGCCTTCGTTTGACGATTTCGATATCTGGGAGGACGTCGTTCATCCGTTCTTTCTGAGCATCGGGGTTTACCTCGTGTCGTTCGGGCCGCTGATCGCGATCGGCATCATTTCGGTCTTTATGGTGATGAACACCGCCAAGGCCGAGTTGAACGCCGTGCAGAATGGTGCCGCGAGTAGTGCGGCCCCGCAGATCGCCTACGCCGCGAATGCCGCCAAGCAGAGCGAACGCGTCCGCGAGATCCTGCAAAAGAACGCCGACGAGCAAAAACAGCGTGTCGCCGCCATGGACGATCCCACCGCGGACCCAAACACTCTCGCCGAACGCACCGCTCCGTTTGCCGCCGATGAGATGACCGAAGCCGATTTTGAAGAGCTGCAGCGGTCGATCGGCCAGCATCGCAAGGCACAACTCGAATCTACCATCGGCAAAACGCCCGAGACGATTGCCGCCGAACGGGCACAGTTCATCAAGACGATCATCGGCTATGGTGCGATGTTCCTTATACTCGGCGGCATCGCCCTGATCTGGGGCCTGTTCTACTTTCCGGCGGCCTGCGCCGTCGCGGGTTACACGCGGTCGTTTATGGCCACCGTCAATCCGCTCGTCGGCATCGATACGATCCGAAGGCTCGGTTCGTCGTACGTGCTGATCCTCGTAATGGGCCTCGTGCTCGTTATTGCCTCGTCGATCGTCGGCGGCATCCTGTCGGTGATCTTCGCTCCGTTTGACCTGCCGTCGCTGGGCAATCTGCCCGCCAAGGCTCTTGCAAGTATCTTCGGGTTTTACGTGTCGGTCGTCTTTTCGTGCGTCATCGGCTACGCCCTTTATAAGGCCGCCGACCGCCTGAACCTCGCCCGGTAATCGCGAGGATCATCTGCAGCAAAAAATAAGTGCGGGCCACGCGGGCTCGCACTTTTTTCGCGCTTTGCTGCCTGTTCGGGCGACTTTTTGCGGCCGTGTTGTCCGCGGTTCGATATTTTCCTATACTCAATAGTTTGCTGACGTTGTATCGGCCGCGGCTGTGGGCGAGCAAGCGAAGTTAGCGGTAAAAGGGAATTTTATGTCGTTTTTTTGGCGTAGGAAAAAAGAAGACACCTTTTCGAGCTCGGTCCTCGGGCTCGACAAGTCGGTCGAGGAATTAAAAGCTCAGGAAGAGGCGGTCGAACGCGAGATCGGCGTGCGGTTTACCAAGGCGATAGCCAAGACCCGCGATTCGATCAATAACCGGCTCGACACCATCTTCGAGGGCCGCAAGCAGATCGACGAACAGCTGCTCGACGAGCTCGAGGAAATGCTGATCTCGACCGATATCGGCGTTGCGACGACGATGCAGGTCCTCGACGCGATCCGCAAGGGCGTTTCGCGGCAGGAGATCGGCGACCTCGACGCGCTCAAAAAGGCGATGAAGCAGGAATTGCTCGGCATCCTGCGGCACTCGGCCGAAAGCGGTGTCGCCGACGAGCGCACCGTCGACGTTTCGATCAAACCGTACGTCCTGATGGTCGTCGGCGTCAACGGCGTCGGCAAAACGACCACCATCGGCAAGCTTGCTCAACGCATCAAGGACGAAGGCAACGACGTGCTAATATGTGCGGCCGACACCTTTCGTGCGGCGGCCAGCGACCAGCTTGAGATCTGGGCGGACCGTGCCGGCGTTCAGATCGTCCAGCAAAAACAGGGAACCGACCCCGCGGCTGTGCTGTTTGACGCTCTCGCGGCGGCCAAAGCCCGCAATTCCGACGTGCTGATCGTCGACACCGCCGGCCGCCTGCACAATAAGGCGCATCTGATGGCCGAGCTTGAGAAGATGAAACGCATCTCGGGTCGCGAGGTCACGGGGGCACCGCACGAAACGCTGCTCGTCATCGACGCGGTCACCGGCCAGAACGGCCTTGAGCAGGCACGCCAGTTTACAAAGGTCGCCGACGTTACCGGCATCGTCCTGACCAAACTCGACGGCACGGCCAAGGGCGGCATCGCCGTCGCGATCGCCAAGGACCTCAATTTACCGATCCGCTACGTCGGCATCGGCGAACAGGTCAACGACCTGATGGTCTTTGACCCGGAAAGCTACGTCAACGGACTGTTCAACTAACTAAAATGAAGCGAAACACAATCATCGGCATCGTCGCGGCAACGCTGCTCCTCTTTGCGGTCAATACCGCCCTGGCGTGCTCCTGCGTGCCGCCGGACCGCAACAAGAGCGTCAGGCAGCTCGTGACCGAGGCCAAGTCGTCGTCCGTAGCGGTCTTTGTCGGCAAGGTCGTCGACATTCGCTACTCCGATGAGAAGATGGGCGATCAGCCGGTGCGGATGTTCGCCAAATTTGAGGTCGCCGGGCAGTGGAAAGGCTCGGTCCCGCAGATCGTCGAGGTTTCGACCGCCAACATTTGCTGTATCTGCGGCGTCAGTTTTCAAAAGGGCGAGACCTATATCGTTTACGCCAACGGCACCGCAGCCGAGCTTTCGGCGAGCAGTTGTTCGCGGACCTCGGTGATCACCGGCAAAAGCCCGGACGAAAAATACCTCGGCAAGCGGCGTCTGCCCAATAAATATCCGCGAGCGTAATAACTGTGACCGAAACCGCGGACATTACATTTCTCCGGCGTGCTCTCGAACTGGCTGCGGCCGGACGCGGGCTCGTCAGCCCCAATCCGCTTGTCGGCTGCGTCATTGTCGCGCCTGACGGCGAGATTGTTGGTGAGGGCACGTACACGCTCGACGGCGTGGTTCACGCGGAGGCGATCGCACTTGAGCAAGCCGGGGAGCGTGCCCGCGGCGGTACGGCTTATGTTTCGCTCGAACCGCACGACCACCACAGCAAAACGCCGCCTTGCACCGAGGCATTGATAAACGCCGGAATCCGCCGCGTCGTTTGCCCGATCGAGGACCCGAATCCGCTCGTTTCGGGCCGCGGTTTCGAACATCTGCGTTCCGCGGGCGTCGAGGTCGAGGTCGGCCCTCTTGCCGATGAAGGCGCGCGGCTCAACGAAAAATTCATCACCTGGCATCGCCTACGTCGGCCCTTTGTCCATCTCAAACTCGCGATGTCGCTCGACGGCCGAATTTCGGTGGATTCGAGCGTTTCGACAGCACTTTCGGGTGACATCGCCCGCTCGCGGGTGCAGGATCTGCGTCACGAACACGACGCGATCCTCGTCGGGGGCAACACCGCCGCGGTCGATGACCCGAGCCTGACCGACCGCAGCGGCAAGTCTCGCCGCCGTCCGCTCGCTCGTGTCGTGCTTGATAATAGACTGCAAATTCCCCTGGATTCAACACTTGCGACGACCACGGCCGAGGCTCCGACCATCGTTTTTACCAACAGTCACGACACGGAAAAGAAAAACACACTACGCTCACTTGGCGTCGATGTCGTTGAACTGGAAATGGGCGGCCGCGACCTTGCGGCGGTGCTCGAGGAACTGCGTAAACGCGAAATACAAAGTGTTTTGGTCGAGGGCGGGACCGAGGTCGCCGGGGCGTTTGTTGACGCGAGGCTGGTCGATAAGATCACCTTCATCGCCGCACCGCTCATCATCGGCGGCCGCGAAGCTCCGACTGCGATCGGCGGCATGGGTGCCGAATCGATCGCCGCCGCACTTAAACTCACGGACGTCGAGGTCACCGCACTCGGCAGCGACCTCGAGATCACATCCTACGTTACGGCAGCATAAAGCCGAGATCGGTCTGCGAGAAATTTCCTAGATTCGGGAATACATAACCCATATCGGCCTGTTCGAGCCCGAACCACTTTGCCAGCGTAGCGGCGTATTGCTCGACGCCGGTCGTCGGTATCCAGCGTCCGCGGGCGGTACCGCCCATGTCGGCGTCGTCCGGGCCGTTTTGTACGAGCGTCGGGAAAGGCGTTCCGTTGGTCGTGTTCATTCCGTAAAAATCACCGCCGATAACGCTGTCGCCGATAACCAGCGAGTGATTGGCCCACGCGTGGTCACTGCCGACATTGACGCCCGAACCCGCCGGGTTGAACGTCCTGCCAAAATCCGACAGCGTGAACTGCGTCACCTTGCTGCCCAGCGACTGGGCGGTCATTTCATCGTAAAAGGCACGGCACGCCTGACTGAGCTGTGTGAATAGCCCGGTCTGTGCGTTGAGCTGTCCGCTGTGCGTGTCAAAACCGTCGAGCGTGCAGAAGAATATCTGCCGGTTCATGCTGAGCGCCGTCCGGTTCTTGATCAGCCGGGCGATCTGCTTGAGCTGGTTGCCGATATTGGTATTCGGAAATGCGACGGTGACGTCGGTGCTGTTGTTGAGCGAACCGGCGATGACGAGCGCTTCGCGGTGGATGGCGTTTGACGCTGTTTCGAGTTCGTTCCAGGACGCCAGGCCGAATCCGCCGTTCAAGGCGGCGTATCTCGCGTTCGCGGCAGCCGTTCCGGTGGTGCCTGTGAGCGCCAGGATGCTGCTCAGCGGCGTCGGTGCCGGCCCGATCGCGAGCGGCATCATTTGTTCGCCGATCGTAAACATTCGTTCGCCGGCGATCGAATTTACGGTCGGCACCAGCCTTCCGGGGTTGTTCGAGGCTGACATCTTGTCGGACATTCGCCCGCCCCAGCCCGACATCGTCACCTCGCCGGCGTTCGCGTTCATTTGCTGATTGGACTGGTCGGTGTGTGAAAAGAGCTGTCGCGGACGGGGCACGATCCCGCTCTGATACTCGGCACGCGTCATCGGCCGCACAAGCGTTCCGACATTGGTCAGGGCCGCCATCTTGCCCGTCGCCCACAGCGGATGCAGGCCCGGATTGATGCCGCCGGTCACCGTTCCCATTGCCGGATGCATGCCGTACGTCAGGCCGCCGATCCGCGGCACCGTGATGGGCAGCAAATTTGCCTGCGGCAGTGCCAGGCCCTGTGTGGCACGTGCGGCACTGTATGCCGCGTAATTGCTGACATTGGCGTCGTTGTGGTTCGGCACGATCAGGTTATTTCCGTCGTTGCCGCCAAGCAGAAAGATACATACCAGGGCACGATAATCGGCCGGCACCGCGTCGTTCTTGGGCTGTTTGACGCTCCGCTGGGCGAGAGCCGACATTCCGTTAAAATAGCCGGACTGCGTCGCCAGTGCCGTCATACTGAGGGCCGCGGCCGATCTGCACAAAAAATCTCTGCGTGATTCTTTCATATATTTATTTCTGCACCTGATATTGTGACGAAGCCGCGATCAGATAAACGGCGGTCTTGACCCTCAGCGTTGGGTCGGTCGGCGCGACCGCCTGGACCGCCGACAGGATCAGTGAACGGTGTGCCGGCGTCATGGTGCCGTGCATCATTTTGGTATTAAGTGCATCGACGAGCTGTCCGCCGGTCGGGTCGCCCTGGGCGATCGGCAGCATCTCGGAATAGTCGAGCGATGTGCCGCGAAGAGCGTCGGTCGCGTTGGCTGTCAGCCCTTCAAACCCTAGAACGTACAGGAAATTGGTCCGTTTTACGGCCGATCCGCTGTTCAGCAGCTCAAATTCGGGAGCGTTGATCGTCGTGCCGGGAATCGTGTGGTCGGGCAAGAAGTAGTTGAATACCGTCGGCGAATAGAACGGGTTCTGGCCCATCGCCGCGACATACGAGCTGACACCGCCGTCCGACGGGTCGATGCCGTTATATGCCTTGGCCGGAAAGAGCCGGCCGAGGTTGGTGACGATCTGGACCGGCTCGCGCAGTTTGCCGTAACGCGGTGCGGTCTTGATGTCGCCGCGGGCCTCGGGGTCGAGCAAGATGGCCCTGATCACCGCTTTCATATCGCCGCGAACGCCCGATCCGTTGTTGTTGAAAGCCGCCGCGACGCGGCTGACATACGCCGGCGACGGGTCGCTCGTGACCATATGCTGGATGAGCAGTTTGCCGATAAAGGGGCCGACATTCGGGTGCCCGAAAATGTTATTCAGTGCGTCCTTCAGTGAGCGGTTGGCGTAGGCCAGTATCGCCGCGTCGGTCGTACAGTCGGTACACGCCTCGATCGACGTGACCGGGGCTCCGGGATACGACATCAGCGTCTTTGCCCCGAGGTCGTGGTTGGCCGGGATCAGCACCATCGGGTCCTTGTAATTGACGATACCGGGCGTCGCGTTGCCGCAGGCCTGCGTGTTGCAGTACGTCCAACCGGTAAAGACCCTCGCGAGGTCGTTGATGATCGCCTGGTCAAATGTCGGTATCGGGCGGCCCTGGCCGTCGAGCCGCTGGGTGCCGTCCTGATTGAGTTCGAAAAGGCCGATCGAAAATAGCTGAAGTATCTCGCGCGGATAGTTCTCGTTCGGGTTGTTCTTGGTGCTCCGGACCATGTCCAGATAGTTGCCCATCGTCGGGCTCAGCGTCACGTCGCCGAGCAGATAGCGGTAATTGCCGAAAGCGCCGTCGTTCAATATCTTGTGATAGGCGATGGCGTGGCTCGACTGCTGCGTCGTCAGGCCCGAGGTGACCAGGATCTGGCTCAATGCCCATGCCGTGCGGTGGCGAAGCTGGGCGTTGCCGTAAAACGCCTCGCGAAAGAACCACTGCTGCAGCGGCACCATCGAATAGCGTTCGCGAAAGCAGGTCGGGTTGGTACCGGCCTGACAATCCGTCGGCGGTGACGTCGGCATCTGCGGCGGATCGGGCAGCGGTATGTACGGATACGGTGCCTCAAATTGCTCGGCGAGCCACGTCCTCAGCCCGATGCGGCGGATGCGGTCGTCCATGGCCGTCGATGGGCCGAAGGTCGCCTGTTCGAGAAACCTCGTGCGGTCGGCCGACCAGCGATAGCCGACAAATTCCGGAGCATTTGGTGCGGCGGCGGCAGCAAACTCGGGCGGCGGGCCGATCTTGCCGCCCTGTTGTCCGAGAGCGATCTTGAGCGGGTTGCTGGCCATCCCACGCCACGTAACGTATATCCACGAGTCTCCGCTGTCGGTCGGCTGGCCGCGGTAACCGGCCGCGTCCCAAATGCGTATCCGCAGGGCGATCACGTCGCGGCCCGTGGGCAGAATATCCTCGGACGTAAGTTCAAACGTGCGGCCGTTCGGCTGTTTGAGGTAAACACGAAACGCGTTCGCCCCCTCGCCCTCGATCAGCGGCAGGCGTTTAATAAAAAGTATCGCTTCCGAGTCACGTCCGGCGTTAAAGGCCGCTTTTGCCGCTTTTGGAAGCCGGCCCGAAAACGCACCCGGTTCCACCGCCAGTACGCGGCCCGCGTCGGCCGAACCGAGCAGCACGGGCGACGGGGAATTCGGATTCGGATCGTCCTGTGCCGCCGCGGACGCAATTAGAGCCAGAGAAAGAAATGCCGCTGAGATCAAACGTTTCATATTCTTACACGCCGAGATAATTTGTAACGATTTACGCCTAAAACGATAGTTAGCCTTTGATTCTAGCCGAGTTTTCGCGACTTTCCAAGACCTTTTATCCCGGCGAGCCTGATATATCGTCGGACGCGGCATTGAATATCACGGTATCGGGACTTAGAATCTAGTCCGATGAAGCAAAAGTCCGCCAAATTCGGACATCGTGCCAAACGGTCCTTTGGGCAGAATTTTCTGGTCGACGAGTCGGTCGTCCGGCGGATCGTCGCCGCTCTCGAACTGTCGCCGGGCGACAACGTCCTCGAGATCGGCCCGGGCCGCGGAGCCCTGACCGGAATGCTGCTAGACAGCGGCGTAAATGTGATCGCGGTCGAGATCGACCGTGACCTTCACCCGGTTCTGCTTGCCGAATTTGGTTCGCGGCCCAACTTTCGCCTCGTTGCCGACGATATCCTGCAGGTCGATCTCGACGCCATGCTGGCCGCGATCGGCGGCCCGGTGAAGGTCGTGGGCAATCTGCCGTACAATATCTCGACACCGATCCTGGAACGCGTCAGCCACGCCCGCGGCGGTTTTGAAAGGGCCGTCTTTATGTTTCAGCGTGAGGTCGTCGAGCGGATCACCGCGTTGCCAGGCGACAGCGAACGCGGGTACTTTACCGTGCTGATCGAGTCTGCATTTGACTGCCGCGGGTTGTTTGACGTCCCGCCCGAGGCGTTTTCGCCCCGGCCGAAGGTCTGGAGTTCGGTCGCGATGCTCGTGCCCAAACCGCCTTCGGAAGCCGACGATCCGAAATTTCGCCGGCTCGTCAGCATGGCTTTCGCCCAAAAACGCAAAACGCTCCGCAATAATCTCCGTTCAGCCATTCCGGACGCCGACTCCGTGTTTGCTGCCGCCGGCATCGACGCCGGCCGCCGTGCCGAAACGCTCTCGCTGGCCGAGTGGCTCGCGCTTTTCGCCCACGTCCGCTGATCACAAAAAAAGGCCGAATGCACGAAGCATCCGGCCGGAGTGTGCAGGAAAACTACCCCTTATATTAGGGTAGATAGGCCGCCGGGGCGGGCTGATCGCCGTTCGAACCGAACGCTGTGATCAGGATGCCCTGCGTCGAGCGGTTGACGTACCACGTGCCGGTCGACGGACGAAATACTGCCTGATCGGCCTTGCCGTCGCCGTCATAGTCACCCGGTGCGGGCAGATCGGTCGATGAACCGAACGGCACTGCAAAGAAGCTCAGGTCCTCGCTTCGCAGCACGAACCACTCGCCGCTGGCAGGCCGCCAAAACGCGATGTCCGTCTTGCCGTCGCCGGTGTAATCCATCGCGACCGGCTTATCGGTCGAGACGCCGAACTGCGTCGCGAGCAGTCCCGCCGACGATCGCTCGATCCACCACTGTCCGCTTGCGGGCCTAAAGATCGCTAGGTCGGCCTTGCCGTCGTTATCATAGTCACCCACCTGCGGTTGGTCGCCGAGTGCGCCGAATTGGCGGATTACCGTGCCCTGAGTGCTGCCCTGTATGAACCAGGTCGCGCTTGACGGACGAAATACCGCAACGTCGGCTTTGCCGTCAGCGTCAAAATCGGCCGGCACCGGCACGTCACCCGACGAGCCGAAGGGAACCGCGTAGAAGCTGTTGTCCTCGCTCCGGAGCACGAACCACTGTCCGACACTCGGCCGCCAGACCGCGACATCCGTTTTGCCGTCACCGGTAAAGTCCGCCGGGACGATCTCGTCCGTGCCGTTGCCGAACTGCATTCCGATGCTCGTGCCGTCGCTGCTGCGTGAGTACCACCATTGGCCGTTCGATGGACGGAAGATCGAGATATCGGTCTTATTGTCGCCGTCAAAATCGACGTGTGCGGCCGAGTTTACGGCGGTCGCTTCGCCAAAGACGGTGAAGGTGAACGCCCGCGAGACCGAGAATCCGCCGGCTGCCGCTGTGTCCGTTACGTACCAACGGCCGAAGAACGTCTGGCCGATAAGGGCCGGGTTGTCCGGGATCGCGACGATCACCGACCCAAAACCACCGCCCGAACCGTTGCCCTGGAGCGTGATGCTCTGCCGCAGGAATGAACCTGATGCGGGGATCGACGCCGTTCCCGGATCGGTCGAGTTGATGACGAGCACGGCATTAGCCGCACCGAGTGCGTTCGAGACCGCTACCGTAAACGCCGGGTTGCCGACCAGCGGCGGCTCGATCGCCACCGGCTGAGGCACCTGTCCGCCCGTACCGGCGACGCCGGCTCCGGTGATCTGCGGCACACGATTCGACTCAGAATAAAGCGTCGGCCGGTCAAACGGCGGCAGTTCGGCGGCTGCCCGCGGGTCGGTGTGCGGACGACGCAGGAAGGCGACGATATCGGCCTGCTGCTGCGGGTTCAGGCCGCGGGGACGGACGTCCGGATCTTTGTTCGGGGCGTTGAAATCACCGCCGCGGTTATAGAATGCCACGACCTGATCGAGCGAGTTGAACCGCCCGTTATGAAAGAAGGTGCCGCGAAGTTCGACGTTACGCAGGCTCGGGGTGCGGAAGCGGCCAAGGTCGCCGGCGTTGCCCGTCACATCAAATCTTCCCGCGTCGTCATTCGGCGGACGCACGCCGATGTATCTGAAACTGTTATCGCTCGTCAACGAGCCCGCGTGGCAGACCGCACATTGATTTTGGACAAAAAGGTTGCGGCCGTTCTGCTCCTGCTGCGTCAGCGGCGTGATGCCGGCGTTGGCAAGGTCGAGCGGGGTCTGATCGGTGTACAGAGTGCGTTCGTACGTGGCGATCGCCAGTGCGATCCTTGCCGGTGTGACCTCGGGCGTGCCGAACACTTCGTTAAAGATCTCGGGGTACGTACGTCCGTTGATCCAGGTGCTGAGCGGAGCCGGGATGTTTGAGGCGACGGCCAGCGGCTTGGCTGAGGTGATGCGAGCGGCCACCATGTTCCAGTCGCGGCCGGCGTGGGCCATCTCGGTCGAGTTGGTCGGCGGTCCGACGATCTGGCTTTCGAGTGCGCCGCCGTTCTGGATGATCACCGTATTGGTGATCGGGTCGCGAAATGTACCGATCGCACGGCCGTCCCAAAACAGATTGGGCGAGTATCCGGCATTGAGGTACGAGACCGAACTGCGGCCCGTCACCTGTTCTTTGAGGCCGTATTGCGGCGACAGTGCGTACGTACCGTCAGCGTTGACCGCCGGGACACCGCGCGAAGCGATAATGTCGTCGGCATTGCCGAAAAGCTGGTCGAGGCCCGGGTTGGTCGAGATCGCCGGCTGATTGCGTGCCCGAAGGTCGTCACCGCCGCCCGCCGCCGTGTGGCACGTGCCGCACGAAACGGTCCGGGTCGACGACAACTGCTCATCCCAAAAGAGAGCCTTGCCCAAATATACCTTGGAGGCGGTTATCGGGTTTGCCGGCGGCACTGGCGGAGCCTCGAGCGGCGGGATCGGGCCCTGCTGGGTCGCAACCGCACGAACGCCCGAGTCGCTCGCGCTCATTGCGCTGTTCGATGTCGCGTTTTCGGCCCGGACCCAGTAAAAGAAGGTCTGGCCCGGATTGGCGACCGTATCAAGAAAGGTATTTGCCTGCGTCGTCGCCAGATCGGCCGCGGTCGCCGGGTCGTTCACCGTATTCCTAAAGATGCGGTAAGTCGTCGCTCCGCGGATCGCGTCCCACTCGACGCGGATCTTGTTGTTATATTTGCTGTCCGAAGCCATCACGCCCGTCGGTGCCGACAGCGTGCTGCCGCCGATCTGGCCCGAGACCGCACCCGACGTGTAAAGACTGAAACCTGCAAACCCCGCGATGAACGCGACACACACGAATATTTTTAGTTTTCGCATAACCTAAGCCCCCAACTCTGTTACTTCTAATTATTGTCTATCTGAATAAGTGCCCAAACCTTGTCTTGATCAAGTTCCTGCAGCGAAATAGCCGCGATTTCAAATTGCTCGTCGAGATACCGATGATCTCGGCCGCCTCATTAAGGCTGTAATCCTGTGAATAGACCATCGTCATCGCTAATCGGTCCTTGGCGTCGAGCGTGGCCATTATCTTGTCCGCGATCTGGTTGGCAGCCAACGCCGATTCGACGCTCGGCTGACGGCCGTCGGCGACCGTTTCGAGATAGTCGTTCTCGGCGTCGGTCATCTCCGTAAACAGGCTCTCTGACCTTCGCTGCCGGCGTCTAAACTCGTCGTAACAAACGTTAACGGCGATCCGCGTCAGCCAGGCGGGAAATGATCTTTCCTCGCCGCCGCGGTATTTGTCGAGCGAAAAATACGTCTTGGTAAAAGCCACCTGGACAAACTCCTCGATCTCGCCGCGCTCTCTAAAGAACCTGCCGATCACTCTCGCCACCGGCCGTTTGTACCGTTCAAATATCTCGGCAAAGGCACTCTCGTCACCGCTCAGGACGCGTTCGACCAACTGTTCGTCCGTCACCGGCGAACCGTCATCGATACCGTACGATAAGGGTTTAGCGTCTGTTTGCAAGCTGATTTTTATAACCTCTTCAAACATTAACTTCAAGTCCCGCCTGACGATTAGCGTGCCCATTGGCCGCGTTACGATTCAAACATCAAAGATCAATTTTCGATCTTGTAGCCGGCTGGTACGGCAAACAGCTCCGGCGACGGCTCGGCCCGCTTGATATTCGCCAGCATGAAAATGTGTTCGCCGGCGAGCGGGTCGAGGTGTCGCGACATCACGACCACCTGTAATTCGGGCGAGAACCAACGCTCGGAAATGACCTGGATAGGCTTGTCGTTGCCGATCTGTCCGGCCGGTATCTCCATCGTCGTGCGTGTGCCCTCGACACGGACGCCCTCGATCGTCTTGGTGCCGAGCGACTCGACCTTGGCGTCGGCGGGCTGTTCGGGTTCGAGCGGTGCCTGGCCGCCTTCGATGCGGTTCTTGCGGGCGATCTTGTTATTGGCGTCGAGAAAGATCTGCGTACGCGTATTCATATCGTTGATGAATACGAGCATCTGCGGCTTGTTGTCGCTGCCCACGATCTGGACGCCGGCGATCGCTTCGAGCGGCTGTTCGCGTCGCGTGCGGCCCTCGCCGTCGCGATAGATCGCTCCCTGACGCTTTTTGGTGACCGTAGTGCCGTCAAATAGACGTTTGGTGTCCTCGATGACCGTGTCGGCCGAAAACGGCTGTCCCTTGACCAGTTTGTCGCCGAACCGCAGCTCGGCACCCAGGAATCTCGCGTTCGGCGGCATTCCGGGGCGGCCCGGTTTGGGCCCGCGGCCCTCGCCTTCGGGGCGGCGCGGCGGCCGGCTTTCCTCGGCTGAGAGCGAACCGTCGCGGTTCTTGTCCATTTCGGTGAAGCGGGCACGGACCGATCGTTCAAAATCTGCCCTCGTGACGGATCCGCCTTCGAGCAGGTCGTCAAAGAAGAACGGCGGCAGCATCGCTTTTCCGTCTTTTTCGGGACGACGCGGCCCGTCGCCCGGTGCCGGTGGCGGCGGCGGTGCGGGTTCGCCGGGTTCGATCGTGCCGTTGGCGTTGCGGTCGAGGCCGGTAAATGTGCGTTCGATAGCGGCGTTAAACTCGTCTGCGTCGAGAGCGTTGTTATTATTCGCGTCGTGCGGCCTGATCCAATCGCCACGCGGCGGGCCGTCGGGCCTGCCCGGCATCATTTCACCCGGGCGTCCGCCCCGCCCATCACGCGGCATCCCGATCCCGCCCGGCGGCGGACCTTGCGGACGCGGCGGACGCTGTGCGAGTGCAGCCTCACCGGCAGCCAACAATAGAACTAACGCGAATAATAGATTCGATCTCATAATAAAACTCCTGAACTCGAATTAACGGTTACCTGATGAAACGTATAGCGTGCGTCTGCCCGTCGTCACCGACGATCACCTCGGCATCGACCATGCTCGCGGGCTTTTCGACCGACGAGACGAGCCCGAGCGTGACCATCATCGCACTCGGCACCTTAACGCGGACCATCTGGCCGCTCTCGGGGTTGCGTGCGTAGGTCAGGGCGATAAATTCCGATTTGAAGACCGGCTTTTCCACCGCCGCGGCGGCCATCGTGTTTGTCCGTGGTTCCGCAGGTTTGGCGGCACGTGCCTTCAGCGGTTTCGCCGGTGCGGCGTTCCGCACGTTCGCGGAGGCCGGTGCCGGCTCAGTGATATTGACGGGTAATGCCGGCTCGGGAACGTTCGACGGCGAGACCACTGTCGCCGAAGACGGACCATCCTGCTGCAAACCCGCCGTTTCCGTCGTCACCGTGTTCGGACGGAATACGAAGATACCTATAATGACGCCTGCCGCGGCCAGAGCGGGCACGGCGAACGTCAGCCAGCGGCGAATGGCGTTGACCGGCGGCCACGGGGCGACGTTTGCTTCGGCCTGTTGGCCGATCTCACGCCGGACGTTCCACCACAAGGTCGGCGACGCGACGATCTCGTCGATCAATGCGTCATCCGCCGAGGCGTCGTTCACGATCGCTGACATCAACTTGTCGATCTGCTCATCCGTTAGCTGTCGTTTCATAATATTGACCCCTAAACCGCTGTTGTCAGGTTAAAGACGCGCGGAAAAGCGGCACGGTTTCAGCTTTTTGCCGACCGTACCGCTTTTTCTTTGGAAGGGGGTTCGAGGTTAGTTCAATTCCTCGGCGAGGCCGCGTGGCTCGGCCGGTTCTTCGGCCGGCTGAGACCGCGGGAATAGCAGTGAGAACAATATCGAAGCGCTGATCACGCTGACGATAAATCCGAGCGAATACGAGATGGGGAATTTGCCGCCGAACGCGTCATTGAGCCAGACCATTTTCAGTCCGACAAAGACGAGTACGACCGCGAGCCCGTATTTGAGCAAATAGAATTTGTCGATCACACCGGCGAGCATAAAGTACATCGACCGCAGGCCCATGATCGCGAAAATGTTTGAGGAAAAGACGATGAACGGCTCGTTGGTCACCGCAAAGATCGCCGGTACGCTGTCAACCGCAAAGATAACGTCGGTCGCCTCGAGGAACAGCAGGGCGATGAACAGCGGCGTCGCGTGCCAGCGTCCGTTGAGTTTCAGGAAAAAGCTCTTGCCGTCGATCGTGTGCGTGACCGGCATGAACCGCCGAAACGTGCGGATCAGCAGGTTTTTCTCAGGGTCGATCTCCTCGTTGCTGGTAAAGAACATCTTGATACCGGTTATCACAAGGAAACCGCCGAAAAGATAGATCACCCAGTGAAACTGCATCAGCGCCGACCCCGCCGCGATAAAGATCGCCCGGAATACGAGAGCTCCGAGAATGCCGTAGAACAGCACGCGGTGCTTATATTTCGCCGGTATCCCGAAATAGCTGAAGACCAGCACGAAAATGAATATGTTGTCGATCGACAGCGAATATTCGAGCACGTAGCCGGTGAGGAATTCGAGCGTCGACGTTTTTGCCGCGGCCTCGCCGAACTTGCCGAGCGTGTACCAATAAAAACCGCCGGCAAATATCATCGCGAGCATCACCCAGACCACGCTCCAGGTCGTCGCTTCCTTGAACGAGACGACGTGTTCCTTTCGGTTAAAGATCCCGAGGTCGATCGCCAGCATCAGCAGTACAAAGGCGAGAAACGCCCCGTAAAGCCACCAATATTCAGCAAATGGAAATAAGTTCATAGTGTTAAGTGTCCCGGCCCGCCGGGATCATCCGCCGTGTCGGGCGGTTTGTCGTTATCCTCGGTTTCTCTCGATCGCGCGGCTCAAAAGGCGTGCGATATGCTTTACGGTCTCGACCTCTTCGCGGCAGATCTTGGTCCCGCCCGATGCGTCAGTCGTATCGCCGCCTGACGCCTCGGCGACCAGCGTACACCGCGACAACAGGCTGTACTTTTTGTCCGAACGGGCGTCGGGCCCGAGCTTTTCGAGCCCCGTGCGGAGTTTTGCCATCGACGCCTCAAAGAATTCGTCCTCGGGCTTGAGTTCGAGCCATTTCAGCAGTAATTGCAGGTTGTCGTTGGTCGGCTCGACGCCGAGGTCGAAGAGGGAATCGAATATCAGCTGACGCTCCCGCTTCGTGATTCGGCCGTCGGCCCACGCCACCTTGATCAGCGGCAGCACCGCGAGGCATTCGTCCGGATGCGACGCGGTCGCCGGCGATACGGCCGCGGCGGCCTTCGTGCGGCCTTCATTGAGCCGCCCGAGCCTTTCCTCGACCACGCCGAGCCCGAGCCGCTCATCCTCGCCCGCCTTGTATCCGCGCCAGAGGCCGTAAACCTCCTTTTGCCCGAGGCCGGCGATATAGCGTGCCTGTTCGAGCAGCATCGAAATAACCGCGAGCATCTGGCCCATCGGCATAAAATTGAGCGAATTGCCGAGATCGCTCCACCACGACCGCAGTTCGGCGGCCGAGGGGCGTGTCGCGAGGCGGTCCATCACCACCAGGCCGGCCGCCTGATTTTCGAGCAGGCCGAAAGCGTCCGCTGCCTCAAGTACGGCGTTTTGTTCCGCTCGTCCGAC
>JBGAOU010000028.1:0-43273 GCA_044221625.1 Pyrinomonadaceae bacterium | reverse complement strand
GATCATACCGGTCGAGCCACACCAGCGGAATAAGGTAGATGACCGCCGGAACGAACGCCACCACCGACGCGATGACCGCGGCCACCGGGCCGACGCTCAACAGCATGATCGCCGCAACGATCAGCATCATAAAGGCGATCGCAAAGATCGTGACGCCGATGCCGATGTACTTGCCGGTCTTTTTCTCGTTCGGATCGACCACCACGTGGCCGAGCCCGAGACTGGTCAGCGAATTTTGGAGATTGACGGGGCCTGTCGCCGCGATCTGGCTGAATTGCTGGAACTGCAGATCGCGGTAGTTCTCGACCGACGGAACCGCTTCAGCTGACTCGTCGGCGGCTATTTTGATCTCGCCCATGACGCCGTTCTTGCCGAACTGGATACGGTCGCCGGACGTCAGTTTTGACGTTCCGACCGGAACGCCGTTGAGTATCGTGCCGTTCGTGCTGTTATTGTCCGTCAGGTAAAATCCGTCGCCCCTCGCCTCGATAAAGGCGTGCTGTTTCGAGGCGATACGCTCGCTTAGCGGGTCGAACCGGACGCTGCAGGTTTCACCGCGGCCGATGGTCAAAAATCCGCTTTCAAGATCAAAGGATTGACCGGCCAGCGAACCGCTCTCGATCGTTAGGTGCAATTTCATAGCACCATATTAAGTGCAAAAAGCCCAAAGTCAAGCTAGTCGCCTGACTTTGGGCCGATCGGATCGTTGTTACAAAGCTAGGGCTGGACCGACGCCGGCGACGGAAGATCACCCGTCTGTCCGTACTGTCTCGCAAAGAATCCGCCGTTCGAACTGTTCAAGCGGTACCAGACATTGGTACTCGGCCGGAACACGGCGATATCAGCCTTGGCGTCGCCGTCATAGTCGGCCGGTACCGGAATGTCCTCGGCAATGCCGAAATTGTAGGCGGTAAAGGCCTGAGTTGCCGGATCGAGCATATACCATGTGCCGTTCGACGGGCGGTAAACCGCAAAGTCGGACACGCCGTTGCCGTTAAAATCTCCGCTGACCGGCCTGTCGCCGTTCGTACCAAACGCACGATAAAGCGGGATCGACGAAGAACTCTGGCTGACATACCAGACGCCGTTCGACGGACGCCAGACCGCGATATCGACCTTACCGTCGCCCTCGAAGTCGCCGACGACCGGCTTATCACCGTTCACGCCCCACTGCATCGCCTTAAATCCGAGCGTGCTCTGCTGAATGTACCAGACACCTGTCGAAGGCCGCCAAACAGCGACGTCGGTCTTGCCGTCGGCATCGTAATCACCCGCGACCGGGATATCCGTACTCAGGCCGAA
This sequence comes from Pyrinomonadaceae bacterium, assembly GCA_044221625.1. GTDB lineage: Bacteria > Acidobacteriota > Blastocatellia > Pyrinomonadales > Pyrinomonadaceae > OLB17. The sequence continues at coordinate 41,971 of JBGAOU010000028.1, read as the reverse complement.
CTGCACCGCACGGAAATTTGCCGGATCGGAACTGCTTCTGATCCACCACGTGCCGGTCGAGGGACGATAGATCGCAATGTCGGTCTTACCGTCGCCGTCGTAGTCGCCGGGTTCCATCACGTCGGTACTGAAACCGAATCCGACCGATTGAGCCGAACTGTTTGAACTGTTTTCGATGCTCCAGAGGCTCGTCGAGGGCGTAAAGACCGAAAGATCGGTCTTGCCGTCGCCGTCATAGTCCGAAACGCGGTTCTTGACCGGTGCCGCGACCGCGCTTGCGTCAAGCACGAGCAGCCCGTTTGCCAGATCGCCGGCCAGCACCTTGTCCGAACCGAGGAACGGATAGACCGCCCAGTTGCCGTCGTAAGTTGTCGGAAGAAGATTTTGCCGCAATTCCGAGCCGCAGACCATATCCCACGGTTCGGCATCGAGAAGTGCCTGCTTTTCTTCCGCCGGCGGTGCAAAGACCGTCGGGAAAGTGTCGTACTGGCCGACGCGGGTCGGCGTGGACGGATTTGAAAGGTCAAAGACCTGTATGCCGGCCTGATACCAGGCGATGTAGAGGCGGTTGCCCATCACGACCGGATTGTGCGGCGTCACTGCGTTTAGCGCCAGAGCGTTCATACCGACCGAATTGACCAGCAGCGGCGTGGCCGGATTTTCGATATTGTACGTGCGAAGATCGCCGTTGCCGTTGCTCGTCTCACGGCAGCTGTAAAGGTACTTGCCGTCCTCGCTCGACCAACTGCTGTGCATGCTGTTGCCGGCCGTTATACTCGACTGATCATCGATAAAGCCAAGCAATTGCGGCGGCGTTGTTGCGACGTTTGCGATGTTATAGATCTCGGTACGGCCGCGTTGGCTCGAACTGCCCCATCCGGAGGTAAACATACGGTCGCCGCGAACGTGCATCGCGTGGACCCAGATCGGCTCGGTCGGATTGAGGTCGCGAATAAAGACAGGATTTGCCGGACTGGTAACGTCAATAAATTTGATGATCTTGCTCGAAAATCCATTGAAATTCTCGATCAGAATGTCGTTGCCAAACTGATTGATGACCATCATTTCGTGTATCGAATTATGGCCGTTGCCAAGCGACGAATTGACCACGCCCAACAGCTGCGGACTGTACGGGTTTGCGAGGTTGACGATGTGAACGCCGCCGCCGTTGCCGCTGCCGAAATATCCTCGCGTACCGATCACGATCGCTTCGAGAAACTGCTGGTTCGCTCCCGGGTTGTACCAGCTCGCTAGAACTGGTGCGTCGGGGTTTGAAATGTCGTAGATAAACGCCCCGCGGCAATTATAGCTTCCCTGCACCGCGATGTTGCCGTCAGCGTAGATGTCGGCAAATTTCAGGTTCGAGGAACTGCCGCAATTGGGCGTGATCTGTGACCGCAGCCTGACCTTTTGGGCCGAGGCCTCGGTGCCGAGCGCCGCCATCACAGCGACGACGCAGATCGACATAGCCAGTGCTCTCAGAAGCATACTCGTTTTTTCTTTCATCAATGTCTCCGGAAGTGAATTTGCCGTTCAAAAAATCAATCTACAACTTTTACTCGGAAATGAGTGCGATTGCAAGCCGAAACGCCGGCACGACACCCCAAAATTTGGGAAGTTTTACCGGCGCCGAATGGTGTTAAATTATGTCCTACGAGGCAAATCGTTCGGCCTCGCGCATGACCAGGTCGAAAGTACCCGGATCGACCTTCCTGAACCGGCGGTTCCGATTCAGCGAAACAGCGATCGAAATGGTCGGGTTATTGCCCTTGAAATTCATTCCGCCGGCAACCAAAAGATTGTAGAGTTCGTTGACGTGGAGCGGATGGCCGGACTCGCGAAGCAGCAGAGTGCAGGCCTGTGTGATCGTCAGGTCGGCGAACCGCTGGCTCAGCGGGGCCGAATTATGCACGATCGACGGAATTCCGCGATGCTGGTTGATATATGCTACCGAACCGCCAAAACGCCGGCCGTTGTTATCGATCGGCTCGACACGGCCCATATACGGATCGCGGGCCTCGGGCCTGATCTCGTACTCGTCGTCCATTTTGATGGTCCGCGGAGCATGGAGCCCGCGACTGCCGGAACGCATTGTGACGAGCAGGCTGTCGATCGCGGATTCGGTCTGCGAAGCACTGTTTTCAAGCGCGGTGATCTCCTGGCGGAGCAGTTCCACCTCGTTTTCCGCCTCTCGCAAGCGAGCCATCAGGCGATTTTGAGCGTTGCGGGTTTGCCGCAAACTCTGCTCAAGTGTTGCTATAAGATTTTCGTCCAGCATATTTAGCGGAAATGGCTAAAATCTCGAATTTGAATATTTTGCGGGCGAGAGCCCCCGGAGGCCTAGGATACTTAGCTATTTCTATCGATCACAAATTTAGGAATTCCTTCCAAAGCAACACGATACTCGGTTTCCGTAAAAACATCAAGGTTTTTTCTCGCGGCGTCGGCAAACTCGTTCGCCCGTTCGCGGATACGGCCGATTATCCCCTCAGAATCAAGCATCTGCCTGATGGCGTCACGTGAGATCTGCGTGTAAGTACCGGTCAGCATCACGTCCTCGAGTTTGGGCCGCAGGGACGGTTCATTTTTCAGAAGGTATATGAGCGGCAGCGTGACCTTGCCTTCTAAAAGGTCGGTTCCGGCGGCTTTCCCGAGGTCCTCGGCCTCGGACGTGAGGTCGAGAATGTCGTCGGCGAGCTGGAACGCGATGCCGAGATTCATACCGTAATCACGAAGCGCGTGCTGCCGCTCGAGGCTCGCACCTGCGAGGATCGCCCCGATCTCGGCACAGGCCGAGAAAAGGTACGCCGTCTTTCGTTTAAGTATGTCGAAGTAGTCCGATTCGCTGATGTCGAGCCGCCCGATCATCGTCAGCTGGATCAACTCGCCCTCGGTCATCTTGCGCGTCAGACGCGTCAAAATGTCGAGTATCTCGAGCGACCTTTCCTGCAGCGACGTCTCAAAAGCCGACATATACAGCCAGTCGCCCATCAGCACGGCGGTCTGGTTGCCAAATCTCGCGTTTACCGACGCCCGGTTTCGCCGCAGGTCGGCATTGTCGATGATATCATCGTGAACAAGCGTCGCCGTATGGAGCATTTCCATAACGGTCGCGAGGCTGATGACGTTTTTGCCCGATGTCACACCGCCGCAGGCACCGCACGCGAGTATCAGTAACGCCGGCCGGACGCGCTTACCGCCCGAGGCACGCAGATAATCGCCCAGATAGTTGACCACCTGGATATTTGACCGGACCTGCCGCTCATACTCAGCCTCAACGAGGCTCATCTCGGCCGCGATCAGCCCGAATATCTTTCGGGCGGCGGTTCCTGGGAGTAATTCTTTTTTGCCGGTCGCAAAGGTCTGCATCAGTTAGTTCGTGCGATAGTTGTCAAAGGTCATATCGATGCCGAAATCTTTCGCTTTCAGTGCGGCGATCGTTTCCTGCAGCGTGTCGCGGTCCTTGCCCGAAACGCGTACCGTTTCGCCCTGGATCGACGCCTGGACCTTGAGTTTGGCGTCTTTGATGAACTTTACGACCTCTTTCGCTTTTTCGATCGGGATACCCTGCTGGATCTTGACAAGCTGTCGGACGGTTCCGCCCGCCGCCGGTTCGATCTTCTGGTAATCGAGGGCCTTCAGCGATATTCCGCGTTTGACCAGCTTGCTCTGCAGAATGTCGTTCATATTTCGCAGCCGGGTCTCATCCTCGGCGGTCAGGACCAGGTCCTTGGCCTGCATCTCGACCTTTGCCTTGCTGCCCTTGAAATCAAAACGCTGCGAAACCTCTTTTTCGGTCTGGTTAAGCGCGTTGGTCAGTTCGGCGTAGTCTGTTTTTGAAACGATATCAAATGAATTTTCTTTAGCCATGTTGATATATTGCCATAGAGTTGCCGAGCCTAAAAGGAAAGTTAACCGCAGACAACGCCGATAACGCCGATAAGCAATTAATTTTGTTTTGATTATTCCGATCCGCATTATCTGTGTGATCTGCGGTGAAAATGGTCAGCCCGCCCTCGACGTTGAGTTTAATTTTAAATTGAAAACTTTAAGGAAGTTTCGGGTCGTGTGCTCGGCGACAGTCTCAAACGAAACACCGTAAAAGTCTGCCAGAAACTGAGCCGTGTGTACGACATAGCTCGGTTCGTTGCGTTTCCCGCGAAACGGTACCGGCGTCAGGAACGGGCAATCGGTCTCGACCAGCAGCCGGTCGAGCGGCACGACCCGGGCCGCGTCGCGGAGATTTTCGGCCTTTTTGAATGTTACGTTGCCGGCAAACGAGATCAGAAAGCCGATCTCCATCAACTCTTTGGCCATTTCCGGCGTGCCGCCGAAACAATGCATGATCCCCGGAGCGCGGACACTCTCGTCCGCATCGCCGGTTACTCCGGCGAGATCGTCCCGATCGATCAAAGGATCTTGTTCCCGCGAATCACTTCGCGTCGAAGCGACGCTCATGCGGACAGGAGTGTCCGCACTCCGGTCAACTTCCTTTGTTAATATCTCGACTGTCTCATCGTCGGCGTCGCGGCTGTGGACGATGATCGGCAGTCCGAGTTCCCTTGCGATTCGTATCTGTCGCCGGAATACCTCACGCTGAACGTCCCTCGGGCTATGATCGTAGTAATAGTCGAGCCCGATCTCTCCCCACGCGATAACCTTTTCGCTTTTTGTGAGTTCGATCAGGTGCTGTTCCGCCGCGTCGTCGTAGAGTTTGGCGTCGTGAGGATGTATGCCGACGCTTGCATAAACACTTTCGTACCGCTCGGCGACGGCGACCGCACGCCGAAAGTCGTCCGAGTGCGGATCGCCCGTACCGACATTGAGCATCATCCCGACGCCCGCGTCACAAGCCCGCTGAACTACCTCGTCGCGGTCTGGATCAAACTGCTCGCCGTCTATGTGGCAATGGGAATCGATAAGGATCATTTCAAACGAGCACCGATCGCGACATCTTCAATAAACGCCGCAAGAGCCGGTTTCGGGCCCGTGTTGTCTTCCAGAGAGGCGGCGCAGATCATGCCCTGCGATTCGAGCCCGCGCATCTTGCGTGGTTTGAGGTTGGCGACGACGACGACCTTGCGTCCGATGAGCGTTTCGGGCTCGTAATACTCGGCAAGTCCCGCAAGTATCTGACGCGGCTGGGCTTCGCCGAGGTCGATCTCAAAACGCAGCAGTTTGTCGGCGTTGGGGATGCGTTCGCACACTTTCACCTCACCGACACGCAGATCCACCTTGATAAAATCATCGATGGTGATGAAATTCTCGGGTTCCGCCTCGGTCGGCTCAACCGCGACGGGCGGTGCGGCAGCGGCCGCAGGCTGTTCATCCTGACTGCTGACCGCCAAATTTTGACTATTTTCTTCTATCTGACTCATAACTTTCTTCTTGTCTATCCTCGGGAAAACACCGACCGTCTCGCCGATCGCCGTTCCCGGTTCTAATTGTCCCCACTTCAGTTCGGCCGGGTCAAAGGCCGCGATGTCGCCGCTGAGCCCGATCTGGCCGTAGATATTCTTCGACGCCGCCGGCATTACCGGGTACAGAATCACGCAAAGCCAACGCAGGGTTTCGGTCGCACGATAAAGCACGGTGTTGAGCGTCTCGGCCTGATCGTCGTGCTTGATCAGTTCCCAAGGCTTTGCGTCCGAGATCAGCTTGTCGACGCGTGCGATGACGGTCCACGCCGTCTCAAGCGCGTGGCTGAACTCAAAATTGTCCCATCGCCGCAGAAACTCGTCGCGGGCGTGTTCCAGCACCGACGACAGTTCCTGCTCGTCCGGGTTCACGCCGGCACGTTTGGCGTTGATGTAGTTCTCCTCAGCGATCTTTCCGCTCGGTATCAGGCCGTCGCGGTATTTCGTGATCATTGAGAAAGTCCGGCTCGACAGATTGCCGAGGCCGCTCGCCAGATCGGCATTTGCCCGCTCGATCAGGTTTTCGTAGCCAAATTTCCCATCCTGGCCGAACACCATCTCGCGAAGGACGAAATACCTGATCGCGTCGACCTGAAAATGCTCATGTAACACATCAACTTCGATCACGTTACCTATTGTCTTGCCCATCTTTCGGCCTTCGGCGTCGAGCCACATACCGTGGGCAAAAACGGTCTTCGGCAGCGGCAAACCGGCGGCTTGGAGAAACGAGAACCAATAGACGGTGTGAAACCGCAGGATGTCCTTGCCGACGAGATGCGTCGCATTTTGCCAGTATTTTTCAAATCCGACCTCCGCCTTTTCCGAATTACCGTAGCCGAGGGCCGTGATGTAATTCGAAAGTGCGTCAAGCCAGACGTACATCACGTGTTCGTCATCGTCCGGCACCGGAACGCCCCACGATACCGAGCTCTTCTTTCGGCTGATCGAAAGGTCCTGCAAACCGCCGCGGACGAACGATAAAACCTCGTTCCGACGGGCCTCGGGCTTAATTATTTCCGGGTCTTTCTCGATCAGATCGAGCAAAAATGGCTGATAATCCGACAGATTGAAAAAGTAGCTTTCCTCCGCAACCTCGTCAAGCGGCCGCTCGTGTATCGGGCAATGCGGAATTTCTGACCCCTCAGGCAGATAATACTGCTCCTCGGTCTTGTACTCGGCACACGGAGCACAGAACCAACCGCGATAAAACGCCTTGTAGATATTCGGATTACCGTTTGGCGTCTTTCCCTTAGCGATCTCACGCCAGAGGTTCTGGACGCCCTCGTAATGAAACGGCTCGGTCGTCCGCATAAAGACGTCATAACCGCCGTTTTCGGTATCGAGGCCGAAATCGTGAAACATCCGCTTCAGTTCACCGGCGATCAGATCGACCTGTTCCTTGGGCGTGCGTCCGTTCTTTTCGGCGGCACGCTGGATGTTGATGCCGTGTTCGTCGGTTCCCGTCAGAAAGTACGTGTCAAAACCACGCTGCCGCTTGTAACGGCGAACCGCGTCAGCCACGATCGTCGTGTACAGATGCCCGAGATGCGGCAGGCTGTTCGCGTAGTATATGGGCGTTGTAATGTAAAAACTGCTACTCATTTGTTTGCATCGGCCCTCGGCGGCGTTCGTCCGCCCGTGACCGTTTGCGGCCCCTTATTTGTTGAACCGCTTCTTATCCGGCGCCGAAAACTCGTCCATGTCGTTATAACGCGGCATCGTCTTCGAATTGGCCAGCTTCAGTCCGATCGCCAACGCAAATTCCGACTCCTGGATCATCGCCGACACGTCCCACCAATCGTGGTATTCATCGGTCGCCTGATGATAATGGGTCGAATTGTATCCCTTGAAAAAGCTCGCCGCCTCCGGGCCGAGCGGTTTGATAAAGCTGTCTCCGTGCTGTAGCGAGACCGCCGGCACGCCGGCCTTGGCAAACGGAAAATGATCCGAACGGAAGAAAAAGCCCTGTTCCGGCTGCATATCGGCTTTGAGGGTCAGTTTCCTTTCCGCCGCGGCTTCGCTAACGAACGAGACCATCGACGAGCGGTCGGCCCCGAGCGGCATAAAGTCCGAGACCTTGCCGAAAAAGTTTACGCCGTCGATGTTGACGTTGGCGGCCGTTTTATCGAGCGGCACGAGCGGGTTTTTCGAGTAAAACTCGGCACCGAGCAGGCCTTGCTCCTCAGCGGTCGGGAAAAAGAACATTATCGACCGCTTGGGCCGCTCTTTCTTGGGCAGTTTTGCGATCACGTCCGCGATCCCGAGTATCGCTGCGACGCCAGACGCGTTGTCATAGGCGCCGTTGTAGATCTTGTCGCCCGACGCGTTCGGCTCGCCAATGCCAAGATGGTCCCAGTGCCCGGAATAGATAACAAACTCGCTCTTCAGCTTTGCGTCGCTGCCGTCGATCTTTCCGACAACATTGGGCGAATCAAACGTCTTAAGTTCGCTTTTGAGGCCGAGTTTTACCTTGAGGCCCGTTTTCACCGGCTTCGATCCGCGTTTTGCGGCATTCGCCCGCATTTCCTCGATATTCAATCCGGCCAATTTGAGCATTCGGGACGCCGTTTCGTTGGTCATCCACGATTTGACCTGCAGGAACGGCGTCTTATCGGTCGCCGTGCGGCCGATCTCGTAACGCCAGTTCCCGTTCGACGTACGAACAACGTTCCAGCCGTAACCCGCCGATTCGGTCGTGTGAATAAGGATGACGCCGGCGGCGCCGCGGCGGGCGGCTTCTTCAAACTTATACGTCCAGCGGCCGTAGTAAGTCAGGGCCTTGCCGCCGAAAAGTCCCGGTTCGTCCGCTGTCGCGGGCGGGTCATTGACCATGATCATCAGGATCTTGCCGCGGTAATCCTCCGGCGAACCGCTGTAGTCGTTCCAGTTGTACTGCGGGGCGTCGATCCCGTAGCCGACAAATACGACTTCGCTGTCGACCGAAACATCGGCCGATTGGGCACCGGTAGTCGCGACAAATTCGTCACCAAACTTGTACGACGCCGTCGCCGATCCTTTCGAGACTTCCATTCGGGTGTTCGGATCCGCTTTAACGCCGACGAGTTTCACGTTCTGAAAGTAACTCGTTCCGTTGCCGGGCTTGATGCCGCCGGCCTTCATCTGATCGGCGATATACTGGGCCGACCGCCGTCCGCCGTCGGTTCCCGGCCCGCGGCCCTCAAAATCATCCGCCGAAAGCCGCTTTACGCGCTCACGCATCTTGCCTGCGTCAAACAACGCGGTGCGGTCTTGCGCCATTACGGCGGCCGCCATGAACGAAACGATCAGTAATCCAGATAAAACTCTCTTCATAATGCTATCCCTTGATCAGTGACATTGCCTCGGCACGTGTGCGAGGATCTTTTCTAAACCCGCCGAGAACGGTCGATGTAATGGTGACGGCACCGGGCTTTTTGACCCCGCGGAGCGTCATGCACGTGTGTTCGGCCTCGATCACGACCATCACGCCGATCGGGTCGAGGGCGTCGTACAACGTCTGGGCGATCTGCTGCGTGAGGCGTTCCTGCACCTGCAGCCGCCGGGCAAATATCTCGGCGATCCGGGCTAGTTTCGACAGCCCCACGATACGCCCGTCTTTCGGTATATACGCGATGTGGCATTTGCCGACAAATGGAGCCAGGTGATGCTCGCAGACCGATGCGATGGTGATGTCCTTGACGATCACCATCTCGTCGTGCGAATCGCCCGGCAGAGCCTGAATGTGCGATTTAGCGTCCTGCCACATGCCCTCGGTCAGTTCGGCGTAAAAATCGGCTACGCGTTCCGGCGTTTTCTTCAGGCCGTCGCGGTCCGGATCTTCGCCCATTCCCTCGAGCATCAGCCGGACGCCGTCAGCGATCTTGTTCAGGTCGATCTTTTTTGCCGTTTCGTTAGACATATTTTACTTTCCTACGCCGCGGCACTGCCGGCAGCCACATTCTCACCAAAATTCGCCATTACGGCGTCGCGTACGGCCTTAAAAGCCGCACCGCTGCTCAGAGCCGCCGCCTTGACCTGGTCATATTCGGGCATAATGTTGACGACGCGGCCGTTGAGTTTTGCCACCTTGACGTCAATATTGCCAGATGCCGTCGCGACCGTGACCGTCTCTCGCTCGAGGCACTCGCGTTCGGTCTCGCGGATGCGGACCCCGATGGTCGTCGTCTCACGATACAGCAGTTCGGTCAGCCCGTTTCGATGCTCCGGATCACAGAGGATCGAAACCATCACCGCGGGCCGGTTCTTTTTCATCTGTATCGGCGTGAACCAGCAATCGAGGGCCCCGAGATCGAACGCCCGCTCCATTACAAACCCGAGCACCTGCGGCGAGACATCGTCAATATTCGTCTCCATTACGATCAAACGGCCGCCCGATGACGATACGTCGCGTTCGGTCTCGGCCGACTCGCCGATGATCACCCGCAATGCGTTCGGAAAACCCTCATATTGACGCGTTCCGGCTCCGTAAGCCGTGACCGCGACCGACATTTCGGGCATCGGGCCGAATGTGCCGCAAACCGTCGAGATGATGGCCGCACCGGTTGGCGTCATCAATTCGCCCTCGATCTCGGTCGAGTAGATCGGCACGCCCGTTAAAAGCTCGGCGACCGCCGGCGGCGGTATCGGAAATTTGCCGTGGGCCATCTGTGCAAAACCGCTGCCGACATGTACCTTTGAGCAAGCAAACCGCTCGACACCCAACATCTCAAACCCGATACACGATCCGATAACGTCGACGATAGCGTCCATCGCCCCGACCTCGTGAAAATGCACCTTTTTGACGTCTATGCCATGTATCTTGGCCTCGGCCTCGGCAAGCCTGGTAAATATCGCTTTTGCCCTTTCTTTCACGGTCACCGAAAGCGACGTGCGGTCGATTATCTCGACGATGTTGTGCAGATGGCGATGAACGTGTTCATGCGGCACCTTAACGTCAACGTGGGTCGAGGTTATGCCGGACCGGTCAACCGTTGATACCACAAGGTCAAAATCCGGGATGTCCAGTTTCCTCAATTCCACGACGAGAGCCTCGCGGTCTACTCCCGCGGCGATCAACGCCCCGAGGATCATATTTCCGCTTGCACCGGCATAACAATCGAAATATAGTGTTCGCATAAAGATACGAGTTTAGCCGTTTTGGACCAAAAGAAAAAGTGAATTGACCGGGTAATGAGGCTGACGCCGGTATCCCGGCCGGCCGCAAAGGAGTTGAAATGACCATGAAAATGATGTTCAAGCCCGTAGTTGTGATCTCGATGATATTGGCACTTTCGGTCGTCAATCTGGCGGACATCCGCATCAGATTCGCCCGCGGCCGCACCTCGGCGACCGTAACCGGCACGATCCGGGCCGGCGGACGCGTCTGCTATATCGCCGGAGCACGCCGCGGCCAGACGCTTAACGCGGTGCTAAGTTCGCGGAGCGGAAAAGTAAATTTCCTCGAGACCGGCGAGACCAGTTATTCGTTCGTCGTCGAACGCGGCGGCGATCAGACGCTGTGTGTCGACAACGTCGGCGGTTCGACATCCTACACGTTGACGGTTTCGATCCAATAACGCGTCAGATGCGGCTTTTGCCATCATTCCGTTCAAATGGCTATACTTACTGTTTTATCTGACTGTTGGAAATTTGAACGCAATGACAATCACCGAAATAGTTGAGCTGCTCAAGGCAGCATTACGCACCGCCGCGAGCGAGAAATTTGGTATCGATCTCGGCCAGATCGTCGTCGAGACGCCGCCGAAGACCGAATTTGGCGATTTTGCCTTTCCCGCCGCGTTTGAGCTCGCCAAACTGATCAAACAGGCGACCGGCGAAAAGCAGAATCCGCGGGCCATCGCGGAATCGCTCCGCTCGCACCTCGATCAGGTCGCGATAGTCAGCAAGGTCGATGTCGCGGGGGCCGGCTACCTCAACGTTTTTGTCGACCGCGGCAAGTTTCTCGCGGAAAATCTGGCCGCTGACCCGCTGCCCAACACCGTCGACGCGGCTGATGAATCGGCCGCCAAGGTCTGCGTCGAGCATACGTCGGTCAACCCCAACAAGGCCGCACACATCGGCCACGTTCGAAACTCGGTACTCGGCGATACCTTTCACCGCATCCTCAAGGCAACCGGCAAGCGTGTCGAGGTCCAGAACTACATCGATAATACTGGCGTGCAGGTTGCCGACGTCGTTGTCGGATTTATCTATATCGAGGGCCGAGACCTCGCGTCGATCAAGGCTCTCGATGCCGAACTCGCGGCCGCGGGCACGAGCTTTGACTATTATTGCTGGGACCTTTACGCAAAGGTCGGCCAGGCGTATCAGGCCGACGAAGAGCTCAAGGCGAAACGCTCCGAGGTGCTGCACCTGATCGAAGCGGGCGGCAACCCGACCGCGGAACTCGCCGATTACGTCGCCACCCGAAACGTCGAGTGCATCACGGACACGATGGAGCGGCTCGGCATTCGGTACGACCTCCTGCCGCGTGAGTCCGAGATACTGCATCTGCATTTCTGGGACAAGGCTTTCGAGCAGATGAAACAATTGGGCGTCATCCACTTTGAAGCCGAGGGCAAACACGCTGGATGTTGGGTGATGCCGTGGGAATCGCATACCGCCAGCGACGATCACGAAGCCGACAAGATCCTCGTCCGGTCAAACGGTACCGTGACTTATACCGGCAAAGACATCGCCTATCAGATGTGGAAGCTGGGTATTCTGGGGCTCGATTTCAACTACAGGCTGTTTCACACCTATGCCGACGGTAAAGAGATCTGGATCACGACGCCCAACCCCGACGACCACCAGCACACGCATTTTGGCGGCGGTGAAACGATCTACAACGTGATCGACACGCGCCAGTCGTACCCGCAGGAGGTCGTGAAAAAGGGCGTCGCGGCCATTTCGCCCGAACGCGGCGAAAAGGCGAGCGTTCATCTTGCGTACGAGATGGTCGCCCTCTCGCCGGCGGCCGCCGAGGAACTCGGTTTTGAGCTGTCGGACGAGGACCGCAAACGGCCCTTTATCGAAATGAGCGGCCGCAAGGGCCTCGGCGTCAAGGCCGACGACCTCATCGACCGGCTTGAGGCCAATGCCCTTGCCGAAGTCGAATCGCGTCACGCCGAGCTCCAGTTCGACGAGAAATTGCGGATCGCCAGTCAGCTCGCCGTCGGTGCCCTGCGTTATTTCCTGCTCAAATTTACCCGAAACACGGTCATAGTGTTTGATTTTAAGGAAGCCCTTTCATTCGAGGGCGAAACGGGCTGTTTTTGCCAGTATTCGGCCGTTCGAGCCAATTCTGTTTTCAGAAAGCTCGGCGATATCGGGGAATCTCTCGACGAGTGCCGTCGGCGTGTCGCCGAGGCGGGCTCGCTCGACGAGATCATTTCAGCCGACCCGGCCAGCGACATCTGGTCGATGGCGATCCTCGCGTCGAGGCTCGAGGAGACGGTCCGTCAGTCGGCCGCGGCCAATGAGCCGGCGATACTCGCAAAATACGCGTTTTCGCTGGCAAAGGCATTCAACCTCTTCTATCACAACCACAAGATCCTCAGCGAATCCGACGAGCTTAAGCGGTCCGTTCTCGTAACGGTCGCCGACATGGCCCGGCGTTCGCTGACCGCTGCCCTCGAAACCCTAGGTATCGAGGTCCCGGAAAGGATGTAGGTTGACACGGATGTTATGATTCGGTTTTAATGGTGAACATGGAACGCGGCACTAACATTTCGAATATGAACGCAGCCAGCTGGTGGTGGCAGTTCGGGTGTCGTGCGCCGCTGGCCTGACGGGCCGCCGAATAAGGTTCTGCATACGACGCCGCTTGAGACCGACTCAGGCGGCGTTTTCTCTTTTGGAAGTAACGCGAATGTCACAAATGACACAGATCAAGCTGATCCCGGTCGTCGAAACTATGCCGGCGGACCTTTTGACGCCGCTCGCGGTGTACCTGCGGCTGTCGGCGGGAGCGGCAAACTCATTTCTTCTCGAGTCAGTCGAGGGCGGCAAGAGCCTCGCCAGATATTCGTTCATCGGTGCCGGTTCGCGGCGTGTCATCGAGGGCGCGGTCATCAACGAACTGAGGCAGCATTTCGCGGAGCACTTTGCCGAGACCGACAGCGAACTGCCGCCGTTCATCGGCGGTGCGATCGGCTATCTCGGCTTCGACGCGTGCGAATGGTTCGAGCCGACGCTCACCAGCCTGACGCCAAAAGACGCCGCGATGATGTTCTACGACACCATCGTCGCTTTCGACCACGCCAAACAGTTGATCAAGATCATTTCGCTCGATATTGATGAGGGCAGAAACACGAGCGGTAGCGAGTGTGCCCCACGGAAGGAAGATTCTGCGTCGGGCACCCTTCCTACCGGTCGGGTTTCCGCCTTGACTGCTGCGGCTCGGAATAAAGATGTGCGAGCGTTACTCGAAGATCCGAGTGTTCCAATGCCTGCCGTAAACGAGTCGTTGCCGCAGTTGGAAGCGACATCGAATTGGCAACGTATCGATTTCGAAACGGCCGTCACACGGATCAAGGAACTGATAAACGCCGGGGAGTGCTATCAGGCCGTGCTGTCACAGTGTTTCACCCGCCCGACGGCGGCTCATCCGGTGTCGATCTACCGTTCATTGCGGTCGCTAAACCCTTCGCCGTATATGTTCCTGCTGGACCTCGGCGACAGGCAGATCATCGGTGCTTCGCCCGAGATGCTGGTCCGCTGCGAGGGCGACCGGCTCGAGTACCGCCCGATCGCGGGCACGCGGCCTCGCGGCAAGACCGCCGACCAAGACGACGCTCTCGCCGAAGAAATGAAACGCGACGCCAAGGAGGTAGCTGAGCATCTGATGCTGGTCGACCTCGGCCGCAATGACCTCGGCCGCGTCGCCGAATATGGCAGCGTACAGGTCGACAAGCTGATGACCGTCGAAAAATACTCGCACGTCCAGCATCTTGTCAGTTCGCTTTCCGCTAAGCTTCGGCCCGGCCTCGACCGTTTTGACGCTTTGGCGGCCTGCTTCCCCGCCGGGACGGTCTCGGGTGCTCCAAAAGTCCGTGCGATCGAGGTCATTCGCGGGCTCGAACCGACTCCCCGCGGCGTTTATGCCGGAGCGGTCGGCTATTTTGATTACGCCGGAAATATGGACACCTGCATCGCGATACGGACCTTGGTGCTCGAGAACGGCATCGCCAAGGTTCAGGCAGGTGCCGGCATCGTCGCCGATTCGGTTCCGGCGTCCGAATTCGATGAGACGGTCAACAAGGCAAAAGTTTTGATGAGGGCGATCGATATTGCCGAGAGCGGCGAATTATAGATATGAGCGAGATACTTTCACACTACACCAACGAATTTCGTTCCGGGCGGGACGTTTCGCCGTACGATGCCGAGGCCGTCTTTGCCGAGATGATCTCGAGCTCTGACGAGGACGCATTGTCGGCGATGCTCGAGGCCTGGGCCCGAAAAGGCACGACCGAGGATGAACTCTTTCGCTTCGCCTCGATAATGCGGGGCCGAATGAAGCGTTTGGAGCACCCACTGGCGTCCGTTACCGACATCGTGGGCACCGGCGGCAGCCGTTCAAAAACGATCAATGTTTCGACGGCCGCCGCGTTCGTCATCGCCGCCGCCGGAGTTCCGGTCGCAAAGCACGGCAATCGGGCCGCGACATCCTCCAGCGGCAGTTCCGACGTTCTGTCTCTGCTCGGGATCGACGTCGACGTCGAGATCGCCGCCACTCGCCAAAACCTCGACGACCACGGCCTCTGCTTTATGTTCGCACCACGATTTCATTCGCTTTCGCCGGTGCTCGCGGCGGCCAGGCGTCGTGTCCAAACACCGACCGTTTTTAACAACGTCGGTCCCCTCTGCAATCCGGCCGCGGCGTCGCATCACGTTATCGGGGTCTGGAACAACTCTCTGGTACGCAAGACAGCACGTGTGCTGACGCGGCTCGGTTCCGAACGGTCGTGGATCGTCTATGGCACCGACGGACTCGACGAAATATCGCTGACCACCCCAACAAATATTGCTGAGATCGACGGAAACTCGATCCGCGAATTT
Organism: Pyrinomonadaceae bacterium; assembly: GCA_044221625.1. GTDB lineage: Bacteria > Acidobacteriota > Blastocatellia > Pyrinomonadales > Pyrinomonadaceae > OLB17. Next base: position 26,516 of record JBGAOU010000028.1, on the reverse strand, counting down.
ACCGTCACGGCCGCCGATTTCGGCGTTGGTTCGATCGACGGCGACTTGCCGCTGAACTGCACGGCGGAGCAAAGTTCCGCGATCATCCGATCGGTGCTTTCGAACGAAATGCCCGGCCGCGATGCCGAAAACCTGGTCCTGATCAATGCCGCTGCCGCGATCTACGTCGCCGGCCGCACAGGGTCGCTGACCGAGGCGTTTGGTGCCGCCCGTACGTCCATCCGTGACGGCTCGGCCGCCGAGAAACTTCGGCAGATCGCCAATCTATCGATATGACGGGAACGTTTCTTGAAAAAGTGATCGCACTGATGCGCGAATCGGTCGCGACGCGGTCGTCCGCGATCGGTATTTCCGCCGTCAAGGACCGGGCGTCGGCAGTTCGCTCAGCCGCAATTCCGCATGCGTTTCGTACGGCTTTTGCAATGACAGGCCGCACCAATATCATTGCCGAGATAAAACGTGCTTCGCCGTCAAAGGGCGTCATCAATGACCGGATCGACGTCGGCGAAACCGCCCTCGTGTATCAAAGCGGCGGTGCGGCCGCGATCTCGGTGCTGACCGAACCTGAGTATTTTCGCGGTTCGCTCGACGACCTGACGATCGCCCGGGCGGCCGTCGATCTGCCGCTGCTGCGAAAAGACTTTATGGTCGATGAATATCAGATCTACGAGGCCGCCGCTTTCGGTGCCGATGCCGTTCTGCTGATCGTCGCGGCCCTCGATGAAGGCGAGCTTCGGGATTTACTCGCCGCGGCCGACAGTCTTGGCATGGACGCGGTCGTCGAAGTCCACACGCCCGATGATATGGCGATCGCCGCCCGGGTCGGAGCCGCGATCATCGGCGTTAATAATCGTGACCTGCGCAGCCTTTCGGTTTCGCTCGACGTTTCACGCAATTTGATCGCTTTGCGGCCGCCGGGCTCGATCATGATCGCCGAGAGCGGCATTTCGACCCGCGCTGAGATCGACGAGCTTCGCGGCCTCGGGTTCGATGGATTTTTGATCGGTGAAACGCTTATGCGCAGCGGCGATCCCGCCGCCGTTCTGGAGGAGTTTGGTGCATAGACCGCATTTACGATACAAGGATCAAACCCCTCGGGAGCGAACGTGGACGATCCATTTCATCTCCGTGATGAAATTTGTCAAAGCCGCGATCCTGATCGCCGTCGGGATCAAGCTGTTGTCGCTCTTCGGGCGTGACGTGCACGAATGGGCGACCGACTTTATCACCCGGCACGGCATCGACACGGCCAACCGCTTTGTCGAATCGACACTTGCCAAACTCGAGGGCGTCGGCGACCGGCAGATCGTCGCTTTCAGCACAGTCGCATTTGGTTATTCCGGCCTGCTGATGACCGAGGGCGTCGGTCTCTGGATGCAGAAACGCTGGGCAGAATGGCTGACCGCGATCGCGACCGCACTTTTCATCCCGATCGAATTGTACGAGCTGTATGAGCGATTTACATGGGTTAGGGTCGCCATTCTGTTCCTTAATATCTTCGTCGTTTGGTATCTTTTGACGCGTTTGAAGGACGAGAAACAGGAGCTGTCAAATGATAGCCCCGAAAGTGCGGATAGTGACACTCCATTGGTCAAAATATGCGGTATCACCCGCCGGGAGGACGCATTGGTGGCGGTAAAACTCGGCGCCAATTTTCTGGGCTTTAATTTTTATGCAGAAAGCCCGCGGTATATCGCTCCCGAGGCCGCGAAGGCGATAATTTCTAAATTGCCGGACAGCGTGTCGGCCGTCGGTGTATTTGTGAACGAAACTGTTGAGAATATCAGCCGCATCTCACGGGAGACAGGCCTGCACGCCGTCCAGCTGCACGGTGACGAAGACGCTGCGTTCATCGCGCGGCTCCGCTCGCAATGCCCGCTCGATGTGATCAAAGCTGTGAGGTTACGTCCGAATGTTGAGATCGATCATAGGGATCTTGCCGCGGCTTCGGCTTTGCTGATCGACAGCTACTCCGAAAATGTATATGGCGGCTCCGGCAAGACCGCCGACTGGACCGCGGCGTACGAACTTGGCGTTATCGCGGCAAAGCCGACATTCCTCGCCGGAGGCCTCACGCCCGAAAACATGGCCGACGCGGTTCGGGCGGTCCGGCCGTACGCGGTCGATGTCGCCAGCGGCGTCGAGTCGTCGCCCGGGATCAAAGATCACGCAAAGGTCGCGGCTTTCATCAAGGCCGCAAAGGAAGCAATATGAATTACGAACCGGACCAAACAGGATATTTCGGTGAATACGGCGGGCGGTTTGTTCCCGAAACGCTCGTCGCACCGCTCGACGAACTAACCGCCGCATATCTGTCGGTGCGTGACGATCCTGACTTTCAGGCCGAATTTGCCGACCTTCTCAAGAATTATGTCGGCCGCCCGAGCCCGCTTTATTTTGCGAAACGGCTGACCGAAACGCTCGGCGGTGCACGGATCTATCTGAAACGCGAGGACCTCAATCACACCGGGGCTCACAAGATCAACAACTGTATCGGCCAGATACTGCTCGCCAGGCGAATGGGCAAAAAGCGGATCATCGCCGAGACCGGTGCCGGCCAGCACGGCGTCGCGACCGCGACCGTCTGTGCCCTGTTCGGACTCGAATGCGTCGTTTACATGGGCACCGAGGATATGCGGCGTCAGGAATTGAACGTCTTTCGGATGCGCCTGCTCGGTGCCGAGGTTCGCGGCGTCGATTCCGGGTCTTGCACCCTGAAGGACGCGATCAACGAGGCTCTGCGCGACTGGGTCACGAATGTCGATTCGACATATTACCTGCTGGGCTCGGCACTCGGGCCGCATCCCTATCCGTCGATGGTCCGTGATCTTCAGCGGGTCATCGGCCGCGAGGCCCGCGAACAGATACTCGCCGTCGAAGGCCGCCTGCCCGACCTGCTCGTCGCCTGCGTCGGCGGCGGCTCAAACTCGATCGGCCTGTTCTATGATTTTCTCAATGACGATGTGCAGATGATCGGCGTCGAGGCGGGCGGACGTGGGAATCTCCTCGGCGAACACGCCGCGAGGTTCATGTCCGGCGGCAAGGTCGGCGTACTCCAAGGTACAAAGAGTTATTTACTGCAGAACGATAACGGGCAGATCGCCGCGACCCACTCTGTCTCGGCGGGGCTCGATTACGCGTCGATCGGCCCCGAGCACGCGTATTTGCACGACCTCGGGCGTGTCAGCTACATATCGGCGGATGACGACGAGGCCCTCGCGGCATTCAGAACGTTGTCCGAGACCGAAGGCATCATTCCCGCTCTCGAATCGGCCCACGCGGTCGCAGCCGCGATCCGACTGGCTCCCGAAATGGGTTCGAACCAGGTGATGATCGTCAATCTGTCGGGCCGCGGCGATAAGGACATCGACACCGTCATTGGCTCCGAAGCAGCGACCGAAAGGAGGCACGCAGGCAAATGAGCAGGATCGAAAGCACTCTTCGCAAACAAAGATCGTTCATCCCGTTCGTCACGGCCGGCGACCCCGATCCGCAAACTTCCCTGGCGATCATACTCAAACTAGCCGAACTCGGGGCCGACGTGATCGAACTCGGCGTTCCGTTCAGCGACCCGATGGCCGACGGACCGGTTATCCAGCGTTCGTCAGATCGTGCGCTGAACGGCGGTATGACGCTCGCCGGCGTACTCGATCTCGCCGCCGAGTTTCGCAAAACGAGTGATGTACCGCTGGTCCTTTTCAGCTATTACAATCCGATAATGAATTACGGGCTCGACCGCTTTGCCCGCGACGCGTCCGCCGCCGGGATCGACGGTGTCCTCCTGACCGACGTCATTGATGCCGAGTCCGCGTCGATCGCAGCCCGGTTGGATGAGGTCGGCATCGATCTGATCTCGCTCGTCGCACCGACGACGACTGACGAGAGGCTCGAGATGATCTGCCAAAACGCCCGCGGCTTTATCTACGCCGTTTCACGGGCCGGCGTGACCGGTGCCCGCAATGACGTGAGTTCGGCGGCCGAGGAACTCGTTGCCCGGACGCGGCGTTTTACCGGCTTGCCGATCGCCGTCGGTTTTGGCATTTCGACCAGCGAACAGGTCGACGAAGTATGGCGATTTGCCGATGCCGCGGTCGTCGGTTCGGCGATCGTCAGCGTAGTTGAGCGGTCGCTGGCGGCCGGCGGAACGGTCGACGCGGTCGATAGTTTCGTCCGATCGCTGCTGCCGCAATTTGCAAAAACAGGTGCCGAAAACTAAAGTTGTAGTTTTGCGGCCGTGACTGGCTTTTTATATATGCTTATCGTAATGAAATCCGGCGCCTCAGCGTCGGAGATTGAGAGAGTTTTAGAGGCGATCGACGCACTCGGTTTTCGCGGGCATTCGCTGCCCGGCGCCAACCGGACCGCGATCGGCGTCACCGGCAACAGCGGTGCGATCGACCCCGCTCATTTTGAGAATCTGGCCGGCGTCGCCCAGGCGATCCGCGTCACCCAGCCGTACAAATTGATCTCTAAAGACCTTCGGCCCGAAAGGTCGGTCGTAAAGGTCGGTAATTCGGCCATCGGCGGCGGCGAACTCGCGATGATCGCCGGCCCGTGCGCTCTTGAGGACCGCGAACAGGTGATATCGACCGCCCGGGTCGTCGCCGAAAGCGGCGCCCGATTCTTCCGCGGCGGTGCGTACAAGCCGCGTACTTCGCCGTACGCTTTTCAGGGACTCGGCGAAGAGGGCCTGAAGATGATGGCCGAGGTCCGCGATCAGTTCGGGCTTAATATCGTCACCGAGGCGATGGACGAGCACGGGGTCGACGCTGTCGAGAAATATGGCGACTGCATCCAGATCGGTGCCCGCAATATGCAGAACTTTTCGCTGCTCAAGTATGTCGGCCAGACCCGCAAGCCCGTGCTGCTCAAACGCGGATTGTCGGCCACGCTCGAGGAGTTTCTGCTTGCGGCCGAGTACATAATGGCCGAGGGCAATTACGACGTCATTCTCTGTGAACGCGGCATCAGGACCTTTGCGGCTCATGCGCGAAATACGCTTGACCTGTCGGTCGTACCGGCGGTTCAGCGGATCACGCACCTGCCGATCATCGTCGACCCGTCGCACGGCACCGGCAGGAATTATATGGTCGAGCCGCTTGCACGTGCCGCCGTCGCTGTCGGCGCCGACGGATTGATCATCGAGGTCCATCCGTGCCCCGAGGACGCGTTGTGCGACGGCGCACAGGCCCTCACGCCGGGACAATATCTACGGCTGGTCGAGCAAGTACGGCGGCTCGCCGATGTGATGTCTGAAAGTTCGGCCGCCCACGCTGGCAACTAACTTAATATGTCGGCGCCGGATGTCGTATCCGGCCGACCAAATAAAAAAAGTCCGCCGACACTCCCGAAGTGTCCGCGGACCTTTTTTTGCCTCTCGCCCGGCGCCTTTTGCCTATTTGGCCAGACGGAGTTTCAACAGACCGTAAAACTGAATATAACAACTCGCCATCGCCGAAACGATCAACAGCGTCATCGGGACGAACTTCAGCGTCTCGGGCAAAAGTACGCCGATACTCTGGCGAAACGCGAGGCCCGCAGCCAACCCGACGGCCATGATAACGATCCTGCCGGCAAGCCATTTTGAGAACGATGGCGGCTCAGCCTCTGACGGCAGAAAATAAGGCAGGACCAGGATCATCAGCATCGTGATCGACATCAATAACGTGTCGAATGCGAAGATCCGGGCACTCTGGCCAAACTCCAATGCCATAAAGAACAACACGAATGTCGTGTCTATCGAAAAGATCGTTCCTGCGTTGCTGCCGTTGTCTCGTGTCATATTATTTGGTCTCTCGTGATCAGAATTGTCTATCGTTCAAATGGCCTATTTCCGCTTGCTGAACTGCTGGTAAGCGACGCGGAAAAGCTCCGACAGGGCCTCAGCCGTTTCGGGCGACAGTTTGCGGTCGGCCCTCAGGTGAGCCTCGACGATCTCAGGCGTCGCCTCGTGCGGATAATAGATGACCGGCTCGACCGATTCGTCCGCGTGTTTCATCAGGCGGTCGACCGGCATATCCAGCCACTGCGTGAGACGAGCGATGTTATCGGCGTCCGGGCGTCCCGTTCCGTTCTCGATGCGTGAGAGTGTCGAGGCGGAAACGTCGGTCAGATCGGCAACGTCGCGCAGGCTGAGTTTCAGTTCCTCGCGTTGGCGTTTGATCGCACGTCCGAGTTCGACGGTGTTGATTAAGCTTTCATTTTTGAATCCCATAGTTTTGTTTTTCCTCCATGATTTTGACGTACCATCACTGGACCCGTCATTTCATAGATAAAACATACCACAACATTTTTTTAAATGCAACACCTCGTTTCATGCTTGCAACATTTTTATTTTTCAGTTACACTGTTTCACAGATGGCACGTATTGCATGGCAGCGTTTCATCATATTGACAGTAAAACTGAGTCGCGAAGGCCTGCGAGCGGCGAACAGAGGTGATATCGGGAAAGCGTATTTGGCTGTTACAGGCAGCAGCCAATAAACAGATGACGCCGGCCCGGAATTACCTGAAGACACATTAGGAGAAATTGAAATGAGATCGAATAAACTTCACGAAACCGAAACCGCCGTCATCGATGACACGACGGCCCTGGCCAACAACGTAGTCGATTTTTCATCGACGCTCCGCGAATTGCGGCAGAGCGTTGACCCGTTGATGATCCGTCAGCGGGCGGCTCACCGCGACAACCGCGGCAACACCCAGATGGTGGATTACGTCGAGTGGCACACCGTCGCCGACATCCTCGACGAACACGCCGCTAACTGGGAACACACGGTCAAGGACATCCGTCAGATCGGCGATGTCGTCGCCGTCACGGTCGCGATCTCGATCGACGGCGTCACCCGCGAAGGCATCGGCACGGGCCGCGTCGGCAGCGAGACCGGCATCAAAAAGGCCGAGCACGACGCTCTCAAGCGTGCCGCCGTGAAGTTCGGTGTCGCCCGCGAACTGTATAAACGCGAATTTGAATCGTTCGAGCCGGTCGACGCTTTTGCCGCCGCCGAGCCCTATGAGTCCACTGAAACCGGCGCAGTACGCCCGGTCGGTGACCCGATCGCGAGAACGCTTGGCGAGATGGTCACCGCTAAACAGTTGGGCATGATCCGGGCGATCTCACGCGAGGGCGGCATCGACGCCGCGGCCGAGTGCTCGGCCAAATTCGGCTGCTCGATCGACGAGCTTTCCAAGCGTGCGGCTTCGGAGATGATCGACCATCTCCAGACGCTGCAGCGTGGGTCGCAGGCGTCGGCCATGCGGCGTGCCGGTTGACCGTCGCGGCGAACCAAGTTGTTTTGGATCGTGAATTGACCCGTCCCGCTTTTCTCCATGAAGCCGGAACTTCTCTCACCTCGATCCAAAACTCCCTCCAGGCGGCGGCAGGTCCCGACCGTATCGGCCGCCGCTTTCGGAACATTTTCACGCAGATGTCGTATAAACTCTCACAACCAAACAAGCGGGTGTTCTAAATTTCCAGATTCAGGAGGATCCTTATGTCAGCAGAACCCAATGAAATGGCGGCGATGGGCATTCCGGGCCACGGCACGTTCGTGTGGACCGAGATCGCGACCAACGACGCCGACAAGTGTATCGAATTCTACAAGAACGTATTCGGCTGGACGTTTCAGCAGAATGCGGCATCGTCCGACGGTATGGACTACCGTGAGTTCGATACCGGCCAGGGCCATCCGGCCGGCGGGCTTTATCAGATCAACCCCGAGTGGTTTGGCGGTGATCCGCCGCCGCCGCATTTTATGATCTATATCGCTGTCGACGACGTCGACGCCGCCGCCGAAAAGGCCGCCGAACTCGGCGCAAACGTCCATAAGACGATGGATATTCCCAATGTCGGCCGCATGAGCATCATCGAAGACCCGACCGGTGCGATGTTCGCGACCTTTATGCCGAAAATGTAAGGAGGAAATGACAATGGCTGATTTTCAGATACCTATGCACGGAACGCTCTGCTGGCGCGAACTCGCTACCAGCGACCTCCCCGCGGCCCTCGACTTTTACAAAGAGATGTTTGGATGGACGGTGCAGCAGTCGGCCCTCTCGCCGATGGAATATAAGGAGATACACATCGACGGCACGGCATGCGGCGGAATGATGGCGATCGACGAAAATTGGGGCCCGACGCCGCCGCCGTCACATTGGACGACCTATATCGCCGTCGATAACGCGGACGAGACCGTTTCGAAGATCGTCGAGAATGGCGGAACTATCTGCGTACCGGCGTTTGACGCTCCGGGCGTCGGCCGGATGTCGGTCGCGGCCGATCCGTCGGGTGCCAAATTCGCGATAATCCAGTTTGTCGCGGCGTAACAGCCCGGCATTGCCAATAAAAGAAAGACACGGCCGGATCGGGGCTGATTCCCTTTTCCGAACGTGTCCTTCGCATTTTAGCGGTTATCAGATCAGGCTCTCGAACCGCTGAACGGCAGCGGTTCCGGCACGATCGGGGCCGATAATGTGCCCGACATCGTATCACCGTTCAACTTGCCGCTGATCGCAAACTCGAGCGGGCGTCCCTGAAAATCGGCCTGAGCGGTGGCCGTCAGCTTGTTGCCGTCGATCCGCCCGTCGGCGATCGTACCGTCGCCGAGCATTGTCTCGAGAACGCCGGTCAGAGCATCGCCGTTTTGCTCCAGTGTGAGCGAAACCGGCAGTTCCTGTCCCTGAAAATCGATCAGAAGGTCCCATTTACCTGCCGCGTCGGCGGGCGCCGAGCCGGCTTCCCTCTCGTACTTGGCAATATCCTGCGCGTTTCCGTCCGTGTCGAAGATCTCGACCGACGAACCGTATCCCGCGACCTGCGGCAGCACTTCCTCGGCGTCGCCGACGATGACGACCGCCATTTCGTCCGGGCGTATGTGTTCGCGGGCGACCCGCAGCACGTCATCGACGGTCACGGCTTCGACATGGTCGCGATAGGTCTGCAGATAGTCTTCGGGCAGGCCGTAGAGGTGCTGATTGACGATCAGGTTGGTCAGGCCTTCCTGCGTTTCCGCACGGATCGGGAACACGCCGGTCAGAAAATTCTTGGCGTCGGCAAGCTCGTCATCGCCGACCTTATCGACCCTGATCCGCTCGAGTTCGTAGAAAAACTCCTTTAGCGAATCGCCGGTCACCGCGGATCTGACCTCGGCGGTCGCCTCTGCCTCGCCGGCGAGCTTTTTGAAATCAAGTCGGGTGTACGCCCCGTAGGTATAGCCCTTTTCCTCGCGGAGGTTCATAAACACCCGCGACGACGCACCGGCCCCGAGGACCTGATTCATCACGATCAGCGGAAAATAATCCGGATGCTCGCGCGAGACGCCAAGATTCGAGATGACGATATTCGACTGGGCCGAACCGGGCCGGTCAACGATCGTCACCGTCCGCGTGGTGCGTTTCGGCGGCATCGGAAATGCGTCCTCGACGATCGTTCCGGGCTCCCAATCGCCAAAAAGTTCATTGATCTCGGCGATCAGTTCGTCACGTTTGACGTCGCCGACGACGATGAACATAGCGTTGTTCGGGATGAACCGTTTCGCGTGAAACGCCGCCAGCATCTCGCGTGTCAGCTTTTCGACATCGGCGGCGCTCGGTGCGGCCTTTGAGTACGGGTGATCGCCGTAGATCAGACGACCGACCTGCTCGTTTGCCAGAAATCCCGGCTGCGAACGCTGGAATTTCAGGTTTTCGATCGTATTTCGGCGATATAGGTCGAGTTCCTCTTCGGGAAACGTCGGCCGCAACGCGACCTCGGCCATCAGATGCAGCACGTCCGAACTGTACAGCGACAGGCTCGACGCCGCGATGATCGTAAAATCATCGGACGAACTCGCCGAAATGCTCGCTCCCAGCCTTTCCGTCTTTTCGGCAAGCTGCAGGCTGGTGTAATCGGCGGTCCCCTCGGTCAGCAGCGATGTCACGGCCGACGTCAAACCGGTCGTATCGGCCGGGTCATTGACATCGCCGCTCTGAAATACGAGCCGGTAGCTGACCAGCGGCAGGCGTTCGTGCTCAAATATCACCAGCCTCAGGCCGTTATCGAGCGTCGTTTGAAACGGCTTCGGGATCTCGAACGAGATCGGTTCGAGCGGTGCGGGCGGTGTCTTTCTAAGATCGTTGTTCATATAGCCTCTCTCCCGCCTATCCTTTGCCGGCCGGGACGACATCGAGCAATGCACGGTTATCGGTATTCAAATAGTGGGCTGCCGCCATACGGATATCCTCGGCGGTGACCGAAAGCAGTTCGTCGAGTTCCGAGTTGATCAGTGTCGGGTCGCCGTCATAGAGCGCAAACTCGGCTATCTGCTGCGCACGCGACATCGACGACTGACGCTGGCGGACCGTATCGTTCAGGAGCTGATTCTCGATCTTTTCCATCTCTTCGGCGGTCGGGCCGTGGGTGGCGAGGTCGCGGATCTCTTCCATAATGGTCTCGCGGATCTCGCTCAGGTCCTCTTCCGGTTTGGGGATCGCCCCGATAAAGATGCTCGACGGACCGCGCCGTTCATCGGTAAAGCCGAATAGCTGAATGACGCTCTCCGACCCCTTGACCAGCTTTTGGTACAGCCGCGAACTCTCGCCGTCGTACAGCACCTTTCCGGCCAGGTACAGGGCGTTAAATTCCGGCGTTCGCCGCTCGGGTATCTTCCATCCGATCAGAAACGCGGGAAACGGAGCGAGCTTGTCCTCCCACTCGCGGTAGGTCGCGGCGACCTCAGCCGGTTCGCTGACGTCGAGTGCCGGCGGCAGCGGCTGTGACGAAATGTCGCCGAAATAGGTCTGGATCAACCCCTTTGCGGTGTCCGGGTCAAAAGCACCCGAGAGCGCGATGACGGCGTTGTTCGGCGCATAGTAAACCCGGAAAAACTCCTGCACGTCCTCGACCGTCGCGTCATCGAGGTGCTCCATCGAGCCGATCGTCGAGTGCGAATTGGCAAAATTCTTGTAGATCATCTCGTTGATCATGTCGAATATCTGCCCGTACGGCTGATTGTCGTATCGCAGCCGCTTTTCTTCCTTGACGGCCTCGCGTTGGTTGTCGAGATTCTCCTGCGTGACCGCCAGGCTTCGCATCCGGTCCGATTCGAGCCACAGTGCGAGCGGCAGTTGGCTCGCCGGCAGCGTCTCGTAATAGTTGGTCCGCTCGCTCGATGTCGTGCCGTTCATCGTACCGCCGGCCTTCATAATGTACTGAAAGTGCCCGGCCTTGGGCACGTTTTCCGAGCCCTGGAACATCATATGTTCGAACAGGTGGGCAAAACCGGTGCGGCCGTCGCGTTCGTTGCGCGAACCGACGTTGTAATACACCGCGACAGACACGACCGGTATCGCGTTATCGGGGTTAAGCACGACCCTCAATCCGTTTTCGAGTGTGTAATCTTCGATCTCAAGCGGGGTTAATTTGAATGTCTCAGTCATAAGATTCCCTGTTTTAATGAGAACACTTTGACGTACAAAAATCAACGAAGCGGCCCTTGTGCCACGCGATCGGGGCCTTGCCTGCGGCAGCGGTCCCGCGTTCGGCGGACCGGGCACGGCGTATCGCCCGCGGAGCAACTTTTACCGCCGATATGAATCTAATAGACACCGCCCGGCGAAATGATGGATTGACCGGCACGATAGTGAGTTGTTTAAGGCATTTTACGTTGGATGAACTCAAAAACTATGATCTCGGAATTTTCACAAACACATAATACCAATACCTTCATCGGGCTCATTCCGTCTGTCGTAAAGGCGGCGGACGCCAAGCTGCCGACCCGTTACGGCGATTTTCGCATCGCGGGTTACCGCTCGTTGACCAGTGACGAGGAATTTGTCGTCGTTTACAAGGGCGAGCTTCGCACCGACGACGCGGTTCCCGTTCGCATCCACTCGCAATGTCTGACGGGTGATGTTTTTCACTCGGCCAAATGCGATTGCGGCGAGCAGCTCGATCTGGCGATGACGACCATCGCCCGCGAGGGACGCGGCGTGGTGATCTATCAGCAGCAGGAGGGCCGCGGCATCGGCATTATCAACAAGATCCGTGCGTATGCCCTGCAGGACGAGGGAGCCGACACCATTGAGGCCAACGTCCGGCTCGGATTAGAGGTTGATGCCCGCCGGTACGAACAGTGTGTCGAGATACTTCGCGACCTCGGGCTGCGACGCGTCAAGGCGATGACGAACAATCCCGAAAAGATCCAGGCACTTCGCCAGGGCGGTATCGAGGTAGCCGAACGCGTCGCCACCGAGATCGAACCGTCAAAAGACACGCAAAAATACCTGAGCGTCAAAAAATTTCAGATGGGCCACCTTTTAAGTCTTGTGACGTCGTAAGCAAGCAGCCCGAAATTTGGGCAATTCAAGGCCGCAGTCGATAGCACGGATCGGCTGCGGCCTTTCGACGCAATACGGCCGCCCGAGCGGAGATCCGCTTCGATAAACTGATCGACGTCGGCAGGAAACCGTCTTTTATAACATCGATATCGACGGCCTGACCCCGATTTACGCGCCGATCCTCTTTGACGGCGTCAAGGTTCATCCGCTACTCAACCACAGCGACGGCGGCCGCCGGTTCGGCTTCATCCTCGCCGAAGGCAAGAAACTCGGGCTGAGTTACAATGTTTCGTTCTAAGTTTGGGGCTTTCGCTGGACAAACACGATATTTATCTGAGAACATCAAACGTTGCGAGTTTTGACTTACATCTTTGTTGCGTATTTGCTTGTTCTGGCGATGCAACCGTGCAAGGACAGTCTATTGCCGCGCGATAATCAGGGGCATCCGATCCAGAAGGTTGCTCATATGGACCCGCTTTCGCAGGATAGTGACAGTGATACGAACGATGATTGTTCGCCATTTTGTGTCTGTTCCTGTTGCGGAAGCAACCCAGCCCCGACGATCGTCTTTTCGATTCCTGTGCTAGCTCCGCAGATCATTGAGCGGACGACCACCGAATTTTCGCAGTACAGATCCCCTTACGAATCCACCCCTCACGTCTCTATTTGGCAACCGCCAAAAGCCTAATTTAACTACATTCATGCGCCTTTTTGCGGCTGGTTTGCGTGTTGTCGCGGCCGGCAGGGTCAGCAGATCGCTTTTGAGACAGGTTTATAGATGTTCAAGAAAATAATTTGTGCTGTCGTCGTATCGACAGCAGCTACTGCATATTCCCAAGAGAATATGAGTGTAATCGTGGCGGGTGATGTCGGTGCGCGAAAGGTCGCGTCGCAACCGTTATCCGGCGTAGCGGTCAAACGTCTGGTGACGCCGGTTGCCGAACGCTATTTCAGCCAGACTGATGGCATGTCGCTTGACGAGATCGTCCGACTCGCCGTTGCTAATAACGGAGAAATAAAGATCGCCCGGCTTGAGATCGATAAAGCACGCGCGAGGTTGACGCAGGCCGGATCGCGGCAGAATCCGACACTCGAAGTAGAGCAATCGACCGGACGACTTGTCGGTTCACCCGGGGATCGTAATTTGAGTGTCGGGTTTTCTCTGCCCGTGGATGTTTACGGCCAACGACAAAAGCGGATCGACATTGCCCGTGCCGATATAGTCTTGCGTGAGGCGGAGTTGACAGCGAGACAACGTGACATTACGGCCCAGGTATTCAGCTCATACGCTGAAGCCTTATCTGCATTGAAAGAGCTGCAAATTCTCGATGAATTACTGGAACTTGATACGCAAACAGTCGCTTTTGTGCAGATCCGAGTGAACGAGGGCGAAACTCCGCCGCTGGAATTGAATCTGCTTCAGACCGAGATTGAACGCCTTCGGGCAAGGCGCGAGCTTGCAGACGGCCGCATTCAGACCGCCCTAGCTAAGCTGAAATATTTTGCGGGCGTTGCATACGATCAGCCGCTAAAGATTCGCGAAGAGATCTCTTCCGCGCAGATCCCTCAGCTTCCTGCCACGAGCGAAACAGGGATTTCCGTCGCTATTACGTCGAGGCCGGAAATTCGCGTCGCCGAGCTTGAGGAACAACTCGCTAGTGCCGGTCTTCGGCTCGTTCGTTCCCAGAGCCGACCTGATATTACGGCCTACACGCGCTATTCGCAGGGGCGTTCAGCGTTTGACGATCCGCGAGGTGCGTATTCCGAGGCTGACCGAAGTTTGACTCTCGGCGTTTCGATCGGCTTGCCTATTTTTGACAAGAAACAGGGATTGAAAGCCGAAGCCGAAATTGCGATTCGTCAGGCCCAGGAAAAGCGAGCATTTGCCGAGGCGGTCATTCGAAATGAAGTAGTTACGGCTTTCCAACGGATCGAATCGGCCAATAGAGCATTAAGGACTCTGGAATCTGCCGTGATACCACGCTCCCAGGAGAACATTCGAACAATTCGAAAGGTTTATGAGATCGGTGAACTGAAGATCACCGACCTGATCGCCGAACAGAAGAAGTTGCTCGAAGCCAATCGCGATCTAAACGAAGCTCTCACGCAGCGATATCGTTCTCAGGCGGATCTGTTCATCGCCCTCGGACTCACATTTGATAAATAAAGGAAAAAGAAATGTCAGAAAACAAGACTACCGAACCAAACGAGCACCATGAAAATGACGAAGCGGAACTCGACCGCCTCGAATCAGATCTTGATCGCTCCGACAAAGTAACTGAGTCCGAAACGCCGGCCAAGAATTCTCTCGTAGCCTGGATCGTCACGGCCGCAATTGTCGCACTGATCGCGATCGTTGGAATCGCCTGGATCGTGTCCAGGAACTCGGCGACGGGCGAGAAGGCTGCGACCGAGGAAAATAAAGGCGACGAAAAGCACTCGGAAAATGAGACTGGAAAAGAGGTCAAGCTCGATCCGGAGTTGCTCGAGTCGGCAGGGATTCGCACCGAAACTGTTACACAGCGTCCGGCCATCGCGATGTTGAATGTTACCGGCGCAGTCGAACTGAATCCTGAGACAACCGAGATGGCGACCCTTCTGGTCGGCGGACGCATCGAGCGGGTCAATTACGGCGTCGGTGACAGTGTACAGCGTGGGGCAGTCCTCGCGGTGGTCTCGAGCCCGCAGCTCGCCCAAATGCACGGCAAGATGCACGAAGCCCGAACCCAGTTTGAACTTGCGACCAGAAATCTGGAAAGAGTTCAGCGAAGTGAGAATCGTGTCGCGGTTCTGGAAGCAAAAGCAAAGCTCGACGAAGCCGATGCAACGCTGAAACGGACAAAACGACTGATCGAGCTAGGGGCCGGGGCCGGAAAGGATCTGATCGTTGCCGAAACCGCTTTTCGAACCGCAAAAGCCAATTACGATTTTCAATCCAACATCTCGCTCAACAAAGAGATCCAGGAAGCCAAGGCAGCGGTCGAAACTTCGCGTGTTGACCTAAAGCACATAGTTGACGAGATGCGGGCCCTCGGCGTCACGGTCAATCCGAATGAGCCCGACGACCATCGCGAAGATACGTCGCTTGTCGCTCTCAGAGCACCGTTATCCGGGATCGTTACCGAACGAAAATTCAACGCCGGTGCCGGGGTCGAAGCCGCGACACCCATCTTTTCGATCTCAAACCTTGGAACGGTTTACGTCATTGCAAACGTTCCCGAGGTAAATATGTCAAAGCTCTTTGTCGGAGCGGCTGCCGAGATAACTTCGCCGGCGATCGGCACTGTTGGCGGCCGCGTTTCGTACATTGACCCGAAGCTGGACGAGACGACCAGGACCGGCCGCGTTCGGATCGAGGTGCCGAACCGCAACGGAAAGCTGCGTGCAGGAATGTTTGCGGAAGTTAGATTCTACATGGGCACCAATTCCGCGAGCGGAGAGGAATTGGTGGTGTCGTCTGATGCTGTTCAACGGACAGGCGATAAGACGATCGTCTTTGTTCCGCGTGAAGATGAACCGGGAGCTTTCGAAGTTCGTGAGATCGAGGCCGGTGCCGATATCAACGGCTATACAAAGGTGATCGGAGGGCTGAGGCTTGGCGAAAAGGTTGTGACAATAGGCAGCTTCACATTAAAGACACAGCTTGAAAAGGGTGCAATGGGAGATGACCACTAAAACTATATGATCAATGCCCTTATACGATTCTCAATTGCTCAGAAGCTAGTAGTTCTCCTTCTTGTTGCGATCATGGCGGGAGCCGGAGCGTACAGCCTGATAAATCTACCGATCGACGCCGTGCCGGATGTGACGAATGTGCAGGTTCAGGTTTTGACCAATGCCCCGTCGCTCGCGCCCTTGGAGATCGAACGGCAGATAACCTTTCCTGTCGAAGTTGCGATGTCTGGCATCCCCGGTGTCGAAGAAATACGTTCGGTTTCGAAGTTCGGCATTTCGAACGTCACGATCGTATTCGAAGAGTCTACCGACATCTACTTCGCACGTCAGTTGATCCTCGAACGAATGGCAACTGCCCGAGAGAACATTCCGCCCGGTATCGGTTCACCGGAAATGGGGCCGATTGCAACCGGATTGGGCGAGATCTATCAGTATGAGGTCAAGGCCGAGCCAGGGAGCAATTACACAGCGACCGATCTACGCACCATTCACGATTGGAATATTCGGCGGCAGCTGATGGGTGTTCCAGGGGTGACCGAGGTCAATTCGCACGGCGGATACGGCAAGCAGTATGAGGTAAGGTTATCGCCCGAAAAGCTTCAGGCGTATGGATTGACGCTTAGTGATGTTCACGACGCCGTGATGGCGAATAACGGAACAGTCGGTGGTGGATATATCGAGAAAGGTGCGGAGCAATACCTCCTGCGCGGTGTCGGGCTCGTCGAAAAGATGGACGACATCACTAATATTGTCGTCAAGACCGGCAAGGAAGGCGTTCCGGTATTTGTTCGCGATCTCGGTGAAGTTGTCGAAGGACAAAGCATCCGCCAAGGAGCGGTTTCAACGAATGGCGAAGGCGAGATCGTCTCCGGCATGGCGATCATGCTCAAAGGCGAAAACTCCCGCGTTGTTGCCGAGCGCGTCAAAGCCAAGGTCGAAGAGATACGCAAAACCCTTCCCAAAGGCGTGACGATCGAGCCATTCTACGACCGTACATCGCTTGTTCAACGAGCGATCGCTACAGTTGAGAAAAACCTGCTTGAAGGCGCCGCCCTAGTGATCCTAGTTCTCCTTTTACTGCTTGGTAACTGGCGCGGAGCTCTGCTCGTTGCGACGATCATTCCGCTCTCGATGCTTTTTGCTGCGATATTAATGCGGGCGTTCAACGTCTCGGGAAACCTGATGAGTCTCGGCGCACTAGATTTTGGACTGATCGTTGACGGAGCCGTCGTGATGGTTGAGAACGTAGTTCGCCGTCGAGCCGAGGCTCAGCATGAAAACTCACGCGAGCCGCCCGAACGTACAATTCTCGAAGCCTGTCTCGAAGTCGCACGGCCCGTAGTATTCGCTGTCGCGATCATCGGCATCGTCTATCTGCCGATCCTGAGTCTTCGTGGGATCGAAGGCAAGATGTTCGTGCCGATGGCTCTGACCGTGATCTTCGCCCTTCTCGGATCTCTTATTCTCTCGCTCACGTACGTTCCCGCGATGCTCGCGTTGATAATGCGCGGCAAGGTTTCTGAAAAGGAAAGTCCGCTCATTCGCTGGTCAAAGGTTATCTACAAACCCTCACTCGCATTTGTCATGAAGTTCCGTGCTCAGGTATTGGCACTTGCGGTGACGACTGTCGTCATTTCCGGCATTATCTTTCCTTATCTTGGAGGTGAATTTATCCCGCGTCTAGACGAGGGCGACATTTTGGTTGAGGCCATCTTGTTGCCCAGCGTTTCGCTCAACCAATCTATGGCGTTGACAACTGAAGCGGAAAAATCACTCAAAGCCTTCCCCGAAGTCAAAACCATCGTTTCAAAGTGCGGAGCTCCGGCTGTCGCTACGGATTCGATGAGCCTTAATCAGTGTGATGTCTTTGTAATGCTCAACCCGATCGACGAATGGAAGTCGGGTTGGTCAAAAGAAAAACTGATTGAGGAAATGTCGAAAAAGCTTGAGGCCGAAGTGCCCGGAGCGGCGTCATTTGGCTTTATGCAGCCCATTGAGATGCGTGTCAACGAACTTATTGCAGGTACCCGCGGCGACGTTGCGATCAAGCTTTTCGGTGACGACCTGCAAGTTCTCGCAGAAAAGGGTGAAGAGATTAACCGCGTTCTCGGGACGATCAAGGGTGCTGAAGAAAACAAGGCCGAGGTAACGACCGGCTTGCCTCAGCTACAAGTCAAGCCTGACCGTGCCGCAATTGCTCGCTACGGTATTAATGTCGAGGAAGTGAACGAACTCGTCGAGGCGATCTTTGCAGGCCGCAAGGCGGGCGAAGTTTTTGAAGGCGAGCAACGGTTTGATATCGTTCTGCGTCTGAACGAGAATGCCAGCAAGACAGTCGAGTCTGTTCGGAACTTGATGCTAACTGCTCCAAATGGCCAGCGTGTGCCGCTAAATCAAGTTGCCGATATCTCGTTAGTCGAAGGTGCGGCTCAAATATCGCGTGAGGCGACGAGGCGCCGCATCGTCGTTTCGACGAACGTCCGGGAGCGGGACATCGCGAGCTTTGTGGAAGAGGCCAAACAGAAGATCGGCTCTGGCGTGCAACTGCCGCCCGGCTACTATCTAGAATGGGGCGGCACATTCGAGAACCTCGAACGTGCGACGGCAAGGTTGCTTATCGTAGTGCCGATCGCTCTGTTCTTGATCTTTGTAATGCTGTTCTCAACGTTCGGCTCGGCAAAGCAGGCGCTGATGATCTATACCGGAATTCCATTCGCGATCGTTGGCGGCGTCATCGCTCTGGCTTTGCGCGGTATGCCGTTTTCCATCTCGGCGGGCGTTGGCTTTATCGCCTTGTTTGGTGTTGCAGTTCTGAACGGTGTGGTTATGATAAGTTTTATCAACCATTTGCGTGAAGAAGGAAAGTCCGTGAACGACGCTGTTAATGAAGGAGCGATGACGCGTCTGCGTCCTGTCTTGATGACGGCGTTAGTGGCAAGCCTTGGCTTTATACCGATGGCACTTGCGACAAGCGCCGGTGCTGAGGTTCAACGTCCGCTGGCAACTGTTGTGATCGGCGGCCTCATCACCTCGACTTTACTTACATTGCTGATATTGCCGACACTCTACGCGTGGTTTGAAAAGGACGCCGAGGGTGAGTTTAAGGAGGAATAGGACAATGAAATTAATTAGCGCCATTGTGCGGCCGTTCACGGTCGAGAAAATTGTCAATGCATTTGAGAGTATCGAGGGATTTCCGGGTGTGACCGTCGTCGATTCGGAAGGATTTGGGCAGCGGCTCCGTGCCGGTACGTACGACGCGTTAGACCCGTTCAAGCCCAACAAACGGATAGAGGTAGTCGCTAACGAAGAGATGGTCGAGATTATCGTGTCGGCGATCAAGCAAAATGCGCATACCGGGAAAAAGGGTGACGGGATCATTTATGTAGTTCCATTGGATTCTACAACACTGATCTAAGTGACGTCGTTTGGCTATCGGAAGAGGAATTCAGACGCTGGTCGGTGTCCTGGTAGGACGGAGATGATGTTCGGATTGACGGCTATAATGCTCCTTCTAACCAGGCACGGGTTCAAGGCCTTTCCGGGAAGAGGTTAAAGCCGATACAAGCGTAGAGGAAGATCAGAGGCCGCGAGAAAGAGAGATCATCGACGATATCGGTTCTGAAAATAGAGGGCTTATGGGACACGGACACACGCACGAAATATCGGCGGCAGGCAAGAACAAGACGCCTTTGGCGATTGTCTTCTGCTTGACGTTTTTCTATCTGATCGTCGAGGTTATTGGTGGGTTTTGGACCGGCAGTTTAGCTTTGCTTGCGGACGCCGGGCATATGTTGACCGATGTCGCTGGCGTAGGCTTGGCGCTGCTTGCTATATGGTTTGCCGAAAAACCCGCTTCACCGGAAAGGACATACGGTTACTATCGCGTCGAGATCCTCGCGGCGCTGACAAACGCCGTCGTTCTGATCTTTATTTCGCTCTACATTCTTTACGAAGCATACGAACGTTTTCGCAATCCTCCTGAGGTGCAAAGTGCGGGCATGCTGGCGGTAGCCGCGGTTGGCCTTGTGATCAACATCGCGGGCGTTTTCATCCTTCGTTCAGGCTCAAAGGAAAGCCTGAATATGAAGGGCGCATATTTTGAGGTTCTGTCCGACATGCTCACATCGATCGGCGTTATTATTGCGGGCATGATCATGCTGACAACCGGATGGTATTACGCCGATCCGTTGATCTCGGCGGGCATCGGGTTATTTATTCTGCCACGAACATGGGCATTACTAAAGGATGCGGTGGCCGTCCTGCTGGAAGGAACGCCTTCGGACGTTAATATCGCGAGCGTTCGTGAAAAACTCTCCGGGATCGACGGCGTCGCCGAGATCCACGACCTGCACGTATGGTCACTCACTTCGGGAGTAAATGCACTCAGTGTTCACGCCGTGCTTGCCGACGGTGCCGACCACGACGACGTGCTCAGACGAGTCCATGACACCAGCACCAGTGAATTCAAGATCAGCCACGTCACGGCCCAGACCGAGCACGCGGATTTTAGGTGTCACGAGAGTCATCTATAGACGGTGAGGATTATGTATGGAAGGCGAACTCGACTTTCTCCACCTTTTCAGTGAGCATCAGCTTTTGATCTTCGTGATCAGCAGCCTATTACTTTTGGCGCTATTATTTGGATTGGGCATTTTGGTTGGAAATGGAACCGAAGGGCGTGGGAGGACCAAATAGAATCGTGAACACCAGTTCGAAATTGAAAGAAATCGGTGCCAGGCCTGCTAATTTGTCGATTCTCATATTTCCTTCGAAACGCTAGTTAGATATTTCTTATTCACCTGATCAACGATCTTTTCAAATTCTTCGTCGGCAGCGGAACGGCTTGCGGCGGCGCCGCAGCGACGGTTGACGTTGGTGACGTTAGTTCCGGCCAGTTTGGCGATCCTCCACTAGAGTCAGTTTGTGCCTGTGGCCGGTCTTTGTCAACACTCATTTGGGTGAGAGCGTGACGGGTGATTGCAGATCCCTAAACGGGCTTCGCCCGTATCGCAGTGCGGCGACGGCTGAGCCTCGCCGTCAGTCTCCCCCCAAGCCCCAAGGAGCCCGCGAGCGCGGGCGACAGAGTTTCCCGAACGATTCGCTTCTAAACCGTAGTATCGTAGGCCAGGCCCCATCGTCCTAGTTCATCTTCAACGCCCGAGTTTCGATTTTTCCATTTACGATCTTGTAAACCTCTAAAACTTCCTCGCCGGTCGTCCGATTAATAAGATATAGAGCTCGCGGATAACCGCCAATTGGACGATCGGGTTGCGGAATGCCACTAAGTTTTTTGTGATTTCTATCGTCATACATAGATACCGCCATATAATCCTCTTTGCAATATTTCGCCTTCAAATGATTCGCAATCGCCAGATAATTCTCGTCGGTCTGATTTTCAGGTACGACGATCAAGTCAATTGAGAATAAGCCACCTGCCCCAGCCGAACCAATGAAAGCAGTTCGAAACTTTCCGTGTACCGTTAATTTACTCCTACACTCAATAGGCTTTTCACTCTTCATGTTCTGAGAAAATACGATGGTTACCGAAAAGATTGAAATCAAGCTATAAATTAGAAGTTGTTTCCGCATCTAAGTGATCTGCCCCCTGACAAAAGTCTATTTGGTGCACCCGGCATCCCGTAATGCTTGCGAAATTCCCATACTGGATCCATCGTGGTCGGTGGTCATCCCAGTTAACAATGTGTACAACTTTTGGTCGGTTAGCCCCGTCAGAGAATGGAGGGCTTCATGTAAGATTGTCGTTTGGCTACTAAATCCGTTGTTCTTTCCGTTAAACCAATTTGCGTCCGTTCGGAAATAAACGTCGCTTCTACCCGCTACCGTGGCTGCAAAACTACCTCCGGGATTAAACATTGTCCTTGCTTGGACTCTAGTTTCGTTTGCAAAATAGTCGTCAATCTTCCTATCCCTGGTCGCCTGACGATTAGCCTCAGATAATCCGGGATTCCAAGAGCTTTCGTCGATCCCGCCAGCAACAAACATGCTAACGGTCGATTTGGATCCATCATAGGCGTTTTGAAGATTAACGGCCTCAACAACGTTTTTTAGCGACAATCCCGCCGTATCAAGAAGTTCCCGACAATTCTCAGATATGTTCTTGTCGTCAAGTCTCCTTACGAGGTCGGTACGTGTTTTTTCGTATTTTCTTTGGTCACTTTCAACGAGCCGAAGCTTTATCCCCATCGTCTGGCCAAGGCCTTTGAACTCAGCATTATTCGCCTCAATAGGATCACTCGCGGCGGGGAGCGACTGGACATTGCAATTGGGCTGGCCGCCGTCTGTGCCGTAACTACAGCCATCTTCCTGTTCGGCGGGCTTGGTGGTCGCGGTCACGGCGGAACTCAGAGCGTTATTAGCCGCGAGGGCGACACCGCCTCGGCCCGGATCGGAGTGTGAACTCTCATGCGACAGATTCGCGATATTCCCTTCCTTGTTCTTCGTGGATGTTGGCCCGAGCCAGAGGCCGCCGCCTTTGATATCGGCGATCATTTTTAGTGCGCAGTGGGTCGGGATCAGATCGGTCGGCAGGGCACACTGCCATTCGGGGAAGAGCGAATCTCCGACGATCGGGACCGGATTGGCCGGCGGCTCTTCTTCAAACGGCGGCGTCGTGCGTATGCTCTGCCCAAACGGCTCGACCTCTTGCCGTCCTTCGCGGGTATCGATCGACTCGCCCGTCTGCCTTACTTCCTGTTTGCTGCCCGTGACCGGGTCGGCATGGAAATAAACGACCGTCTCGTCATCCAACAGCCGACGCTGTTCCGCAATGATCGCTCCGCCGGCGTAAATGCTCGTCTTTCGCTTGATCACGCTCTCGCCGACGTATGATATCTCGCTCAAAGCACCGCCGAGAACCGATGAATGAACCGTGTAAGTATTAGTTACATCACCCGTCGAAGCTGGTGAACTGATGCGGTTCAGTTGGTTCGTGCTTTTGACCAGTTGTCCGGCACCGTCAAACTTGTTCGACAACACCCTTTCCGACACGATCGAGCTATTACTTGAGCCGGTGATGATCCAACGCTCGGTGTATGATGTGCGGCGGCCCGCGGCGTCATATACCGTGTCCTGAAACTTGTTTGAACTCACCCCTGTGTATGTAATATTGCCCGCTGCGTCGTAAGTCAGCGTTTCGCCGGAGTGACCGGCCATACGCCCGTTGACATACGTTCGGCCAAAGCTCGCCGCTGAGCCCCACTGTTCGGTCTCACGCGAAGTGACCTGAGAAAATGCGTCGTAGGCTACGTCCTGCATATGCGGATTGAGCTGCGTGTTCTGCTGTGTCGTGTAAAGCCCAAACTCGCTGCGGCTGAGGCGGCCCGCAAAATCGTATTCGAACTTTCGGTCAAACACCGCATCCACCTGATCGTCCATTTCTTTCGGCTTTGAGTCGGAGTAGTACACAAACTCCGCCTTTTTCAGATATCCGCCCGAATATTCGCCCGACGCCACCTGATGCTGACTCACACGCAGGCGGTTGTCGTATTGCATCGAAACCACCGCGTTGTCGTCCGTCTCATACGTCATCTGCTTGACCTGCCCGAATGCACGATATTGGATGCCGCTGGCATAATCACCCGTTGTATTATCGCCAAACGGCGTTCCTCCAACGGCCGTCAATCGGCCAGTCTTGTCATTGGTATAGTCAACGCTCTCACCAAACGGATCGGTCACGGAGCTCAGGCCGCCCGAGAGGTTGTACGTGTACCCGATGGTCAAGTCGTTCGAGAGGTCGTCGAAATTTACGGTCTCGCTCGTCATCTGCGAAAGAGAGTTGTAGGTGTAGGTCGTTTCGCTGACGCCCGCCGTGTCCATGCTGGTCCTGTTGCCGAGAGCGTCATAGCCAAAGCTCACGGTCGGAGCATCGGGCATCGACGAACCGGACGCGGGCGTGTAGGCGATCTGCGTCGCGAGCCCCCGGCTGTTGTACGTAAAGTCGGTGATGGCGTTTCGCGGATCGACGATCTGTGCGATCGACCCGTCCGGGTTGTAGTTCCACGTAGTCGCCGCCGCCGAATCCTCGATCGGATAATGACGCGTCTTCATTCGGCCAAAACCGTCATAGGTCATCGCCACATCCTGATGCGTCTGCGGGCTTGCCGTCGACGTATTGTCGGTCTGGCGTGTGTTGACCACCTGATCGCGTCCGTTGAACGTCTGCTCCGTCGTCGTATAGAGCGTCGTGCCATCCCACTCAAAGGTCTCGGTCTTGTATCCGCGCCCGAGTATGTCCTCGTAGATCTTTTGCTTTCGCCGTGCGTAGTTTGAGGTATTTGGTATCGGCACACGCTCGCTCGACGAATCAGCCCCGTCCGTGTTGATCTTGCGCACGACACGCCCTTTCCAGTCGTACTTCTGATACGTCCAGAGCCAGCCGCGGGTCGCGTCGTCACCGCTCGGTGTCCACGTCGAACCGCTCACCGAAACCTCGGTCGGCACGCTCTGCCGCTTAACGCGGCCCAGAAGGTCGTACTCCACCTGCGACGCGGTCCATCCGCCCGTACTGCCGGGATGTTCGGTCCTGCTCATCCTCATACGCCCGGCGCCGTCCGACCAACTCTCCGAATACACCTCGTCCGCCGAGTCAGGCCCCGGATTCGTAGAGATATTTGTATCTACGATCGTCGAATGCGTCTTTGACTGAACGCCGTTCGTCGGAAACTCGCGGCGGGTATAGTACTGTTCGGCACCATTGACCAGAACAGCCTCTTTTTCCAAACGGCCATAGCTGTCGATCCAACGCTTCGATGTCTTACCATACGTCTGCCCCGCCGGTGCGGGTGAATTGGCACGAATAGACAGTCGCTGTCTCAGAACCAAGTTTCTCCACAATCTTTCGTCGCAATCGAAAAGGACTTACCGTCGAGAAACCAAAGTAAAACTACTGCACCATCTGGAGTCGGCTCTATGAAGGCCTGACCGATTTCATCCTTATTAACCATCGACGCCCAATCTTTACTATACGAACCCACGGTAACGAATGAACGGGATCCGAAACGTTTCATTTGTACATAACCTCGCGAATCAAGAACAACTGTGGTCCTGTTCTCAAAAATAAAAAATGTGGAACCGCTCTGGGACTGCGGTAAATCCAAACGCGTCCATGACCTCCCGCTATCGATCGTAATCTGAGAAGCTGAAAAAATAGTTTCGACCAACCAACCTATTGACGGCGTGCGAAATTCAATCTTGTCGAAGGAGCCACTCAACTTCGGCACCTTAGCCCATGTTCCTCCGGTATCGTAAGTCACGAAAACACCTTCCCTTCCGGCTGCGAAAACTAAATCTCTCTGCGCATAGAATATAGAATCAATCGACGTCGATTTATTGTTTGCTCTTATTGACTGACGCCGCCAATTTCTGCCGCCGTCCGCAGTGAAGATCGAAAGAGTCACATCTTCATGACTCTCGCCAACATCGGCAATCAGAACGCCCTCGGCAGCATTCAAAAACGAAATCGCGACAACGTCACCTGGCACCTGACTCACCTCTTCCCATGACAAGCCAAGATCGGCCGATCTTAGAAATAATCCATCGATCACGAGATAAAGAGTCTGAGCGTCGACAATGGACAGGTTTGATACGCGGTACTTACCTTCTTTTATGGGAACCCAAGTGATTCCACGATTCTCCGTTCTCCATACAACTCGCTCGACATCAACAGCTATCCAAATGCTAGATGAAAGCGCCGAAAACTTCTCGATCGTACGAGGACCCACCGAAAATGTAGTATTTGGTGTCAGGACGTCTGACACGCCACCTCGTTCATTGTTTGAATGAATCCGAGCATCGGAACACTGTGCAACAAAAAATAAATTCACGCACGCAAACATATAGGCCAAGCAAACTGTAGTACTCACTCGATCTTCTCCTTTCAGGATTGCAGAAAACGGGCTCATCGGCGCGGCCGTCTCACCCTCATATCCTTATACGTCCAAAAATCTGTATCACCGATCCGATATAGAAGTTTCAAATCATCTAAGTATTTTGAATAGGCTCCGACGCCCCTATTTTGGAGAACGTTGTCGACGTGTAGAGCATTGCCCTCAAAGCCTATAGCCTTGCCTGAAGTCAGATAGGCGACTGCCTCAACAATCTGTAGGCACGCCACACTCGAATCCGGCAAAATTCCTCGCACCTTCTGACCCAGAAGTTTTTGGGGACCTCGATTGGCGTGTTTTTTATATGCATCAAATTCGCCAAGAATAGCGGATATTTCTGTCGATCCAGATTTTGGTTGTCCAAAAGTTCGCCACGTATAGTCAGGCGATGCCGAACTTCGAGAATGAATGTTGTGCGTCATCATATTCTCCATAATATGAATGATTTTCGTCACCTCTAGCTCCGCGTAATAAGTACTCGCTTCACCTACCGCTGTTCGGACGATCTCATTTAGCTCTGATGCAGTCGCTCCCAAACTCCCACTAGTGAATATTGAAAAACTTTGGTATGGACAATCGCCACCGTAGGGATTGATAGGTGGATCGATTTCAACTACGTCA
>JBGAOU010000069.1:0-6633 GCA_044221625.1 Pyrinomonadaceae bacterium | reverse complement strand
GAACGCCGCCCATGCCGTTGCCCGCGTCATTGCGGAAAAACTAGGCGGGTCGGTAAAGGGAAAGTCAGTACTGATCCTGTGCGGAAAGGGAAATAACGGCGGCGACGGATTTGCTGTAGCTCGTGTCTTGTGGAATGCCGGGGCGGCGATCACGGTCTGCTTTTTGTTTCCGGATGACGAGATCGTCGGCGATGCGAAGCAGAATTTGAGTATTCTGCGGGGCATCCACTCTGTTCAGACTTTTGAGGCGGAGCCCGCGATCTGTATGGCCGAGGTAGGCACCCATCGCAGTTTCTTTGACAGTCTGGATCCTTTCCTCGGCCCTGACATCATCATTGATGCCGTTTTCGGAACCGGTTTGGTCAGACCATTGGGCGAGGAACTTTCGATCCTGGCCAGACAATACAACAGTAATCTCGCCTCCGAAAAGCGTCCGATCTTCTTGTCGATCGATATACCGTCCGGGCTTAGTTCTGACAATCCCGAACCGATCGGGGAACATCTCAGGGCCGATGTCACGGTTGGGTTCACAGCCGCCAAGCCGGCCAATATTTTGCCGCCTGCCTCGCGCTCGAACGGCGAACTAATAATCGAGCGTATTGGCTCCCCGCAGGAATTGATCGACGAACAGCCGTCGCAGCTATATCTCTCAGAGAAGCAAGATGCGGCCGATTGGCTGGCGAAGACTGCGTTTTCAAGCAGCGATTACAAAAATAAACGCGGCCACACGCTGGTGATCGCCGGCTCCGATGACTATTCCGGGGCGGCGGTGATGTGTGGAAATTCGGCGATACGGTCGGGGGTTGGGCTGACGACTTTGCTGGTTCCGGCTACGTGTAAGGTAGAGGTCGCTTCGCGGGTGATCCCTGAGGTTATCGTGAAGACGCTCGCGGAGACGGACGGCGAGGTTATCGGCGATGCCTATGCTGCGAATGCGGAAACGATACGCCTGGCTGATTCGATCCTGATCGGGCCGGGGTTGAAGGCGGCCGATAAAGGGATCGAAGCTGGTTCGGGAGATGGTGCTGAACCGGACGGTTCCCGTGATCTTCGATGCGGGAGCTTTGTCGGAAGGAGTGCGGACACTCTTGTCCGCATCGCCGGTTCCTCCGGCGAGAAAAGATCGGCTGCCTTATCCTGATTCGGGGCCTACTGTCGCTGAGCCTATTTTGGACGCCGAAGCTGCGTCCATGCGGACAGGAGTGTCCGCGCTCCCTCCACTGATCCTTACGCCGCATGAGGGAGAGTTTTTGCGGCTAATGGGGACCGAAGACAAAAACGTCATAAAGGATCGGGTCGCGGCTGTTCGCGACTTCGCGACAAAGCATAACGTGATCCTCGTACTTAAAGGAGAGCGAGTCTTGATCGGGTCGCCGGATGGGCGAGTGGTCGTCAATCCGACCGGAAATTCGGGCCTCGGAAAGGCTGGCAATGGCGATACGCTGGCGGGAATTCTCGCGGGATTTACCGCTCAGGCGGCGAAGATGAACATCGACATTTTCGAAACGGTCGTCGCCGCCGTTTACATCGCGGGCACGGCGGGCGACGTTGCCGAAAGACGTTACGGCAAACGCGTGATGACGGCTTCTGACGTTCGCGAATGTCTGACAGAGGTATTTGAGATACTTGAAACGAAATGACTGACTCTAAAAAGCTCCTGCAAGTTTGGATCGACGCTTTTCAGGCGTGCGATGCCGATCGAGTGACGGCCTGTTATGCTGAAGACGCTGTGAACTTCCAGGTGGCGACCGGCCAACCCGCGGTCGGGCGTGAAGCGATCGCAACTGATACTGCGGAGTTTTTCCGAGCGTTTCCCGATGCATGGTCGCGCGTAGAGAATTTGATATCAGACGGCGACCGTGCCGCGTGGGAATGGACGGGCGGCGGCACCTTCCTGGGCAAACTTGGTGATATCGAGCCGACGGGCAAGCCGTTTGAGATCCGCGGGTGCGGATTCTTCACGTTTCGCGACGGGTTGATAATCCTGCAACATGGCTACTGGGACAAATATTCGTGGTTCTCGCAGATAGGAGTCGCTGTCGGATGAACCGAGAATTTACCTGCAAAACCCCGAACGAGACCTTTGCCCTCGGCGAAACTATCGGCAACGAACTTCGCGTCGGCGATGTCGTCTTATTGTACGGCGGGCTCGGTGCCGGAAAGACTCTGCTGACCAAGGGCGTGATGAACGCGCTCGGCTTTGATATCGACGAGGTCACGAGCCCGAGCTTTTCGCTGGTCAATCTTTACAAGACAAAGGCCTTTGACGTCTATCACATCGATCTCTGGCGGCTCGACGCGGCACACCGTCCGGCCGACGCGGTCGGGCTTGACGACATTCTCGAACATCCGAATGCGGTCACGCTGATCGAGTGGGCCGACCGACTGGGTGAGACTGCTTTGCCGGCCACAACGATGGTTGTGCGGATCGCAGGCGATGGCGACGATCCGCGGACTATCACTATCGAAGATCGTTCGCGGGGCGAAAATTTAACATAAAAAGTGTTTAATGCTGCTGGTTAATCTTATATAATTTGCGCGGCATGCTAAGTCAGTTGGGCGGAAAAATAGCAAAAAAGGACGACGAGCCGTTGCCGGCTGAAAATGCCGCCGCGACGTTTGACGGCCAATTGTTATTCAACCGCGAACTCGCATGGCTCGAATTTAACCGTCAGGTGCTCGAAGAAGCGTTTCGTGAAGGTGTCCCGGTCCTTGAACGGCTCAAGTTCTTGTCGATCTTTTCGACCAATCTGGACGAATTCTTTATGATCCGCGTCTCCGGATTGAAGGAGCAGATCGACGAAGGGATAAGCGAACTGTCACCGGACGGAATGACCGCTTATGACCAGTTGGCCGAATTGCGCAAGCGTCTGCGGCCGATGCTCAAGCGTCAGGTCGCTCAGCTGCAGCAAGTAGTGCTGCCGGAGCTCAAAAAAGCCGGTATTACGATCGAGCCTTACAAAGGGCTCAATGCCAAAGATCGTAAAAAACTGGACAAGTACTTTCGCGACAACCTTTTCCCGATACTGACTCCGCAGTCGGTCGATTCGAGCCACCCGTTTCCGTATATTTCGAACCTGAGTCTCAATATCGGCCTATTTATTGAGCCGGACCGTACTTTTACTCAGAAAAGCCTGAAGCATCTGTACCGGCAAAAGCGCTTTACACGCATCAAATTGCCATCGACCTCCTCGCGGCTGATACCTATCGACGAAAAGAAAGGGCGATATGTGCTGATCGAAGAAGTGATCGCGGCGAATGTTCACGAGATCTTCCCGAATATGAAGACGTCGGAGTCGTACCTTTTTCGCGTTACACGGGACGCCGACATCGAACTGCGTGAGGACGAGGCCGGCGACCTTTTGCGGACGCTCGAACGCGAACTGCAACGCCGTCGCGACCGCTTTCCGGTCCGGCTGGAGGTCTCATCGACGATGCCCGAAAAGATGCTTCGGGTCCTGACGTCCGGTATCGGCCTAAACGACAGCGACGTCGACCGTATCGACGGGCTTTTGGACATACCGGACCTGATGCAGTTGTACGGTCTGCCCAGGCCTCACCTCAAAGATAAACCTTTCCCGACGCGGAACCCTCTCGCTCTGCACGGGAAAAAGAGCATTTTCGAGGTGATCAAGCGGCACGACGTATTGATACATCATCCCTATAATTCGTTCGGGGTCGTGTCGGATTTTATCGCCGAGGCCGCCGAAGACCCTGACGTTCAGGCTATCAAGATATGCTTGTACCGAACCGGCAAGGACTCGCCCATTGTCGATTCGCTGATGCGTGCGAGCCGATTGGGCAAGCAGGTCACGGCCCTCGTCGAACTTAAGGCCCGATTCGACGAAGAGAATAATATCGAGTGGGCGCGCCGTCTCGAGAATGAAGGCGTTCACGTGGTTTACGGTATCAGTTCGCTCAAGACGCACTCAAAGGTCCTGATGGTGATCCGCCGCGAAAAGGACAAGCTCGTCCGCTACGTCCACCTTGCGACAGGCAACTATAACCCGGCGACTTCAAAGATCTATACCGATGTCGGATTGCTCACCACCGACGATGAGATCGGTGCCGACGCAACAAACCTGTTCAATCTGCTGACCGGATATTCGCAGCAGATGAAGTATCACCGGCTGCTGGTCGCGCCGCTCAATATGCGTGACAAGATCGTCGAGATGATCCGCCGCGAGGCCCGAAACAAGTCGGCCGGAAAGCGGGCCCGCATAATCGCGAAATTTAACAGCCTTACCGACGTCTCGATAGTCAAGGAACTCTACGCAGCGTCCAAGGCCGGCGTCGAGATCGACCTGATCGTCAGAGGCATCTGTGTTCTGCGGCCCGGTATCAAGGGTTTGTCGGAGAATATCCGCGTGCGATCGATCATCGGCCGCCTGCTCGAGCACAGCCGCGTTTTCTATTTTGCAAACGGCGGAGACGAGGCCAACGAAGAGGTCTATATCGGCAGCGCCGACTGGATGATGCGAAATCTAAACCGCAGGATCGAGGTCATTGTCCCGATACTCGACGCCGAGATCCGCAGATATCTCAAGGACACATTTCTTAACGCGTACCTCAAGGATGACGTCAATGCCCGATTACTGCGGCCGGACGGCAGTTATCGGCGAATTACCCCATCGGCAACCCACCCGTTTGATTCGCAAATGTATTTTGTCGGGCGTGATGTGGCCGATTAGACGGTTGCTGTCTTTTCAAATCTCGATTCCATTACACCGTTGATCTGTTTGCCGAATTTTACCGTCAATCGCGGGTATCCGCGTACCTCGGGCTCGAATCGGTCGGCACCGAGCAGCTTTTCGGCCTCGATGATATCCTCGATCGCTCCTTCGATCTCCATGTAATAGCCAAAGGGAAGTTCATCCAAAACGACCTCGACGTTGCCCAGGTGCCAGGATTTGCGGTGCTTTTCGTAAACGACCGAGAGTCGGTAGCCGAGCTTCTCGATAATGTGCTCGGTCGCTGCGACGTCGGCCACCTCGGTCTCAAATTCGATCTTGTGTTTGAAGTCGCCGTCCGGGCTGGTCCCGACCTTTTCCTTGTAGGTCAGCAGGGTCTTGTCGCCGGTCTTGCGGACCCGCAGGACGGCGTTACGCTCGTCGAGCAGTCCGCCGCGATGCAGGTAATTTTCCTCAAAAACGTCGGCCGTAAAAACGGCATTCAGTTCGCGAAGTTTAGCGGCCATTTCGACAAGCAGCTTTTTGTCCAAACGGTATTTCTTTTCGATCTCGATTGCCATTTATGGGGTCCGAACTTTTCCTTTGGTCAATATTACGTAATCTGCCGATGCTCGGCAAACCGCCCGTTATCAACTTGGCCGGCTTGACTGAAATTGCCCAATATTTAATACTTGAAAAAAAGGTCAGGATTAGATCCTGCCGTTAAATTTCATAATTCGTTAACTTTTGAGGAAAAAAACAAAATGCCTTATCCAGAAATAATGATCCACGGAATGCGACAGGAATTATCGCAGCTCGGGATCGAAGAAACCAAAACCTCCGAGGCGGTCGACCAGGCTGTCAAGAATACTGACGGAACTCTGATGGTCGTCGTCAACTCGGTCTGCGGTTGCGCCGCCGGCGGCGTTCGTCCGGGCATCGCGATGGCGCTTCAGAATGCGGCGCATAAGCCTGACCGTTCGATCACCGTGTTTGCCGGAGCCGACATTGACGCGACCGACACCGCCCGTGCTTACTTTGAGGGCTATGCTCCGTCGTCGCCGTCGATCGGCATCCTGAAGGACGGCAAGCTCGTTCAGATGTTCGAGCGACGCGACCTCGAAGGCCGTCACCCGATGACGATCGCCCAGTCGCTGGTCGAGGCGTTTGAAACGCACTGCGTCAAGACCGAAGCCGCGAACAACTAATTACGCCCGCGATCACGCGTTCGAAAAGGCCGTCGACCCACGACGGCCTTTTTTGTGTATCTACCCGGCCGAAATAGTTATTGCCCTTGCGGACTATTACCGTTAGAATAGCGTTGTACGCATTTTCCCGGACCGGGCTTCATAAATGTCAATCAGCCAGCGACAGCACATTCGATTTTCCCTCGATATTCCGGCGTGGATATATACGAAGTTTGGCGAAAAGCAGCAGACCCTGCTGCAGCAGATCAGTGTCGGCGGCTGTTTTACGGGCTGGGAAGAGAATATCTATATCGGCGACGAATTTCGAATGGAGATCCAGATGCCGAACGGCAACTATCTGCCGCTGCACTGCAAGGCGCTGTATCGGTTCGAACACACCGGCATCGGCGTGAAGTTCGTCGATATCACCGGGTTTGAACAGGAGTTGGTCTCGCAGATAATCGCTGCCCGCCTGGACGCCGAGGGCGTTCCCCTGCAGGTCGACGCTTTTACCCAGCCAAACGCATTTGCCGACGAAGCCAAAGGCCCGCGAATCACCGATATCCGCGAAAAGACCGACGCTATCCTCGAACGCATAATGACGACCGATTAGCGGCCGCCGGTGTCGAACATTATTTTGGCTGAGCCGTTTGCGGCGGCCTGATCCCGGTATATTGTGCCGAAGCGATCTTCCAACCCGATCCTTCCTTTTTGCCGACCACCATCACTCGCATACTTCGCGGCGGCATCTGTTTGCCGTTTGCCGTAATGTTGTA
>JBGAOU010000027.1:0-43804 GCA_044221625.1 Pyrinomonadaceae bacterium | reverse complement strand
CAAAGAGCAGCGGGTGCTCGGAAACAATAAGGATCCCGAAAAAGCCCCGCTCGTTTTGCTCGTCGATATCAAAACCGCGTCGGCGTCCGAGATCCTCGTCGGAGCATTGCAGGATCATGACCGCGCGATGATCGTCGGCCAAAACACATTTGGAAAAGCATTAAAACAATATGGATTCGAGGACATTCGCGGCGGCGGAATGTTGTTTTTGACCACAAAACGGACCCACCTCGCGTCGGGCCGTACCATTCAACGCGATTATTCGAAAATGGGCCGTTATGATTACTTTCTCGGCACCGACGAATTGGCCGGCCTCGGTCTCGGCGTTGAAGATCGGCTCGCGACCCTGCGGCCTGCCGACCTGCCGATATTCAAGACCGATACCGGCCGCATAATCTACGGTAACAGCGGGATCACGCCGGACGTGATCATGAAAAGAGAAGAATATTCCCGGGGATCGTTTCGCCGCCGGGCAAAGCTGGCTGACGCGTCGTTTGCTTTCTCACTGGACCTCGCCGCGGGCCGCGTAAAGGGATTTGAGGCTTACAAGATCGAACGGCCGGTCGAGTTTGGGCACACGATGACGGAGAAAGATCTCCCGATCAGCGGCGAACTCTTGTCGGCATTCATTACATTCGCCGCCAGGAACTTTGGCCTCGACGGCGTGTTGGACGATGCTGAAAAACGTGAAGCCGAAACAAAACTGAGGTACCAACTTGCGCTTGCAGCGTTCGGACAGTTATCTGCTGGTCAGGTATTGGATTTGGATGACGAGCAGATAATTAAGGGCATCGAGCTCCTGCCCGAGGCCGGTCGCCTCGCCGCCCGGGCAGATAAATTGCGTCGGCCGCCGCCACGAACGAGATCGTCGAAACGCCAAAAAGCAAGATCATAGGTCTCCGATAAAGCTCACGCCGTCCGCGATCTCAAGGCCGAAGTTTTCGGCGATCGTCTGGCCGATATCGGATAGCGATTGACGCGTGCCGAGATCGACGCCCTGTTTTGCCGTTTTGCCGTAGGCGATCACCGGGACGTATTCGCGGGTGTGGTCCGAGCCCGGATAACTCGGGTCGTTGCCGTGGTCGGCGGTCAGCACGAGCAGGTCGTCGTCATTCAACGCGGCAAAGATCTCGGGCAGTCTCGCGTCAAAATGCTCAAGCGCCCTGGCGTATCCCTCGACGTCGCGGCGGTGGCCATAGAGCATATCAAAATCGACCAGGTTGCTAAAGATGATGCCGCGGGTGTCGGCCTTCAGCGCGTCGATCGTGACATCGATGATCTGATCATTATTTTTGGCGGTCAGGTCCTCGGTCACGCCCAGATTGTCGTAGATCGACGCGATCTTGCCGATACAGACCACGTCGAGCCCGGCGTCCTTAAGCCGCGGCAGCAGATTGCCCGATGGCGGCGGCACCGCGTAATCGTGGCGGTTCTCTGTGCGTTTGAAGGTCTCAGCCGTCTCACCGACGAACGGACGAGCGATCACGCGTGCGACCTCGTCATCGCCGTGAAGGATGTTCCTCGCTATTTCGCACATTTCATAAAGGCGGGCGACCGGCACGACCTCTTCGTGTGCGGCGATCTGAAAGACCGAGTCGGCCGACGTATAAACTATCGGCTTGCCCGTGCGGACGTGCTCTTCGCCAAGCTGCTTGATGATCTCGGTGCCGCTCGCCGGAATATTACCCAGTACACCGGGCACATTCGCCTGCGTGACGAACCGATCGATGATCCGCGGCGGAAACCCCTCGGGAAACTTCGGGAAGCCCTGCTTGAGGATAATGCCGGCCATCTCCCAATGCCCGGTCGTCGTGTCTTTGCCGTCAGATTTGAGCGTGCATTTACCGTAGTTGCCGATCGGGGCCGCGGCAGGAGCGAGGCCCTTGAGCGGAGCGATATTCCCCAGCCCGAGAGCCTGCAAATTAGGGATGTTGACCGTGCGAGATTCCAAAATGTGCCCGAGCGTGTTAGACCCCGCGTCGCCCCATGCAGCGGCATCAGGCATCTCACCGATGCCCGCCGAATCCAAAACCACTAAACAAATGCGTCGAAACTTGGTTGTCATACTCTAATTTTGCCACGGATGACCTGATTTTTACGAATTTTGACGCGTATAAACTTGTTGCCAATTGCGCCGGCCATCAAATACGATAGTCATTGAGCCGCAGATCCTTTCGACCGGCTGCACGGCCCTTCGATACATTTTATGACCGATCGCGGAAGACGCAATTTTCTAAATGGTGCCATCGCCGGCAGTGCATTGCTCGGGTTTGGCGGTCTGATCGCCCGCAACGACCTGTTTCGCGCGTTCGGCGAACCGGCATTGGCGGCCGATCTGCCGCTTTACGGCCCGCTGTTCCCCAAGGCCTCAAATAACACGGGTGAGGTCGCCATTTCGCTGCCGAAAGGCTTTCAATACAACATCATTGGCCGTGCGGGCACTCCGATGACCAACGGCCAGCCGCTGCCGACGCTACAGGACGGAATGGGCGTTTTTCGCTTCAGCAGTATCCCGACATCGTGGGCATTGGTCCGAAATCATGAGAATCAGGGCTTCTCCGGTGTCGCGGGATCGGTTTCCGGTCTGGCACCTTATGACCCGGCCGCCGGCGGCGGCACCTCGACGCTCATCGTCGACCGTGAGACGAGGCTGGTCACAGCGTCGCAAACAGGCATCAGCGGAACCGTCTGGAACTGCGCAGGCGGCGTCACGCCCTGGCGCACATGGATCAGTTGCGAAGAGACGATCATGGGCCCGGCGAGCGGATTTACAAAGTCGCACGGTTACTGTTTCGAGGTCGATCCGCTCGTACCGGGCGAGGCCGTCCCGATCAGGCAGATGGGCCGTTTTCGGCACGAGGCGGCCGCCGTCGACCGTTTGACCGGGTTCGTTTATCTGACCGAGGATAATCCTCTGGCCGGCTTTTACCGCTATCTGCCCGACCGCAGGGGCGATCTCGCCGCCGGCGGCAAATTGCAGGTGCTGGCTATCGCCGACGAACCCGCATACGACGCACGCGTCGGCCAGACGGTCGGCCGCAAGCTCCTGGCGACGTGGATCGATATCCCGGATCCCGACCCGGCGGCGGCCGAGGCAAATCCGTCGGCGGTATTCGAGCAGGCTCCCGCGGCGGCTAAGTTTGCCCGGCTCGAAGGCTGTTTCGCCGGACTCAACCAGATCTATTTCACCTCGACCAACGGAGGCGATGCCGGGCTCGGCCAGGTGTGGCGATACGAATCGAGGAAGAAGTCCAAGTTTGGCTATCTGACGCTCGTTTTCGAGTCGCCGAACGCGGCCGTTCTGGACTTTCCGGATAATGTCTGTTTCGGCCCGGGCGGCGGACTTTTTTTGTGTGAAGATGGCACCCTCGATAATTACATCCGCATTTTGTCGCCGAACGGTTCGCGATCGAATTTTGCACAAAACCTGGTGCCCGGCCTTGAGGGTGGCGAGTTTACCGGCTGCGCGTTCAGCCCGGACCAGAAGACACTCTTTGTCAACATTCAACTTGCCGGTATGACCCTGGCGATCTGGGGCGACTGGTGATCAGTTCTTCGTCGCTGTATAACCGTCGCGGGCCCTGACCTGCGTCGCCGGCGCTTGGCCGCGGACCTCGACCCGGATCTTACGGTACGTACCGTCACGTTTTTCGTTTGACGGATAATAGCCCAGCGTATATTTGGACCCAAGTTCGTCCGCCACGCTCTTGAAAGCGGCCCGTGCGTCGCTTAACTCCGCCAGCGGAAAGACCTTGCCGCCCGACATTTTGGCCAGTTCCAGCATCTCAGCGTCGGCGATCTCATACAGCTTTTTGCTTACGGCGAGCCGCTCAAATTCGCCAAGCTGGCAAAAGCTTGCAGCCTTTTCATAATTCCCTTTTGCCCCGAGCGAGCGATAGTACCGGCGGATCTGCGCCGCCGAGAACCGCGTGGCGGACTGGCAATCGCCGAGCAGCCCCTCCTCAAAGAACTCGCGCGTATCGACCTTGATAAAAAAGCATACGATCCCGAGTTTGCCCAACTTTTCCTTGATCTCGGCAAAACCCGCCGAACTGGTCGAATCGACGCCGTCGGTCAACGCCACCAAAGCCCGACGCCCGCGAAAGTCGCCGGCCGGAGGATCGCGAAAAACCTCTTCGACGATCTGGATAAGCGAATCGTAGAGCGGAGTGCCGCCGCTCATTTTTGCCGCCGCAATGGCATCACGGAGGGCGTTTCGGTCGCCGGTCAGGCGGCTAAGCGTCTCGCTTACCGCAAATGCCCGTCCGTCGGCGACCTCGCTGCGATAGGCAGTCACCGAAACGCGGTCACCGCTTCGCAGCGACGCGATAAACTCGTTTGCCGCTCGTTGAATAAGCTGAAGGTCTGACCGCGTCGAACCCGAAGTATCGAGCAGCAATGCGACTTCGAAGGGTTCCGAAGCTGTCGAAAAATCGACGATCTCTTGTATCTTGCCGTCCTCAAATACCTTGAAGTCCTCTTTTTTGAGTCCGGCGACGGCGTTGCCGCCCGCTCCGATCACGGCTACGGGCACATCCACCAACTGCGTATCGACCCGGATCACATCATCCTTTTCAGCCGGCTTTTCCGCCGTCGGCTTGACCTGCGTCGCGACGACCTGACCTGTCATTAGCAAGACCAATAACAAAAAGATGGCGTTAATAATTTTCATAGCCGCGAACCCCATGTGTTTTTATCGAAAAGTGTAACAGAAATTTGATGCCGGCAACGCACAGATGGGTGCGTTATTGGCTAGTAAAATCGGCATTATGTGCTATTCTGTCGGAAAGCAATTTTGGGTTTTGAAATGGTCACTTGGAATTGAGCTTTGGCCGACAGTTGGTCAACTCGCCGGATGACGTAGAATATGCAGCCCCTTGGCGGGTCAAGTAAGGGAAAAGTTATGATCAGAAAATCAATTTTAGGTTCGTTTATAGCAGCCGCAGCGTTTGCGGCATTGGTGGTGGGCACAAACGTGCTTGCCGGCGGCGATGACAGAGCGAAAGGCTCGTCGGATGCCCCGTCCGCATCGACAACATTGGTGATCAGCCAGGTATATGGCGGCGGCGGCGCAACGTCCGGCACGCCGACTTATCTGAAAGATTATGTCGAGTTGAAAAACATCTCGTCATCACCGCAATCGCTGAACGGCCTGTCAATATACTACGGTTCGGCGACCGGCCAGTTCGCGAGTAGTGCCACGAATGCATTCGCACTTCCGAACGTCACGCTTAACCCCGGACAGTACTTTTTTGTCGAGTTTGGCTCGGTCGGAACGGTGGGAGGTGCATTTCCCGTCGTGCCCGATGCCTCGACGACGAACTTAAGCATGTCCGGCACCAATGGCAAGGTCGCACTCGTGAACGGCCTTCCGGCTAACTCATGCGGAGCAACGGCAACCCCGTGCACGCTCCCGAACGCTCAGATCATTGATGTCGTATCGTACGGTACCGCTAACAACGGCGAAGGCGGAACTGCGGTGCCGGTTCTCTCGACGACCACCGGTGCCGTTCGCAAATCCAATGGATGCACTGACACAGATAACAACCTGAACGATTTTGATGTGGTCACAGCCCCGGTTCCGCGTAATACGGCAACGACGGCCGCCCCATGCAGCGCTGCTCCGACATCGGATGCTCCGGTCGATTTCAACGGCGACGGTAAGACTGACTTCGTTGTGGTTCGCAACACGGGCGGCGGTTCGGGCGGTCAGATCACCTGGTTCTGGAATCTCAATGGATCAGCAGCTCCGACGGCGGCTGCGGCTTGGGGTATTTCGACCGATAAATTTGTGTCCGGTGATTACGACGGCGACGGCAAAGATGACATCGCCGTTTGGCGTCCGGGTGCAGCAACCGTAGCGGCGTTTTACATTTTGAACAGTGCGACCTCGACACTTCGTCAGGAGGCATTTGGACAGGCCGGAGACGATGCCAGCGTTGTTGGCGACTATAACGGTGACGGCAAGGATGATCTCGCTGTATACCGTGCCGGAGCCTCGGCGGGCGACCAAAGCACCTGGTTCTATCGTACGACCGCAAACGGAGCCGTGACATATATGCCGTGGGGCCAGAATGGCGATTTCCCCGCTCCGGGCGACTATGACGGCGACGGTAAAGCTGATTTCGCCGTTCAGCGAAACAATGGCGGCGGCCAGGCCAGATTCTGGAGAATGCAGACGACTGCCGGCTTTGATTCGGTCGTATTCGGTACGCCTACTGACGTCATCGTCCCCGGCGACTATGACGGCGACGGCAAAACCGATATCGCCACCGTTCGCGGCGTAAGCGGGTCGATCCAGTGGCATTGGCTTAACAGTTCGAACTCAACGATCGAATATCGCACATTTGGAGCCTCGGCAACCGATTTCCCGGCACAGGGCGATTATGACGGCGACGGCAAGACCGATGTCGGGATCTGGCGTCCGTCAGCATCAGCTAATGCGTCGGCGTTTTGGTCGCTTGGAACAACGTCGAACACGGTCACTGCGTTTGCTTTCGGAGCAAACGGTGACTATCCGGTTGCGAACTTCAACAGTCACTAGTTCAAAACCGATCAAGACAAAATGCCCCGCCGATCAATTCGGCGGGGCATTTCCTTTTTTCACGTTCAGTTAAGATCGATCGCTAAACGTACTTTCCTACAACCTTGGCGATCGCTTCGCGATTTACCGCTCCGACGATCCGTTCCTGTTCCTGTCCGCCCTTGAAAACGATCAGGGTCGGGATACCGCGGATGCCGAACTGATTCGGCACCATCTGGTTCTCATCGACATTCATCTTAAATACGTCTGCCTTGCCCGCAAACTCCTCGGCGACGGCCTCGACCGACGGGGCGATGACACGGCAGGGGCCGCACCATTCGGCCCAGAAATCGACCAGAACGGCCTTGTCCGATTTGAGGACGTCCGCCTCAAAGTTTGAATCTGTCAGTTGTTTTGCAAAAGTTCCCATTGTTAGCTCCTATCAAATATTGCTGAAATTATATCTTAGCCCCGAGCATCACCGCAAAATGCGATCGGACGATCAGGCGTCCCATTTCATTACTGTAACAATAATAGTTACAGTTGTCAATCTAAATTTGCCGCGTTCCCCGATCCGATCGGAAAACGCGGCAATTGTGATCGCTTATTCCCCGTCAAGGCAATATTTCGAAGATAGTTAGGCTGACGCGGCCGATTTTGAGAGCGTCGGGTAGTCAGTGTATCCGGTCGTACCGCCGACATAAAATGTCGTTTGATCAGGCTGATTCAGTTCGGCTCCCTGCTCTAGCCTTGCAGGCAGATCGGGATTTGCCAGGAATTTAACGCCAAACGCGATCGCGTCTGCCTTACCTGTAGCCAGATATTCTTCGGCACGCTCCTTATAAAAATTGGCTCCGGCAATGTAGATACCCGAATACAGCGGCCGCAGCTTTTCGTGCCAGCCGGTATTGGCGTGATCGCCGACGTGGACATATGCCAACCCCTTGCCGCTGAGCTGAGTGACCAGATACGGATAGACATCGTCGGCGTCCGGCTCCTGAATGTCATTAAAGGGCATTTGCGGTGAGAACTTTACGCCGACCCGGTCGCTGCCGATCGCCTCGGACATCGCGTCGAGTATTTCGATCGCAAACCGAGCCCGGTTTTCGACCGATCCGCCGTATTCGTCCGTTCGCTGGTTGACCGGCTGCATCAGGAACTGATGTACAAGGTATCCGCTCGCGGCGTGCAGCTCGACACCGTCAAAGCCTGCCTCGATCGCATTTTTGGCGGCCGCGGCAAAATCCGATACCGTTTGCCTAACCTCGTCGGTCGTCAATGCCCGCGGCTCAACAAAATCCTTCATCCCGCTATCGGTGTAGTTTTGCCCGGCAGCTTTGACCGCCGATGGGGCCACCGGCTGCGCATTATTCGGCAACATATCCGGCAAAGCTATTCGTCCGGTATGAAAGACCTGCATAAAGATCTTGCCGCCCCTTTCATGGACCGCGGTGGTCACCGGCTTCCACGACTCGATCTGCTCGGTTGTGTAAATACCCGGTGTACGAAGGTACCCCTTCGCCATCGGCGATATGTTGGTCGCCTCGGATATTAAAAGTCCTCCGGATGCGCGCTGTGCGTAATACTCCGCGACAAAATCGGGCTGCACACCCTCATCATTGGCCCGGCTTCGCGTCATCGGAGCCATCACGATCCGGTTTTTTAGCTCAAGTTTTCCGATTTTCAAACTATCAAATAAATTTGCCATAATTACCCTCCTTGGATCTTCGAATCAAATTAGCTTGCGCCGCTCAAAAGTTCTCGCGGCCGCTAATACTCAATAACGATCTTGCCAAAATGCGCTCCGCTCTCCATGTATCGAAAAGCCTCGCCGATCTCCTCAAAACCGAATACGCGGTCTATCACCGGTTCAAGCTTATTCGCTGCGATCGCACGGTTCATATTCTCGAACATCGCTCGCGAGCCGGTAAAAACGCCCTGAAGCCTCACCGACCGCATGAAGATCTGGATCGGATCAAAGCTGCCCGCCGATAACGCCCCGATCATCGCGATATGTCCGCTTATCCTGACCGCGTTCAGCGATCTGGCGAGCGTACCCGAACCGCCGACCTCGACGACGTGATCGACGCCGCGCCTGTCGGTAAGCTCCATTACGGCGGCATCCCAATCCTCACGTGTCCGATAGTTGATCGTTTCGTCGGCCCCCAATGCCCGGAGCCGTTCAAGCTTCTCGTCGCTGCTCGACGTCGCGATAACACGAGCGCCGAACATCTTGGCGAACTGTACCGCAAAGATCGAGACTCCGCCGGTGCCTAGCGTCAGCACTGTTTCGCCGGCCTTTAGGCCGCCCGACACCGCCAGAGCGTTCCACGCAGTTAATGCCGCGCACGGCAACGCGGCCGCTTCGTGTATCGAGAGATGGTCCGGTATCCTAACGACCGAATCTTCGGAAAAAGCTCCGAAATCACGCAGAACGCCGTCCCACTGCGGGCCGGCACCGAGCGACGTTCGCCGCTTGGCCTCGGTCGCCTCGCCGTCGAACCACTGCTGAGCGAAGATCGGCATTACGCGGTCGCCGACCTTCCATTTTGTGACCGCGTCGCCAACCGCGGCCACCTCGCCGGCACCGTCCGAAAGCGGGATCGCCGGCATTTTCATACGCGGATTATAAGTTCCCGTGACCACCATGTGATCGCGATAATTAAGCGAAGCCGCACCGAATTTGATCAATACCTCGTTCGCCGCCGGCGTCGGTTCGTCGCGTTCGGTCAGGGTCAATTTGTCGACACCGAATTCGCGGATCTCAAATGCTCTCATATCATCTTCTCCGGTCAATCGCACGGCCGGCTCCCGGTTCGCCGTGGGCGTCGTTGGTCGGCGGCCGTGCGTTTCGCCAAGTACGTTTATTTCTTTGCGGCCTTCAGGTTCAGCCTCAACACGACATCATCGCGGATCAGGTCGTCGGCCTTACCGGCGTAAACTATCCCGAAGTCCTTACGGTTGATCGAAAACTCACTTTCCACCGAAACATCACCTGCACCGATCGTGATCTTGGCCGGGAAAGTGATCGACTTTTTGACCCCGCGGATCTCGAGATCACCCGTGACGGTAAAATTGCCGGCTCCTTTTGCCGGGTCGCCGACGATCTTGTTCGAAACGAACGACGCCTTCGGAAATTTCTCGACCTCGAAAAAGTCACCCGTCTGAAGATGCTTGGTGAGCCCGTCGGCATCGGTAAAGACGCTCTTCATTTCGATCTCGAACAGCACCCGGCTGTCTTCGGCCTTGTCGCCGACCAGATCAATGACGCCCTTGAATTCCTTAAAGCCGCCATCGTGTTTGCCCGTCACCTTTGATCCGGTAAATTCGATCTTCGACGCGGCCGCGTCAACGGTGAGTTCGGTTCCCTTTGCCTTAAAATCCGCAAAGACGTTTGTCGGTGCCGCGGCGGCCGTGTCCGGCTTTGC
Source organism: Pyrinomonadaceae bacterium (assembly GCA_044221625.1). Lineage (GTDB taxonomy): Bacteria > Acidobacteriota > Blastocatellia > Pyrinomonadales > Pyrinomonadaceae > OLB17. Next base: position 33,853 of record JBGAOU010000027.1, on the reverse strand, counting down.
GGCGGCATTTGACGCAGGCGCCATGGTCTGGGCTTTGGGTTTATTAGCCGCCGGGTCGGCACAGGCCGACAAAAAGGCTGCTAGTGAAATAAGTGTGATTGCCGTTAGTTTCATTTTTTAGATTTTCTCCGATCTTAGTGTTTCTGTATTCAGTTTAGTTACTTTCGCCGGCGGCCGATCGTTTGGCCGCCCAGCCCTTAGCGAGTTCCGCGATCTCAATTTGAAGAGAGCGGCCGCGGTCCTCGTTATACCATCGCTGTAATTTTTCGTTGATCTCGGGTTTTTCAAGGCCGAGCGATTTCAATTGCATAAAGAGATCTTGGGCCGCCTTCGGCCTCGGAGCCCCATCGTCCGAGTACCCTTGATGTGCGTTTGTCGACCGCGATCAGTACCGGGATCGATCTCGCCCCATTGGTCAGGAACTGATCGATCAATTCGGGATGCTCATCGCGGAGCAAATACCGTGTCTCGATCCCGTCATTTGCCGACGCAAGCTTTTCGATAACGGGAATATTTTGTGCCGCGTCACCGCACCACCCTTCGGTGATCACGAGCCAGTACTGATCGGTATCGAGCCGAGCAACCATATCTGCAGCCTCCGGAGCTAGTTCAACCGTCTTTTCCAACCGGCTCATCCGCTGGCGGTTCAGCTTGGCATACAGATACATCTCGTCCGACTGGACCGGCCCCGTAGTTTTGCCCTCGGCCAAAAGGCCGTCGATCATCGATTCATAATCAGCGAACGACATCGCTTTTTCGATAAACTCTCTCATAATAACAACTTGGAGAAATTAATTCGGTCTTAAATGCCCATGAACCTCGCGATGAGTTTAAGCAGTTCCACTGCCCTGGGCGTCCAATTTATGAATATCGCCGTCATCTGTCTTCCCTCACGTTCCATATTTTGTAACTTCTTTTGATACAAATACGGTCAAAAAAAATTAGATCGGCACGCCTTCGATCTGCTCGATCACATTTTGCAGGTTATACTGCCCCAGTTTTTCGCCGACGCTCTTATCGATCTCTTTCTGCAGATTGCAGAGAACGGCCTCGATGTTCTTCCCGACCGGGCAATCCTTACTTGGCGATTTGGCGTGCAGTGCAAAAACCTCTCCGCAGGATACCGCCTTATAGATCTCACAGAGGCTGATCTCATTAGGACAGCGTGCCAGGCGTGTTCCGCCAAATGCCCCGGTTTGCGAGATCACCAGCTTTGCCGCGGATAACTGCCCCAGTAGACGCCGAATGACCACCGCATTCGTATTCACACTGGCAGCGATGCACTCTGATTTGACGTTCGTGTCGCCGGACCTCGCCAGCATCGTCAGAATGTGTATCGCCATCGCGAATTGACTGTTAGCCGCCATAACTGTAACAAGTATAGTTACAGAGGGTGCGGGTTGTCAAGTGCTCATCGGCGCGAAAAAAAAGCCGGAGCGTTTTCACGCTCCGGCTGATCGGTATTTCCGCTAAAAACTTCCCTTATTTCGTCGCCGGAAGTTTGATCTCGCGGCCCGCGGGCAGTACAGAATTGGGCAGCAAGCCGTTGTATTTGGCGACCTCGGTCGGGTTTGCACCGTACCGCTCGGCAACCTTCGCGACAGTATCGCCGGCCTTTGCCTTAACGACCTTCACATTGCTCGCGGCGGTCACGGCCGGCTGATTGGTCGGACGCGAGTACGAGATCGTGTTTACCTTATTTCCCGAGACAGGCACAAAGACCTTGCCCGCCGGAGTATTCATTCCGGGGTTCGCAGCCATCAATTCGGCAACGCTCACACCGGTCCGATTGGAAATATTCTGCCAGGTTTCGCCGGCTGACGAGTTGGCCAAATTGGTGTTGTTGACCTTTGACGCCGGAATGCGGCGGAACAGTGCGACAACATCGTTTGCCTTACCGGCCGGTACGTTAACAATGTACGGCACGGGCGGCGTCGAATTGGTCCGGAGGTGCGGATTGAGATACCGCAGATACTGAACCGTAGTGTCCGATGCCTGAGCCAACAGCGTGAGGTTGGTCGACGCCGGGACGCGGATACGGTCATAGTTCAGAGCCGGAGCCGGACGAATGTGGCCAAAACCATATTGGTTCGGGTTATTCGCGATCAGGATCGTCGCCAGGATATTCGGCACGTAGTTGCGTGTTTCCTGCGGCAGGTACGGATACGCAAGCCAGAAGTTCGAGACACCGGCACGGCGGATAGCCCTGTCCACATTGCCTTCGCCGCAGTTATAGGCTGCCATTGCCAATTCCCAGTTACCGCCATAGCGATTTGCAAGGAACTTCAAATATCGGGCTGATGCACGTGTCGCCTCGTCAAAGCTGTTGCGTTCGTCGACATGGGCCGTCCTCTGAAGGCCGAATCTCGAACCGGTACCCGGAATAAACTGCCACAAGCCTGACGCAGCGGCACTCGACAACGCACTTGGCTTCCAGGCGCTTTCGACCTGGCCGAGCCATGCCACGTTCTCAGGAACGCCTTCTTCCTTAAAGATCCGGCGGGCCATCCGCATGAACATTCCCGAACGGTAAAGGCCGACTTCCATTGTGGTGCGTCCACGGCCGCGATAGTAGTTGATGTACTGTTGGATCAGGGGATGGACCTGGAACGTGAATCCGAGTGATTTGTTAGCGACAGCGTACTGGATGTACTGATACTGCTGTTGGGCGACGGGATTGTTGTCGATCTGCTGTTCGTCAGCCGTAAGCTCGAGCCGCGAAAGTTCATCAAGCGGCGACGGATCAAATTGCTGGCTGTTAAAGCCGACGTTGGAGCCGTTCGGTTTCGGGCCCGCCGCCGTGGCGGTCTCGCTCGGGGTCACATTTTCGACCGGGCGGGCGAGCTTGGCGACACCGTCGGAAAGCGATGCGTCGATATTCCAACCGCAAGTCATCGCCAGTCCGCGAACCTGCGGCAACTGGCTGTCGGAAGGAAATTCGATACGATAGACCGTCTCGATCAGCTGATTGTAGCAAGCCTGGAGACGCTGGTCCTTCTGGATGTTCAGCGTTGAATACAAAAAGGTCTCGACCGACTTGTTAAACTTCAAACCCGCCTCGGAACGGCGGTTCTCAACGTATGCCTGGAGAGCTTCTTTGAACGACTTTCCGGCTTCGGCCAAAACGACGTTTACGGCATCCTCGGCCCTTGCGACCTCAGACGGACGAGTATCGTTACTCGATTTCGAACTGGTGACCTGTGCCAAACCTAGCGAGTTAAATACGATTATCAATAATGCTGTAAAACTTAAAACCTTGTATCCAATAATTTTCATCAAGTTCGTCTATACTCCTACTCAATTCCTCGGGGTTAGGGCGAATTTTAAAACGGCCTAAAACACATCTCTGTTATGATAACGCTACCGCGAGCCCAAAGTTCCATTAACCGGGCAAGAGGCACACTACCGACATATTATCCTCGTTAGGATAACAATTTGCGCCTTATACTGTCAAAATTACGCCTTTTTACCGAAGCTACAGTGACGGCGGTCACTAATAGGACGGATAAACTAAGTTTTACGAGCCCTTTGCCTTGGCACTCGCTCCTGACGGCTTTTTGAGCGTCGAAGCCCTCAATGCCGCATCGAAAACGTCCACGACGTTCTCAACGAATATAAATGTCAAATCATCAAGGATTTCCTGCGGCATATCCTCGAGATCCCGCTTGTTCGGGGCGGGCATGATCACCGTCTTGATCTTCGCACGCCTTGCCGCCAGGAGTTTTTCTTTGACACCGCCAATGGGCAGGACGTTGCCCCTTAATGTGATCTCACCCGTCATCGCCACGTCCTTTCGCACCGGACGCTGAGCAAGTACCGACACCATCGCGGTGGCCATGGTGATGCCGGCCGACGGGCCGTCTTTCGGGATCGCACCCTCGGGCAAATGAATGTGAATGTCGTAATTTTCGAGCGTATCCTCAGAAATACCTAGGTCTTTGGCACGGGCCTTAGCGTATGAAAATGCCGCCTGAGCCGACTCCTGCATAACGTCGCCGAGTTGACCGGTAAGCTGCAGCCGCCCCTTACCCTTCGTCATCAGAGCCTCGATAAAGAGAATGTCGCCTCCGACCGCGGTCCACGCGAGCCCGGTAACGGTCCCGATCTGATCCTTCTTGAGGGCTCCCTCGTTAAATATCCTCGGCGCCCTCAGGTACTCGGCCAGATTATCCGCAGTGATGTGTGCTTGCGTGAAATCGTCTTCGAGTTCGGCCTTTTTGCGAGCGACCTTACGGCAGACCTTTCCGATCTCGCGTTCGAGGTGCCGCAGGCCGGCTTCCTGCGTATATTCGCCAATAATTTTGACGACGGCTTTTTTGTCGAATTTGATGTCGCTTTTCTCGAGCCCGTTCTCCTCGATCTGTTTTGGGATCAAATGACGTTTTGCGATCTCAAATTTCTCTTCCTCGGTGTAGCCCGAGAGCGTGATTATCTCCATCCGATCGCGAAGTGCCGGCTGGATCGTTTCGAGAACATTGGCAGTGGTCATAAACATCACATTCGAAAGATCGAACGTGATGCCCAGGTAATTATCGCGAAATGTCGAGTTTTGTTCCGGGTCGAGGACCTCCAACAGAGCTGAGCTCGGATCGCCGCGAAAATCGGCGCCGACCTTGTCTATCTCATCGAGCATGATCAGCGGATTGTTGGTTCCGGCCTGCTGGATGGCTTGGATTATCCGGCCCGGCATTGCCCCGACATACGTTCGGCGGTGCCCGCGGATCTCGGCTTCATCATGAAGCCCGCCGAGGCTCAGCCGCGAGAATTTTCGGTTCAGTGCCCTTGCGACCGACCGTCCGAGCGAGGTTTTACCGACTCCAGGCGGGCCGACGAGGCAGAGTATCGATCCTTTCGGCTTGTCGAGGAGCTTTCGGACGGCGAGCGACTCGACGATACGCTCCTTTACGCGCTCGAGCCCGTAATGGTCCTCATCGAGGATCTTTTCGGCCTTTTTAAGATTGAGATTGTCCTTCGACGCCGTCGACCACGGCAGATCGGTCATGATGTCCAGCCAGTTTCGAAGCGTCGCCGTTTCAGCCGTATCCGGATGCATGCGTTCGAGCTTTTTGAGCTGCCTTAGAGCTTCCTCTTCGGCGTTCTCGGGCATTTTGGCCTTCAGGATCTTGTCGCGGTACTGTTCGATCTCTTCGTAGAGCTCGTTTCCCTCACCGAGCTCCATCTGGATCGCCTTGAGCTGCTGCCGGAGGAAATATTCACGCTGTGAGCGATCGATATCGGCCCGTGCCTGCGTATTTATCTCTTGCTGGACGGTCAGAACATCGATCTCCTTGCTCAGCAGGTCATTCACACGCCGAAGCCGCGGCACCGGATCGCAAATATCAAGGACGCTCTGCGCGTCCTCGACCTTGAGTTCGAGATTTGATGCCGAAAGGTCAGCCAGACGTCCGGCGTCGTCGAGATTGGCGATGATCGCCAAAACCTCGGGTGAAATATTCTTTCCAAGACTCGCGGCACGCTCCATCGAACCGCGCACATTGCGCACGAGAGCCTCGACCTCGAGTGAATTCTCAGGCGCCAACGGCTCCGAGATCGGCGTCACGCTCGCTTTCACGTATTCGCCGCCGCCGTCGACCGAATCGACCTTGCAACGCGAAAGCCCCTGTATCAGTATGCGGATACGGCCGTCAGGCAGCTTGAGCATTCGCATGATGATCGCGACGGTCCCGACGGTGTATAGATCTTCCTGTTCCGGTTCCTCCTTGTTGAGGTCCTTTTGCGACACCAAAAGGATCATCCGATTTTCGCTAAGGGCCGTCTCGACCGCCTTGACCGAACGGTCGCGCGAGACAAACAGCGGCACGATCATAAACGGATAGATCACAATATCCCTCAGCGGGAGCACCGGCAGTTCGCCCGGTATCTGCATCATCGGCTCAAGAATGTCGCCTTCGCCCAGCGAGACCGGGAATTCGTCGATTTCGTCCATATCTATCTATGTTAAGGATTTCGCCGGCAAAGGGCAATGAGGTGGATCGCCGCCGTTGGAACCGGCGGTCGGCGGAGGTCGCGGAAAATACCTACTTTTTCTTTTTCTTTTTCGCGGCGGCGGCCGTCGTGCGTGATTGTGAGCCGACGAGGACCTTGAGTTCGGTCATAAACTCCGAAACGTCGGCAAATTCGAGATAAACCGAGGCAAATCTGACATACGCGACCTTATCGAGAGCCTTCAGACGCCGCATGATTATCTTGCCGATCTCTGTCGTTGCCAGTTCGCGGTCAAGCGAATCCTGAACGTTCTTTTCGACCTCGTCCGCGATCGTTTCAAGCTGGGTGGTGGATATCGGGCGCTTTTCACTTGCGCGAAACAGGCCGGCGAGCACCTTGTTGCGGTCAAAACCCTCGCGCTTTCCGTCCTTTTTGACGACCATGTAGGGGATCTCATCGATCCTCTCGTAGGAGGTGAACCGTCTTCCGCACCCGAGACACTCGCGGCGGCGGCGGATCGAATCGCCGTCCTTGGATTCGCGTGAATCCACGACCTTATCCTCGATATGTGCACAAAACGGACAACGCATAATTGCTTATTTTAGCGGCCGGTCTCCATACTTTCGTCCGTAAAATCGGGCGAATCAGATTCGATCTCGCGCTCGGCGTTCTCGCTGGACATCAATGAGCGAAATCGCTCAATACTTATATCACCCTTGAAGAAATAATATAAGCCAAAAAACACCGCCGGGGCAAAATATACGAGATGCATCGCGATCGAGACGGCGGCGGCGTCCTCGCGGCTGATATCGTTCTTCAAAAACAGGATACTGGCGGCGGTCGCCGTATGAAATGCGCCGGCTGCTCCGCCCGGGGTCGGAAACACCGAACTTACCGTCGCAAAGCCCATGATGAAAAGCGAATCGCTGAATGTCAGCGGCAATCCGAATGCCAGCAGTACAAACCATGTCGGGATCGAGATCGTAAACCACAGCGTCAGTGTCCAAAACGAGACCCAAAACGTCTCGCGCCAGTCACGGAGGATCGCCAGGGCCGAAGCAAGCTGCTTGAGTACGCTGAGAATTATCTTCTGCAGCCTGACCGGGACCCATCGGCGGTCGATGGCATTCTCGGTCCATTCGATCACCCGCGTTGAGATCCGCTGAAAGATGATCAGAGCCACAAAACCGCCGATCACGCCGGCCAGCATCAGCCAACCGGCCCACTCGACGTATTCAAATTCGGTCTCGCGGCCCGGCTGCGGCGTGAACCAGAGCAGGTTGATCGCAAAGAAACACGCGAGTGCCGCCAGATCGAAAACGCGTTCGAGGCCGAGTGTTACGAGCGCGGCCGAGGGCCGCACGCGGCGGTCTCGCATCGGCAGCCACATGGGACGCACGATCTCGCCCATTCGGCCGATCAAGAATATCGCCGTAAACCCGACGGTCGTCGTCGCAAACAGCTCACGCAGGCTGGATTTGGTAATTGGTTCGAGCAGGACCTGCCAACGCACCGCACGCAGGAAATAGCCCAGACAGATACCGAGCGTCGCAAGTCCCAAATAAGTCAGATCCGCCTGCTTGAGGCTCGAGCTGACAGCCTGCCAATCGAGTTTACGGCCGAAGAACCAAAAAATGGCGACCGTAAAAAGCAGCAGAATTATGAATTTAATGTATTTGCGCAAGTGCTGTATCTTCGAGGCCGGCCCCGTTATCCGGCGGAATTTGATCGATCTCTCCGCGGCCCTGTACGCACAGTCGCGCGTATCGAACCGCAAAGACACAAAGATACAGTATTTGGGCCGAAATTTCTAAAGGGTTGACCGCATTAGTCAGTCACTAACGGCTTATGAATTCAACCAATCGGGCCTTGATCTCGTCGCGGACACGCCGAAACACGGCGAGTTGGGCCACGGCATCGCCGTCGGCTTCGGCCGGATCGTCAAAGCTCCAGTGTATCCGTTCTGCCCGGCCGGGAAAGACCGGACAACTCTCCTTGGCGTTGTCGCAAACAGTTATGACATAGTCAAAAGGATCGTCCAGAAACTCATCAAGGCATTTCGAACGATGATTCGATATGTCGATTCCGATCTCGGCCATTGCGGCGATCGCCTGCGGACGCACAAAGCTTGCGATCGTTCCGGCGCTTTCGACCTCAAACCGGTCGCCCGCCATATGCCGTAACAAGCCCTCGGCCATCTGGCTGCGTGCCGAGTTTCCGGTGCAGAGTATCAGTACTTTTTGTTTCTTCATTATTAAACGGCCGCTGCGGCAAAATATTTCTTCTGAAAATACAATGCGACGTTCACCAGTCCGATCAACACCGGAACTTCGACCAACGGGCCGATCACGGCGGCAAAGGCGGCCCCGGAATTTATGCCGAATACAGCGACTGCCACCGCGATCGCCAACTCAAAGTTGTTGCTCGCCGCGGTGAATGAGAGCGTCGCCGTCCTGGAATAATCGGCCCCGACCTTTCGGCCCATATAAAAGCTGACAAGGAACATCAGCACAAAGTAGATCAGCAGCGGTATCGCGATCCTTACGACATCCATCGGGAGTTGGACGATCAGGTTTCCTTTGAGGCTGAACATAACCACGATCGTAAACAACAGTGCGATCAGGGTGACCGGACTGATCCGCGGGATGAACTTTTCGTGATACCACTTTTTTCCCTTTGCCTTGACCAAAACGAGACGGGTCAGCATTCCCGCGATGAACGGTATCCCCAGATAAATGAAGACGCTCTCGGCGATCTGGCTGATGCTGATATCCACGGCGACGCCGTTCAGCCCGAACATCGGGGGCAACACCGTAATAAAGATCCAGGCGTACAAACTGTAGAACAGCACCTGAAATACACTGTTGAATGCGACAAGGCCCGCCGCGTACTCACTGTCGCCGCCGGCGAGTTCGTTCCAGACGATGACCATCGCGATGCACCTAGCCAACCCGATCATGATCAGCCCGACCATGTAATCGGGCTGGCCGCGCAGAAAAATGATCGCAAGGCCAAACATCAGGATCGGGCCGATGACCCAATTTTGTATGAGCGAGAGCCCGAGTATTCTCGTATTTTTGAAAACCTTTCCGAGATCCTCGTATCGTACCTTGGCAAGCGGCGGATACATCATCAGGATCAGCCCGGCCGCGATCGGGATATTTGTGGTGCCGACGTTAAAGCGGTTGAGGACCGTTTCGACCGCCGGATACAGAAACCCGACCGCGACGCCTATGGCCATCGCCAAAAATATCCAAAGGGTCAGAAAGCGATCCAGAAACGAAAGCCGACGGGTCGGGTTGCATTCGGTGATAGTCATAGCTCTTGTGCGACGTCAAGCCGCTCTAACTTTGTCTAGCAGCACTCGATAGCCGGTCTTTTTGAGGTCCCCTCGATCCCGACAAACGTCGGGACGCAGCAGGAGGCATCTTCGCTTTTCGCCTGTCCCTCGGGCAGATTGTCCTCAAGCACGACGAAGACTTCCCATTCGTTGCCGTCCGGATCGCTGACCCAGGTCTTGTCCTGAACCGCGTAGCAGCAGGTCGTCTGCATCTCATCACGGGCCGTCAACCCGCGGGACTCCCAGAGTGCCTTCATCGCCAGAACGTCATCTGTCGAAGCGACCTGAATCCCAAGATGTGACAGTGCCCCGCGGCCCGCGAACGGCACCTGGTTGAGTGTCAAATTAAGCGGCGGATCGTTAACGTCAAACTTGGCATAACCGGTGCGAACCTTGCTCGGTTCGATCCCGAGCATCTTTTTGTAGAACTCAATGCTTGTTTCGACGTCCTTTACGTTTAGGGCAAGATGGGCTTTTAGGGTACCTATGGATTTTGCGGACATATAATTTCGTCTCCGTGAGCTATTATCAATTATGCATATGCGTAATTGTTATCTTCGAGACTACTCCCATGCGTTAATTATGTCAAGCCATAAATGTTATGTGATACAATTTTGTTCTGATGGCAAAGCAGCGATCATTTGACCCGGCACTTTTTTTTGCGGCTCTCGCAGACCGCACGCGGCTGCGGCTGCTTAACCTGATGCGCGATGGCGAAGTGTGCGTTTGCTTTTTTGCGGAAACACTTGGAACCAACAACCCGAAGATCTCGCGTCATTTGGCGTATCTGAAACGCGCAGCCCTGGTTACAGGCCGCCGTGAGGGCAAATGGACCCATTATCGGATCAACGAACTCTCCGACAATAACGCCGCGGAGATATTCGGCGCGACAATGAAAATGCTGGAAAGCGACCCGGAAATGCAGCAGGACCGCGCGAAATTGGTCTCTGTGTGCTGCAAACCGGCGTCACCGATCGCGATCGCGAGGCGATCGTAACAACGCCGGCCCGTACTTTTTTGACTTGTTAAGCTATTTGATCTTTTTCAGGCTTCCCTGTCCGCTGATCTGACGCTTTCCGGCGACCTTTTCCATCTGCGACATCGCCCGCAGCATATTTTCACCCAAAACCTTGCGAACATCGGCGTCCGAGTATCCGCGACGGAGCATTTCATAGGTAACAAGTACAAGATCCTCGACGCCGTTCATTCCGGCCGGCAGAAACGGCACGCCATCGTAATCTGACCCGATGCCGACATGGTCGATGCCCGCGACCTGCTTGATGTGATCGATATGGTCGACGATCCGCGTGTACGGAGCAACATAGATCGGATTTTCAGCGAACAGTTTTCGCTCGGCATCGAAATAGGCATCCGGATTGTCCTTATATTTTTCGCGAAGTGCGTCGATCTGCGGCTTGAGTCGCGCCGATCGCTCGTTTTCTTCCTTATTGGTACGGGCATCAAGGAATGACGGGTAAAAGTTGATCATTATCACGCCGCCATTCTTGGCGACCCGCTTCAGGACCGCGTCCGATACGTTTCGCGTATGGTCATTAATCGCTCGCGCATTTGAGTGCGATGCGATCACCGGTGCGGTGGTTATGTCGAGGACGTCGTTCATGACCTTTTCCGAGACGTGCGAAATATCGACAAAGATCCCGAGGCGGTTCATTTCACGTACGACCTCTTTGCCAAAATCAGACAGGCCGTTGTTCTTGGGCGTATCACGATGAGCGTCCGCCCAGTCGTGCGTGACATTGTGGGTCAACGTCATGTACCTGATCCCCAAGCGATAGAAATCCCGCAGGGCATAAAGCGAATTTTCGATCGCATAGCCGCCTTCGATCCCCATCAACGCACAAATTTTCCCCTGCTTTTTAGCGGCCCTGATCTCAGCGGCGGTCGTGCACATCGTCAACTGCGCCGGATGCCGTTCGGCCTCGCGATAGGTGGCGTCGATCAGATCCATTGCCCGCCGCATCGCTCCGCCGGACTTCAGTGTCGAGCCCGATACATAGATCGAGAAAAACTCGCCCGTTATGCCGCCGGCCTTAAATCGGGAAAGATCGGTATGAAACGGGTCGCCGTCCTTGTGAAATTTCCCGACCGAGTTCGATGCCAGATCAAAATCCTCATCAACCATCGGCGAAGTAATATCATTGTGCCCGTCGATGACGATCGAGCTTTTGTGGAGTTTGACGGCTCGGGCCCACAATTTTGGGTCGGCGTCTTTAGGCATCGTCTGAGCGAATGTGGCGGCGGTCAAGGAAAAAAACAGGGCGGCGGAAATCAGTTTTTTCATAATCTCGGGGTCGGTCGTAAATAGTATGTTCGGCGCAATTCTACTGCTTTTATCTCGAATTTAACAACGCGGCGGCAACCCCGAACGTTGAATACGGCCATTACTGTTTAACATTGTAAAAAAATAGTGGTCAATATTGCCGTAATCGTGCTAATATCTAAGATGGCGATGGCCCGTTCGGGCGTCCGAACCGTCTACGGCCTCGCAAATTCCTCATTAAACGCTGATTACGCGTCTCATCGCCGAACCACTTTTTTTAACCTCACTTGATTATGTCCAGCCGGAACCGGACAAACACGGATAGACCAATTGCGTCAATGATGCCAGATCGGCCGATCACCGCCTACACCGGTGACGGCCCGGCCGTTGACGACAGTACATTTCGCGGATTTATCGAAAATTTGCCGGTGATGTTCTACGCGGTCGAGCCCGTATCACCGTACACGCCGATCTACATCAGTAAAACGGTCGAGAAGTTTGGTTATCCCTACGAAGATTGGATGAGCGACGGTAATATCTGGGCCAGGGTGATACATCCGGATGATCGCGATCGGATACTTACCGGCACCCGAAACGCGATGACCGCCGGTGAAGGTATCGATTATGAATACCGTATCGTCGGCAAAGACGGGTCGATATTCTGGGTTCGCGACCGAAGCTGCTTTATCAAGAACGCCGACGGCGTTCCGATCTGCTGGCAGGGTGTGATACTCGATGTTACCGAGCGAAAGCTGGCCGTGCTCGAACTGCAGAAACGCGAGCGTCTGTATCGCACGCTGGCAAAGCATATCCCAAAAACGGCGGTGCTGCTCTTCGACCATGACCTTCGGTTTTCGCTTGCCGACGGTGACCAGCTAAAACATCAGGAATACGATGCCAGCCGATTTGAGGGCAAGACGCTGCGTGAGGTTTACGACGGCGAGGATCTGCACGAATGGGAGGACTTGTATCGAAGGGCCCTCGCCGGTGAAAAGATCGTAATGGACGTCGACCGCAACGATGCCAGTTACCAGATCTACATCATCCCCGTCCGCGACGAAAATGACAATATCTTCGCCGGCCTTGTGATGTGGCGGGACATCACGGAGCGGCGGCGGGCCGATATCGCGCTTACGGAGAGTGAGGCTCGTTATCGCCAACTGTTTGAAAACGCGAACGACATTATTTACGTTCACGACCTCGAAGGTAATTACATTTCCATAAACGGCGCGGCATCGCGGATCTTCGGCTACACGCGGGAAGAAGCTCTATCACTCAATATGGCCTCAGTCACCGCCCCCGAAGACCTCGCCGTGATGAAACGCAATCTTGCAAAAAAGATCGCCGGCAGCACTGATCAGACCGTGTATGAGGTCGCCTGTTTCAAGAAGGACGGTACGCGTATCATCCTCGAGGTTAACAGTTCGGTTATCCGCAAGAACGGCGAGGCTATTGCGATCCAGGGTGTCGCACGTGACATCACCGAGCGAAAGCGTACCGAGGAGATCAGCCGCAAGAACGAGGAGCGTTACCGCGACCTCTTTGAGAACGCCAACGATCTCATTTACACCCACGACCTCGACGGCAATATCACATCGCTAAATCGGGCCGGCGAGATGATCACTGGTTACACCCGCGAGGAGGCGATGAATATTAACATCGCGAGTGTGGTCGCACCCGAATTTCTTGAGGCCGCACGAACGATGACCGCCCGAAAGATGGTGGACGAACGGCCGACGACATACGAGCTTGAGATCATCGCCAAAGACGGCCGCCGCGTACCGCTCGAAATGAGTACGCGTCTGATCGTGAATGACGGGCTGCCGGTGGGCGTCCAGGGCATCGGCCGCGACATTAGCGAGCGCCGCCAGGCGCAAGAGTCGCTCGTCAACACGGTCTCGCTTTTCGCCTCGACATTCGAATCGACGGCTGACGGTATCGTCGTTATGGACACCGCCGGAAAGATCGTCACTTGCAATTCAAAGTTCAGGCAGATGTGGGCTGTGCCCGAGAAAATGATCGATGAAAAGGACGGTCAGGAACTTATACGCTACATCTCCGGGCAGATGGCCGACCCCGAAGTGTACGCGGCCGGCTGCGAATCACTTTTTGCCGATCCGTTGAGCGTCCAAACTGACATATTGGAGCTGCTCGACGGCCGCATCTTTGAACGATACTCCCAGCCCCAATTTGTCGAGGACAAACCGGTCGGCCGCGTATGCTGTTTTCGCGATATCACCGAACGCAACCGCGCCGAAGAGCGGCTGCGGCATTACGCCCTTCACGACACTCTGACCGAGTTGCCGAATCGTGTCCAGTTTATGAATCATCTGCGGCAGGCGATCGAGCGTGCCGACGGCAACGCGTTTGCCAGCTTTGCCGTACTGTTTCTGGATCTCGACAGGTTCAAGGTCATCAATGACAGCCTCGGCCACGCAGTCGGCGATCAGCTTTTGGTCGCTATTGCCGAACGCCTGAAAGAAGGTGTCCGCCCGGGCGATGTGGTCGCGCGGCTCGGTGGTGACGAGTTTGTAATTTTGTTGAACCGCTGCGGAGACACCGGCGAGGTCGCCCGGGTCGCTGAGAGGCTGCAGGCGAGAATTTCGGAACCGTTCCGGATCGACAATTACGAGGTATTTACCACCGCCAGTATCGGCATCATCATTTCAAACAACGGCCAGCGTCAGCCCGAAGAGTTTTTACGTGACGCCGACGCCGCGATGTACCGCGCGAAGGAGGCCGGAAAGGCCCGTTACGAGATATTCGACCGCGAGATGCATGTTCGCAATATGAACCTGCTTCAGGTCGAGACCGATCTTCGCCACGCCGTCGAAAGAAATGAGTTTGAGGTGCTTTATCAGCCGATCGTCGAACTCTCGACCGGCTGCGTGTACGAATTTGAGGCGTTGATACGCTGGCAGCACCCCAAGCACGGCCTCGTCTCGCCGAACGAGTTTGTCGGCGTCGCCGAGGAGACCGGACTGATCATCCCGATCGGAAAGTGGATCATGGAGGAAGCCTGCCGCCGGATCGCCGAATGGCAGAGAAAATTTGGCAGGGCGTTATCCGTCAGCGTCAACCTTTCGGCCAAACAGCTAATGCACCCGAACCTCACGGCTCAGGTCGCCGAAATACTGGACAATTCCGGCCTTGATCCGCGCCAGCTAAAACTCGAGGTGACCGAAAGCACGGTTATGGAGCACAGTGAAAGGTCGCTCAAGGTACTTTCAGATCTCGACGCTCTCGGCGTCGAATTATCGACCGACGACTTCGGTACCGGATATTCGAGCCTCAGCTACCTGCAAAAGTTCCCGTTCGAAAGGCTGAAGATCGACAGATCGTTCATCAAGATAATGGACGAGGACGAAAAGAGCGGTGCGATCGTGAAAACGATCCTGATGTTGGGCGAGAATCTGAATATCGAGGTCGTCGCCGAGGGCATCGAGACCGAGAGCCAACTCGAAAAACTGCGTTCTCTCGGCTGCACTCTCGGCCAGGGTTATTATTTCTCGAGGCCGATCGACGTCCAAACGGCAGAGCAATATCTGATAAACGGTCCGGATATGTTCGGATTCGGCGAAAAGCCCCAATTCCGCTCACCCGGCCCGGCCATCGAGGTCCCTGAGATCCAATAAGCTTATTTTGATACCGTCACATTGTTGACCGACAGGGTGTTGCCGATAGCTCGCTGAAATTCCGATATCGCCTTGTTGAGGTCGGTCTGCGCCTGCAGTTCGCGGCCGCGGGCCCCGAGCAGGTCGGTCTGTCGCTGTAAGACAAGATAAAAGGTCGTCGTACCGCTTCTGAATTGACGCTGTTCACTTGCGTACAGTTCCTCTGACGCGGCTCTGGCCGCCGTCGCGGACGCGAGCCTCGCCTCGGCCGAACGCAGGGCCTGAAGCGAGTTTCGCACCTCAGCCTCGATCCGCTGCTCGGCCTGAGTGCGCAGGTTGCGGATCCGTTCCGCTTCGACCAGGGTTTGGCCAAGATTTGCCTTCGCCGTTCGGTTGCCCCACGGCAGCGAGATCGACACTCCGACTCTAAACGTCGGATAGTCCTGCTGCAGTAGGTTCCCGAGCGAGTTAAAGTACCCGCCGACGAGATTTGTCGGAACTCGGCTCAGGCCGGTCGTAGGATTGAATGCGGCCGGCGTTTCGGTGCCTGAGAGGCCGGATGTAGTGTAGATACCGTAGAGATCGATCTGCGGCTTTTTCTGGTCGCGATAGTATCGCTCGTCGATCTTATTGATCTCCTCGGTGGTCGCCCATTGCTCGACCTCCGGTCGGTTCTTCATTGCCGTCTGTACGGCCGCATCAAGCGACATGACCGGCGACCTCAGCGAGACCGGTGTGACCGGCGTCAGAGGTCGGGCCCACTCGGGCGACGAGCGGTCGGGCAGCAACAGCGTCTTTAGCGTGTTTTCGGCCCGCGTCACCGATTCCTGAGCAAGAAATACGGTCTGTTCGAAAGTCGAGATCTGGGCATTGGCCGCGACGATCTCGATAGGAGCCAAAACCCCCTTTTCGACCAGGCGTTTATTACTCTCAAGCTGTTCCTTTGCCTGTTTGAGTGTATCGGTCTGAACCTGCAGGTTCCGCAGGGCGAACGTCAGGTCCCAATACGCTGACTCGACTCCCGAAATAACGTCCATCGCCTTGATCCGAAGCTGAGCATCGCTGATCGAACGATTTCGCTTGGCGATCTCGATCGAACGACGGTTGCCGTCAAATCGTCGATCACGGAGCAGCGGCTGCGTGTAATTGAAGGTCAGCGAGGAAGGAAACTGCGGATTGAGGAACGAGTTAGTATTGCTGGTCGTGGTTCGCGACGAATTGAAAAGCAAGGAATATGAACCGCCAGCCGCGGGTGTAAAACCGCTGACGCCGGCCGAGTTGAACATTCTCGTTTGCGTGACCGCCCCGTTAACGGCACCGCCGATCGCCGAAGCCGTCGGTGTCGAGGCCCGCTCGTAATAGTTATCCGATGTGATCAGCGGGTCATAGACCCCGCGGGCACCGTCGAGCCGAAGATCATTGATCTGCGAATCATTTCGCGAGGAATCGATGTCGTTATTGTTCTTAAGGGCCATTTCGATGGCTCTTTCCAACGTTAACGAAAGTGTGTCGGCCGAGTTAACGCCGATGCGCTCATTACTCGGCATTGGCGAGGCCGGCAATGCCAGATTCGGCTGAACCGGCAGCGGTTCAGGGGTCGGAGTCGGCGTCTGCGACGCCGCACCGGCGGCAAGCGCCAGCATCAGCACCGGCGACGCTAACGAGATCTTGAGGGCAAACGGCCTCAACCCGATCGATAATTGGATCAACGACATAAGGTTAAGCCGACTCCTCCGTTCTACTATCGGCCTTTTGCGATCTAAATACGGAAAAGAGTTTCTTTGTACTTCCTGATATTGACTGCCAGGCGGATGTTCCTTTTGCGTCATCGAAAAGTGAATAAAAGACCGGCACGGCCAAAAGCGTCAGCAGCAGACACATCGACTGTCCGCCGACGACCAGAATGCCGATCGACCGGTTGGTCGCCGCTCCCGCACCGCTGCCGAGAATGAGCGGTATCATTCCCGCGACAAGCGCGATAGTGGTCATCAGGATCGGCCGCAGACGGTCGCGATTTGCCTGAATGATGGCGTCGTACCGATTGAGCCCGCGGGCCCGAAGTGTATTTGTATGATCGATCTGCAAAATGGCGTTCTTTTTAACGATGCCAAAGAGCAGCAAGATACCCAGGGCCGAGAAAATGTTCAACGTCTGACCGGCCATCGCCGTCGACAATAGCGCGAACGGGATGGAAAGCGGCAGCGTCAGCAGGATCGTTACCGGATGAATGAACGATTCGAACTGAGCGGCGAGGATGAGATACATAAAGACGAACGACAGCAGGAACGCCAAAAGGAAAGACTCATACGCCTTTTGCAGTTCCTTGGACTGGCCGCTGACACCCGTCACATATTCGGGGCCCATCTTCAGATCGGCGGCCATCTTTTGCAGTTTCACAAGAGCATCCGACTCGGATGAGTTCGGCGGCAACCCGGCCGATACCGTAACCACACGCTGGCGGTTAAGGCGGCTGATCGATGACGGACTCAATCCTTCTTCGATCTTGATCACCTTATCCAGGCCAACGATCGCACCGGTCGACGATGCGACGGCAAAATTCTGAAAACTGCTTCGGTCACGCCTGAAAGGCTCGTCCGCCTGGATAACGACGTCATATTGGACCGAATTTTCGTTAAATGTCGAAACACGCTGCCCGGCCGCAAGGATATTCAGTGCCTGAGCAACATTGCCGGCCGCGACGCCCAGGTCAGCGGCTTTTGCCCGGTCAATAAGGACGCGTATCTCAGGGGTGCCGATATCGATCGAGT
Organism: Pyrinomonadaceae bacterium; assembly: GCA_044221625.1. Taxonomy (GTDB): domain Bacteria; phylum Acidobacteriota; class Blastocatellia; order Pyrinomonadales; family Pyrinomonadaceae; genus OLB17. The sequence continues at coordinate 15,904 of JBGAOU010000027.1, read as the reverse complement.
TGTCCGGGTCGCGAAATGCCGGATCTTCCTTCATTTTTTCGACCAACTGATTGGCGTATAGCGTCAGTTTTTCCATATCAGGGCCGGCAATGAAAAACCCGATGCCGCTGCCTCCGCGCCCGAGGCCGATTCCCTGAGCGATCGAGGACGAAGCCGAGACGGTGACCTGATAATCCTTGGAGGAATATTTCTTTACCAGTGCCCGCGTCTGATTGATCAGATCTGCCTGCGATTTTTTACGCTCGCCGACCGGCACCAGACTGACGTTCACAAATCCGTTATTCGGTCCCGAACCGCGTCCGAATCCGGCAAGCACAAGCGTATTCTTGACGCCCGGCAGTTGCTCGCGCACGTCACGGGCGATACGGTCAAGAATTGATTGCGTCGCTGAGAGCGATGTGCCCTGCGGAGCCCGCAGGTTTATCTGAAACAACGACTCATCTTCGTCCGGCAGGAACGCCATTCCGACGTATTTATATAGCGGCACGATCGACGCGACGGTCAGAATACATATCAGAACGACCGCCCAGCGGTGACGCATCGACAGTTTCAATAGCCACGTATATGAGCCGTCGATTTTGCTGTAAAACCATCCTGCCTTTGAATCCGAATGCTCGGCCGCGACAGATTCGCTTTGCGCTTCGTTTGCCGGCCCGCTTTCCGCGGGGAACGCGGTATCCGGCTCAGCGTCGCCAGCGGCACCCGCCGAACTCTTTTTCGCTTTGATCCAGCGGGCCGCGAGCATCGGCGTGATGGTAAATGACACGATCAAACTGACGGCGATCGCCGCGGCCGACGTCAGTCCGAACGACGACATAAACCGCCCGACGATGCCGGTCATGAATCCGACCGGAATAAACACGGCCAGCAGTGACAGCGTCGTCGCCAAAACCGCAAGTCCGATCTCCTTGGTACCCTCGACCGCCGCTTGAAACGGGTTCATTCCCTTTTCTTCGACAAACCGATAAATGTTTTCGAGCACGACGATCGCGTCGTCGATCACGATGCCGACCATTAGGGTCAAGGCCAGCATTGTCATCTGGTTCTGTGAATAACCGAGTGCGGCAATGACGGCAAACGACGCTATGATCGAGATCGGGATCGCCAATGCGGCGATGTTGGTCGATCTAAAATTCCAAAGGAAAAAGAAAACGACGACCGCCGCGAACAGGCCGCCGAGGATCAGGTGCTCCTCGATCGCGGTCAAACTGTTTTGAATGAACTCGGACTGGTCGCGGATCAACGCAAATTTCATGTCCGAGGGCATGTTCGGCAGGATCTCGGCCATGCGCTTTTTGACGTTTTCGATGACCGCGATCGTATTGGCACCCGACTGCTTTCTGATCCCGAGGCTTACTGCCTGAGTGCCGTCAAGCGAGGCGGCCGTGCTTGCATCGGCACCGGTCGATTCGACCCGGGCCACGTCCTTGACCTTGATCGGATAAGAATTTCGCGTCGCGATGACGATCTCGCCAAACTGGCTAACCTCGGACAGTTTGCTCATCGTGCGGACCCCGAGCGTCTTGGCGCCTTCGACCAGACTGCCGCCCGGCAATTCCTGATTCTGCCCGCGAACAGCGTTCGAAACCTCGGTGACCGAGAGGTTATATGCCTTGAGCCGGTCCGGATTTACGTATATCTTGATCTGCTTTTCCCGCGATCCCCAGATAAATACCTCACCGACGCCGTCGGTCGATTCGATACGCTTCTGGACCAGATTTTGAACCAGCGTCGTCAGTTCGGTGATATCCCGCGGCGCGCTGATCGAGTACATCAGGATCGGCTGCGAATCAGGATCTGATTTCTGCACAGACGGCGGATCGGCGTTTTCGGGAAGCCGGTTTATCGCTCCGCTGAGCTTCTGCTGAATTTCCTGGAATGCCTGGTCGGGATCCTTCTCGAGATTAAAGGTCAGATTGACGCTCGAACGGCCGCGTGACGACGTCGAGCGCATCTCTTCGACACCGGGCACTGTATTCAGTGCCCCTTCGATAATATCGGTGACCTCGGTCTCGATCTCCTGCGGGGCGGCTCCGGTGTTACTTGTCGAAACTGAGATGGTCGGCAGGTCGATCTTCGGAAAGCGGTCGACGCCCAACGTGAAAAAGCTGAATCCGCCGACAACCGTCAAAAACAACACGATGACGGTCGCAAAGACCGGCCGATGAACACAAATTTCTGCTAACCACTGCATAATACGTTATGTCCCAATATTCACTTCCGAGATCACTTATGCGGAGTATCGAGCGGCTCGCGGCCCGCCCGAAATGACATTAGAACGTCACTTTCGCCCCCTCATAGAGTTGTTCGAGTTTGCCGGTCGCGACCGTCAGGTCAGGTTCGACACCCGTAACTATCTGCACAAATCCGTTCTCCTCAGAACCGATCTGTACGGTCTTGAGTTTGGCGACGCCGTCCTGAATCACAAACACGCGATACGACTGAGTAGCTTCGTCATTTATGACGGCGGAACGCGGCACAAAAACCGCCTTACTGCCGCCATCCTTATTGATCCGGACGTTAGCGAACATACCGGGGCGAAGCGCGTTATCGCTGTTCTCGACAAGAGCCTCGACGACCGCCGCACGCGAAACCGGGTCTATTGCCGGGTTGATCGATGACACGGTTCCCGCGAACTTACGGTCCTTAAATGCGTCAACCTCGAGCGAAACGCCTCGGCCGGGAGCCACGTAAGGCGAGTCGGCCTCGGCAACCTGTATCTGAACCTTGATCGGATTGGTTCTCAGGATGGTCGCGACGACCGACGCCGAAGACACATATTCACCCACAGCGACGGGCCGGCTGCTCACAAAACCGGCAAATGGAGCACGGATAACTGTGTCGGCGATCGCCTGTTGAGCGTCCGCGACCTGGGTTTCGGCCGATTCGACCTGCGCCTGAGCGCTGGCGATCGCCTGATTGCTCTGCTTTGCGGTATTGATCGCGGCCTCGAGTTGTTCCTTGGCGGCGTTCGCACGGCTGCGGGCGGTGTCACGCTGAGTCCGATACTGCTCGTAGGTGATCATCGCCACATCGCCGGATTCCGTCAGTTCCCGGTACCGCTTTTCATTTGCCTCGGCCTGCTTCAATTCCGCTTGTGCCTGTTCGTAGTTCGCGTTAGCCACCCGAACCTCCGGTATCGACGACGCCGAGAATTTGCCGTTGCCCAAAAGACCCAATTTTGCTTCGGCCTGTCGTACGGCCGACTTTGCGACCTTGACCGCCGCAAGCGCGGACGAGAGCTGCAGTTTGGCATCGCGGTCGTCGACTTTCGCGATAACGGCCCCGGCAGACACAAAATCACCGACCTCAATATTCAAGTTGGCAATTTTTCCTGCAGACTTTGGCGCCACGTTGGATGATTCATTGGCAACAAGGCTTCCGGTCGCCTTGATCGCCGATGCGATATCGCGCGACTCGCTCTTGCCGACCGTGATATTGATCGCCGGTGCGGACTGAGCCTGGTCGTTCTTAGCATCGGCGTCGCCTTTCTTAGCACCGCCGGATGAACCGCACGCGATCGCTGCCGCGGACAGAGTTATAGCGATGAGCGGCCTGATGACTGGTTTCCACATATGATAATTAGCCTAAAATCAGCATTTTATCTTACTTTCGTCCGCTCGTATTATTTTGGATTGTAAATTTTTGTAAACTGACGCCGCCGTTCGCTTGAGTCGGCGGATCGGGGCCCTACAGCCTGAGTTGGAAAATCGGCGTCGGCAGATGTTAGTATTTAGGGTGGTATTATGAGATCGCAGGAACTATCTTAACGACCCTTATGAATCAGATCACAGCAACCGAACTAAAGGCCCGCCTTGACGCGGGCGACGACATCCAGATGATCGATGTCCGACAGCCGGATGAGTACGCATTTGCGCGGATCGACGGAACAAAACTGATCCCGCTGGGCGAGATACTGCAGCGTATGAGCGAGATAGACCAAACACGCGAGACAGTCGTCCTATGCAAAATGGGCGGGCGTAGCGCTCGTGCGATAGACGCACTCGAAAGGTCGGGTTTCAGCGGAAAGCTGACCAATCTGATCGGCGGGATTACGGCCTGGTCAAACGACGTCGATCAAAGCATCCCGAAATATTGATCCGATCCGCCGACTTGCTCGTCGGCGGGAATATCTTAGGCGTCATTCACCCGAAAGGTCGATCTCGTCCGAAAGACGGACTATCCGCATTTCAGGTTTGACGTTCGTTCGACAGGCGATGACCGCCTTTTCTTTATCGCCGTTCTGCAGCCACACCTGACAATTCAGACATTCGCCGTTCCAGCAAAAATCTCCGTAAGAGATGCTCTCCATCGCGAGATACTGAAAACATCGCAGCAGCGAGTTGTTTTCCGGTACCAGGCGTTTTTCGCCGAGTATCTCTATCTCGACCAGGTTTTCGTATGGTGAAAAAATATCGGGTAACGTCATAGATCTGTCAGGTCGTTTTGCTAGATTATCTTACAGAAAAGGTGTAATTTTGAACAATGAGCATAGTGATGTACACCAAGCCGGGATGTCCGTATTGCCAACAGGCAAGAGACCATTTTCGGTCCCGCGGCATCGGATTTGTTGAATATGACGCCCAAAACGATAAGGCTCGTCAGCGTGAAATGCTCGAATATTCGGGCGGCGACCTCGTCGTACCGTGCATTGTCGAGAATGGGGTTTACATCGGATCAGGTTGGGGCGATCCGCCCCGCGGCTGAACGATCCACCCCGGTTGACCGGCAGTTTGCCGGTCCTTTACAAAAGTTTGCGGACGACAGATTGCGCAAATCGCTTTCTGCCATATAATGGTGTCTTGCTCAATTTTGGAATGCGTTAGTCGTGCGTTCGCTGCCGTACGCTCTGCTGCGTTTCGCGTTCCACAGATTTTATGATCGGTTCGCAGATCAACCAATACAAGATCCTCGAAAAGATCGGCTCCGGCGGCCAGGGCACGGTTTACAAGGCTCTCGACACCAAGCTGAATCGCACCGCGGTCATCAAGGTCCTGCCTCCGGAATTGACGGCGAAGACCTCTAATTTCAAAAGATTTGAGCGTGAGGCTCAGCTTTGCTCTCAACTCGACCATCCGAACATCTGCACGATCTACGATTTTCACAGTTCTGACGGCGTATTCTACATCGCGATGCAGTTTATCGCCGGAAAGAACGTGAGACAGCTCGTCGCCGGGCGGCCGCTCGAACTCCGAAGTGCCGTTTCGATCGCGATCCAGGTCGCCGATGCACTCGCGTACGCCCATTCGAAGAACATAATCCACCGCGACATCAAGGCCGGCAACATAATGGTCACCGACTCGGGGCAGGCCAAAATTCTGGATTTTGGGTTAGCCAAGCTGGTCGAGGACGACCATGCCGATCAGCGTGCCGGCCAGGACCACGCTGAGATCACCGAACTCGGCATCCCGTACGGTACCGCGACCTACGCCGCCCCCGAACAGGCTCGCGGCGAACGCGCCGATCATCGCTCAGACATCTTTTCGACCGGTGTCCTGCTCTACGAAATGTTGACGGGCATCTGGGCATTTCAGGGCAAGACGGTCGTTGACGTTCGGCACCAGGTGCTCTACGGTACCCCGAAACCTCTCGCTGCAATGCGGCGAGACCCTTTCCCGCCGCAGCTTCAGCAGATCATCGATAAGGCACTCGCCAAAGAACCCAAAGACAGGTACCAGAAGATCAGCCAGATGCGCGATGATCTTCGCGGCGTCTTGCAGCAGCTAGCCGGCTCGCAGGTGATGCCGGGCGATACATTTGCTCCGACACACGCTGACGGCAGTCCGGTAAAGCGTGCGTGGAACTGGATCAAGGGCCGCACCGGCTCGGAAAGTTCCGTTGGCATGACGCCCTCGTTGACCAGTTTTCCGTCGTTTGCACCCGATATTTCGATGACGTCCGCGGGCAGCGAGAAAAAGAGCGTCGCGATCCTGCCGTTTCAAAATCTCAGCGGCGATACGTCCGCCAGTTTTTATGAGTTTGCACTCGCGGACGCGGTTATAACCGAACTCGCTCAGATCCGCTCGATCATCGTGCGGCCAAGTTCGGTGATCGCAAAATTTCAGGGCAAGGATATCGATCCGCGTGACGCCGGCCGGGAACTTCGTGTTCATGCCGTGCTGTCGGCCGGATTCATCCGCTCGGGTGAAAAGCTGCGTGTCACCGCGCAACTGCTCGATGTTTCGACCGGCGACATTCTCTGGAGCGACCGAATTGATGCCGAGGGCAGCGACATACTGATGCTGCAGGACGCCATCGCTCAGCGGATCCTTGAGGGCCTGCGGCTTGAATTGACCGATCTCGAGGCCGAAAAGCTGGGTAAGCGCGCGACCGACAACGCCGAAGCCTGGGAAGAGTACCTTCGGGGCCGCGACAATTTTGGGCGTTTCATCTTCCGGACGATCGACGCCGAGGATTGCGACGCCGCGATGGCCAATTTCAAACGCGCCATTGAGCTTGACCCGCATTTTGCATTGGCATACAGCGGCCTTGGGGCGTGTTACGCCAATCGGGTCTTTAAGGGGCTCGGCGAACCCGAAGATTACACCTACGCGGAAGCTGCTTTCAGCAAAGCGTTCTTCTACGATCAGAACGTCGTCGAGGCGCGTGTCCTGATGGTCATGATCTATCTCGCCCGCAGCGAAAAGAAAAAGGCTCGTTCCGAGATAGAACTTCTCGAAAAGCAATTTCCGAATGACGCTGCTCTTTATTTCGTAAAAGGCGTCCTTCACCGTCTGGACGGAAAATACGATCTGGCCTTGAAGGCGTTTGAAAAGCTCGCCCGTCTCGACCCGGCCGCCCGCGCTGTCGCCGCCTATAACCGGGCTCGTATCTACATTTACGAACGGCGGTTCGACGAGGCTCTTGCCGAACTCGACAAGGGTGTGAAGGTCGAGCCTAACCACCCGATGCTGCGGATCTTTCGTTCGGGCGTCTATTATTATCAGGGCAAATTTGACGAGGCCATCGATCTGATGGCTGAGGTGTTAAAAGAAAACCCTCGAATGGACGGCATTCGGCCGCTGTACGCCGAATTTCTGGCCGGTGCCGGACGCTTTGACGAAGCCCGCGAACAATTGACCGACGATGCCCTCGCGGTGTCGCGAGCCGACCACGACGTGGCCTATTGGGTCGGTTCGACCTACGCTCTGCTCGGCGATCATGAACTCGCCTTTAAATGGCTGAACAAGGCGGTTCGCCTCGGCAATCAAAATAAGCCCTACTTTGAAAAGGACACCAATCTCGACAGTTTGCGTGACGATCCGCGTTTCGAAGAACTAATGTCGAAGATGAACAACGGTGACTAGCCTCTGGTTCAATTTCTGTTTTCAAACTTCTCGTCCTTTTCGACAACGGCAATTGGTATAACTCAAACGACGTTTACATCGTCGTTGCCGGGTTGTTGTCGTCACTCTTATTAATTCCGACTATGCCCAAGCACGTTCGGATCGCCTGCATTCTTTTGTACGCGTTTTCAAGTATCGCCCTCGCACAGCATGAACTCGAAGGCACGTCATGGCAGGCGGTCAAATTTGTCGGCGGCGACGGCACGGTCACCGTGCACAAAGGAGGCACAAAATTCACTGTAAGTTTTGGTGCCGGCGGCAAATTTTCGACGGAGATAAGCTGCAATATCGGCGGCGGCTCCTGGTCATCCGACGGGCCGAACACGATCAAAATCAGTAATATGGTGTCGACCCTGACGGGTTGCCACAAATACAGTAAGATCGAACGCGTCGGCGGAGGATTGGCGAACGTTACCAAGTATCTGATCAAAGACGGCCGCCTTTTCCTATCGCTCCCGGCAAACGGCGGAACATTTGAAATGGAACCGCTGTCAGTTGCTAGAACTATCGTTACTGGTGCGATCATCCGCGAAAACGACGTTACCGTTCCTGCGGACGCTACAGTGTTCGTTCAATTGTTGGATGTCACCAGGGCCGGTGCGACGCCGGCCGTGATCAATGAGCAATCGTTTGAAACGAACGAAAAAGATGCTCCGTTGGTCTTCGAGATCGGCTACGATACGGATAAGATCAACTCTCGCGGCACATACGTCATCCGGGTCCAGATATTCGTCAACGGCAAGCTGACGTTTACGACAAAGAAGTCTTATCGTGTAATAACGCGTGGAGATCCGACACGGTTAAAGGTTATTGTTCAGCGAGTTTAACGAACTGAATCAGAGGGCAAAACAACCGGACCACACACATCAAAGCGCGATTTAACCGGCATCAAAGTGGTCGGCAGGTTCAGGTACATTCGTACAGATCACCTAATGTGAACTTCGGGCGGGGGTCTTAGGCCGACGGACCGCTCAATTTCGATCGCGTTAATAATAGAGCCGGTAATAGGCGAACTTAAAGTATTCGCCGGCGACCATCTGCCAACCGCGAAATCCCATCCACCACGACCACGGTTTCGGCGTGCCAACTCCCGCCGGGGCGTAAGAGATACCGATCTGCACATTTTTACCCGCCAGGAACCGCTCAAACGTCCAAAGTGCTCTGCGGCTGTGATATGCCGATGTGACGATCACAATGGAATTAAGCTCCCGAGCGTCAACCTCGGCTGCAAGCTTTGCGGCCTCATCGCCGGTTCCGGATACCTTACCCGGCAAAACGGTAATTGCATCGGGTGAGACGCCGTTGGCAACCAATTCGCGTTGTTCCAGAACGACGTACGGCGGATTAGTTTGTTCGGCCTGCGACCAACCCGAACGTTGGCCGTCGTCAGTGATGAATATTCGCGGGGCGACGCCTTGTTTGTAGAGTTCCGCGGCGGTCCGCGTCCGTTCCTTGTAAACGGCCGAACCGCTCAGCACCATCAATGCGTCGGCGTGGTCAAGCTGTTTTTCGACGATGAGCCATTTTGCCAGAAACGGCGAGCACAAGACCCATACGGCGACCAAACTCGCCGAAGCAAGTATCAGTCTTGGCTTGCCGATCAACGCAGCCCTCCATCCTCTTTCCTCGATGACGCGACTATCGCCCGCAGTTCATCGACCTTTGCTTCCCAACTTTCATGCCGGATCCGGTCGCTGACCGTTTCTCGAGGCGTCGGATCGGCCAGCGCAAACTCGATCTTGGCGATAAAATCGTCGTGATCGGTCCCGACCATGCAGTCTTCGAGGATACGAACCTCCGGAATGTCCGTTGAAACGACCGGCAATCCGGCAGCCAGATATTCGCGAACCTTCAGCGGGTTGGCGGCAAGCGTTAATTCATTGATAGCAAACGGATTAAGTGCGACATCAAACGCCTTGCAGTACGCCGGCAGCTGCTCATACGGTTTACGTCCGAGAAAGTGAATATTGGGTACGCCGTCGAGTATCTTGACCTTTTGCTCGGCGTCGACGCTTACCTTGCCGACCAGAACTACCGAACCACTCTCAAAGCGCTCGGCTACTTTCTTGATCAATTCAAAATCTACCCAGTCCGCCAAAAGCCCATGAAAGCCGATGATCGGACGCGGCAGATCGCGCACTTCGTCAGGTATCGCGAGGGCCGGGTCAAGTGCCGTCCGGAAATGCCGCCAATCGGTGCCGTGACGGATAATATGTGTGTTTTCGTTGAACTGCTTTTTCGAATCGTAGAGCTTTTCGGCCGAAACGACGACCAGATCCGACATTCGAAAGAGACCTTCTTCGATCTCCTTGAGCGCCGCCGAACCGGTGAACGCCGTATATTCGTCGACGCAGTAGTAGATCAGTTCACTCTCGCCCAATCGCCCGGCGATCATTCCGGCCGCGGGGTTAAAGACCATATTGACGACGTTCGAAAACCCCAGGTCCCGCATCGCCCTTTTTACTTGGCGAATGAGCGAACGCTGATTGAGATCGACGATGACTTTGCTGCCGTACGCGGGGATCGCGAGCGGATTCAGCACGAAGATATTCGGCTCGACCTCGCGGACAGGTTCGGTAAAGCTCTTCAACTTCTTGAAGATCCGCGACATATCTTTCGAAGACGCGGTCGGCATCCGGTTGGCGATCGCGTTGATCCAGAGAATACGGTTTTCCTTTGCCAATACCCGCATCAGGTGCGTTTTTGACAGCGGGTCGCCGGTCCAGTCGTGGCTGAAACACAAAATATCCCGGCCGCGAAACTCCTTTCCGGCCTCGACGCCCGCGGGCGATCTTTGCTCTTTCGTACTAGTCATTTAACCGTTGCTGCCGCTGCCGTCAAAAAATCGCCTCTGCCAGATCTCAAAATTTACAAGCGCCCAGATCCGCTCGTCGTGATTCTCACCCGCCCTGTGCCTGTCGACCAGCGACCGCACGAAACCGGGATCGAAGATTCCGCGTTCGATTGCCCTCGGGCTAAGCACGTATTCATCAACAATATGGCTGAATTCACCGCGAAACCAATTCCCGACCGGCACGGGAAAGCCCATCTTTGGACGATCGAGAATTTCTGCCGGGAGTATTCCCTTCATCGCTTCACGGAGTATCCACTTTGTCGTGCTGCCGCGAAGTTTCATCTCTCTCGGCATACGGGCCGAAAATTCGACAAGTTTGTGATCCAGAAATGGAACCCGGCTTTCGATCGATGCGGCCATCGACATCTGGTCTTGTTTCATCAGCAGTTCGTGCAGATATGTTTTGGTATCGACGTACAGCAACTGGTCGAGCGGATCCTTAGCGTCGGTCGCTTCAAGCCATTTCCTTGCTTGCCGGTACGGGTCGCTGTCGTGGATGCGTTCCCGCGTGGCCTTGGAGAAAAGTTCGGCCTGCATCGCCCGCGGAAACACTCCGAAATTGTCGAGAAACAGATTTTCGATATCGGCGTCGCGGGTAAGAAATGTGCGGCCGAGTTTCTGTCCAAGCTTTCCGGGCAGTGTCCCGACGCCGCCGCGGACGGCATTTCGCACGAATCCGGGCGTAAGGTCTTCGTACCTTCGGCCGTAATTCAACAGCTGCAGTGTCTTGGCATACCTGCCATAGCCGGCCAGCGTTTCGTCGCTTCCCTCGCCGGTCAACACGACCTTGACGTGTTCCTGTGCAAGTTTTGAGACGAAATACAGCGGCACCGAAGCGATAAAGCCGATCGGCTCATCCTCGTGCCAGACGAGGTCGGGCAGCTGATCAAAAAACTGCTTCGGCGTGATGGTGATCTCGTGGTGATCGGTCCCGAAAGCTTCGGCCACGAGCCGCGCGTAACCTAGTTCGTTTGCCTCGCGTTCGCGAAACCCGACCGAAAAGGTCTTGATCGGCTCCGAAACCATCGTCGACATCATCGCCGCGATCGCACTCGAGTCGATCCCGCCGGACAGGAACATTCCGAGCGGAACGTCGGCCATCAGCCGCAATTCGACCGATCTGCGAAACAGGTCCCGCCACTCTTCGACATACTCGGCATCGCTTTGCGGACTGTGTTTTGGCTCGAACGACAGGTCCCAAAACGCGCGAATGTCGATCTTACCGTCCTTCCAGACCATCGTATGGCCGGGCATCAGCCGCTTGACGCCGGCGTAAAGCGTTTCGTCGAACGACGTTCCGTGCGAAGCGAGTTGGTCCGGCAACGCGTCAAAATTTATTTCAGGCTTTACTGCACCCGCCGCAAGCAGGGCCTTGATCTCGGACGCAAAGTACAGACTGCCGTCCTGTTTGTGGACGTAATACAGCGGTTTTACGCCGAGCCGGTCACGGGCGATGAGCAGTTCCTGCGTGTTCGAGTTCCAGATCGCAAACGCGAACATACCGCGCAGATATTCGACGCAGTCTCTGCCGTATTCCTGATACAGATGTAGGATCGTCTCGGTATCACTGCGGTTAGTAAAGCTATGGCCCTTCGATTCGAGCTCAACGCGCCGATCGGCATGATCGTAGACCTCGCCGTTATAGACGATCGCCAGGGCCCTATCGTCGCTGAACATCGGCTGCACACCATGCCGCGGGTCGACGATCGCCAGGCGGCGGTGACCGAGGCCGACATTTTTATCAATAAAAATGCCGCCGTCGTCGGGGCCGCGGTGACGCAAAATGTCCCGCATGGCCGTCAGCAATTCGGGCGAAACTTCGCGGCCCGAATCTCGTGAAAATACAATGCCGTTAATACCGCACATACCTTGTATAGAAAGTGACAATAGCCGCCTTTTTGTAGTTTAAGCCGCCGTCGTCAGACAAACCTTGATAGATTAACGCCTCAAACGGTGATTTGCCATTCATCGAATCTGGATTGTCGGCCCGTTTCAGAATTTATTCTCACTTACGGGATAATGGGCTAGTATTTACGATTATGGCCGAACAAGCGATAAGATCAGCCGGAAATAAGGTCAGAGCAAAGCCGCTGCCCGCCGTCAAAGCACGGCCGAAGGGGTGGATCACCGCAATCCTGTTCCTGATCGCGGTCGGGATCGGCCTTGGTTCGTACTTTGTTCTGTCGGGATTTGGCGAACCGGCATCGAGCTCTGTAACAAACGGAGCGTTCGCGGTGATACGGGTCCCGGCCGGCGGTAATTTCCAGGCCGCCCTCGACCGAGCTAAACCCGGCGACACCATCGAACTCGCTGCGGGGGCGACCTTTAAGGGCAAGTTCAAGCTGCCGAACAAGCCGGGCGCCGAATTCATTACCGTTCGCACATCGGCCGACGATTCTCGGCTTCCCGCGGCCGGTAAGCGGCTCGATCACAAAAAATATGCCGATGTTTTGCCCAAGATCGTATCCAACGTTAAAGGCGAACCGGCGTTAACGACCGCCGCCGGGGCTCACCATTTCCGCTTCGTCGGGGTCGAATTCGGCCCGACGATCGAGGGGCTTTATAACATCATCCAGATCGGCACGACCGAGGAAACGTCGATCGAACAACTGCCGCACCATATCGAGTTTGACCGTGTCGCGGTACTCGGTGACCCAAAGTGGGGCCAGCGGCGCGGCATCGCCGCCAACGGCAAGTTCATCAAGATCGAAAACAGCTACTTTGCTGATATTAAGCGCGAAGGCGAGGAAAGCCAGGCGATCGCCGTTTGGGCGTCGGACGGCCCGATCGAGATCGTAAATAACTATCTGGAAGCAGCGGCTGAGAACATCTTGTTTGGCGGTGCCCAAAACGCTCTCGGGCTCGTCGCCGCTGACTGTGTCATTCGCGACAACCACCTTAACAAGCCCATCGAGTGGAAAGGCACCAAATGGAACGTTAAGAACTTTATCGAGATCAAGAGCGGCCGCCGTATCAAGATCGAAAACAACTTGATGACCAATAACTGGCAGATGGCTCAGGAAGGCACCGGCGTGCTATTCCGGGCGGCCGAGGACAGCGGCCCGCAAGCGGTGGTCGAGGATATCGAGTTTACAGGCAACATTATGCGGGGTTCGGGCAGTGCCCTTAATATCTTTGGCGGCGAGGGCAAAGGCGGACGCAACCTGACCGTGCGAAATAACCTCTTCGAAGATATCAGCGGGAAAAAATATGACGGCCGCGGCTTTTTCATCAAATCGACGACCTTTTCAAACGTCGTGATCGAAAATAATACCGTCATACACGACGGCAGCATCACAATTGCTTACGGCGATCCCGTACGGGGCTTCGTGTTCCGCAACAACATCGTATTTAACAACGAATACGGCTTTTTCGGTGACAATGTCGGCCCCGGCAAGCCGGCCCTCGCGACCTATTTTCCCGGTGCCGTGATCACTAACAATGTAATCGTCGGGGGCAAGGCCTCCGATTACGGCACATCAAATTTCTACCCGCCGGCGATCGGCCAGATCGGCTTCGTCGATGCCGCCAAGGGCAACTATCAGCTCGATCCGAACAGTCCTTACCTAAAGCGCGGTTTTGGCGGCAAGAGTGTCGGAGCCTCGCTCGACCCGCGAACCGTCGGCGTCCGCTGATCAATGCTTGCGGCGATAGACCTTGAACGCCGCGTTTTCATACGCGACGGCGTATTCCTCGCGGAGCAGTTTGGGAAAATATTCAAAGAACGCCGGAAACAATCGCTCAGACTGTACCAGAGAATCCTCGACGGCACTGTCGGTCACGATAAACTCGGGCCGCTTTTTCGAGTAGTATCCGAAGCGGCCGTCAGCGATGTGGTTGACGTGCGGTTCGAGCCCAAAAATTAGTTCCGAGCCGCCCATCACAAGCTCACCGTTCCGCGCATTTTCGTTGAGGAACGCGGTCATTGGCCGGTAATATTTTCCGACGGTATTTTGCGAAATGCGGTATGCCATTCCACCGGCGGACACCATAAAGACCAATGCAAAGGCCGCTGCCGCCGGTATCCGCAATATCGGTTTATTGACCCAGCACCAGTGAGCGACGGCCGCGGCAAATATCGAATATAGCGGCACAATATGGATCAGGTATGTGGTCTGCTTTTGTCCGTCAAGTATCGCCAGCACGACCGAATATAATATCGCAAGCACGATCAGCGGAGCGTATTTCTTTCGCAGGTCCCTGATCGAGACCACGCCTAAGATCCCTGCAATGTACCCGACGAGTATCAGGCTCTTTAGGTAGATCGGCCCGCTGTGGCCGCTGGACGCGGCCCGCAATCCATACGCGTGCGGATATCTTTCAGTAAATTCGCGTATCACATTTTGGAGCGGCGACGAAAACCCCTGCATTCGGCCGCCCATCGTCGCGTTGTCGATAAACTGCGATCGAAATGCCTCGACGTCGAGCATCACCCAATAGCCGAACGCCAGGCCGCCGACAAGGTAAGGGACTGCGGCCGCCAGAACGTGTGTCAGCCGCAATCGCTTGCGGTCAAGGTAGATCGTCAGGAACACGAGCCCCAACCACGCCATGATCGCGTTCGGATGGGTCAACCCGTCGACGGTCATCACCGTATGGCTTACCAGAACGGCCGCGAGCAGGTTTCGTTCACGCTGTATCAGATACAGTGCGATCGCCAAAAACCCGAGCGACGAGCTCATCATATCCATTCGTCCCGATGACGCCGTCTCGAGGACCATATAGTCGCCAGCCGCCACCATCAAGGCGACGACCGCGACCCACCGCTCACGCGTGATCCGAAGGGCATTAAGGTAGATCGCGGCGAGCAATACGATTCCCCACAGGACCGAGACCATACGCATCTGCGTCAGCCCAAAGCCAAACGCCTCGAAAGACGCCGCGACATTCAGCAGAAAAATGGGCATGACCCAGTATGTCCGGTTTGCGATGCGCAAAAGGGGCGAGCCGTCCGTTTCGAGGGACGTTGTGCCAAAAGAGCCGTGCTCTGCTAGATTGCGTGCGGGGTCGGCGAACATCCCTTCGTCGATCTGCGGCCGATGGGTTACCACACTACCGATCGCCAGGACGAGGAACGTCAGTATCGCCGCGGCCACGAACAGCTTCTGAAGTCTGGTAGATCTTGAGGTATTTTCCATGATCCGGCTGCTACCCGTTTATATCGAGAGGTTTCAGGATCGCCCCGAAACCAGATCCCGGTAGATGTCTATCACCGCTTTGATATTGCTCCGGTCGTTGTTTTCCGGCCGACGTTTGCTCCGCCGGGTTTTGGCGATCGCCCCGATCGCAGCGGCGAGTTCGCTTCCGCCACCGATCGGAATGAGGGTCAGACACTTCGGCCGCATCCCGTTATCAGTGGCGATCACCGGCGTGTCCAGAAACAGAGCTTCGCGTACGGAGATCGCATCGCCGTCAAACCGAGTGGTCCTGAGCAAAATGTCGGCCATTTCGATCAGACGCAAGGTCACCGCGTGCGGCACGTCACCGGCGAGCAGGATATTGGTGTTATACGGCTTGGAGGCGATGTGATCGCGGAGTTCGGCTTCGAGCGACCCCGACCCGACGATCATCAACCCGGCGTTTGGATGTTCGCTGACAACGCCTTCCATCACGTCGATCTGCATCGCCAGATCATATTCCGGTTCAAGCAGCCCGACCGTTAGCAGAAACGGACCGCTTTTCTCTGCAAAATCCGACAATTGCC
>JBGAOU010000068.1:0-6779 GCA_044221625.1 Pyrinomonadaceae bacterium | reverse complement strand
GTTCGGGGACTTTTGCGGCCATATCTCAAGCCTAACCCCACTCTCACAGATCGCGCTTTACGATATTTATGATACTTACGATATTTATGATGTTTATGATATTTATGGCCGAAAACGGCCATTTTACTCGCCGGCGGGCGGTTCAGAGAGCCACTTTCAATTCACAAAGGTGGGGAGATTCAAATATCCGATGGTTACCAGATCACATCTACGAGGCCGCTTGCGGTGATATTCCGATCCTTGGTGATAAGTGGCGCATTGAGTCGGCGAGAGACACCGGCAATTATCCGATCGTGCATTTCGGCGATTGCCGAATCCTTCTCAAAATCGAGTACGTCATCCACGTCAAACGGAGTCATTACGAACTGCCCGGCAGCGTCCAGCTGATCGAAAACCTCGCGAATATCCAGCCCAAGTTTGTATTTTTCGTTGGCAAAATATGATTCGGCCATCACGATCGAAGGGATGTGAATAAACGCGAGTCCGCGAAGTGCTTCGTCGAAGACTGCTTTTGCCGCGTCGCTGAGTTTTTGATCCGCGGTAAGGTACCACAGAAGCGCGTGGGTATCAGCGACAAAATCTTTCATTTGTAGAGTTCAAGCTCCTCTTCCCACTCGTGGCGGATCTCATAGAGAGCAGCGTCAAGGTCGAACGTGCTGTCAGACGCGATCTTGCAAAAGCCGAAAAGGTCAACCGGAGCCTTCGGCTCGGACCTCGTTGATAAATAATCAACGACCTGCTTACGCTCGCTACTGCTAAGTTTTTGCGAGAGCTGCTTTATTTGCTCGACCAGATCCATACGGGTCATTTTTCACCAAATCAAGTGAAACTGTCAATATTTATTTATCAGCCAGTGCCGCTACGCCGGGCAGTGTGTCGCCCGAGAGAAACTCGAGCGTGGCACCGCCGCCGGTCGAAATGTGGCTGATGCGCGAGTCGAGCCCGGCCTGATTAACGGCCGCGACCGAATCTCCGCCGCCGACGATCGAGATCGCACCGTGATCGGTAGCATCGGCGACCGCCGCGGCGACGGCGAGCGTGCCTTCGTCAAAGGGTTTCTCCTCGAACATACCCATCGGGCCGTTCCAGACGATGGTCTTGGCGCCTTCAAGCGCCTTTGTGAACAGTGCGGCCGTGTCAACGCCGATATCGAGGCCGACGAGGCCCGTATTGGTAAAGGCGATCGGGATCGTGCGGCGCGAATGCAGCGGGTCGTAGCTGTCGACGACCTGGTGATCGGTCGGCAGGAGCAGTTCGACGCCGGCGTCGGCCGCCATCTGTTCGATCTCGCGTGCCT
Organism: Pyrinomonadaceae bacterium; assembly: GCA_044221625.1. Lineage (GTDB taxonomy): Bacteria > Acidobacteriota > Blastocatellia > Pyrinomonadales > Pyrinomonadaceae > OLB17. Next base: position 5,482 of record JBGAOU010000068.1, on the reverse strand, counting down.
TGGGCATCATATCGTCCTCGACGAGCGATTTGCCGACCGTGTAGCCCGCGGCCTTAAAGAATGTGTACGCCATCGCCCCGCCGATGAGCAGCTTATCGACCTTGCGGGCGATCAGCGACTCGATGACCGGTATTTTGTCCGAGACCTTGGCACCGCCGAGAATGGCGACGAACGGCCGTTCGGGCGAGTTGAGCGCCCGGCCGAGATAATCGAGTTCCTTTTCCATCAGCAGGCCGGCAACGCTGTCGCCGACGTAATGCGTGATGCCCTCGGTCGAGGCGTGGGCACGATGCGCAGTGCCGAAAGCGTCATTGACGTAAACGTCGCAGAGCGACGCGAGTTGACCGGCAAATTCGGGATCGTTCTTTTCCTCGCCGGCGTGCAGCCTGAGGTTTTCGAGCAAAAGGACGTCGCCCGCCGACATCGCGGCGGCCTGAGCGGCAACCGCCTCACCGACACAATCCTCAGCAAACGCAACATTTAGCCCATCTAACTTAGATAAATACTCAAACACGGGCCGGAGGCTGTACTTTGCCGCGTCGTACGGCAGGCCTTTTTCCTCGGCCTTCTTTTTGTCCTTGAGCGGACGGCCGAGATGCGACGCGAGGATGACCTTTGCGCCCTGCTCGACAGCGTATCGGATGGTCGGCATCGCCCCGCGGATGCGGGTGTCGTCGGTGATGACGCCGTCCTTTACCGGAACGTTAAAATCAACGCGTATAAAGACGCGTTTGCCGTGAATATCAATATCTTTGATCGTTTTTTTGAACATAACTAAGCTACACGCCGAAAGCTGACAGACGCGCGGTGATCAATGTAAAATTACCTCTATTTATCGAGCCCGACCTGCGATTTGGACATGATCTTGTCGGCCTTGAACGAGAGGATGATGGCCTTGTAGTCATCGCCCTGCCATTTATTGACCGAAAAGCTCACGCCGCCGCCCTTCGAGCTGCTGATCTCGGTTCCCTTGCCGCCGAGGATCTCCTCGACCTTAGCTCGCGGCATACCGATCGACAGCTGATTGTATTTGGCCATACTTAGGTCGTATTCGCCTTTCTTGACCGTCGGATTGGACGTCGTCGGCAGTCCCGGCGACGAGGTGTTGCTCGACGGCGCAGGCGTCGATGAAGCGGGCTTTTTGGTAAATTCGCTCAGTTTCTGCGGGCACGAACAGCCAAGGACCACGAGTACGAGCGCCGCGAGTGCGAAATTGAGGCTGTTGCGGCCAAAAATAATGTTGTTCATAGAGTCTTTTCCGGGGTTTGGGCCGGCCGGTCGTAGCAATTTTCCTTTCGTTTGAAAATGTCGTCGCCGAGCGTCTGGTCGAGCACGATCGAGTCAAATTCGAGATCCTTGCCCGCACCGACGCCAACCTTGAACGGCATCATAAGCCGCCCGACCTTTCGGTAGTCGCCATAGGACGTAAGCGAAAATCGGCCGGCTATGCTGACGAGCATCTTATTCTCGACATCAAACGCCATCGCGTAGCCCACTCCGTTCTTAAAGGTTGCCTCAATAATGTGACATTTTCGCCCATCGCGGTCAAATGTGCCGGTGAAGGTGACCGAACGCATCGTTTCGGTTTCGAGAGCCTCAAAGATCGGACCGAAAAGGTCGGCCTTTGGGTCATCGGGCAGCGTCACGGAGTTATAGAGGCCGTAATCCGCCTGTGTGATCATCTGGCGTCCGTTAAAAATGGTGCGGACCTCGCCGACGGCCGGCGACGACAGAACGATGGCGTATTCGGACGGGTAACGTTTGTAGGACCTCAAAGAAAACGTCGTCTGCGAGCCGCGATAACCGATCTGCTGCCGGCCGGTGATGGTGTAGGTCTTGATCGCACGCCAATCAGCCAGCGAACCGGCCGCGGCGGCGAACGAGGCTATCACCTCGAGAGCCTTCGGGTCTTTGACCTCGGCAACCGGCTTGTTGGCGGCACCCGTCGTGCCCGCCGCGGGCGGCGGCGATGCGGCGGTGCTGATCCCGACAGAACCGTTGCCGATCCCCGTACCCCTTCCGCTACCGCTACCGCTTCCGCTTCCGCCTGCAACTTTCGGCGGCGGAGGAAGTGCCATCGGCGGCGGCGGCGACTCCGGATCGCCCATCTCGGCGGCGGGCTTGGGGAAAAGCTTGTCCTGTTTGATCTCGGCGATCGCCCTCGAAAGTTGCGGATCGCGGCCTTCGAGCAGTGTCTTGCGGTCGATCTCGACCGTGACGTCCGGAACGACGCCGACGCCCTCAAGCAGGCGGCCGGTCGTGGTCTTGAAATTGGCGATCGGGTAGAGCATTACGCCCCCGGTCGGCAACGCGACCGAGATCGCGGGCAGTGCCTCGCCGGCCGTTTTTTCGCCAATGATCAGGGCCCGCTTGTTGTCCTGTACGGCACCCGCGAATATCTCGCCGGCCGAGATCGTGTAGCGGTCGACCAGAAAGACGAGTTTGCCGGTGAAATTGTTCTTCATCGACCGGGCGATCATCGGTTCGCGGCCGACCTTGTAGATCATCGTCCCGATATCGATCTTGTCGTCGGTCAGCATCCCCGAAAGGGCGTAAAGCGGCCCGAGAAGCCCGCCGGTATTGCCCCGCAGGTCGATGATGAGTGCCTTTTTGCCCGAATTTCGGCGGATGGCGTCGCAAAACGCGTCGATCACCGGTCCGGCGAAAAGATTGAACCGCAGATAGCCGACGTCGCCGTCGATATCACGGGTGACGAACTTGAGATACTGATCGGGCAGATTCTCACCTAAAACGACCGTGCGGCCGCGAAGCGGTTCGCGGCGAATACGGAAATCGACCGGTTTATTGTCGCCGTCGAGACACGTGATCGAGACGAACGAGTCCTTTTCGCCGTTGAGGAACCACGGGCCGATCTGCAGCGGCAGATATTTGAGAAATTTTTCGGTGCCGGTCGACGAATAATAAACGGTGATCCGCTTGACCATTTCGGAGAGCGAAACGCCGTTGATCTTGTCGAGGATAAAGCCGGGCTTGACGCCGGCGTACTCGGCCGCTGAATTTTCGTCGGTGCCGACGATCACGAATTTGCCGTCGATCAGCCGGAGTTCGACGCCGATGCCGAAATGCGTCTCCGATTCGTCAAACAGCGGTTCGTCGTCCTCGCCGCTGTCGTCGCCGGCCTCGGTCCGGGCGGCGGCACGTTCCTTTTCACGCTTTTTCGCCTCCGATTTGGCGGTCTCGATCTCGCGGTAGACCTCGGGCGGGACGATGGCGAAATGCGAGCGTTCGAGCCGGCCGATCATCTCCTGCATCTGCGTGTGAAACTCGAGGTCGGTCTTGGCGGCGACGACGCGCGGGCGGTATTCAGCCTTAACGGCGTTCCAGTCGAGGCCGTTAAAGGTCTGGTCAAAATAATTGTCGCGGAGCGTTTCCCAGATCTTGATGAATGAATCCCAGCGGAGCTTTTGGGCCGCAGTGAGGTTGGGCGGCGTGTCACCGCCGAAGACATCGACGCTGCCGAGTTTGGTCAGACGAACCGTCTTGACAGGTTCGGGACGTGTTTTCGGTGCGGGTTTTCGCTGGGCGAGGACGGCCTCGGGCAAGCCGCAAAGGATCAATAAAGCAAGGGAGACGCAAAAAACGCGGATGTGCTTCATAAATTTTGAAATGCGGCGGGAACCGCACTACCTGTTCGGCGGTTCCCGCACGGAAGTAAAACGCTACATTCCCTTTTCGGCAATGTATTTGACCAGGTCGCGAACGCGGCACGAATAGCCCCATTCGTTGTCATACCAGGACAGGATCTTGATGCAGGTGCCGTCGATAACCTTAGTATTTTCAGCATCTACGATCGATGAGTTAGAGTTGCCCTTAAAGTCGATCGAGACGAGCGGCTCTTCGCTGAAGGCCAAAATGCCCTTCAGCGGGCCGTTGGCGGCGGCCTTGAGAACGGCGTTCACTTCCTCGGTCGAGGTCTGTTTTTCGACGTTCATCACGACATCGACGAGCGAGACGTTGGGCGTCGGGACGCGGACCGAGATACCGTCAAACTTGCCCTTAAGCTCGGGAATGACGAGCGCGACGGCCTTGGCGGCACCGGTCGAGGTCGGGATCATCGACAGAGCGGCGGCACGCGCACGGCGAAGGTCCTTGTGCGGCAGATCGAGCAGCTGCTGGTCATTGGTGTAGCTGTGGATCGTGTTCATCAGGGCGTTCTTGATGCCGAACGTCTCGTGGATGACCTTGGCGACCGGTGCGAGACAGTTCGTCGTGCATGACGCGTTCGAGATGATGTGGTGGTTTGCCGCATCATACATTGCCTCGTTGACGCCGAGCACGATGGTCACGTCTTCGCCCTTGGCGGGTGCCGAGATGACTACCTTTTTGACGCTGCCGCCGAGGTGCTTTGACGCGTCCTCAGCCTTGGTAAAGCGGCCCGTCGATTCGATGACGATATCGGCGCCGACCGAATTCCAGTCGATCGCGGCCGGGTCCTTTTCGGAAAAAACGCGAAACGAATCGCCCTCGACGTTGATCACGCCGTCGCCGGCCGAGATGTCGTGGTCGAGATTGCCCATGATCGAGTCATATTTCAATAGATGAGCGAGTGTCTTAGTGTCGGTGAGGTCATTGACCGCGACGAAATCAAAATCAGGGTTGCCGAGGCACGTGCGCATGACCGCGCGTCCGATGCGGCCGAAACCGTTGATGCCAACTTTAATAGCCATTATGTTTAGATTCCTCCGTGAAAAGTGCGTATATTAAAAGCTTGACGATAACTCATATCAGCCAAAAATTCAAAGATTCGGTATTTGTTGCCGATAAAGATAGTTGAAACAATGGCGTCGGGCGTGACGTAGTAAGCGATTGAGTTTCTAAGCATTAATACAATCTAAGCGGTGAAATACCGGAGCGTTCTCATAATGGCCTATAAAGGATCAAAATCGTTACTTTTCAGTCTGATGCTGTCGTCGGCAATGGCGGCGGCTGCCCAAGCCGTGCCGCAGGACGAGCAGCAGGTGGCACAGAATACCGTGCCCGCACCCGCCGTCAGACGAGCACCCGTGGCGGCTCCGTCGGCCGTCAACCCGTTCTCAAACGCGATGACGCGCCTCGGCGTGCAGACATCGCAGCCGCTGCCGCTGTCGCTCGACGACGCCATCAAGCGGGCGCTCGAGAGCAACAACGACATCGAGGTGTCGCGGACGACCGTGCGGATCCAGGAGACCGGTATTCGCTCGCAGCTCGGCATATACGACCCGGTCTTTACGATATCGCCGAACTATTCGCGCAATTCGACGACCGGTTCGTCGGCGACCAACGATTTTCGCATCAACTCGAGTATGAACAAGTTCATACGGCCGGGCGGCGGAAACTACCAGGTATTTTTTAATAATCAGCGGACCGAGAACGCCTTTGCGCAGGCACAGGTGAGCTCGGGACAGGTTTCGGGTTCGAGCAGTAGTGCGATCTATTCGTCGAGCCTCGGCCTGACGTACAACCAGCCGCTGCTCCGCAACTT